>NZ_DATLEC010000080.1:0-6083 GCF_035525475.1 Lentzea sp. | reverse complement strand
CTGGGCTGGCGGCTGCGCGTCGTACCCGCGGCGCCACGGGGCCCGCACTGGCGGCTGCTCGCCGGCGTGGCCGAGGCCGATCCGCAGTGGTTGCCGTACCTGGGTGAGCCCGCGGCCTGATCCGGGAGTTCCCCGACGGGTCAGGCCGCGAGGGAGAAGACGTTCTGACGTGCGGTGATGCGCACCGAGTCGTCGTGCGCGATGATCCGGACCGAGTCGTCGTGCTGCGCCGTGATTCGGACCGAGTCGTCGTGTGCGGTGATGCGCACTGAGTCGTCCATCGTGATGCGGACCGAGTCGTCCTGAGCGGTGATGCGGACGCTGTCGTCCATCGTGATGCGCACGGAGTCCTCACGCGCGGTGATGCGCACCGAGTCGGACATCGTGATCCTGACCGAGTCGCTCGCGGTGATGCGCACGGAGTCTGCCATGGTGATGCGCACCGAGTCGGACGCCGTGATGCGCACCGAATCGCTCGCCGTGATCCGAACGGAGTCGTCCATCGTGATCCGGACGGAGTCACAGGCAGTGATACGCACCGAATCGTCCTTGTAGCTCGGAAGAGTGAAGGTCACGGCCTGGGGGCGGGTCATCGTGAACATTTTGTGTCCTCCAGCTCGTTCGGGGCGGGTGCGCAAGACCCGTATAGGTGAAAAGCTAGGAGGTAGGTGATCCGGGAACAAGACCCCAAACCGGCACCCGTTCGCCGCCGACCGGGTGAGGCCTGACCGGGCGTAACCGCTGCGCCGCACGAGAGCGCTCATTGCCCTTACTGGCCGGTATGGACACGCTCCGTAGCCCGCATTCCGGCTAAACATGACATGCGTCACGCCGCAGAAGTCGCAGGCGAGTGGGATTCCGCAGACTTGCCGCCGCTTTAGCTGTGTTGTGAGTCAGTAACGGCCCACGTGTCGTCGTGGCGTGCGTTCCGGAGCCGCGGTCACTGGTAGTTGCCGTTGCAATCACAGCTTTCCGGACGACCGCGACCAACGCCGTTCCGGCGCTCTACTCCATCCAGGTCGACCAGGCTCGCCGAACCGGTGGTTCCCGGCTCTGCCGCGTGCATGGCGGCCGATGCTCTGCTAGATGCCCGTGACCAGCGCGTACCGGGTGCCCGCGTGAGGCGGCGTCGCTCGGGGCGATCCGCGTCCTGGCGGGCTTGATCGCGGGACGAACGGTGATCTTGCTGGCCCGGCCGCTCGCGCGCGGCCGAGTTCGGCTACCGTACCCGCCGTGACCATCGTGGAGACCGTTCTCGTCTTCGCGCTGATCCCGCTGGCGATCTACGGCGTGATCACGCTGCTGACGGTGAGGCCAAAGGCCACCCGGATTCCCCGGTACCGGCCCGGCCAGGAGTGGGGCTACGCCCCGGTGTGGTGGAGCGCGAACCCGGCCGGGTTGAGCGCGGACCACCACAGCGCCGCCGAGCCCGCTGCCGCGGGTTCGACCGCCAAGGGAGGTGCCCGTGGCAACTGGTAAGGCGATCGTGCCCGTCGACCCGGCGACGCTGCCGCTCGGTGCCGTCGTGACGAACAGCGGCCGTGTGTCCGCGGCGAAGATGTACGAGCCGCACGCGCCGGAGCTGCCGTTCACGCCGACCCAGCTCGCGCAGCTGGACGAGGCGCTGACGCTCTCCAGCCGCACCACCGGCCTCGACTTCAGCGTGTACCTGGGCGAGCTCGGCTCGTCCTCCCGTGAGCGCGCGGGGGAGCTGCACCGCTCCACCGACCGCCCGTCGCACCACGTCCTCGTGGCCGTGTCGCCGGGCGAGCGCGTCGTCGAGGTCGTGACGGGCGAGGAGTCGCACCGCCGCCTCCCCGACCGCGGCGCCAAGCTCGCGGTGATGAGCATGGTGGCGTCCTTCAAGGAGGGCGACCTCGCGGGCGGCCTGATCTCGGGCCTGCGCATGCTGACCGACCAGGCGGGCAACGCGCCCCGTTCCTGATCCAGCTCTTCGAACGCCCCCGGTGTGCCACCGGGGGCGTTTCTACGCGCCGGCCTCGTTCCGCGCCACCACGAGGCCGCAGATCCGCTCCCAGCCGAGCCTGCCGTACAGGTGCACGCCGTCGGTCGACGAGAACAGCAACCCGGTCTTGGCGCCGCCCTCCACCGCCGCACGGGCCAGCGTTCCCATCACGACGCTGCCGAGCCCACGTCGCCGGTGCGCCTCCGCGGTCTCGATCCGGTGCGCCACGGCATCCTCGCCGACGACCGCCATCAGCCCGCTCGCGGCCTGCTCGCCGCCGGCGGTCAGCACCCGCACGCCGATGACCGGGTCCCGCGTCACCTCGATCGCGTAGCCCGCGGGAGGGGCGGCCACCGGGTGGTCGGCCAGCGAGCGCCGCATGAACGTCTCGTCGGGCCGCGCCACGACCAGCCCTGCCGCCTCGACCGCGGCGGTCACCTCTTCAGGCGCGTCGGTGAGCACGCTGAGCCAGTTCGGTTCGGTGGTGGCGGCGACGATCCCGGCCGTCTCGGCGACGTCGCCGGAGTCGGTGACGATCCACTCGTACTGCCGGCGCGACCGGTTCACGTGGACGACCAGCCGTCCGTCGCGGCGTTCGGACGTCAGTCCGTCGGCCGCGATCCAGCCCCGGTGCCAGCGCTCCGCCAGTGAGTCGAGTTCGTTGTCGGACAAGATCTTCCCCTCAGACGGGAAGACCCCGTGACGCCGTTGCGGCATCACGGGGCCTTCACAGCACTACTTCAGGAGCGGTCGAACTCCTGGGCGGCCAGCGCGCGCACGATGCCCGCACGGCCCTCGGACACCAGACGGCGCAGGGCGGGCGGGTGCTCGTCCGCCAGCCACGCGTCGGCGGCCTCCACAGTGGACTTCGCGATCGACCAGGCCGGGAACATGCCCACGACCATGGACTGCGCGCGCTCGGACGAGCGGCGGTCCCACACGCCCTTGGCGTCGGCGAAGTAGCGCTCGACGTACGGCTCGAGCAGCTCCTTCTGGCTCGGGTGCGAGATGCCCGCGATGATCGCCTCGCTGACCGCGTTGGGCAGCTCGTCGTCGTTCACGGCGCGGTCCCACGCCTCGTCCTTGGCCTCGGTGGTCGGGCGCAGGGCGCGGGCGGACTGGGCGCGGCGGTGACCGGTGGAGGTCGGGTCGCGCTCCTCCTCGGCGTTGATCTCCGCCAGGCCGGCCTTGCCGTGCGCGACGAGGGCCTGCAGCAGGCGCCAGCGCAGGTCGGTGTCGACGTCGAGGCCCTCGAGCACGGCACTGCCGTCGTACCAGCCGCGCAGGACGTCCACAGTGGAGTCGTCGAGCACCGACGAGGTCAGCGCGTTCACGAACGCCAGCTGGTGGTCGGACCCCGGCTCGGCGGCCCGGGCCAGCTCCAGGGCCGTCGCCACGAACCGGCGCCAGCCCTCGGCGCGCCACGAGTCGTCCGCGTAGGACGACAGCGAGGTCTGGGCCTGCAGCAGCAGCCGCTGCACCACGCCGACCTCGGTCTCGGAGTGCAGACCGCCGAGGACCAGGTTCACGAAGTCGCGGGCCTTCAGCTCGGCCTCGCGGGTCATCTCCCACGCGGCCGACCAGCACAGCGTGCGCGGCAGCGGCTCGGCGATGTCGGAGATGTGGTCGATCAGCGCGGCCAGCGAGTCCGGGTCGAGGCGCATCGTGCAGTACGTGAGGTCGTCGTCGTTGACCAGCACGATCTTGCCGCGGTGCACGCCGACCAGTTCCGGGACCTCGGTGCGGTCGCCGGTCACGTCCAGCTCGTGGCGGTGCGTGCGGACGAGCTTGCCGGAGCCGTCGTCGTCGTAGACGCCGATCGCGATGCGGTGCGTCCGCAGCTCGCCGGCACCCGGACGCGCGCCGCCCTGCAGCACGGCGAACTCGGTGAACCTGCCGTCGGCGTCCACGGTGAACTTGGGGCGCAACAGGTTCAGGCCCGTCGTCTCCAGCCACTGCGCGCTCCACCACGACAGGTCGCGGCCGGACGCCTCCTCCAGCGCGCCCAGCAGGTCCGCGAGGGTGGCGTTGCCCCAGGCGTGCTTGGCGAAGTAGACCCGCAGGCCCGCGAGGAAGTTGTCCAGCCCGACGTACGCGACGAGCTGCTTGAGCACCGAGGCGCCCTTGGCGTAGGTGATGCCGTCGAAGTTGACCTCGACCGCCTGCACGTCGGAGATGTCCGCGGCGACGGGGTGGGTCGAGGGCAGCTGGTCTTGCCGGTAGGCCCACGACTTCTCGATCTTCGCGAACGTCGTCCACGCCTGGCGGTACTCGGTGGCCTCCGCCTGCGCGAGCACGGACGCCCAGGTGGCGAACGACTCGTTCAGCCACAGGTCGTCCCACCAGCGCATGGTGACCAGGTCGCCGAACCACATGTGGGCCATCTCGTGCAGCAGCGTCTCGGCGCGCCGCTCGTAGGCGTAGCGGGTGACGCGGCTGCGGAAGACGTAGTCCTCCAGGAAGGTCACCGCGCCCGCGTTCTCCATCGCGCCCGCGTTGAACTCCGGCACGAACAGCTGGTCGTACTTGGAGAACGGGTACGGCGTGCCGAACTTCTCGTGGTAGAAACCGAAACCCTGCTTGGTCTCGGTGAACAGCCGCTCGGCGTCCATGTGCTCGGCCAGCGAGGCGCGGCAGTAGATGCCCAGCGGGATCGACTTGTGGCTGTCGGAGTACTCGTCGCGCCACTCGGCGTACGGTCCGGCGACCAGCGCGACCAGGTAGGTCGACAGCCGCTCGGACACCGCGAAGACGGTCCGGACGGCGCCTTCCGGCGTCTCCTCCGCCGACTCGGCGAGCGTGTTCGAGACGACCTTCCAGCCGCTCGGCGCGATCACGGTGAGCCGGTAGACCGACTTGAGGTCGGGCTGGTCGAAGCAGGCGAACATCCGCTTGGCGTCCGCGGTCTCGAACTGGGTGTAGAGGTAGACGCCGTCGTCGACCGGGTCGACGAACCGGTGCAGGCCTTCGCCGGTGTTCATGTACCGGCAGTCGGCTTCGACCACGAGCTCGTTCGCGGTGGCGAGGCCCGGCAGCGCTAGGCCCTCGTCCTCGACGTACCCGCTCACGTCGAGGTCCGCGCCGTTCAGGGTGGCCGAGCGGACGCGGTCGGCGACGAGGTCGACCCAGGTCCGTTCGCCGGCCCGCGCGCTCGCGAACCGGACGGTCGTCTTCGACGCGAAGGTCTTCTCACCGGGACCGCCGTGGCCGTCGGTCAGATCGAGCTCGATGTCGTAACCGGTGACGTCGAGCAGATCCGCGCGCAGCTTGGCTTGGTCACGGGTCAGGTTGGGGGCGGGCACAGGCACCTCTGGTCGTGGTATCGGTTTTCAACTCCCCGCATCCAATCATGGCGACGGGGTGCCGGGCGACGGGGAACAAGCCTGCCCTCCCCGGTGTTGGCCCGCAGTGTGGGCCCGCCCACGCCCCGACCTCGACCGATTCGCACAGGAGCACTCGATGACCGCTGCCAAGCAGCCTACGAAGGTCGACTTCTACTTCGACCCGATCTGCCCGTTCGCCTGGATCACGTCGCGCTGGATCCTCGAGGTCGAGAAGCACCGCGACCTGGACCTGAACTTCCGGATCATGAGCCTGTCGGTGCTGAACGAGGGCCGTGACGAGCTGCCGGAGCAGTACCGCGAGCTGCTGGCGAAGGGCTGGGGCCCGGTGCGCGTGGCCGTCGCGCTGTCGCAGGCGAAGGGGGAGCAGGCGCTGCGCGAGTTCTACACCGAGTTCGGCACCCGCTGGCACAACCAGGACCGCAAGGAGCACGACGTGGTCGTCAAGGAGGTGCTCGAGGCCATCGGTGCCCCGGCCGAGCTGGCCGAGGCGGCGCACTCCACGGAGTACGACGAGGCGCTGAAGAAGAGCCACCACGAGGGCATGGACCCGGTCGGCATGGACGTCGGCACCCCGACGATCCACATCGACGGCGTGGCGTTCTTCGGCCCGGTGCTGAGCTCGATCCCGCGGGGCGAGGACGCGGTGAAGGTGTTCGACGGCGCCGTCGCGCTGGCCGCCTACCCCGACGTCTGCGAGCTCAAGCGCACCCGCACGGGCGACCTGAACTTCGACTGAGCCCCCGAAGCGGCACTTTCACGGGAAAGTGCCGCTT
>NZ_DATLEC010000078.1:0-58351 GCF_035525475.1 Lentzea sp. | reverse complement strand
GCGTGCCCGCCGGGTCGCGGGCGTGCGGTCTCTTTGCGGGCGGCCTGTTCCTGTTGCGTGCTTCCACCCAGGGGCTCTGCCCCCGGACCCCCGGCAATCTGATCGGGGGGACCGCGCCGCTCGTGGGTTGATGGCACGCCTGGTGCTTTGGGCGGCTGCGCGTTGCGTAGGTGGTTGCGTCGCGGTGGGGTCCCCCTCACAAGGTGCACCAGGAGCGGCGAGTGCTGTGGCGCGACTCGTGACGGGGACCCCACCGCGCGGAGCTGCGCTCCGGTCGGCTCGGGCCGTCGGCCCTCGATTTGCCTTCGTCTTCGGCTATGGGCGCCTTGCGGCTACCAGCAGGCCGTCGCCCAGCGGGAGCATCACCGGCACCAGGCGGTCGTCCTCCTTGACGAGCCTCGCTATGTCTCGCATTGCCTGGGTCGACTCGTCTCGCTTCGTCGGGTCCACCACTGATCCGTGCCACAGGACGTTGTCGAACGCGATCACTCCGCCTGGGCGCAGCATGCGGACGCCGTGTTGTAGGTACTGCGGGTATTCGGGCTTGAAGGCGTCCACGAAGACCAGGTCGTACGCCGCGTCGGTCAGTCTTGGCAGCACGTCCAGGGCCTTGCCCATGATCAGGCGGGTGCGCGACGGGGAGATTCCTGCCGCCGCGTAGGCCTCGCGGGCTGCCCGTTGGTGTTCTGGGGCCACGTCTATCGAGGTCAGGATGCCCGACTTGGGCATTCCGGCCAGGAGGTACAGGCCGCTGGTGCCCGCGCCGGTGCCTACTTCCACCACCGCTCGGGCCTGGAGTGCGGTCGCCAGGAACCGCAGTGCGGCCCCTCCTCCCGCGCCGATGGGCACGCAGCCCAGTTCCTGGCCGCGTGCTCGCGCTGCCAGGTGCACGTCGTCCTCGGGGAGGTACTGCTCGACGTACTCCCGCAGGG
Organism: Lentzea sp.; assembly: GCF_035525475.1. Taxonomy (GTDB): domain Bacteria; phylum Actinomycetota; class Actinomycetes; order Mycobacteriales; family Pseudonocardiaceae; genus Lentzea. Next base: position 57,419 of record NZ_DATLEC010000078.1, on the reverse strand, counting down.
CCGATTCCGGGGTCACGGGGTAGCAGGTTAGTGCCCGAGTGCCCAAAACGGGTGAACGTGGCCTGAACCGAGATTCTCAGGGTGCTCTCAGCCAGTTCTCACGATCGTTTAAAGGGAGCAGGAGAAGGTATGTAAGCAAGAAGCCAGGCTCTGGACGGGAACAAGCCGGACCCGTCGTCCGTTGAGCCGCACAAGGGTCGCCGGGCGGCCCACATGGAGGTGCCGAAACACCTGATGCGCACGCAGTCGAGTTCGCCGGAGGCAGTCGCGCCCATCGAGACGGCCGACTGGACGCCGCCTTCGTGGGACTCCATCGTCCGCGAACACGCGGACAGGGTCTACCGGCTCGCGTACCGCCTGACCGGCAACAAGCACGATGCCGAGGACCTGACGCAGGAGACGTTCATCCGCGTCTTCCGTTCTCTCGCGTCGTACAAGCCGGGCACCTTCGAGGGGTGGCTGCACCGCATCACCACCAACCTCTTCCTCGACATGGCCCGCCGTCGCAGCCGTGTCCGCATGGAGGCGCTGCCCGAGGACAACGACCGCCTCGAGGGTGACGACCTGTCCCCCGAGGAAATCTACGACGAGAACCACCTCGACCCCGACCTGCAGGCCGCGCTGGACGAGCTCCCGCCGGAGTTCCGTGCCGCGGTCGTGCTCTGTGACGTGGAAGGACTCTCCTACGAGGAGATCGGCGCCACTCTCGGGGTGAAGATGGGTACCGTGAGGAGCAGGATCCATCGGGGCCGCCAGGCTCTGAAGGCCGCTCTCGAGCGTCGTCGTCAGGAATCGTTGCTGGAGGACTCTGCATGACCGACCTCCGTGGTTGGGGCCTGCCTGAGCAGCACCTCTTGCCGGACGCCGTGGTCGCGTTCGTGGACGGGGAACTGTCCTCGACTGCCCACGAGCGGGCCTCTGCTCACATCCAGAGCTGTGGCTTCTGCGCGTTCGAGACCTACACCCAGCAGCAGGCGCGTGCCGCCGTGCGCACCGCCTCGGCGCCCACGGCGTCGGCGTCGTTGCTGGACAGGCTCGGCGCCATTCCGCAGGAGGTCGACCTGCCGTCCGCTCCGGACGGGCTCGCGATCACGGAGGACGGTCAGTTCGTCGCCGTGCAGCGCACGGACAAGCCCGCGTTCGGCTCGGGGCCGTTGCTGGGCTCGTCGAGACCCCTGGGCAGCAACGGCTGGTTCAGCGGCCGCCGTGCCCGTCAGGGTGCCGGTGTCGTCGTGAGCGGCATGTTGCTCAGCGCGCTCGCGTTCACCACGCCGGAGAGCGAGGCGCCGCCCGCGCCCGCCGTCGCCCCGCAGAACGCCGGCGCGGTCTTCGCGACCACCCCCTGACAGTCATTTCACTGTTCGTGAGGCACGCTGTAGTTCAGCACTCCTAGCGGAAAACTCGGGGAGAGATGAGCCAGCAGTCGCCCAACGGCCAGACGTCCACACCCGTTTCCGGAGTGGACGACGGAGCGCATCGCAGGCTCCGGCCACGGCCCCTGGTGCAGCCGCCGGTCGACCCCGCGTACGCGACCGCTTTCGGCCGCCCGGACGGGGTCCCCGGCGCCTTCGCCGCGCGTGACGTGCCCGTCACCTCCCTCCAGTCGGCACCGCCGCCTCCGGAGTCCCTCGTGACGGCCTTCGGCCGCCAGGGCTCGCGCGAGCTCCTGCAGCGCCCGCCGCAGCCCACGTCCGACCCGGACCCGGACATCGACCCGGTCTTCTGGGGCGGTGAGCCCGCGGGCGACCCGTGGCGCGATCCGGCCTCCGGAGCCGTGATCGGCCCGCCCGCCGTGGGTGAGGACTCGCCGCGCGAACCCGAGCGCAGGCAGGAGCCCGGCCCGCAGCTGAGCGTCCCGGAGATCCTCTTCGGCCGCCGCGTGAAGCCCACCGCCCTGGCGTTGCTGCTGACGGTCGCCCTGGTCCTGGGCGCGGTCGGCGGCCTGGTCGGCTGGCTGATCGGCCGCGCGGGCAACCCCCTGACCGACTCGACGGTCACGCTGGCCGAGGTCGCACAGGGCAAGGAACGCCCGGCGGGGTCCATCTCGGACATCGCCAAGCGCGTGACGCCCAGCGTCGTCTCGATCGAGTTCAAGGGCGCCAACGTCGCGGGCGTCGGCTCCGGCGTCGTCATCGAGGGCGGCGGCTACATCCTGACCAACGACCACGTCGTGGCCCCGGCGGCCCAGGACTCCTCGGCCAAGCTGAGCGCCGTCTTCACCGACGGCACCCGAGCCCAGGCCCGCGTGGTCGGCCGCGACCCGAAGACCGACCTCGCGGTCATCAAGGTCGAGGTCACCAACCCGACCGTCCTGCAGTTCGGCAACTCCGACGAGCTCGAGGTCGGTGACAGCGTGATCGCCATCGGCTCCCCCCTGCAGCTCTCCAACACCGTCACCGAGGGCATCGTCTCCGCCCTGCACCGCCCGGTCACGGCGGCGGGCGAGAACGGCGGCCCCCAGGTCACCTACGACGCGATCCAGACCGACGCGGCCATCAACCCGGGCAACTCGGGCGGCGCGCTGGTCGACTCGCGAGGAGCCCTGATCGGCATCAACTCGTCGATCCGCACCGAAACGGGCGGCTCGGTGGGCCTCGGCTTCGCGATCTCCGGCAACCAGGCCCGCAAGATCAGCCAGGAGCTGATCCGCAACGGTCAGGTCAAGCACGCGGACATGAACGTCAACGTGAAGTCCGTGTCCGCGGAAACCTCCGAAGGCGCCCAGGTGCAGAACGTCCCCTCGGGAGGCGCGGCGGCAGCAGCCGGCATCCAGGAGGGCGACGTGATCACGAAGGTCGGCAACCGCATGGTCCGCAACGCCGCCGAACTGGTCGTAGCGGTCCGCGAGCGCGAAATCGGCGAAACCGTGCAGGTAGTGCTGGCACGACAGGGCCGTGAACTCACGCTGGACGTCACACTGAAGAGCGACTGACAAGTAGGCTGGGGCCCGTGTTCGACAGCATCGGATGGGTAGAGATCCTCATCATCGTCGTGGCGGGTCTCTTCATCCTGGGCCCGGAACGCCTGCCGTCAGCGGCAGCCTGGCTGGGCAAGACCGCCCGCCAGGTCCGCGAGTACGCGACCGGCGCCCGCGAACAGCTCAAGCAGGAGATGGGCCCGGAGTTCGAGCAACTCCGCAAACCCCTGGAAGACCTGCGGGAACTGCGCAACTTCGACCCGAAGCGCGCGGTCACCAAGCACCTCTTCGACGACCCGGAGCCCACCAAGGCCAACGGCTACCCGACCCCACCGACCCCGCCCGCGCCGGAACAACGGCCGCTGGCACCGGGGGAGCGCCCGCCGTACGACCCGGACGCGACCTGAGGCCCTGACGACAAGGGGCCCTTCCCGGCTCACCAGGAGCGGGGAAGGGCCCCTTCTTCGTGTTCGGGAAAGTTCTAGCGGCCGGCGGGGGAGACGTTCAGCAGCCGCCCGGCCAGGCCGCGCGATCGCACGCTCAGCTTCGTCGCCACATCGGTCAGCACCTTGGCCGCCGCCGAGTCCGGCACAGCCTGAACGATAGGCGTCCCCGAGTCCCCGTTCTCCCGCAACCGAGGATCCAACGGCACCTGCCCGAGCAACGGCACCTCAGACCCGATGGCCTTGGTCAAGGACTCGGCGACAGCCGCGCCACCACCAGAACCGAAGATCTCCATCCGCGACCCGTCCGGCATCTCCAGCCAGGACATGTTCTCGATGACACCAGCGATCCGCTGCCGAGTCTGCAACGCGATGGACCCAGCCCTCTCAGCCACCTCAGCAGCAGCCTGCTGAGGCGTGGTCACCACGAGAATCTCGGCATTGGGCACCAGTTGAGCCACGGAAATGGCCACGTCACCGGTACCAGGCGGCAAGTCGAGGAGCAGCACGTCCAGATCCCCCCAGAACACGTCCGCGAGGAACTGCTGCAAAGCCCGGTGCAACATCGGCCCGCGCCACACGACAGGCGTGTTGCCAGGCGTGAACATCCCGATCGAGATGACCTTCACGCCGTGCGACTGCGGCGGCATGATCATCTTCTCGACCTGGGTGGGGCGGCCGTCCGCGCCGAGCATGCGCGGGATCGAGTGGCCGTAGATGTCGGCGTCGACGATTCCGACGGACAGGCCGCGCGCGGCCATCGCCACGGCGAGGTTCACGGTGACCGAGGACTTGCCCACGCCGCCCTTGCCGGACGCGACGCAGTACACGCGCGTCAGCGAGCCCGGCTGGGCGAAGGGGATGACCGGCTCCTCGGCTCCGCCGCGCAACGTCTTGCGGAGCTCGGTCCGCTGGGCGTCGCTCATGACGTCCAGGTCGACGCGCACGGACGAGACGCCTTCGAGCGCCGACACCGCGGCGGTCACGTCGGACGTGATCTTGTCGCGCATGGGGCAGCCGGCGACGGTCAGGAAGACGCCCACGACCACGGCTCCGTCCGCACCGACCTCGACGTCCTTGACCATGCCGATCTCGGTGATCGGACGGCGGATCTCCGGGTCCTGCACGCCGGAGAGCGCCTTGCGGACGTCCTCGACCGTGGGGAGGGGCTGCGTGGTGGTCACCGATCCATGCTACGTCCGGATCGTCCCCGTCCTACCGGCCGGTCACTTTCCAGCACAGGGCCAGGTCGTAGCCGATGGGGAGCTGTCCGTAACATCGACGCCCGTGCCGGAATCGGGTAGTTCCCGGTTGCCCACCCGTGTCGAGCTAGGGGTGTGGCGATCGTTCCTCCGCGCGCATGCACGGATCACGAGGGTCCTCGAGGCCGAACTGATTGCTGAGCAGCGCCTTTCGCTCGCGGCGTACGACGTGCTGGTCCAACTGGCCGAGACGCCTTCCCTGCGCATGCGCATGACCGAGCTGGCCGACGCCGTCCTGCTGTCCCGTTCTGGCGTGACCCGCCTGGTGGACCGGCTGGAACGCGCGGGCCTCGTCGGACGCGAACGGGCCGACGGTGACGGACGCGGCATCGTGGCCGTGCTCACACCGCTCGGCGCCGAACGTCTGCGCAGTGCCTCCACCACCCACCTCGCCGGCGTCGCCGAGCACTTCGGGGAGAGCTTCGGCCCCGGTGAGCTCGAGACCTTCGGGCGCACGTGCGACCGCCTGGCCGCGGACGACCTGTACCCGTGATCGTGGTGGTGGGACTCGTGCACGTCGAGGCTGGCCGCCTCCTCGTTGTGCGCTCACGCAACAAGAAGGCCTTCTACCTCCCCGGCGGCAAGATCGAACCCGACGAGACGCCCGTCGAAGCGCTTCGCCGGGAGGTCCGCGAAGAGCTCGGAGTCGAGCTCGAGGCACCAGCTGAACTCCAGCGCTACGTCGCCCCGGCCTACGGCGAGGGTGCGGGCGCGATGGTCGACATGACCTGTTTCACGGCACGGCTCCAGGGCACCCCGCGGCCGACGAGCGAGATCGCCGAACTGACCTACGTGACGCGTGACGAGTACCGCGAGCACGCCGAGACCGCTCCCGCGATCCACGACGTCCTGGACGACCTGGTCGCGAGCGGACTCGTCACGGCCTGACCTTCTTGCGGTTGTTCTGCTCCTTCACGAGCTTCTCCAGCTCGTTGCGGATGAAGTCGCGCGTCGCCACCTCGCCCAGCGCCAGCCGCACCGCGGCCAGCTCGCGGGCCAGGTACTCGGTGTCCGCCTTCGTCTGCGCCGCCCGCGCCCGGTCCTCCTCCAGCGACACGCGGTCCCTGTCGTCCTGCCGGTTCTGCGCGAGCAGGATCAACGGCGCGGCGTAGGCGGCCTGCGTCGAGAACGCCAGGTTCAGCAGGATGAACGGGTACGGGTCCCACCGCAGCGACACCGCGACGAGGTTCACCGTGATCCACGCGACGACGAGCAGCGTCTGCCAGAACAGGAACTTGCCGGTTCCGAGGAAGCGCGCGAGCCGTTCGGAGAGCTGGCCGAACGTGTCGGGGTCGATCGAGAAGCGGAAACCCCGCGGTTCGCGCGGCAGGTCGAGTCTGCGCCGCGGCAGCAGTTCAGGCATGGCTCAGTCCCGTCTCGCGCCAGTTGTTCGGCAGCAGGTGGTCCAGCACGTCGTCCACGGTGACGGCGCCGAGCAGGTGCTCTGACTCGTCGAGCACCGGGGCGCACACCAGGTTGTAGGTGGCGAAGTAGCGCGTCACGTCGCTCAGCGAGGCGTTCGGCGGCAACCGTGCCAGGTCGGTGTCGAGCACTCCGGCGACGAGGTCGAACGGCGGTTCGCGCAGCAGCCGCTGGATGTGCACGCAGCCGAGGTAGCGGCCGGTCGGCGTCGCGGAGGGCGAGCGGCACACGAAGACCATCGACGCCAACGCCGGCGTGAGGTCGGGATTTCGCACTCGTGCCAACGCTTCCGCGATCGTCGCGTCCGGTGTGAGGATGATCGGCTCCGGTGTCATGAGACCACCGGCGGTGTCGAAGGAGTACTCCAGCAGCCGGCGGACCGGTTCGGACTCCTCGGGTTCCATCAGAGCGAGCAGCCGGTCCTTGGTGCCCTCGGACAACTCGCCGAGCAGGTCCGCCGCGTCGTCCGGGTTCATCGCCTCCAGGACGTCCGCGGCGCGTTCCTCGTCCAGGTGCGACAGGACGTCCTTCTGGTCCTCTTCGGACAGTTCCTCGATGACGTCCGCGAGCCGCTCGTCGTCGAGCGCGTCCGCGACCTCGTGGCGGCGCTTGGGCGGCAGCTCGTGCAGCGCGTGCGCGACGTCGGCCGCGCGCATGCCCTCGAACACCGCGACCAGCTGCTGCGCGCCCTGCGGCTGGCCCGCGATCTCGTTGACGCCCAGGCCGCCGACGTCCTCCCAGTCCCACACCTGGACCGGGCCCTTGAGGCTGAACCGGCCGGTGCGCTCCCGCCCGGCGACGCGGACCATGCGCCAGTCGCGGGTGCGGGTGAGCTCCATCGCGGCGTCCACGACGACCGCGGTGCCGCCGTCGTCGAGCTGGATCTTGGCGTCGAGCAACTCGCCGATCACCAGCACCTCGTTGACGCGCTGGTGGAACGGCCGCAGGTTCACCGACCCGGTCGCGAGCGTCACCGCGTTCGGCTCGATGGAGGTGAGCCGCAGCATCGGCACGAAGATCCGCCGGCGCGTCACCAGCTCGACCACCATGCCGAGCACGCGCGGCGGTTGCCGGTCGATGCGGAGGCTGATCACGACGTCACGTGCCTTGCCGATGGGTTCTCCATCAGGCCCGAACACGGGTAGTCCGGCCAGCTGAGCGATGAAAACCCGGTTCACAGACACCACAGGACCAGGCTAGATCAGGTCCGGGCCGCCCACAGCGTGATCTCGCCGCAGATCACTGCCATGTCCGCGAGATCCTCCTCCAGGCACCAGATCCAGTTGGCCACGGCCCGCTGCAGCGTCCAGTCGCGCGCCTTCGCCACGTCGAGCTCGCCCGCGTCGCAGACGGCGAGGAACCGGTCGGTGAGCCCCCTGCGGCCGTCCAGCTCGTCGAACCTGTTCCACAGCAACGGGATCACGCAGTACTCGGGATCACCGGACAGCGGCTTCGGGTCGATCACCAGCCACGGTTCGCGGTCGCCGCGCAGCACGTTCTGGTAGTGCAGGTCCTCGTTGACGAGCGTCGTGCCCATCGGCCGGGTCCCGGCCTCACGGGCCGCGTCGAGCAGCTTCGCGGGGATGGCTGGGTGGTCTTTCAGCTCGTTCCGGAACCGGCGGATCTCGTCGGGGGCCTGGATCCCGCGGTGGCGGCGCAGCAGGTCGCCGATCACGCCGATGGCGAGGTCGAGCGGCTCGTCGTCGAGCGAGTGCTGGTCGAGGCGTTCCAGCAGCAACGCGCCCAGCTCCTCGTCGTGGCCGAGCAGCTGGACCGCGCCGTTGCCGTCGTAGAGCCGCAGCGCGAGCGGTTCGTGCTCGGTCTCCTCGTCGATCCAGGTCAGCTTGAGCACGGCGGGATGCCCGTCGGGGCGGCGGACCGGGAGCACGACGGCGCAGAAGCCGTTCATCAGCGCGCCGTCCGGAGTGAGCTGCCAGCGCGCGCAGGCCTTGGTGGCGAGCTTCGGCAGCTTCGCGACCCACTCCGGCGCGCCTTCGCCGAGCTCGGCGCCGAAACCGTCCGGCACGGTGATCATGCGCTGAACTCCAGGCGGTACACCGCATCCCACTCCGGCTTGGTGTTGAGGCGCGCGGTTCTCAGGGCTTGCGCCGTCTCCTCGTCGGGCTCGGTCAGCTGCGCGGTGGCCTTCGCGTCGATGAGGTGCGAGTGCGTGCTGGGGGAGCGGACGGTGACGGTGACCTGTGCTCCGTCGGTCAGGGGCGCCTGCGGTTCGGTGCCGCCGCTGATCACCCACAGCGCGTCGTCACGCCAGTGAGCGTGCACGAGACGTGGTTCATGACCGGGTGAGGTGATCCAGACAGCCGCCGCTTTCCGCAGCGCCGCGTCGAGTACTCGGGTGATCTCCACCGGTTCAGCCTGCCAGGCTTTGTGAGACGGGACTCAGCGAATATGCGCCCGGAGATGATGCGTGCCACTGTGGCGCTCATAGTTACCGGCCGGTACAAGGAGGTACTCCAGTGGTCGACCAGCAGCGTTCCCGTCGCTCGTGTCTGGCGGTCCCCGGCTCGAGCCAGAAGATGATCGACAAGGCCCGCACGCTGCCGGCGGACCAGGTGTTCCTGGACCTGGAGGACGCCTGCGCCCCGCTGGCCAAGCCGGACGCCCGCAAGACCATCGTCGCGTCGCTCAACGAGGGCGACTGGGGCGACAGGACCCGAGTCGTGCGCGTCAACGACTGGACGACGGAGTGGACCTACCGCGACGTCACCGAGGTCGTCGAGGGCGCCGGCGCGAACCTCGACTGCATCATGCTGCCGAAGGTCCAGACGCCGGAGCAGGTCGTCGCGCTCGACTTCCTGATCACCCAGATCGAGAAGACGATGGGCTACGAGGTCGGCAGGATCGGCATCGAGGCGCAGATCGAGAACGCCCTGGGCCTGAACAACGTCAACGCGATCGCCACCGCGTCCCCGCGCGTCGAGACGATCATCTTCGGCCCGGCCGACTTCATGGCGTCGATCAACATGAAGTCGCTGGTCGTCGGCGAGCAGCCGCCCGGCTACGACGTCGGCGACGCCTACCACTACATCCTGATGCGGATCCTGATGGCCGCGCGTGCCCACGACAAGCAGGCCATCGACGGCCCCTACCTGCAGATCCGCGACGTCGAGGGCTACAAGCGCGTCGCCGGCCGGTCCGCGGCGCTGGGCTTCGACGGCAAGTGGGTGCTGCACCCCGGCCAGATCGACGCGGCCAACGAGGTCTTCAGCCCGAAGCAGGACGACTACGACCACGCCGAGAACATCCTCGACGCCTACGAGTACTACACGTCCGAGGCGGGCGGGAAGCGCGGCGCGGTCATGCTCGGCGACGAGATGATCGACGAGGCGTCGCGCAAGATGGCGCTGGTGATCTCCGGCAAGGGCCGCGCGGCGGGCATGTCCCGCGCGAACGTGTGGACGCCGCCGGAGGATTGATCAATCCGGCCTTCTGTCGGCCGTGCGCCGTAAGGTGAGCGCATGGCCGACAGGGAGCTGAAATCCATCGGGATCGACGGGTTCACGTCGATCCGCTCAGCATCCGTCACACTCGGCCGGATCAACGTGCTGGTCGGGCCCAACGGTGCCGGTAAGAGCAACTTCATCCGGGTGTTCGAGCTGCTCGGGCGGATCGTGGACGACGAGCTCAACCTCTTCGTGGGCCTCAACGGCGGCGCCAACACGCTTCGCAACTCGGCCATGGGGCACGTGACTGTGGCCGTGCACGGTGACACCTCGTACAAGGCCACGCTGGTGCCGGCCGCGCGAGATGAGCTGATCTTCGAATCCGAGTGGATCGGCCACCTGAACCGTGGTCAGGAGATCGGCCGCGGTCATCGCGAGACCAGGCTGCACGAGTACGTCCCTGTGCCTGAGGGCGAGGACTCGATCGCCGAGCCGGTGGTGGATCTCCTCCGTGGATGCCGTGTTTTCCACTTCCACGACACGAGTGCCAACGCGCCCGTCAAAAGCCTGGTGTCGACAGCGGACAACCTCTCGTTGAGGAATGACGCCGGCAACGTCGCCGCGGTGCTGCTGGCGTTGCGCGAGGCCGACCACCCGGCTTACCGGCGGATCGTCCGGACGATCCGGTTGGTGGCACCGTTCTTCCGCGACTTCGTCCTCGAACCCGAGCGGAATGATCTGATACGGCTCAGGTGGCGGCAGAACGAGTCGGATCTCGTGTTCTCGGCGAACCAGATGTCCGACGGCACTCTGCGGTTCATCTGTCTGGTCACGCTCCTGCTGCATCCCCGGCTGCCTTCGCTGGTCGTGCTCGACGAGCCGGAGCTGGGGTTGCACCCCTGTGCGATCGTTCAGCTGGCGAGCCTGCTCAGGCAGGCGGCAATGCGCAGCCAGGTGCTCATCGCAACCCAGTCGGTGACGTTGATGAACCAGTTCGCGCTGGACGAGCTGATCGTTGTCGAGCGGCAGAACGGTGCTTCCGAGTTCGGACGGCGTGATCCAGCGCAGCTGCAGGACTGGCTTGCCGAGTACTCGCTGGGTGAGCTCTGGGAGAAGAACGTCCTCGGCGGCAGGCCGAGCGGGAACTCATGAGTCACGTCTGTCGCAGCCTGCACCTGCTTGTCGAAGGGCAGACAGAAGAGGCCGTGGTCAACACCGTGCTGAAGCCGTACCCGGAGTCTCTCGGCTGGTGGGTCTCGGACCGGTTGACAGCCGACGAGCAAGCGGCTGGTGGGCCGGAACTCGTGAACGACGGTCCGACGACCGCTCCGTCCAAACGGATCCTCCGGTACTGCCCTGGCTACATGAAGACGTCTGACGGGCCGATCGCCATCGAGGATCTCGGAGTGACCGCGCTTCGGGCACGTTGCCCGCACCTGGACGACTGGCTCCGCTCGCTCGAGTAGCTGTCACGGATTGTGCGTCATTTCACCCTCGATGTCACCGGACGTGTTCGACCGTCACGGGTTGCAGTCAAAATGGGTGAGGTGACGCACAATCCGTCACCAGGGTTTGCGATCTCGCCCCCGTGCAGGGGCATGCTCTGGGGCATGTCACGTTCGAGTAACGGCAAGGCGGGCAGGCGGTTGCGGCTCTTCAAGCGCCGCGAGGACGACCTGCTCGAGCGCAGCTTCCGCAGCTGCCCCGGATGCGCCGCCGATGTCCACGTGTTCGCCGATGTCTGCCGCCACTGCGGTGGCGCCCTGGAGATCGCCCTGGCGGGCTGAGCCCCGCCGCTAGTAGGTGTTGTTCGCGGCCGCGATGACCGCGATGATGATGAACGCCAGGTACGCCAGCCAGCCGGCGATGACGACGTAGCCGACGATCAGGCCCGCCACCGCCATGCCGTGGCCCTCCTCCTCGCCCCGCTTGATCTTCGCCATCGCGATGTGGCCGAAGATCACGCCCACGATGGCCGTCACGCCACAGGTGACGAACCCGACGCACGACAGCACGAGCGCGAGGATCGCGTTGGTCTGCGGCTTGGGCGGCGCGTAGCCGTAGCCGCCGTGCATCGGCTGGCCGTAGGTGCCGGGCTGTCCGTAGGGCTGCTGCTGGCCGTAGGGCTGTTGCTGGGCGTACGGGTCGGGCTGGCCGTACGGGTCGCCCGGCTGCTTCGGGTTGTACGGGTCGTGAGTCATCGCTGGTCCCCCTAGATGTGTGAGCCGCGATCCTAAGGTCCGCACCTCCCTTTCGTCCTGCGTGGGTGCGCGATTACACCTGTCAGCGGTGCTGTTTCGGTACAGGTCCCGCAGCCGTGTTGCGGAGAGCACACCGCGGTCGCAAACGAGCGTTAACCGGTCCATACTCGCCGGTAACTCTTGCTTCGGAAGGGAAGTGCGATGGCGCGCCTCGCCCAGACCGCGGGTCTCACGGACATCCAGGAAGAAATCCTCGCGACCGTTCGCACGTTCGTGGACAAGGAGATCATCCCGCACGCCCAGACGCTGGAGCACGGCGACACGTACCCCGCCGACATCGTCGACGGCATGAAGGAGATGGGCCTCTTCGGCCTGACGATCCCGGAGGAGTTCGGCGGGCTCGGCGAGTCGCTGCTGACCTACGCGCTGGTCGTCGAGCAGATCGCGCGTGGCTGGATGAGCGTCTCCGGTGTCATCAACACCCACTTCATCGTGGCGCACATGCTCAAGCAGCACGGCACGCCCGAGCAGAAGCAGAAGTACCTGCCGCGCATGGCCGCCGGCGAGGTGCGCGGCTCGTTCTCCATGTCCGAGCCCGAGCTGGGTTCCGACGTGGCGGCGATCCGCACCAAGGCCGTCAAGGGCTCCAGCGGCTACACGATCAACGGCCAGAAGATGTGGCTGACCAACGGTGGCACGTCGAACCTCACCGCCGTGCTGGTGAAGACCGACGAGGGCGCCGAGAAGCCGCACCAGAACCTCACGACGTTCCTGGTCGAGAAGCCCGAGGGCTACGGCGAGGTCCTGCCGGGCCTCACGATCCCCGGCAAGATCGACAAGATGGGCTACAAGGGCGTCGACACCACCGAGATGGTGTTCGACGGCTTCGAGATCTCCGCTGATCAGATCCTCGGCGGCGCGTCCGGCCAGGGCTTCCGCCACATGATGGACGGCGTCGAGGTGGGCCGCGTGAACGTGGCCGCCCGCGCGTGCGGCATCGCGATCCGCGCGTTCGAGCTCGCCATCGAGTACTCGCAGCAGCGCAGGACGTTCGGCAAGGCCATCGCCGAGCACCAGGCCATCGCGTTCAAGCTCGCCGAGATGGCCACCAAGGTCGAGGCGGCGCACCTGATGATGGTGAACGCGGCCAGGCTCAAGGACTCGGGTCAGCGCAACGACGTCGAGGCCGGCATGGCCAAGCTCCTCGCGTCGGAGTACTGCGCCGAGGTGACGCAGGAGGCGTTCCGCATCCACGGCGGCTACGGCTACTCCAAGGAGTACGAGATCGAGCGCCTGATGCGCGAGGCCCCGTTCCTGCTGATCGGCGAGGGCACGTCGGAGATCCAGAAGACGATCATCTCCCGCGGCCTGCTGCGCGACTACCGGTCGCGGGGGTAGGGGGTCCTCCGTTCGGGGCCGATCTTTCACGGGACTGGCCCCTAACGGCAGGGGTTCCGAAGTCGTAAGGTTCGCTCACTTTGAGCACCGACCTGACGCTTCCGAGACCCGTGTCGGCGCCGCACGTGGTCCGCCTGGAACTGGACACGTTCTCCGGTGCCGACCGCCCCGCGCTGGCCGGCTGGTTCGGCGCCGTGTTCACCGACCTGCTCGCGCCCCTCTGCCCGGCCTCGATCGAGGAGCTCGTGGCGGTGGCGCGCGACTACATGCCATCTGACGCAACTCCCTGGGGCCCACCGGGTTACGCCCGTCTGCTGCTCTCCTCGGGTGAGTTCACCCTTCCGTCGTGGTCGGCCGCACTGGCGGACCTGCCGTCGTTCCTGCGCGTGCAGCTGGTCCAGCTCGACTCGCAGGGCCTGCCGCTGGTCGAGGACGGCTGGTCCGCGGAAGTCCTGCTGAAGGACGATCCCGCGTTCCCGCACCAGATCGTCGTCACCGCGTCGCGCTCTCTGTTCGGCGGCTGGATTTTCCTTGTCACGCAACAGAACTGGCTGTCGATGTTCCGCTCCGGCGCTTCGCTGACGCGTGCCTGCGGCGGCTGGATCACGCTGGACCGCGTCGGTGTGCGGACCGCGCACGAGGTCGCCGTCGGCGTGGGACTGGACGAATCCCTGTTCATGGCAGCGGAACTGGCGCGCGGCCCGCACTGGGCGACGTTGCTCGGACCACGTCAAGTCGCTGCTTTGGGTGGTGTGCAAGAGGTTCTCGCGTCCGCACCGTGTTTCTCGGTGGAGGACCTGGGAGGCGGACGCATCCTGTTGCAACTGACCGAGCACCTCGACGACGTGCCGGACGACGCGATGCGCAAGCTGACGGAGTTCCTCGGTCCCGTCCTGCACTGATCCGCGCTGCACCGGCAGGGCATCGGTGGGACTCTGTCGTCCGTGAGGCCTTCACCGAAAACCGACGTGCTCGTGGCCGTGGACACCGCCCTGTGCTCGACCGGGTTCGTCCGCCGCGGGCACGTCTGGCTGGAGGACCGCGGTGACGGCGTCTCCGGCTGGCTCGGGTTCGGGGTGACCGGGTCGGTGGAGCTCACGCCTCTCGCCGGCGTCTGCTTCCGCCGGTACGACGAGGTGTGCCGGGCGCTCGGGGTCGGCATCCCGACGATGCCGTTCCTCTCCACGCCGCTGGGTTTCCTGATGGGGGAGAAGCCGGTCTGGCGGTGGGCGTTCACGCCCGGCGGGAACCACGGGCCGGTCGCCGCGTCGCTGGTGAGCGCGTTCCTGGAGTTCGGCAAGCCGTACATCGACCGGCACGCGAAGTGGGACGCGGTCGCGAAGGCACTGGTGGCGAAGCCCGAGTCGCTGCTCGACTTCGAACGGGCGCGCAAGCTCGCGATCATCCACCTGCTGGCCGGGAACGCCGGTGCCGCCGGTGAGGTGCTGAGCAAGGAGCGGGAGCGGGTCGCGGACGAGACCGACGCCTACGCGCGGTCGTACCGGGCCTTCGCTCACCGGTTCGAGCTCGCCTTCCCCGGCTGAACCCGGCAAAACACCCGTAGGCGTCTGAGCACGGCGGACCGGGCTTTGGCAGGATGGAACGATCAGCGCGTCCGACAGAGGTGGTTCCTGTGACGAGTCCGTTCGCCAGCCAGAACCGGCCCGGAGTCCCGCCCCGCCTGCCCACCCCGCCGACGGGGTGGCCGGTCGGCTCGTACGAGACGTACGAGGAGGCGCAGCGCGCGGTCGACTTCCTTGCACTGGAAGACTTCCCGGTGCAGGACATCACTGTGGTCGGTGTCGACCTCATGCTCGTCGAACGGGTCACCGGCAAGCTGACCTGGAGCCGCGTGCTCATGACCGGCGCCGCCAGCGGTGCGTGGTTCGGCCTGTTCGTCGGTCTGCTGCTCACCCTGTTCAGCCCGGAGCCGGGCGTGACGGTCGGCCCTGTTCTGACCGGTCTCATCACCGGGGTGTTCTTCGGGCTCGTGTTCGCGGCGGTCGGCTACGGGTCGGCGCGCGGCAAGCGCGACTTCCAGTCGGCCAGCCAGCTGGTCGCGGGGAGGTACGACGTGCTCTGCCAGCCGAAGTCGGCCGAGAAGGGCCGTGACCTGCTCGCCAAGCTCGCCATGCGCCCGTCGAACCCCGGCAGTTGAGACGCAGGTCGGCGCATTGGTTCTGAATCGTTGCTTCCTTTGGTTGCGACTCGTGATCATCGGGCCTAGGTTCGTCTGACCGGTCCGCCCGGTGCGGCCGGTGGCACGACGAGGTGCCAGGCGCTGCGGTCTGGCTCCTCCGTGCAGTCGGGAAGGAGGCTGGGCCGATGGGTGCGACACGGCGCTATCGACTCGCCGCCGGCGTGGGGGCCGCGATACTCGCGGCGTCCACCGTCACGGCGTGCGGGTCCAGCGGCGGCGGCATCACCGTCAACGTTTACAAATATCCGCAGGAGAACTTCCAGGCCATCGTCGACAACTGCAACGCGAAGGCCGGCGGTCGCTACAAGCTGGTCTACAACAAGCTGCCTCGTGAGGCGGACGGTCAGCGCGAGCAGATGGTGCGCAGACTCGCGGCCGAGGACGACAGCATGGACGTCCTGGGGCTCGACGTCACGTGGACCGCGGAACTCGCCAAAGCGGGCTGGATCAAGGAGTTCCCCGCCTCGGTGAGGTCTCGGATCGAGAGCGAGACGCTGCCTGGGCCGCTCCAGACGGCGATGTACGAGGGGAAGCTGTACGGGGCTCCGGACAACACCAACGTCCAGCTGCTCTGGTACCGCTCCGACCTCGTGCCCACGCCGCCGAAGACGTGGGACGAGATGATCTCCATGGCCGAGGCGCTGGTGGCGGAGGGGAAGCCCGGCCAGATCGTGGGGCAGGGCAAGCAGTACGAGGGGCTCGTCGTGCTGTACAACACCCTCGTCAGCTCGAACGGCGGCAAGATCCTCGACGAGAACGGCACCAAGGCCATCGTCGACGACAAGGCCGTGGAAGCGTTGGCGGCGCTGAAGAAGCTCGCCACGTCGAAGGCGATCGACCCGTCGTTCTCCAACGCGTCGGAGGACACCGCGCGCCTCGCCATGGAGGGCGGCAACGCGGCGTTCCAGCTCAACTGGCCGTACGTCTACGCGGCGGCGCAGAAGAAGCCGGACTTCGCGAAGAACTTCAAGTGGGCTCCGTTCCCCACCCTGAGCGGTGACCAGGCGAAGGTCACCGTCGGCGGCATCAACTACGCCGTCAGCAACTACACCACGCACCCGGACGAGTCGTTCGACGCCGTGTCGTGCCTGCGCAACGCGGAGAACCAGAAGTTCGCCGCGCTCAAGGACGGTGTGCCGCCGACCATCCGGACCGTCTACGACGAGCCGGAGATGGCCGAGGCGTACCCGATGCGCGAGGACATCAAGAAGACGCTCGAGAACGCGAGTGTGCGGCCGCGCACGCCCGCGTACCAGAACGTGTCGACCGTGATCTCCACGATCCTGTCGCCGCCCGCGAGCATCGACCCGCAGGCGACGGCGGACCGGCTGCGCAAGGAACTGCAGGACGCGCTCGACTCCAAGGGGGTGCTGCCGTGAGTCAGACGACGACAGAGGACACGGCGACGACCGGTGCCTCACCGGCTCCCGTTGCCCCGAAGAAGAAGGCGGCGCTGAGCGAGGGCAAGAGGGCCGAGCGCAAGCTCGGCTGGCTGCTCTGCGCCCCCGCCGCCATCACCATGATCGCGGTGACGGGCTGGCCGATCCTCTACTCGCTGCTGCTGTCGATGCAGAGGTTCGACCTGAAGTTCCCGGACCGGACCGAGTGGATCTGGTTCGACAACTACGTCACCGTGCTCAGCAGCCCGTACTGGTGGAACGCGGTGTGGGTGACGGTCGTGCTGACCGTCGTCACCGTCGCGATCGAGCTGGTGCTGGGCATGTCGCTCGCGCTGATCATGCACCGCGCACTCGTCGGCCGCGGCATCGTCCGCACGACGACGCTCATCCCGTACGGCATCGTCACGGTCGTGGCCGCGTTCTCCTGGCGCTTCGCCTGGACGCCCGGCACCGGCTACCTCGCAGAGGCCCTCGGCGGCGACCCGGTGCTGACGGAGAAGATCCCCTCGCTGATCGTCGTGAGCATCGCGGAGATCTGGAAGACCACGCCGTTCATGGCCCTGCTGCTCATGGCCGGTCTGGCACTCGTGCCGGACGACCTGCTCAAGGCCGCCGCGATGGACGGCGCGAGCGGCTGGCAGCGGTTCATCAGGATCACCGTGCCGATCATGAAGCCGGCGATCCTGGTGGCGTTGCTGTTCCGCACGCTCGACGCGTTCCGCATCTTCGACAACCTCTTCGTGCTCACCGCGGGTTCGCAGGGCACGTCGTCGGTGTCGATGCTGACCTACAACAACCTCATCAAGGGCTTGAACCTCGGTATCGGATCGACCATGTCCGTGCTGATCTTCATCATGGTCGCGATCATCGCGTTCGTGTTCATCAAGCTCTTCGGCACCGCTGCCCCCGGCAGCGACGACGGGGGGAAGCGCTGATGGCAGGCATCGGAGGAGCTGAGACCACCGGCAAGAAGGTCGGCTGGGGCGTCCTCAACGCGGTCGTCGTGATCTACGCGCTGTTCCCGGTGCTGTGGATCGTGTCGCTGTCGTTCAAGTCGTCGGCGACGCTGGCGGACGGCAACTTCATCCCGCGCGAGTGGAGTCTGGAGAACTACCAGAACATCTTCTCGACGTCGGAGTTCACGCGGGCCCTGCTCAACTCCATCGGCATCGCGATCATCGCGACCGCGATCGCCGTGGTGTTCGGCACGATGGCCGCTTACGCCATCGCCAGGCTGGACTTCCCCGGCAAGAGCCTGCTGGTGGGCGTCTCACTGCTGATCGCGATGTTCCCGCAGGTCTCGCTCGTGTCCCCGTTGTTCGAGATCGAGCGCTCGCTCGGTCTCTTCGACACGTGGCCCGGCCTGATCCTGCCGTACATCACGTTCGCGCTGCCGCTCGCGATCTACACCCTCTCGGCGTTCTTCCGCGAGATCCCCTGGGAGCTCGAGAAGGCGGCCAAGATGGACGGCGCGACGCCGGGGCAGGCGTTCCGCCGCGTCATCGCGCCGCTGGCCGCGCCCGGCGTGTTCACGACGGCGATCCTGGTGTTCATCTTCTGCTGGAACGACTTCCTGTTCGCGATCTCGCTCACCTCGACCGAGCAGTCGCGGACCGTGCCGGTGGCGCTGTCGTTCTTCACCGGCAGCTCGCAGTTCGAGGACCCGGCCGGGTCGATCGCGGCGGCCGCCGTCGTGATCACCATCCCGATCATCCTCTTCGTGTTGTTCTTCCAGCGCCGGATCGTCGCCGGCCTGACCTCCGGCGCCGTCAAGGGGTGAGTTGACCAATGGCAGAGATCGTTCTGGACAAGGTGACCAAGAGGTACCCCGACGGCGCGCTGGCCGTGCAGGAGGTCAACCTCGAGATCGCCGACGGCGAGTTCATCATCCTGGTCGGGCCGTCCGGCTGCGGGAAGTCCACCACGCTCAACATGATCGCGGGCCTGGAGGACATCACCGACGGCGAGCTGCGCATCGGCGGGCAGCGCGTCAACGAGAAGGCGCCCAAGGACCGTGACATCGCCATGGTGTTCCAGTCCTACGCGCTCTACCCGCACATGACGGTCAAGGAGAACATGGCCTTCCCGTTGCGGCTGGCCAAGGTGGACAACGCCACGGTCGAGAAGAAGGTCAAGGAGGCCGCGGACATCCTCGACCTCTCGCAGCACCTCGACCGCAAACCGTCCAACCTGTCCGGTGGCCAGCGGCAGCGCGTGGCGATGGGACGCGCGATCGTGCGCAACCCCAAGGCGTTCCTCATGGACGAACCACTGTCCAACCTGGACGCCAAGCTCCGCGTGCAGATGCGCACCTCGGTGTCGCGCCTGCAGAAGCAGCTCGGCACGACCACGGTGTACGTGACGCACGACCAGACCGAGGCGATGACCCTCGGCGACCGGGTCGTGGTCATGCGCGGCGGTATCGTGCAGCAGATCGGCGCGCCGCAGTTCCTCTACGACAACCCGGCCAACCTCTTCGTCGCGGGCTTCATCGGCTCGCCGTCGATGAACTTCGTGCCGGCGACGCTGGAGAACGGCGCGCTGCGCTCGGTGCTCGGCGACGTGACGCTGACGGACCGGGTGCGGCAGCTGGTGGAGGGCGCCGACGCGCCCCGCGAGGTGATCATGGGCGTCCGCCCCGAGCACTTCGAGGACGCGGCACTGGTCGACGCGGCGGCGCTGTCGGCCGGCGGCAAGTTCACGCACCAGGTGGACGTGCTGGAGTCGATGGGGTCCGACAAGTACGCCTACTTCAACCTCACGGGCGAGCAGGCGGCCTCGGCGGAGCTGCAGGAGCTCGCGGCGGACGCGGGAGCGGACGACGTGCCCGGCGACGGCATCGGACTGGTGACGCGTCTGTCGTCGGCGTCCGGCGCGGTCGAAGGGGCCACTTCGGACATCTGGTTCGACGCGGACAAGGTGCAGCTCTTCGATCCGTCCAGCGGAAAGAACCTGACCTACACGGAACGGTGAAATCCCTTTGAAGCGGGCCGTCTTCCCACACGGGAGGACGGCCCGTTTTCGTCACCCGGTCGAGTGAGGGCAAAGGTCTTCGCGCTGCTAGGGCCGATCGGTCGGACAAACTGCCCGACCGAACTCCGTTCGCCACTGGGCGCTCCGCAGCGTCATCTCATCGAAACCATGTACTGCGCCGCTCCGGATCGTCCGCACGCTTGTCGAAGGCGGGAACAGGGCCACAGGGGGGCCTCGAACCGCCGCTGGATGAGGAAGAGAGCGTGCAATGGGGATCCTGGACGGCAAAGCGGTCGTCATCACGGGGGCCGGCCGAGGACTCGGCGAAGCCTACGCGATGCACGCGGCCCTCGCGGGCGCGTCGGTGGTGGTCAACGACAACGATGGTGACCTGGCAGAACGGGTCGCGGAACACATCAGGGGCTACGGCGGCCGCGCCGTGGCCTCGAACCACACGGTGGCCGACCCCAGCGAGGCGGCCAAGATCGTGGACCTGTGCGTCGACGAGTTCGGCCGCGTCGACGGCCTCGTGAACAACGCGGGCCTGAACTACGAGACCGCGCCCTGGGACGACGACCCGGAGACGATCAAGCACGTAGTCGAGGTGAACGTCCTCGGCGTCATCTACGTCGGCATCGCCGCCATGAGGGCGATGCGCACGACCGGCGGCGGTTCGATCATCAACATCTCCTCCGGCGCCTCCTTCGGCCAGCGCAAGCTCGCCACGTACTCGGCGACCAAGGGCGCCGTGGCGTCGCTGAGCTACTCCTGGGCCCTCGACCTCGAGTCCGAGGGCATCCGCGTGAACGCCGTGTGCCCCGTCGCGCACACGCGGATGGTGTGGAAGTCGGAACGGTCCCTGCGCGCCATCCCGGCGGACCGCACGCCGGGCAAGGTGGCACCGCTGGTGCTGTTCCTGCTGTCGGACCGCGCGGAGGGCATCACCGGCCAGGTCGTCCGCTGCAACGGGCGTCAGCTCCACATCGTGGGGCAGCCGTACTTCAAGCAGCCGATCCTGGAGAGCGACAACTGGGACACCGCTTCGGTGGAGCGGGCGTTCACGGGCGTGCTGCAGGCGCACCTCGAACCGTACGGGTTGGAGAAGAGGATGCCTCCCCGGCTCCGTGCGCTGGTGGAGCCCTCGCAGACCGCCTGAGTCCGCGTGTAGTGGATAGAAGTGTTGCCAGATGACTCCAAGCTGGCAACCCTTCTGTCCAGGAATGCCTTCGAGGTGTTGCCGGACACGGTCACCACGGGCCAGGCGAACAGGGCCGGTTCAAGAAGCGTCTCGCCACGCCGGGTACGCCGGCGCGTAGCGCTCGCCCCAGTTCGGGAGGCTGCCGGCGTCGAGGTGCGCCCGCAGCCGGTCGAGGAACGCGTGCGTGCCGGGCGCGAAGCCCAGTGCGTTGCGTTCGGACAGTCCGGTGTGGGTGAAGGTCAGCAGGGTCGCGTCGCCGTCGGCCGTGAGCTCGTAGCGGACGACGCTGTCCTCCACGATCCGTTGCCGCCACTCGTGGTGCGTTGTGCCTAGCCAGGCTCCGCGTTCGTCCGGGTCGGTGATCGCGGTCCAGACGCGGTCGATCGGGAACGCGAGCCTGCGCTCGAACGTGAGGATGGCGTGGGTGCCGGTCAGGGTCACGGTGCCGAGGTCGTTCACCGGTCCTCCAGGTGCTGCTCGAGTGCTGCCAGGTGGTCGCGCCAGAAGCGGCGGTACGGGGTGATCCAGTCGTCGATGCGTTGCAGGCCATCGGGTCTGAGGGCGTAGATGCGCCGCTGGCCGTCCGGCCTCACCTCGACCAGTCCCGTCTCCCGCAGGATGCGGAGGTGCCGGGACACGGCGGGCTGCGTCAGCGCCGGCAGGCTGTCGACGAGCTCGCCCGCGGTGCGCTCCCGTTCGGCGAGCAGGCCGATCAGGTGGCGGCGGGTCGGTTCGGCCACGGCTTCGAAGACGTCCACGGAGAGTTTTATAACTTGCTGTGTATATAAGCGCAAGTGGATGTAAGCGTTCTGGTGACGTTTTCGCACGTCACACGGATGGATGCCGAAATTGTCGGTGGTGCCTGTCACCATCGGGACATGGCCGAGCGCAAACCCAGAGTCACCGACTGGAGACTCGTCGTGCAGTCCCGGTTGGACCGGGTCCGCGCGGATCTGGCCGCGCTCGGACCGTGCGACCCGGTCGATCCCGAGGGCGACGTGTGGCGCCGCACCGCCGAGGAGCAGGCGGCGGTGGTGGAGGCGATGCTGAGCGACCGCGAGCCGTGGTGGCGCATGGTGCCGTCCTGGTGGTCGGGCTGGTACATCGAACGGGCCTGGCGCGCCCTGCACGAGGCCGAGGTGGCGACGATCTCGGCGGAACGCGGCTTCCTGGGGCGGCTGCCCGGTCTGCAGGCGCGCGTGGCGCAGTACCTCGACGACGACGACCCGCGCCGCCGTGCCCTGGAGGAGCTGCGGCCGGGGGAGTTCGCGCCCGCGGTGGAGCGCGCGATCGTCGTGGACGCGCTGCGGGCGGCCTACGACAACTCGGACTTCGCGCACGCGGGCTCAAGGGCGTTGCGCAACAAGCTGATCGCGGCGTCGCTGGTGCTGTTCGTGATCAACACGGTGCTGGGCGTCGTCGGCATCGTGAAGCCGGGCATCATCCCGCTCTGCGTCGATCCGAAGGAGAACGCGCTGCCGACGGTGTGCCCCGGCGGGACCGTCAAGGCGTCCGGTGTGGACGTCTGGCTCGTGCAGGTGCTCGGCGCGTTCGGCGCGGTGCTGGCCGCCGTGGTGTTGCTCTTACGCCGCCGGCCATCGCTCTCGCCGTACGTGATGATCGGCTACCAGGCGCTGATCAAGATCATGCTCGGTGCGGCACTGGCGGTGGTCGGGATCCTGGCCCTGGGAGCCGGCGTCACGAGCGGGCTGATCGGCATACCGTCGGCCGCGGCCCTGCTGCTGTGGGCCGTCATCTTCGGCTACGCGCAACAGATCGGGACGCGGCTGCTGGACGAGTACACGGACGAGGTCCTCGACCAGGCGCGCCCGCTGCCCGAGGCGGACGGCCCGCGCGTCGCGCCCCGGTGAGCGCGTCCGCTCAGGCCGGGCGCTGGTAGCTGATCAGCTCGTCG
Source organism: Lentzea sp. (assembly GCF_035525475.1). Taxonomy (GTDB): domain Bacteria; phylum Actinomycetota; class Actinomycetes; order Mycobacteriales; family Pseudonocardiaceae; genus Lentzea. Next base: position 34,686 of record NZ_DATLEC010000078.1, on the reverse strand, counting down.
GTGCTGCCGGTCTTCTCGAAGCCGGCCTTCTCGAGCACGCGCGCGGAGGCCGGGTTGGACGGTTCGACGTTGGCGTGGACGGTGTGCACGTCCTCCGACCCGAGCGCGAACGCCGTCAGCGCCGCGGTCGCCTCGGAGGCATAACCGCGTCCCTGGCGTGACGGCACCACGCCGTACCCGATCTCCACCCGCCCGTCGGAAGGAGGCCAGAACAGCCCCAGCGATCCCACGACCTCGGACGTGGACCGCTCGATGATCAGCCGGTGCCCGAACGGCGAGAGCCAGTCGGGGTGGGAGTCGATGAGTCCCGCGATGACGGTGTCGCCCTCGGCGGGGAAGTCGTCGGCCCACGAGGGCTGCCGGTCGGCGCCGACCACGGCCTGGACGTCGGCGGACGTCCACGGGCGGAGGATCAGGCGGTCGGTGACGATGTCGGTGACAAGATCAGGCACCCGTGCACGCTAACGACGAGCGGTCGGGTGGCGCGACCGAGTTTCGCGGCGCCCTGCCCGGCGGGTTGTGCTCGCCTTGCCCGGGCGAGGGTGCGGTGTACCGCTTGACCGGGCCTTGCCGCGCTTCACCGCGCCGGTTCCGGCTTCACCGGATCCCGGTCCCGGCCGCGGTCGGCTCTGCCGTGCTGAAGAGCGGGTCCGCCCGGCTCTGGCGCGGCTGTGGCGTGGCTGTGGCGTGGCCCAGACAGCCTTGCCGCCACCGCGTGGGGTCCGGCGGCGCTGCCGCGCGGGTTCGGCCCGGCCTTGTGTCCGCTCAACCGCTGCCCTGACCCGGCTGCCCTGCCCCGGCCGCCCCGGCTCGGCGTCTCGGTCCGGCGTCTCGGTCCGGCTGCATCGGCCCGGCCGCCCGTCGTCGTGCCGCCGTCACCCCTGAAACCGCCGCGCAACTCCCGCCGACCGCCCCACCACGCCTGCCGGCCCGCTACACCCGCGGCCCCCGGCCGTGCGCCTGCGTCTCCTCCCGCACGGCGTTGATCACCTCGGCGTCCCACCGGTGCGTCCGGATCAACCGGTAGCGCTCCGCCGCCACCCACATGTACGCCTCGGTCTCGGTGCGGTCGCCGATCATGTCCGCCTGCCGCAGCATCGCCACGACGGGCTTGTACTCGTCGGCGTACCACCGCCGGGCGATCTCCGACCGGTCCAGGAAGGCGCCGGTGTCCTGCATCAGCCGGAACCCCCAGGCCTCGACGTGCTCGCCGAGCTCGGCGTAGTCCCACGGGTCGGACAGCACGACCGCGGCGCGGGTCTCGCCGCTCAGCGGCACGCGGTCCAGGAACAGGCGCCGGTAGTCCTTCACGATCAGGTCGCCGCGGTAGCGGATGCCGGAGGAGTTGACCCGCGTGATCACCTGCGTCACGTAGGCGTCGATCACCGACAGCCCGAGGGCGTGCGCGACCGAGACGCGGTGGTGGCCGTCGATGATGAAGTGCAGCTCGCCGATGCGGTAGACCTCGATCGGCGGCACGTTCTCGCCGCGGCGGGTGGCCAGGGCCAGGCGTTGCCAGCGTTCGCGGACCCGGCCGGAGGTCGGGCGGAAGCGGCGGTCGAAGTCGCGGGTGCGGTCGACGCTGCCCACGATCGAGTCCAGGCGGATCGACTGCAGGCCCAGGCGCTTCTCGGACACCATGCCCAGTGCGTCCACGACCTCGTGGAACGGCAGCATGATGTTCACGTCGTCCGGCTCGCGGCGCAGCCACGCCGCCAGGCGCGACATCACCTGGCGGCGGCGGGCCCGCAGGAAGTCGTTCTCCGCGTCGGCGACGGGGAAACCGGTGTCACGTCTCATCGCGAGCTCCCGAGATGTCCAGCAGCTTGTACCCGACGACGTTCACCACGCGCGTGGAACCCAACGCGCGGTCCCGGCGCGGTACGCCGTGCGGATGAATGTGGCCGTGCAGCAGAAAGCCGGGTTCCAGGCGCGACACCAGGCCGTGCAGGCAGGAGAACCCGCGGTGCGGCGCGTCGGGTTCGTCGCCGCACCCCAACGGTGGTGAGTGGGTGAGCAGCACGTCCACGCCCCGTCCGTCCCGCAGCCTGCGCCACGCCGCCAGCCGGGACACCCGGCGGGCACGGCGGGCCTGCTGCCGTTCCGTCCACTGGTTCGGGCCCTTGTTGTAGCGGATCGAACCGCCGAGGCCCGCGATGCGCAGGCCGGCGACGTCGATCACGCGTTCGTCCGCGTTCACCGCACCGGTGGGGCCCGGCCAGCGCACCGGGACGCCCGCCTTGGTCCACAGGCCGCGCACGTTCGAGTAGCCGGAGAGGTCGGCGTCGTGGTTGCCGGGCACGAACACCAGCGGTTTCTCCAGCGCGTTGGCCAGGAACTCCAGGTAGTCGAACGGGAGGTCGCCGGCCGCGAGGACCAGGTCCACGTCGAACGACCGAACCCGCGCCGTCCACAGCTGTTCGACGATCTCGTCCGCCACCGCGAGCACTCGAACCATTCCAGCAGCGTAATGAGGTCGTCTCCGGATGACGCGGGACAGTTCTCCCACTAGCGTCAACGCCGTGCTTGCCGAGCTGTTCGCCGCGGCCGCCCGCGCGTGCCGCGACCGCAGTCCGCTGACCCAGCGGCTCCTCGACGACGCCGCGGACGACCTCGGGCGGGGCGGTGTCACCGCCAGGGTCATGGCGGGGTCCGAACGCGACCGGGAGGGCACCATGCCCGGGCTGCGGTTCGCGGGCGCCGTGCACCGGCTCGTGCTCGAAGGCCGCGCGCCGGGTCTCGCGAAGCACTACCCGTCCGTCGGCGGCCAGCCGCACCTGCCGATGTTGTGGCAGGACGCCCTGCCCGCCCTCGAGGAGCACGCGGACCTGCTCAGGCACCGCGTCCTGGCCACCGTCGTGCAGACCAACGAACCCGGCCGCAGCGCGCCCCTCTACGGCGGCCTGGTGGTCGCCGCGCAGGAGGCCGCGAAGGCCGCGAACAGGACCGTGCCGTTCTGCGTGCGGCTGCTGGAGGTCGGGGCGAGCGGCGGGCTGAACCTGCGTCCGCACCACGTCGGCTACCGGCTGGAGGACACGGTCCTCGGCGACCCGGACAGCCTCCTCGTGCTCGACCCCGAGTGGACGGGAAGACCGCCCGCCGACCTCTCCCACCGGCTGCGCGTCGTCGGACGGGCCGGCTGCGACCTCCACCCCGTCGACGTGTCCACTGAGGACGGACGGTTGCACCTGAGCTCGTTCGTCTGGGCGGATCAGCTGGAGCGGTGGAACCGGCTGCGCGACGCGCTCGACCTCGCCGCGACCGACCCGGTCGGGGTCGACCGGTCGCCGGGCCCCGAGTGGCTCGCGGGACAGCTCGCCCGCGCCGAACGCGACGTGCTCACCGTCGTGTGGCATTCCGTGGTGTGGCAGTACGTCTCGCCCGCCGACCGCGCGATGGGCAGGGCCGTGCTGGCGGACGCGGCGGCGAAGGCGACGCCCACGACACCGTTGGCACTGCTGGTGTTCGAGCCGCGCCGCGTGGACGGCCCCGACGAGTACCGGTTCGAGCTGCTGCTCAAGCTCTGGCCCGCGGGGATCTCGCTGAACCTCGGCCACGGACAGGGCCACGGCACGCCGTTCACCTGGAACGTCACCCCGTGGGAGTGACCACCGGGTTCACCACGTACCGGCCTTCCCGCACCTCGACGGGCAGCCGGAACTCCGCGCGGGTGCCGGCGTGCGCGTACTCGACGACGACGGCGCCGTCGCGGTAGTAGCCGCGCTCCACCTGAGCGGTCCGGAACTGGTCCGCGGTCGACTTCGCCACGTCCTCGCCACCGACCGCCAGCAACGGCTGCAGCCGGTGGAAGTCGTGTGCGCGCAAGGCGTTCGTCACCTCGGAGGCGAGCTCGTCCGGTGACTCGGCGCCCGGACTGGGCCAGGCCGCGATGCACACGAACACCATCGCGAGCCAGCCGATCGGGAACACCAGCAGCCAGAACCTGAGGTTCGTCAGCCGCTCGTACACGTCAGGGCGTTCCGCTGATCAGCACGAACACGGTGGTGATCCAGCAGAGCAGGAACGCGAGGATCCAGAAGCGGATGTTGGTGAGCATTCTGGTCATGACGAAGCCCTTCTACGACGAACGAAGCGAGCGAAATCGGACTAGAGCCAGCGATTTCGGCGCAGTATTCGGTAGAGCGTGAGGCAGGCCACGAGAACCAGGCTCATGATCAGCGGGTAGCCGAACTTCCACTTCAGCTCTGGCATGTAGTCGAAGTTCATGCCGTACACGCCGACGACCATGGTGGGCACGGAGATGATCGCGACCCACGAGGTGATCTTGCGCATGTCGGTGTTCTGCTGCAGCGTGATCTTCGCGAGCGTCGCGTCGACCAGCGTGGTCAGCAGCTCGTCGAACGCCGTGACGCGCTCGGACACCTCGGTGAGGTGGTCGTCGACGTCGCGGAAGAACGCCCGCACCTGCTCGGGGATGAGCGGCGTGTAGCCCTCGGCCAAGCGGCGCAACGGGTTCGCGAGCGGCATGACCGCGCGGCGCAGCTCCACGACCTCGCGCTTGAACATGTAGATCTGCTCCGCGCTCACCTCGGTGCGCGGCGCGAAGACCCGTTCCTCCATGCGGTCGATGTCGTCCTCGATGTGGTCGGTGACCTCGAGGTAGTTGTCGACGACCTGGTCGGCGATCGCGTGCATCACCGCGGACGGGCCGATCTCCAGGCGCTCCGGGTCGTCCTCCAGCACGTGGCGCAGCTTCGACAGGCCGGAGTGGTTGCCGTGCCGCACGGTGATCACGAAGTCCTTGCCCAGGAACACCATGATCTCGCCGGACTCGACGATCTCGTTGGCGGTGTCCGGGGACTCGTTGGTCACGTAGCGGACGGTCTTGAAGACCATGAACAGCGTGTTGTCGTACCGCTCGAGCTTCGGGCGCTGGTGCGCGTGCACCGCGTCCTCCACGGCGAGCTCGTGCAGCCCGAACGTCTCGGCGATGCCCTCGATCTGCTCCGCGTCCGGCTCGTGCAGGCCGATCCAGACGAACCCGTCCTTGCGCCTGCGCACCTCTTTGACGGCGTCGGTGTGCGTCCACCGGCCGGGCAAGCGCTTGCCGTCCACGTAGACGGCGCAGTCGACCACGTAGTGCGACAACGGCACGGGGACGTGCGGAACGTGCCCTGCGGGGCCGCGCTGGGATCCCCGTCCGCGGATCGAGGGCAGGCTGGGCATGGTGAGTTCCTCCAGGTACACACGTCGGCATGAAAGTGCGAAAGCACGACGAGCGCCCTGACCGAGAAGAGCTCAAACGTTCCAGACGGATCTAGAAAGCCACCTCGGCGAGGACGCGCTTGGTACTGGCAGGGTGGGGGTCCTTGCTCATTTAGGGGTCCTCACCTCCTCGGGGCGAAGGTCACCGGTGGTGGAAATCCTCACACACCGGTTGCCGAGGGTACTCCCTCCGTGTGAAGACTGTCTCCCCACCCGTGACAGATCTCGATCACACGTAGCAGGAGGCGCGGTGCAGTTCGGTCGGTACTACGAGGAGTTCGAGGTCGGCGCGGTCTACAAGCACTGGCCCGGCAAGACGGTGACGGAGTACGACGACCACCTGTTCTGCCTGCTCACCATGAATCACCACCCGCTCCACATGGACGTGAACTACGCGGAGAACACGACGGACTTCGGCAGGAACGTCGTCGTCGGCAACTACATCTACTCGTTGCTGCTCGGCATGTCCGTGCCCGACGTCTCCGGCAAGGCCATCGCCAACCTGGAGATCGAGTCGCTGCGGCACGTGAAGCCGACGTTCCACGGTGACACGATCTACGGTGAGACCGAGGTGCTCGACAAGACGCCGTCCAAGTCCAAGGACGACAGGGGCGTCGTCTACGTGGAGACTCGCGGCTACAAGCAGGACGGCACGGTCGTGTGCATCTTCAGGCGCAAGGTCATGGTGCCGAAGCAGTCCTACGGCGAGGCCCGCGGTGGCGAGCAGCCGGGACGCCCTGAACCCAAGGAGTGAAGTGACTTCTCTGGATCTGGCACAACAACGTCTGCGCGAGTTCGCCGTGGAGGCGGCGGCCACCTCGCCGCTCTACGAGCACCTCGCGTCGCGTGCAGCCGAGGATCCGGAGGTCGCCGGCCTGCTGACCGCCGCCAGCGAGGACAACGCCACGGGCGAGCTCCTGCTGGCGGCGGCGCATCGCCTCGTGCAAGCCGAACCGTTCCACCAGCTCTCGAACTACTACCCGTCGCTCGGCGGCACCTACGGCGCGGACGAGAGCGCCTGGCCGATGTTCCGGGACTTCCTGCTCGAACGCGGCGACCGCGTGCGGGCCCTCGTGAGCTCGCAGGTGGTCCAGACCAACGAGGTCCGCAGAGCCGCGCTGCTCTACCCGGCGGTGGCCGCCGCGGCGAAGCAGGCGGGCGGGCCGATCGGGCTCGTGGAGGCCGCGACGACGGCGGGCCTGCTGCTCGGGCTCGACCAGTACTCGTACCGCTACCAGACCGCCGAGGCCGGCCAGGTCGTCGCCGGGCCCGCCAAGGCCGCGCTGGGCCTGCACTGCGCGCTGGAGCTCGCACCGGGCGCGGTGCTGCCGAAGCTGCCCAAGACCGTCAAGGTGGCCGCCAAGGCGGGCATCGGCGCCGCCCCGGCCGACCTGACCGACGAGGACGCCTACGCGTGGCTCGAGGCGTGCGTGTGGGCGGACCAGCCGGAGCGGCTGCGCCTGTTCGGCGTGGCGTCCGGGGTGCTGCGCAAGAACCCGCCCCGGCTGGTCGCCGGCGACCCGGTCGCGGACCTCGCCAAGGCGGTCGAGCCGATCGACGCCCCGGTCGTCGTCATCACGAGCGGCTCCGGGCTCGACCTCGTGCCCGCTTTGTCGGCTTTGGGCAGGCCGGTGTGGTGGGCCGCCCACGAGAACGGTGAGCTGACGTTGGTCCAAGTGCGTGAATCCGAGGTCTCGAGGACCACTTTGGCGACGACCGAGGCCCACGGCGGACGTCTCGTTTGGCACTGAGCGCCCGTCCTCGATCGCATGAACCGTGATCAGGCCCTGGGCAGGCAGTTCCAGTCTGAGAGCGCTCCCAGCAGCCCGTCGACCGTCGGAAGTGTGGCCAAGGTCGCACTGTCGACCCACGCGACATCCGATGCGTCGTCGCCCGCTCGGAGCACACCCGATGTGACCTGGCATTCAAAGTCGAAGATGGCGAAAATCCCGTCCGGGGCCGGCCGCTCGACGCTGCCGACGAGCCTGCCGACGGTGACGGAGAGTCCCGTCTCCTCGGCGACTTCCCTCGTCACAGCGGCCTCGTCCGCCTCGCCAGACTCCACGCGCCCGCCCGGTATCGACCACATGCCTTCACCAGGCGGATTCGAGCGCCGCACGAGCAGCAGTCGCCCATCCGAGTCATGCACGATCGCTCCCACGCAACGGATGGTGCTCTCATCGCTGGCCGTCACGATCACGAAGCGTAGTCACACCGGAATGGTGGTGCTGTCCACTACCCCGGCTGCGGTACAAATCTCCCAAGGTGCTGAATCGTGCTGTACAACGGTCACGAACGGCGCCAAACGGGTGCGAACGCGGACGGGGTGGACACCGTGAACTTGAAGAAGATTCTCACTTTCGCCGGAATCGCCTTGCTGCTGTTCTTCCTCATCGCGGAGCCACAGCAGGCGGCCCAACTGGTCCAGAACATCCTCAACTCGCTGCGGACTGCGGCTGAGGCCCTGATCACCTTCGTGCGACAATTGTTCTAGTTCCGCGGAACGGCGCGGGGCAGGGACAGGGGCACTGGCTGGTACCAGAAAGGGCTGGTAGCGCATGTTCGCACCACGTGATCCGGACGACTACCTGTTGTCGAGCGAGCGTCGGGTCATCCGGGTGCGCAGGCACTGGTCCTACCTGATCTGGGACGTCCTGGAGGCGGCGGCACTGCTCGCCGGCTTCATGCTCATCTCGTACCTGGCCCCCGCCGAGGCGGGCCTGATCCAGAACCTGCTGTGGTACGGGGCGCTGATCGTGTTGCTGCGCCTCTCGTACTTCATCATCGAGTGGTGGGTCGAACGCATCGTCGTCACCGACAAGCGGTTCATGCTGACATCGGGCGTCTTCGAGACCAAGGTCGCGATGATGCCCATCAGCAAGGTCACCGACCTCACCTACGAGCGCACCGTCGGCGGACGCATGTTCGGCTACGGCACGCTCATCGTGGAGTCGGCCGGTCAGATCCAGGCGCTCAACCGCCTGGAGTTCCTGCCGGACCCCGAAGAGGTGTACGACGCCATCTCGGAGCTGACCTTCGGCGACAAGAAGGCACAGGCCGAGCGCTTCTCGATGATCAAGGCGCAGCGGGCGGCCCGCGGCAAGAAGATGGTCCCGTAGCGGAGCCGGTTTCCACGTCGTCCACACTGGACGACGTGGTCATCGATCTGCACACCCATTCGTCCGAGTCCGACGGCACCGACAGCCCCGCAGACCTGGTGAGAGCGGCGGCGCTGGCCGGACTCGACGCGGTGGCGATCACGGACCACGACACCGCGGCCGGATGGGCCGAGGCCGTCGCGTCGCTGCCTCCCGGCCTGCGGCTGGTGCGGGGCGCCGAGCTGTCGTGCTCGTCGGCTGACGGCTACGGCCGCACCATCACCGTTCATCTCCTGGCGTACCTGTACGACCCGACGCACGCCATGCTGATGAAGGAGCAGTCCCGCCTGCGCGAGGAGCGGCGGCACCGGCTGCAGAAGATGGCGGAGATGATGCAGGCCGACGGCTTCCCCATCGACCCGGTCGACCTGATGTCCCGGCTGCCCTTCGACGCGCCCGCCGGACGCCCGCACCTCGCCCAGGCGCTGATCCGTGCCGGCGTCGTGTCGTCCGTCGACGAGGCGTTCGCGACGTTCCTGACCGGCGGCCAGTACTACGTGGGCCGCACGGACACCCCCGTCGAGCGCGCGATCGAGATGATCACCGAGGCCGGCGGCGTCACCGTGCTCGCACACCCCTTCGCCCGGTCCCGCGGCCCCGTCGTGGCGCCCGACGTTCTCCGGTCGCTGGCCTCACTCGGCCTCGCCGGCGTCGAGGTCGACCACCCCGACCACGACCTGGAGACCCGCCGGGCCCTGCGTGCGCTCGCCGACGAGCTCGGCCTGATCGTCACCGGGTCGAGTGACTACCACGGCACGAACAAGACGGTCCGGCTCGGCGCGGAGACGACGGCGCCCGAGATGCTGGATGCTCTGGCCGCGAGGGCGACGGGCGCCGAGATCCTCGTCGGATAGGGCGGTGTCACCGTGTTCGACGTGCGGCTCTTCATCGAGGCCTCGATCACGCTGCTGGTGATCATGGACCCGCCCGGCACCGTGCCGGTGTTCCTGGGACTGGTCGGCCGCAAGTCGCGGGAGGCGCGCAAGAGCGCCGCGCGGCAGGGCGTGCTGGTGTCGTTCCTGGTGATCACCCTGTTCGCGGTCGCGGGCAACTCGATCCTCGCGTACATGCACATCGGCATCCCCGCCCTGCAGGGCGCGGGCGGGCTGCTGCTGTTGCTGATCGCCCTCGACCTGCTGACCGGCAAGGGCACGACCAACCACCCCGAGGTCGAGGACGTCAACATCGCCCTGGTGCCCCTCGGAACACCCCTGCTGGCCGGGCCCGGCGCCATCGCCGCGACGATCGTGTTCGTGCGCCAGGCCAACGGCGCCTGGGACTCCTACCTGGCCCTGGCCGCGGCGATCGTGGCCGTGCACCTCGTCCTGCTGGGAACGCTGAGGTCCGCCGGCCTGCTGATCAAGGTGTTCAAGGAGAGCGGCATCCTGCTGATGGCCAAGATCGCCGGCCTGCTCCTGGCCGCCATCGCCGTGCAGCTGGTGGCGTCGTCGGTGGAGGGCTTCATCTCGGCCGCTTAACGCTCGATGCGCGCGCTGTCGCCGTCGATGATGATCGGCCGCTCGATCAGGCTCGGGTTGGCGACCATGTGCTCGATCCACTGGGCGCGGTCGTGCTCCAGCAGCGCGGGATAGGCGGGTTCCTTGGTGCGGGCGATCTCCCACGGCTCCTTGCCGAGCTTCGTGAGCACGTCGTCCAGCTCCTCGGCGGTCGGGGCGTCGTCGAGGTAGCGGCGCTCGGTGTAGTCGACGCCTTCGTCGTCGAGGCGCTGCTTGGCGGCGCGGCTCCTGGAACAGCGGGGGTTGTGCCAGATCTCCATGCGGGGAATCTAGCGAGTTCGTGCCGGTCGTCCGGTCAACCGCCCTCTGCGGAGCAGGGGCGTCGAACACTGTCAGGGGTGCTGAGTAACTTGAACGGGGTGGAACAACTCGGCTTCGACTTCGGCGGCGCGGCACCGCGTCGGCTCGTGCGCGTCACGCCCGCGAAGCTCGCGACGTGGACGGACTGCCCGCGCCGCTTCCGCATGACGTACCTGGACCGCCCCTCACCACCGCGGGGCGGCGCCTGGGCGCACAACACCCTGGGCGCCGTGGTCCACAACGCGCTGAAGGCCCTCTTCGACCTGCCGGCGGACCGCCGCACCCCGGACCAGGCCGTGGCACTGGTGAACAGGCAGTGGAAGTCCGAGGGCTTCCGCGACGTCGACCAGGCCGCCGAGTACCGCTCCCGAGCCTGCGGCTGGGTGCACGAGTACGTCTCGTCGCTGGACGTCGACTTCGAACCACTGGGCGTAGAACGCTGGGTGTCGTCCCCGACAGACCGCATCGTCGCCGAAGGCAGGGTCGACCGCATCGACCACCGCGACGGCGAACTGGTCATCGTCGACTACAAGACCGGCCGCCACGTCCTCACCTCGGACGACGCCCGAGGCTCCCAAGCCCTGGCGCTGTACGCCCTCGCCGCCCGCAGAACACTGCGCAAACCGTGCCGCCGAGTAGAACTGCACCACCTGCCGTCCGGCTCGGTGGCGGTGTGGGAACACACGGAGGAGTCGCTGGCCAGACACGTCCGGCGAGCGGAGGAGGCGGCCGACGAGATCGACCTGGCCACCGAGACCCTGAAAGCGGGCGGCGACCGGGAAGTTCTGTTCCCGCCGGTCACCGGTCGCCAATGCCAGTGGTGCGACTTCCGCCGAAGCTGCCCCGAGGGCCAGGCGGCCGCACCGTCACTGGACCCGTGGGCCTTGCTGGCTCCGTAGGTCCTCCGTGGCGTTCTCCGTGGCGGCCGTGTTTGCCGTCGGTAGGGTGGCGCGCGTGGAAGTGGAAGCAGCAAAACGGCCGTCGCGGACCTACGGATTCCTGCGCGCTGTGAGCGGCGTGCTGGCGGTGGGCCTGGTGCTGCTGGCGCTGGGCAACATCGGCGTCCAGTTCTACGCGAACTCCCGCGACCTCCCGGGCCCCGGCATGCTCTCGGTCATCGCACACGTGGCGGCAGCGCTGGTGGCGGTCGGTGCGCAGATCGTGGCGGACCGGTACGCGGACTGGAGGGCGCCGGTGGCTTCCTTCGTCGTGCTGGTGGTTGCCGGTGCGACGCTGTGGTTCTTCTGGTGGGCGTAGATCGGGGACGGCCTCGACCGCACCGGCGGGTTCGAGACGGTCACGAGCTCAGGAGGTCAGCCAGGCTCGCCACGTCGGGAGCAGGGTGGCCATGAGCTCGTGCGGTGCCTCGGTGTTCGGGGAGTGCATCACGCCGGGGAGCACCGCGAAGTCGGCGTCCAGCCGTTCGGCCATGTCGCGCTGAGCGGCTGGGCTCCACGCGTCGTCCGAGTCACCGCACACCACCAGGCACGGCGTGCCCGACGACCGCAGCGCGCGGGCCAGCTTCGCGACCTGGTCCGGCTCGTAGCGCAGGCCGTTGCCCATGCCGAGCAACGCCGCGGCGGGCGACTTCAGGAACCTGGTGCGGTAGAAGTCCTTCAGCTCCTGCGGGAGCGCCACCCACGCCGGGTTCTGCGACGACCGCAGCTCGTTCAGCTTCTGCGTGCCCTCGACGCCCTGCTCGGCCAGCACGTGCTCGCCGACCTCCAGCACCATGCGCCGGTCGCCGCCGGGGAGCTCCGACGGGCCCGACGACATCAGCGTGAGGCCCGCGATCGGCGCGCCCGCGAACACCGCGGCCCGTGACACCAGACCGCCGTAGGAGTGGCCCAGCAGAAGGACTTTCCGGCCGTCCGCGGCGATCTTCCCGATCAGCTCGGCGATCACCGACCCCAGCGGTCCCGGGCGGTAGAGCGCCTCGTCGTCGGGGCCCTGCGAGTCCTGCTGGCCGGGCAGGTCGATCGCGACGACCTCGAACCCCGCGTCCGCGATCGGGTCGATCATCGGCGCGAAGTCCTCTTTGGACCCCGTGTAGCCAGGCACGAGCAGCGCCGTCGTGCGCACCGCGTCGTCGCCCGCGGCGGGCGCGCGCAACGCCGCGATCGTGCCGTAACGGCCCGGGAGGTCGACGCGGTGCGCCCGGTGCGGGCTGATCTGCGAGTACACGAGCTGAACTATCGCAGCGCGACCAGGGTTCCGCCACGCTGCTCGAGGACGACGGGACCGGCTGTGGCCAGTTGCACGGGGCCCGTGTGGCCCTCGCGGTTCACCTTGATCGTGCCCACCACGGCGCCGGTGGCCTGCTCGTACACCCGCAGGCCCTCCTTCACCGGGATGACCGCGCGGCCCGCGAGCGTCGTGCCGGCGCCCAGCGTGCCGTCCGCGGTCCACAGTGGAGTGAGCGTGTCGTGCGACAGGGCGATCGTCCTGCTGCCGGAGAACCAGAAGACGTTCGTCTTGGTCGAGAACGTGCGCGCCACGTGGTTCGGCGGGTCGGTGAAGTCGTCGGCGGGCACGTCGAGCGGCACGTCGCTGATCTGCGTGCCGCTCTCGGCGTCGAACACGACCAGACGGCCCGAGTCCGGCACCGCGACCGCGACGAGCTTGTCCGTGACGGCCACGACCTGCACGTTCCTGCCGCCGGTCAGGACGCTCGCGAACACCTTCGGCTCATCGGACTTGTCCGGGTTCGGCTTGAGCACCGAGACCCGGTCGGAGGAGTCGTCGGGGCAGCGCTCGATCATCGCGAACCTGCCGGACGTCACCGCGACCGAGCCGTACGCGCAGCCGGCGCGCGGCTGCTTGCCGGGGTTCACGATCGCCCGAAGGGCGCCGTACTCGAGCGACTTCACCAGGTCGTCGCGCCGGTAGACCTCGGTGTACTTCGACCCGGTCGTGATGAGGTGCGAGCCCTCGTTGAGCAGTGCCGTGCCCGGTTCCGCGTCGCCGTTGCGCTGCGCCCGCCGCTCACCGCTGACACCGTCGAGCGAGGTGAGCTCCGAGCAGTTCGTGCCCTTCGAGTACAGGGCCATCGCCCGGCCCCAGCCCGTGCTCACCACGCACAGCGGCAGGTCGCGCTCGTACGTCCACCGCACGTCACCCGTCAGGGGGTCGCGCCCGTGGACCGCGCCGCCGTCGCCGGTGACGACCGCCGACGGCTTCTCCTCGCCGGTCTGGGCCGACGGCGTGAGCACGACCGCGGGGGACTGCGTCGCCCCGCTCGGCGCGCGCCACACCTCGGCGAGCGACGGGGGCAGCGCGGTCACCTCGGGCAGAGGCTCCCACGACGACGGCCCGGTGACCGACGTCGTGGCGCGGGCATCGCTGAACGCCCAGGTGAGGACGGACGCGACGAGCGAGACGACGGCGATCACCGCGACCGCGAGGAAGTCGGCGCGCGTGCGCCAGGACCGGGCGGGCGGACGTTCCCCGACAGGCCCTGGATCGGACGCGGACTCGTGCGCGGGCTCGTCGAGGACGTCCTCGACCTCGGTGACGTCGGAACCGGGGGACGACATGGTGATCAGTCTGCCGAAGGAGCGGCCTGTTCGGCAGAGGTTCGGCGACGACGGCGCCTGCGCGGCTTGTCGGAGGCGCCGTCGTCGGACGGCTCGGACGCGGCCGGCTCGGCCTGCTGGCCCTCCTGCGTGACGCCGGCGCGGCTGCGCGTGCGCGACCGGGAGCGCTTCGGGCGGGTCTCCTCGCTCGACTCGGGAGCCTGCTCGGCACCGCCGGGAGTGGAACCGGAACCCGTGCGGCGACGGCGCTTGCGCTTGCCGGCGTCGAGGTTCTCCTCCTCTTCCGCGTCGAGACCGGCGCGGGTGCGGTGGCTCATCGGCAACCGGCCCGTCGAACCGGACGGGATGCCCAGGTCGTTGTACAGGTGCTCCGAGGTGGAGTAGGTCTCCACCGGCAGCGGCTGGCCGAGACCGAGCATGTCGTTGAGGGACGCCCAGCGGTGCGTCTCGTCCCAGTCGACGAACGTGACGGCGACACCCGTGCGGCCGGCACGGCCCGTGCGGCCGATGCGGTGGACGTAGGTCTTCTCGTCCTCGGGGCACTGGTAGTTGATGACATGCGTCACGTCGTCGATGTCGATACCGCGTGCCGCCACGTCGGTGGCGACCAGCACGTCGACCTTGCCGGCGCGGAACGCACGCAGCGCCTTCTCCCGTGCGCCCTGGCCCAGGTCACCGTGCACGGCGGCCGCGGCGAACCCGCGTTCGGTCAGGTCGTCCGCGACCTTCTGCGCGGTCCGCTTGGTCCGCGCGAAGACCATCGTCAGACCGCGGTCGCGGGCCTGCAGCGCGCGGGCCAGCATCTCCGGCTTGTCCATCGAGTGCGCGCGGTAGACGAACTGCGAGGTGTTCTCGTGCGTCTGGCCGGCGTCGTTCTCCTCGGCACGGATGTGCGTCGGCTGGTTCAGGAACGTGCGGGCCAGCGTGATGATCGGGCCCGGCATGGTCGCCGAGAACAGCATGGTCTGCCGCTCGTCGGGAACCATGTTCAGGATGCGCTCGATGTCGGGCAGGAAGCCCAGGTCGAGCATCTCGTCGGCCTCGTCCAGCACCAGCATGCGGACCTTGCCGAGCACCAGGTGGCGCTGTTCCGCCAGGTCGAGCAGGCGGCCGGGCGTGCCGATGACGACGTCGACGCCCTTGCGGAGCTGCGCGATCTGCCGCTCGTAGGGGATGCCGCCGTAGATGGCGGCGACCTTCACGCCGAGGTGGCGCGCCGCGTCGGTGAGGTCGTGCGAGACCTGGAGACACAGCTCACGGGTGGGCACGACCACCAGGGCCTGCGGGGTGCCGTCGCCGGGCAGGTCGACGCGGTGCAGCAGCGGCACGCCGAACCCGAGGGTCTTGCCCATGCCGGTGCGCGCCTGGCCGATGAGGTCGTCACCGGCGAGGGCGATGGGGAGCGTCAGCTCCTGGATGGCGAAGGTGCGTTCGATGCCGGCTTCGCCGAGCGCCTTGACGATCTCGTGACGCACGCCGAGTTCGGCGAACGTGGGGGACTCGGACTGCACCGGGGCGTCTGCCAGCAACGGGTGCGACATGTCGTCCTCGGGGACTCCGGCCTCGCTGTGCTCCAGCAGTACCGGGTCCAGATGTGCTTCTACTTCAGCGGTCAGGGTGATCAGCCTCTCTCGTACCAAGCGCGTACGAGCCCTGCCGGGCCTCTCGACCGCGCTCGACGAGCAGCTGCGGGAAAGGTGTACGCGCACCATTTCGTGCGCCTCGCGGCGGTTCGTCACACTCGTCACGCCGGGCGTCCGCCCCCATTCTACCTGGCAAGACACTTTTGACCACTAGAGTTCGGTCTCATGGGTGTTGCGGAGGGTGTTGTCGATCTTCTGGGAGCGCTTGCATACGGCGAGCTCTCGGCCTTCGACCGGATGACGGAGGACTCGCGTTCGGCGCCGACGCTGGCGGGCCGCGCCGCTCTGGCGCAGATGGCGGCGGCCGAGATCGGGCACTTCACACTGCTGCAGAAGCACCTCGCGACGGAGGGCATCACCGTCGAGGACGCGATGACCCCGTTCGTGAAGGGCTTCGACGCGTTCCACGAGTCGACGAGCCCCAAGTCGTGGCTCGAGTCGCTCGTGAAGGCCTACGTGGGCGACGGGCTGGCCGCCGACTTCTACCGCGAGATCGCCGAGTGGCTCGACGAGCCGACCAAGGAGCTGGTGCTCCACGTGCTCGCCGACACGGGTCACTCCGCGTTCGCTGAGCGCGAAGTCCAGGCCGCCGTCGAGTCCGATCCGCGGGTCCGCGACCGGCTCGCGCTGTGGGGCCGCAGGCTGCTCGGCGAGGCGTTGACGCAGGCCCAGTACGTGGTGGCGGAGCGGGACGGGCTGTCGGAGCTGATCATCCGGGGGTCCGGCGACCTCGCCGGGATCGGCCAGCTGTTCCGCCGGCTTCAGCAGTCGCACGCGCGGCGCATGACGCAGCTCGGCTTGGGCTAGGTAGGCTCGGCCGTAGATTTTTCTCTTGAGCACGGAGGTCAGCGTGGAGGTCAGGATCGGCGTCGCGGACAGCCCGCGGGAAATCGTCGTGACCAGTGAGCTCAACCCGTCCGAGGTCGAGGTTCTGGTGGCGGACGCGGTGTCCGGCAAGTCCAGCGTGCTGACGCTGGTGGACGTCAAGGGTGCGCGGTTCGTCGTGCCCGCTGGCCGCGTCGCGTACGTGGAGATCGGCCCGCAGGACTCGCGCAAGGTCGGGTTCGGCGCCTGAGGTTCGCACAGCGAGAAGCCCCGGCCGGGAGTTCCGGCCGGGGCTTCTCCTCATGATCAGTGCTCGACGGGTTCCTCGATCTTGTACGGCGGCGTCGAGATGCCGCCCACCCGGTAGCGGCCCCACGGGTCCTGGTCGGTCAGCGTTCCCTCGGCCTCACCGGTCGGGGTGCGCAGCACCGCGGTCCGCGCGCCCGCCTCGACACGGGTCGTGACCTCGTCGTTCTTCTTCACCCGGCCGTACCAGTGGTAGCGGCCGTCGATCGGCTGGAAGTAGCCCCGCAGCTCGACCTCCACCGCGACCTCGTCGGTGCCGAAGACGAGGGTCGCCGGACCGGTGTAGCCCTCTTCGTCGTGCTCGTGCTCGCTCATCAGTCCACCAATCGCAGCGGGGTGAGGGGCATTTCCGGGTCTGCCTGGACGCCGGCCGAGCGCAGCAGCCCGTCGATGGCGTGCCAGATGATCGTGGCGAGGTAGTCGCTCAGGTTCGCGCGGGACATGGTCTGGCGGTCCAGCCACCAGTCGCCCGCGTTCTGCACCATGCCGACGAGCGCGTGCGCCCACGGCTCGGCGCCGCCGGAGTCCATGTCGAACGCGCGCAGGTAGTCGCCGAGGATGCGGGCCAGGGTCGTCGCGATGAGGTTCTTGTCCTCGGCGACGACGTCCTTCTCCACCGGGCGGTCCACGAAGGAGCCCTTCACGACGAACCGGTAGAGGTTCGGGTTCTCCTCGATGACCGACAGGTAGGCGTCGACGATGCCCTCGATGCGGCCGCGGATCGGGCCCTCGGCCATCAGCGCGGGACCCATGCGGTCCATCAGCAGCTCGGTGGCCTTCTGGCCGACCGCCAGGTACAGGTCGGACTTGTCGGTGAAGTGCCGGTACAGCACGGGCTTGCTGACGCCCGCCTCCGCGGCCACGTCCTCCATGCCGACGTCGGGGCCCTTCCTGGCGACGGCGGCGATCGTGGCCTCCACGAACTCCGCCCTGCGCTGCTCGCGATGACCCTTCCACCGCTCACGTCGCGCGTCCGGCCCCTTGACAGTACGTGCCATGTGACGCACGCTACCAGAAGTAACCGTTACCTCAAGTAACACTTACCGGGGAGGGCAACCGATGAGGGTCGCCGATCGGGAGAAGACAGCGGAGAGGCTGCTCAAGTCGTCCGCGGAGAAGTTCTACGACCCCGAAGTGGACATCGACTGGTCCGCACCTCTGGCCGACGATCTCTTCTACATCCCTGAACAGCGCATTTCGCTCTACGGCACGCCCCTCTACGACTCGCTGACGCGCGAGCAGCGCATCGAGCTGTCGAAGCACGAGCTGGCGTCCATCGCGTCGGTGGGGCTGTGGTTCGAGCTGCTGCTCATGCAGATGCTGGTGAAGGTCGTCTACAACACCGACCCGACCACGCGGCACGCCCAGTACGCGCTGACCGAGGTCGCCGACGAGTGCCGCCACTCGACGATGTTCGCGCGCCTGGTCGAACGCGTCGGCTGCCCGGCGTACGGGCCGTCGAAGAGCACGCACCGCCTGGGGAAGCTGCTGCCGGTGATCGGCTACGGCCCCGCGATGTACGGCTCGATCCTGGTCGCCGAGGAGATCCTCGACCGCCTGCAGCGCGAGGCGATGAACGACGACACCGTCCAGCCGCTCGTGCGGATGGTGAACCGCATCCACGTGCTGGAGGAGGCCCGTCACGTGCGGTTCGCCCGCGAGGAGCTGCAGCGCGGCATGGCGGAGCTGAAGGGGTACGAGAAGCCGTACCAGAAGTGGCTCATCGGGTTCGTGTCGATGATGATCACGCGCGCGATCATCAACCCGCGGGTGTACGCGGCCGTCGGGCTGGACGTGCGCGAGGCGCACCGCCAGGCGCTGGCCAACCCGAAGTTCCAGGAGACCATCCGCTGGTCGGGGGAGCGGATCATGTCGTTCCTGGATGAGGCAGGACTCGTCGGAAAGCCGGGGATGCGCTCGTGGCGCCGCTCGTTCTTGATCGGCTGAACGTCGTCACGTCGGGGCAGGAGAGCTCCGGCGTGACCGCGGTCCTGCTGCACGGCTGGACCATGGACCTCACGACGTGGGACCGCGTGGCCTCGGCGTTGCCGGGGCGCGTGGTCCGCTACGACGTGCGCGGCCACGGGAAGTCGGAAGGCGGCACCGGCACGATCGCCGACCTCGCCGACGACCTGGCGGCGGTGCTGGAGGAACACGCTCCCACAGGACGGATCGTGCTGGCGGGGCACTCGCTGGGCGGCATGACGATCATGGCGCTGGCCGAGCAGCACCCCGAGATCTTCTCGCGCGTCTCCGGCGTGGCCCTGATCGCCACGTCGTGCGGAAACCTCCCCGCGCGGAGCGCGGTGGAGCGGCTCGCCGCGCGGTGGCTGGCCAAGCGGCCCAAGGTCGGGTTCGGCCGGGTGATCGCGCCGGGCCTGCGGGTGACGTTCGGCCGCCGGCCGCGGTGGGCCGACGTGCGGGCAGCCGCGGCGATGGCGGGCAACACGGCTGGGGCCGCGTTCGTCGGGATCCGCGAGGAGCTGACGCTGCACCAGCGCAAGGAGGCTCTCGCGGTGCTGTCCGACATCCCGGCCGTCGTGATGGCCGGCTCGTGGGACGTGCTCACGCCGATGCGGCACTCGCGGGTGCTGGCGGAGGCGTTGCCGTCCGCGCAGTTCGTGATCTACCCGAAGACCGGGCACATGCTGCCGCTGGAGCGGTCGGAGGACGTGGCCCGGCGAATCGCCGCGCTGATGTGAGACGGGGGAGCTTTCCCCGACCTGAGGTCGGGGAAAGCTCCCTCCTCGACCTCAGGCGAATGCCCCCGCGTGGTCGGCGGCCCACTGCCGGAAGGTCCGCGGCGGCCGGCCGGTGATCTCCTCGACGGCCGGCAGGACCTCCGACTCGTCGAGCGTGCCGTCGACGTAGAAGCGGAAGAAGGCGTCGACGTACTCGGCGGGCATCGCCGCACTCATCTCGGCCCGCGCCTCGTCGTTCGTCTGCGGGTGCAGGACGAGGTCACGGCCGAGCACCTCGCCGAGCACCCGCAGCCGGTCGGCGGGCAGCAACGACTCCGGACCGCTCAGGCGGTGGATCCGTCCCTCGTGGGCGGACGTGAGCAGGGCCCGGACGGCGACCGCGGCGATGTCGTGCGGATCGACGTTCGCGACGCGCACGTCCGCGAACGGCTCCCGCACCACGTCGCCCTCCCGCACCTGCGGGGCCCAGCGGAGCGTGTTCGACATGAACGCGCTCGGCCGCAGGAACGTCCACGGCACACCGGACTCCCGTACCGCGGCCTCGGACTCGGCCATGTAACGGGAAACCGCGTTGTCCGGATCGCCGTCGCCCGCGGAACCACCGGACAGCAGCACGACCCGTGCCACCCCCGCCCGGCGCACCAGCTCGAGCAACTTCGGCATGTTCCGGTAGCCGGGCAGCAGGAAGACCGCACCGGCCCCGTCGAGGGCGGGCTCGAGGCTTTCCGGTTCGTTCAGGTCGCCGACGACGGTCTCCGCGCCCGCCGGCGCCTCCCCGTTGCGCTGGAGTGCGCGCACCGGCTCACCGGCGGCGATGAGCGCCGCCACCACTTCCGCGCCGACGTTCCCCGTGGCACCGGTAACGAGAATCATGCTTCCCCCTCGGGCTGATGAGCCAAGGGGGAGACGCTACTCATCGTCGTGGAACGTCAGTGCTGGAGTGGGAAACCGCCACCGATGCCGCGCCACGCGAGGTTCGAGATCAGCGCGACCGCGTCCTCCTTCGGCACCCGGCGGTTGTCGGCGAGCCAGGACCGCGCCGTGACCTGCGAGAGCCCCACGAGGCCGACGGCCAGCAGGCGGGCCCGTTCGGGGTCCAGGCCGGCGTCCGCGGTGATGGTGTCGGTGATGGCGTCGACGGAGTCGGTGGTGGCGCGCTCGACGGCCTGCTGCACGGCGGGCTCGGAGCGCAGGTCGGACTCGAAGACCATCCGGAACGCCTGGCCCTCGCCGTCCACGAAGTCGTAGAACGCGGCCACGGCGGCGCGCACGCGCAGCTTGTTGTCCGACGTGGAGCCGATGGCGGTGCGGACACGGCCGACCAGTTCGTCCACATGGGACTCGAGCAGGGCCATGTACAGCTCGAGCTTGCCGGGGAAGTGCTGGTACAGCACCGGCTTCGACACGCCCGCGCGTTCCGCGATCTCGTCCATCGCCGCGGCGTGGTAGCCGTTGGTGACGAACACGTCCTGCGCCGCCGCGAGCAGTTGCGCACGGCGGGCGGTGCGCGGCAGTCGAACGCCCCTGCCAGCGGGTGCGCTCTGCGCCGTCTCCGTCATGGTGCCTCCAGCACGATCGATCCGGCCGTCGGTGCGGGGTTGCCGGACCGGGGCGTGAGCCAACCTTACTCGCTGGTAGCCGACATCCGGGAACCATCCGAGCCTTCTTTCCCGCATCCTGGTCCGGTGAGCACGTTCATCCCCGCCCCGCTGTCCCAGGCCGAACTCCCGCCGCTGGACACCTCGCAGCCGCCGTGGCCAGGCGAGTTCCACCGGATCGACGACCACGAGGTCCACGTCAGGGTCACGCCTGGTGACGGGCCGATCGCCGTCTACGTCCACGGCCTCGGCGGCTCCGCGACCAACTGGACCGACCTCGCCGCCCAGCTCACCGGCCACGTCCGCGGGTACTCGCTGGACCTGCCCGGTTTCGGGCGGTCGGAGCCGATCCCCGGCTACGACTTCAGCCTCACCACGCACGCCCGCACGGTGGTCAAGTACCTGGAGACGCTCGGCGAGCCCGTGCACCTGTTCGGCAACTCGATGGGCGGCGCGATCTCCGTCATCGTCGCCGCCACCAGGCCGGACCTCGTCAGGACGCTCACGCTCGTGAGCCCGGCCGTTCCCGACCTCAGGCCGCGCCTCGACCGCATGTCCGACCCGCGGATGGCGCTCACGGTCCTCCCTGTCATCGGGGCCAGGGTCCGCCGCGAGCTCGCCAAGCTGAGTCCCCACGACCGCACCCGCCAGATGCTCGAGCTGTGCTTCGCCGACCCCGGCGTGGTGCCCGACAACCGCATCGAGGAGTCGATCGCCGAGAACGAGGAGCGCGCCCGGCAGAGGTGGGCGGGGCAGGCGCTCAACCGCAGCACGTTCGGGCTCATGCAGAGCTGGCTCGTGCCAGGCCCGAGGTCGCTGTGGCGGATGCTGCCGCTGGTCAAGGCGCCCACGCTGGTGCTGTGGGGCGAGAACGACAGGCTCGTCAGCGTGCGGAAGGGCCCGCGCACGGCGCGGCTGCTGCCGAAGGGACGACTGCTCGTGCTGCCCAGGACCGGGCACGTCGCCCAGATGGAACGGCCCGCGACCGTCGCCAGGGCGGTGCTGGGCATGTGGGAGGCGGTGGACGAGCGCACATGGTGACGAACGAAGGCCGTACGGCGCGTGTGGGACCCTGGTGGGCGTGAATCGCGCCCCCGAGCGAGGACGTCCTGCTCCGCCCGCTGACCGCTACCGCCGCGGCGAGCGCCGGACCAGCGCGGAACCACTCGCGGCCGCCTGGGAACCCGACGCCACCGCCGCGCTGCGCAAGCCCCGGCAGCGCCGCGGCGTGAAGCGGCTCGTCGCCAGCTACGGCTGGCGGATCTACGCGATCCCGGTGCTGCTCGTGCTGACCGCGCTCGTGGTCCTCGACACGGTCCAGCCCAAGACGCCGGGCATCGGCGGTGACAACGGCAGCACGAACGCCGCCGAGACGCCCGCGAGCACGCCGGAGGCGCCCCCGTCCGAGCTGCCGCGCAAGAAGCCGGACCTGAAGATCCCGACCGCCGAGCTGCCCGCAGGGCCCGAGTTCTCGCAGGACGGCGTCGGCACGTTCAAGGTGATCGGTGGCAGCGGACAGCGCGTCGGCGAGGGGAACGCGCCGAAGTTCCGCAAGTACGCGATCGCGATCGAGGACGGCGTGAAGCCGGCCGACTACAACGACGACGCGGCGGCGTTCGGGCGCACGGTCGAGGGAATCCTGTCCGACCCGCGCAGCTGGATCGGCACCAAGCAGGTCGCGTTGCAGAGGGTCGAGGCGAACCAGAACCCCGACTTCGTCGTGACGCTGGCCACCACGAAGACGACGCACACGCTCTGCGGCAAGGAGATCCCGTTCGAGACCTCCTGCTTCAACCCCGGTCAGAAGCGCGTGGTCATCAACGTCGCCCGCTGGGTGCGCGGAGCCATGGTCTACGGCTCCGACCTGGCCGGATACCGGACGTACGTGATCAACCACGAGGTCGGCCACGCCCTGGGCAGCGGCCACGCGGCCTGCGCGGAGGCCGGCGCTCCGGCACCGGTGATGATGCAGCAGACGTTCGGCGTCTCGAACGACTTCGTCTCGCAGCTCAACGCGGGCCAGGACGTCGTGCCGACCGACGGCAAGGTGTGCACGCCGAACGCGTTTCCCGCAGGCTGAGACGGCTTTCCAACCGGGAAGAGCCGAGGCAGGGTAGACGTTGTCTCGGACACGGAGACATTCGTCGAGGAGGACCAGCATGGCGCTTCCGCCGCTCGTTGAGCCAGCCGCGGAGCTGACCAAGGAAGAAGTCGCGCGCTACAGCCGTCACCTGATCATCCCGGACGTCGGGGTGGACGGGCAGAAGCGGCTGAAGAACGCGAAGGTGCTCGTCGTCGGCGCGGGCGGCCTGGGCAGCCCGGCACTGCTCTACCTGGCCGCGGCCGGAGTCGGCACGCTCGGCGTCGTCGACTTCGACGTCGTGGACGAGTCGAACCTGCAGCGCCAGGTCATCCACGGTCAGTCCGACGTCGGCCGTCCCAAGGCGGAGTCCGCCAGGGACTCGGTCGCCGAGATCAACCCGTTCGTCAAGGTCGTCCTGCACCAGACGCACCTGAACTCCGAGAACGCGCTGGAGATCTTCCGCGACTACGACCTGATCCTCGACGGCACGGACAACTTCGCCACCAGGTACCTGGTGAACGACGCCGCGGTGCTGCTGGGCAAGCCGTACGTGTGGGGTTCGATCTTCCGGTTCGAGGGCCAGGTCAGCGTCTTCTGGGAGGACGCCCCGAACGGCCAGGGCCTCAACTACCGCGACCTCTACCCGGAGCCGCCGCCCCCCGGCATGGTCCCGTCGTGCGCCGAGGGCGGCGTGCTGGGCGTGCTGTGCGCGTCGATCGGCTCGATCATGGTCACCGAGGCGATCAAGCTGCTCACGGGCATCGGCGACCCGCTGCTGGGCCGCCTGATGGTGTACGACGCGCTGGAGATGTCGTACCGGACCATCAAGATCCGCAAGGACCCGGAGTCGCCGAAGATCACCGAGCTGATCGACTACGAGGCGTTCTGCGGTGTCGTGTCCACGGACGCGCAGCAGGCGGCGGCGGGCAACACGATCACGCCGCTCGAGCTCAAGCACAAGCAGGAGTCCGGCGAGGACTTCCTGCTGGTGGACGTCCGCGAGCCGCACGAGTACGAGATCGTGAGGATCCCGGGCTCGGTGCTCATCCCGAAGGACAAGATCCTCTCGGGTGAGGCGTTCTCGCAGCTGCCGCAGGACAAGCCGCTGGTGCTGCACTGCAAGTCCGGCGCCCGGTCGGCGGAGGCCCTCGCGGCGCTGCACAAGGCGGGCTTCTCCGACGCCGTGCACGTCGGTGGCGGTGTCCTGGCGTGGGCCCGCGAGGTGGACCCGAGCCTGCCGACGTACTAACGCGAGTTCGTGCCGGTCGTCCGGTCAACCGTTCTCGTCGGATTCGGCGTAGCCCGATTTGATGAAAACGATTCGGCCGGACGACCGGCTTCTCGACGAGCTCGCCGCCATC
This sequence comes from Lentzea sp., assembly GCF_035525475.1. Classification (GTDB taxonomy): domain Bacteria; phylum Actinomycetota; class Actinomycetes; order Mycobacteriales; family Pseudonocardiaceae; genus Lentzea. The sequence goes on along the minus strand of NZ_DATLEC010000078.1, from coordinate 10,431 downwards.
TGAGGAGCAGTGGCCATCGAACACTGGTGCTTTTGGGTGCTGTTGCACTCGAAAGCACCTATCAACTGTTCGGCTTTTCGGGTGGCGGCGCGAATCACGGCGTGTCATGGTCCACCACCCAGAAGGCCTAAACAGGTAGCGTGCCGAGCCGTGACCCGCACCCCCGAACCGCCCCCAGCGCACGTGCGTGCGGCGTTCGGGGCACGTGACGCCGACCCGGAGCTCATCGACGGCGGCCCGGCGTGGCGTTGCGGTGACGCGACGATCCGCCCCGCGCCCAAACCGGCCGAGGCCACCTGGATCGCGAAGACCCTCGACGGCCTCGACGTGCCGCACGTGCGCATCGGCCGTCCGCTGAGATCCACCGACGGCCGGTACGTCGTCGGCGGCTGGTCGGCCACCAAGTTCCTCGCCGGTCGTGCCGAGGCGCGTCACGACGAGGTCATCTCCGTCGCCCAGCGCCTGCACAACGCCACGGCCGAGCTGGCGAAGCCCCGTTTCCTCGAAGCGCGCACGGACGTGTTCGCCGTCGCCGACCGCCTGGCGTGGGGCGAGGAGGACGTGCCGCTCGAGGCCGACCTCGGCGGCAGGCTGTTCGACCTGCTCAAGGAGTACCAGAAGCCGATCAACCTCAAGCCGCAGGTCGTGCACGGCGACCTGTTCGGCAACGTGCTGTTCGCGGGCGACGCCCAGCCGGCCGTCATCGACTTCACCGCGTACTGGCGTCCCGCCGAGTGGGCCGCCGCCGTGGTCGCGGTCGACGCCGTGGCGTGGGGCGGCGCGGACTCCGGGCTGTTCCACCGGTGGAGCCACCAGGCCGAGTGGGAGCAGTCGCTGCTGCGCGCGGTGCTGTTCCGCCTCGCCGTGCACGCGCTTCACCCGTTGTCAACGCCCCAGTCCTTTGCGGGCTTGGAACGAGCTGCTCACCACGTCACCTCCCTGCTCTGAGCGACCCAATTTCCCGGCACGAAACATTGCGGAGCATCGGGTTAACGCGCGCTTCTTAGCGTCAGCGGCGTGACCCATTGCCCTTACTGCGCGCTGCAGTGCTCCATGAGCGTCATCGACGGCCAGGTGGCTCCTGGCCCCGGTGGGCTGTGCCAGAAGGGCTGGACGGCGGGGGAGCTGCTGCGCCACCCCGGCCGCCTGACCACGCCCCTCCTGCACGGCGAGCCCGTCTCGTGGGACGAGGCGCTGGACTTCGTCGCCGCGCGGATCCGCTCCTACGAGCCCGACGAGGTCGCCGTGTTCGGCGGCGGCGGGCTGACCAACGAGAAGGCCTACGCGCTCGGGAAGTTCGCCCGCGTCGCCCTGAGGACCTCGCAGATCGACTACAACGGCCGGTTCTGCATGTCGTCGGCCGCGGCGGCGGGCACCAAGGCGTTCGGCCTGGACCGGGGGCTGCCGTTCCCGCTGACCGACCTGCGGTCCGCGGACACCGTGCTGCTCGCGGGCTCGAACCCGGCCGAGACGATGCCGCCGTTCCTGCGGCACCTGGAGGGGCCGCGGCTGATCGTCATCGACCCGCGCCGCACGCCCACCGCGGAGCGCGCGACGCTGCACCTGCAGCCCGCGCCGGGCACGGACCTGGCGCTGGCGCTGGGGCTGCTGCACACCGCGGTCATCGAGGGCGTGATCGACAAGGAGTACATCTCCTCCCGCACCACCGGCTTCGACGACGCGTGGCGGGTCGCGGCGCAGTGGTGGCCCGAGCACACCGAACGCGTCACGGGCGTCTCGGCGGCCGACCAGCGCGCCGCCGTGGAGATGCTCGCCGGACGGTCGTACATCCTGACCGGGCGCGGGTCGGAGCAGCACGCGTCCGGCACCGACACCGTGTCGGCGTGGATCAACCTGGCGCTGGCGCTGGGCCTGCCGGGCCGCGCCGGGTCCGGGTACGGCTGCCTGACCGGGCAGGGCAACGGCCAGGGCGGCCGTGAGCACGGGCAGAAGGCCGACCAGCTGCCCGGTTACCGCAAGATCGACGATCCCGCCGCGCGCCAGCACGTCATGGACGTCTGGGGCGTCTCGTGGCTGCCGGGACCGGGCCGCAGCGCGTACGAGCTGCTGATGGCCGAGGACGTCAAGGCGATGCTCGTGTTCGGCAGCAACCCCGTCGTGTCCGCGCCGCGGGCGTCCGGGGTCGTCGACCGGTTCGAGGAGCTGGACCTGCTGGTGGTCGCGGACTTCGTGATGTCCGAGACCGCCGCGATGGCCGACGTCGTGTTCCCGGTGACGCAGTGGGCCGAGGAAGACGGCACGATGACCAACCTCGAAGGCCGGGTCCTCCGCCGCCGCAAGGCGCTCGACCCGCCGCCGGGGGTCCGCAGCGACCTCGACCTGCTGAACGGGCTCGCGTCGCGGCTCGGCGTCCCGAGCGGGTTCCCCGTGGTGCCGCAGGAGGTCTTCGAGGAGCTGCGCAGGGCGTCCGCCGGCGGGCTCGCCGACTACTCGGGCATCACCTACGAGCGGCTGGAGACCGAACAGCTGCACTGGCCGGTGCCGTCCACCGGCCACCCCGGCACGCCGAGGCTCTTCCTCGACCGGTTCGCGCATCCCGACGGCCTCGCGCGGTTCGTCCCGGTCGACCACCGCGGCCCGGCCGAGCCGCCCGACGACGAGTTCCCGTTGCAGGCCACCACCGGACGGGTGTTGCAGCACTACCAGTCGGGTGCGCAGACGCGGCGGATCGGCGAGCTGATGAAAGCGGTTCCCGAGATGTACGTGGAAGTGCACCCGGACACGGCCGCGCGGGCGGGACTCGAACCCGGCGCTCCCGCGCACGTCGTGTCCAGGAGGGGACGGGTGACGGCCGTCGTGCGGTGCGTGCCGAGCATGCGCGCCGACGCGGTGTTCCTGCCGTTCCACTTCCCCGGTGACGGGCGGGCGAACCTGCTCACCAACCCCGCGCTCGATCCCACGAGCCGGATGCCCGAGTTCAAGGTCTGCGCGGTGCGATTGGAGCAGGTGTGCGACGAATCGTGATCGTTGGCTACGGCATGGCGGGCGCGCGGCTGGCGGACGAGCTGCGCCGCCGCGACCCGGACATCTCCATCACCGTCGTGGGTGCGGAACCGCACCCCGCCTACAACCGGGTGCTGCTCTCGACCGTGGTGGCGGGGGCGATGACACCGGAGTCGACGCGCCTGCACGACGAGTCGTGGGCAACGGAGCACGACATCGACCTGCGGCTGGGCAGCGAGGTGCGGGAGATCGACCGCGCGTCGCGCACGGTCGTGGTCGGCAGGGCGGACGAGGCCGGTGAGACCGTTCCGTACGACGCCCTCGTCCTCGCCACCGGCAGCAACCCGTGGGTCCCGCCCGCCGAGGGCCTCCTCGAGGACGGCAAGCTCGCGCCCGGCGTCGTCGCCTTCCGCACCCTCGACGACTGCGCCCAGATCGAGGCCAGGGCCCGCAAGGGCATGCCCGTCGTCGTCCTCGGCGGCGGCCTGCTCGGTATCGAGGCCGCCCGCGGCCTGGCCGGACGAGGGTGCCTGGTCACGGTCGTCCACCCCGTCGGCCACCTCATGGAACGCCAGCTCGACCCCGGCGCCGGCGGCGTGCTCGCCCGCACCCTGGGCAAGCTCGGCATCGAGTTCCGGCTCAACTCGCTGGCCGCCAAGTACCTCCCCGGCGACGGCCTGGTCCTCGACGACGGCACGCACGTCCCCGCCGACCTCGTCGTGGTGTCCGCCGGTGTGCGCGCCGAGACGTCCCTGGCCGTGAAGGCCGGGCTGACGGTCGACCGCGGCATCGTCGTCGACGACGCGTTGCGCACCAACGACCCGCGCGTGCACGCGATCGGCGACTGCGCGCAGCACCCCGGCACCGTCTCCGGCCTGGTGCAACCCGCCTGGGACCAAGCCGCCGTGCTCGCCGACCGGCTGACCGGCGCGAACCCCGCCGCCCGCTACCGGGGCACGTCCGTCGTGACGCGGCTGAAGGCGCGTGACGTCGACCTCGCCGCGTTGGGCGACGTCCACACCGACGTCGACTGCCCCGACTCGGAGGTCCTGTGCTTCCAGGAGCCCTCGCGCGGCCGGTACGCCAAGCTCGTGCTGCGCGACGACCGGGTGGCGGGCGCGATCGTGATCGGCGCACCGGACGCCGCCGCCACGATCACCCAGCTCTACGACCGCGGGATCCCCGCGCCGACCGACCGGCTCGCGCTGCTGCTCGGCCGCGCCCTGCCCGCGGAGGCCGCGTCACCGGCCGACCTGCCGTCCAGCGCGGTGATCTGCCGGTGCAACACCGTCTCCAAGGGACAGATCGTGTCGGCCTGGCGCGCGGGCGCGGAGACGATGCCCCAGATCGCGGAGGCCACCCGCGCGACGACGGGCTGCGGTGGCTGCAAGGACGCGGTGTGCGGACTGCTCGACTGGCTCGGGGCCTCACAGCCGCAGCCGGCGTGATGTGCGGCGGAGTTGCCGCCGCCGTCACCGGCCAGAACCGGGAGGTAATGCCCGGTGCCCAGGATGTTCGCAGTCGCCGACCCCGCGGAGGAAGTTTCATGAGCTGGATCGACCACTGGGAACCGGAGAAGCCCGAGTTCTGGGAGTCCACCGGGAAGCGGATCGCCCGCAAGAACCTGGCGTTGAGCATCTTCGCCGAGAACCTCGGGTTCAGCGTGTGGGTGCTGATGAGCATCGTCGTCGTGAGCCTCGGCTCCGTCGGCTTCGACTTCAGCGTCGGCCAGCAGTTCTGGCTGCTGATCGTGCCGAACCTGGTCGGCTCGCTGCTGCGGGTGCCCTACACGTTCGCGGTGCCGAGGTTCGGCGGCCGGGTGTGGACGACCATCAGCGCCGGGCTGCTGCTGATCCCGTGCACGATGCTCGCCTACGCGGTGGCGACGCCGGGCACGCCGTACTGGTTCTTCCTGCTCACGTCGGCCGCGATGGGCCTGGGCGGCGGCAACTTCTCGTCGTCGATGGCGAACATCTCGTTCTTCTACCCGGAGGGCAAGAAGGGCCTGGCGCTCGGCATGAACGCCGCCGGCGGCAACCTCGGCGTCGCGATCACGCAGCTCATCGTGCCGTTCGTCATCACGATCGGTACCGGGATCCACCTCGCCTACGCGGCGCTGATCTGGATGCCGTTCATCGTGCTCGCCACGGCGTTCGCGTGGTTCTTCATGGACAGCCTCACGCAGGCCAAGCCGGACGGGCAGTCGTACAAGCTCGCCCTGTCGAACAGGCACACGTGGGTGATGTCGTTCCTGTACATCGGCACGTTCGGCTCGTTCATCGGCTACTCGTTCGCGTTCCCGTCGCTGATCAAGCTCAGCTTCGTCGACCACAAGGGCTGGGTGGCGCTCGCGTTCCTCGGCGCGCTGATCGGCTCGGTGGCCCGCCCGTTCGGCGGCTGGCTCGCCGACCGCGTCGGTGGCGCGAAGGTGACGCTCGGGACGTTCGTCGGGCTCGCGATCGGCACCATCGGCGTGATGGTCAGCGTCGACTCGCGGAACTTCGGGCTGTTCTTCGGCTCGTTCATCGCGCTGTTCGTGCTGGCGGGCGTGGGCAACGGCTCGACGTACCGGATGATCCCGGCGATCTTCCGCACCCAGTCGGACGACGACAAGTCCGCGAAGCGCCAGGCCGCCGCCGTGGTCGGCATCGCGGGCGCGGTCGGCGCGGCCGGAGGGGTGCTGGTCAACCTGGTGTTCAAGTTCTCGCTGGAGGGCTCGAAGACGCTGACGCCCGCGCTGACCGCGATCCTCGTCTTCTACGCGCTCTGCCTGGGCACCACGTGGTGGTTCTACCTGCGGCGCAAGGTGTTCGCGGCGCGTCCGTCGCTCGCCTACGCGGGCGTGTGACGCACACCGCTCTGATCTGCGGAGAGAGTTTCCTTTAACACTCGCGAAATATCGCGGACCTTGGGATGACACGCCGCCCGGTGAGCATACCGGGCGGAAGGAGGGATGCCCGATGGCTGAATCGACTCCTGGGACCCTGGTCGTGATCGGCAACGGCATGGTCGGTCACCGGCTCGTCGAGATCCTTCGCGACTCGTCCTGGCGGATCGTGGTGTTCGGTGAGGAATCACGCCCCGCCTACGACCGGGTCGCGCTGTCGTCCTACGTGGACACGTGGAGCACCGCCGACATCGAGCTGGCGCCGCTGACGGGGTGCGAGCTCCGCCTCGGCGAGAAGGCCGTCTCGGTCGACCGCGACCGCCGCGTCGTCGTCGGTGCCTCCGGCATCGAGGTCGAGTACGACGTGCTGGTGCTGGCCACGGGGTCGGTGCCGTTCGTGCCGCCGGTTCCCGGCCGCGACCTGCCCGGCTGCCACGTCTACCGGACGGTCGACGACCTGGACGGCATCCGCGCCACCGTCGAGGCCGCCTCGCGGCCCGGCCGGCGGTCCGGAATGGTGCTCGGCGGTGGCCTGCTCGGCCTGGAGGCCGCCAACGCGTTGCGCGGCATGGGAGTCTCGCCGCACGTCGTCGAGCTGGCGCCGCGGCTGATGCCGATCCAGGTCGACGAGGGCGGTGCCGGGCTGCTCAAGCGCCTGGTCGAGAAGCTCGACCTGACCGTGCACACCGGGACCTCCGCCTCCTCCATCGAACGCGACGGGACGCGGTTGATCGCCAAGCTCGCGAGCGGGCTGGAGCTCGACCTCGACGTCGTGGTGTTCAGCGCGGGCATCCGCCCCCGGACCGACCTCGACCTGGGCCTGGAGCTGGGCCCGCGCGGTGGTTACCTGGTCGACGCGGCCTGCCGGACGTCCGATCCGCACGTGTTCGCGATCGGCGAGTGCGCTTCCGTGGAAGGCGTGGCGTACGGGCTGGTCGCGCCGGGGTACGCCATGGCAGAAGTGGTCGCGGACCAGATCTCCGGCGGCACTCGGGTGTTCCCGGGCGCTGACATGTCCACGAAGCTGAAGCTGCTCGGTGTGGACGTGGCGTCGTTCGGCGACGCGCACGCCGCCACCGAGGGCGCGCTGGAAGTCGTGGTGAACAACGCCGTCGCCGGCACCTACAGCAAGCTCGTCGTGTCGGACGACGCACGCACGTTGCTCGGCGGTGTGCTGGTCGGTGACGCCTCGGCGTACCCGTCACTGCGGCCGTTGGTGGGCAAGGAGGTTCCGGCCGCCCTGTTGCAGCCGGGCGCCGCCGTGGACGTCGAGATGCCCGCGGACGCGCAGGTCTGCTCCTGCCACGCGGTCACCAAGCAGACGATCACCGACGCGATCCAGGCCGGCGTCGCGTGCGACGTGGCCGAGCTGAAGGCGTGCACCAAGGCGGGCACGGGCTGCGGCTCGTGCGTGCCGATGCTGAAGAAGCTGCTCACCGAATGCGGTGTCGAGCAGTCCAAGGCGTTGTGCGAGCACTTCGGCCACTCGCGGGCCGAGCTGTTCGAGATCGTCCGGGCGACGCGCATCACGACCTTCTCGTCGCTCATCGAGAAGCACGGCACCGGACGTGGTTGCGACATCTGCAAGCCCGCGGTGGCCTCGATCCTGGCGTCGCTGGGCAACGGGCACATCCTGGGCGAGACGCAGGTGTCGTTGCAGGACACCAACGACAGGTACCTCGCGAACCTGCAGCGCAACGGCACCTACTCGGTCGTGCCGCGCATCCCCGGCGGGGAGATCACGCCGGAGAAGCTGATCGTCATCGGCGAGGTGGCCCGCGACTACGGCCTCTACACGAAGATCACCGGTGGTCAGCGCATCGACATGTTCGGCGCGACCGTCGACCAGCTGCCCGAGATCTGGCGGCGGCTGGTGGACGCAGGCTTCGAGTCGGGGCACGCGTACGGCAAGTCGTTGCGCACGGTGAAGTCCTGCGTCGGCACGACGTGGTGCCGCTACGGCGTGCAGGACTCCGTGGGGCTGGCCATCGAGCTGGAGCTGCGCTACCGCGGCCTGCGGTCGCCGCACAAGCTCAAGTCCGCCGTCTCCGGCTGTGCCCGCGAATGTGCCGAGGCGCGCGGCAAGGACTTCGGCGTGATCGCCACCGAGAACGGCTGGAACCTCTACGTGGGCGGCAACGGCGGCTTCACGCCGCGACATGCGGACCTGCTGGTGTCCGATGTGGACACCGCGGAGCTGATCCGCGTCATCGACCGGTTCCTGATGTTCTACATCCGCACCGCGGACCGGTTGCAGCGCACGTCGGTGTGGCTGGAGGGGCTCGACGGCGGGCTCGACCACCTGCGCGAGGTCGTGGTCGAGGACAAGCTCGGCATCTGCGCCGAGCTGGAGGCCGCGATGGAGTCCCACGTCTCCGACTACGCCGACGAGTGGCGCGGTGTGCTGGAGGACCCGGAGAAGCTGGCGCGGTTCACGTCGTTCGTCAACGCGCCCGGCACCCCCGACCCCTCGATCTCGTTCCGCGACGAACGGGGCCAGCGCGTTCCCGTCTCCCTGGGCATCCCGGAGGTCGTCAGGTGATCGTCTGTGACTTCGACGTGCTGCGCCCCGAGCAGGGCGTCGCGGCCCTGCTCCCCGACGGCTCGCAGGTGGCGGTGTTCCTGACCGCGGACGGGGCGGTGCACGCGCTGGACAACATCGACCCCTTCAGTGGCGCGGCGGTGCTGTCCCGCGGCATCGTGGGCGACCGCGGCGGCGTCCCCGTGGTGGTGTCACCGGTGTACAAGCAGGCCTTCGAGCTGGCGACCGGCAAGTGCCTGGAAGAGCCGTCGGTGTCCGTCGCGGTGCGCCGGGTGCGCGTGCGCGACGGCGTCGTGGAGCTGACATGACGGGACCGCTGGCGGGCTTCACCATCGGCGTCACCGCGGCCCGCCGCGCCGACGAGCTCATCGCCATGCTGGAACGCAAAGGCGCCACGGTGCTGCACGGACCCGCACTGCGGATCGTGCCCCTGCCCGACGACGCATCGCTGCACGAGGCCACGTCGGCACTGGTCGCCGCACCGGTGGACGTCGTCGTCGCCACCACCGCCATCGGCTTCCGCGGCTGGTTCGAGGCAGCCGAGGGCTGGGGCCTGGCCAACCGCCTGCACCGCGCGCTGTCGTCGGCGGTGGTGCTGCCCCGCGGCCCCAAGGCCAAGGGGGCGGTCCGCGCGGCGGGCCTGGTGGAGACCTGGTCGCCGTCGTCGGAGTCGAACGCCGAACTGCTGCAGTACCTGCTGCGGATGGGCGTGGCCGGGAAGCGGGTGGCCGTGCAACTGCACGGCGAACCGTTGCCGGACTTCGTGAACACCCTCGCGGCCGCCGGCGCCGAGGTTGTGGAGATCCCGGTCTACCGGTGGGAGCCACCGGCCGACGTCCGGCCGTTGGAGTCCCTGATCGACGCGGTGCTCGGCGGCCAGGTGGACGCTCTGACGTTCACCAGCGCGCCGGCCGCGGTCTCGGTGCTGCGGACGGCCGGCGCTCGGCACGCCGCGCTGGTGGAGGCGTTGCGGCGCAACGTTCTCGTGGTCGGCGTCGGTGCCATCACCGCCGGCCCGCTGGTCGCAGCCGGGATCCCCGTCGTGCAGCCTGTCCGGTCCCGGATCGGTTCCATGGTGCGGGAGCTCGCCGTCGAGCTGCCCGCGCGCGCCACCCGGTTGCGGATTGCTTCGCGTGAGATGGAGATGCGGGCTTCCGCCGTGGTGATCGATGGAGAGCTCCGGCCTGTCGCTCCCGCGCCCATGGCCGTGTTGCGCTCGCTCGTCGCCGCTCGCGGGCGGGTTGTGTCCCGGCAGGAGTTGCTGGCCGCCTTGCCTTCCGGCGGTGAGGAGCACGCCGTGGAGACCGCTATCGGGCGGTTGCGGACCGCCCTGGGATCGCCGCAGATGGTGTGCACCGTGGTCAAGCGTGGTTACCGGCTGGATATGGAGCCTGCGTGAAGCTTGTTCTGGCTTTTCACGGCACTCGTGACCCGCGTGGGGTCGCGGTGTGCTCGGAGATCGCTTCGATGGTTGCCGCCGCTGTGGATGTTCCCGTGGTGGTCGCCTATGCGGATGTCCTGCAGCCTGATGTCCGGTCGGGTGTCGATGGACCTTGTGTCGTGGTTCCCGTTTTCCTGGCTGCCGGGTACCACGTTCGGGTCGACATTCCCGCGCAGATCGGTGCGCGGTCCGATGTGGTCGTGACCCCGCCGTTGGGGTTGGATGCTGTGCCTGCCGTTCGGGATCGGTTGCGTCAGGCCGGTTTCCGTCGTGGGGATGTCGTTGTGTTGGCCGCGGCCGGGTCTTCTGATGCTCGGGCGTTGGCGGACGTTCGGCGGGCGGCTTCGTTGGTGGGGGCTTCTGCTGTCGGGTACGTGGCTACCGCTTCGCCCCGGGTCGCTGATGTTGTCGCCGGGATTGTCGGGCGGCGGGTTGTGGTTGCTTCCTGGTTGTTGGCGCCTGGGGCTTTTCACGGTTCGCTTGCCTCTTGTGGCGCTGATGTGGTCGCCGGGCCTGTCGGGGCGCATCCGTTGGTGGTTGATGCCTTGGTGCGCAGGTATTACGGGGCTCGTGGGGTGTTGTCGCGGTCGGCTTGAC
>NZ_DATLEC010000068.1:0-45222 GCF_035525475.1 Lentzea sp. | reverse complement strand
CACGTTGGCCGATCCGGCGCCACCGACCATGAAGAACTCGCTGCGGCCGGAGTTCTTGATGGCGGCCGTGACACCGACGCCCTGGTCGTCGTCGTGGTTCCAGATGGCGTCGATCCGCCGCGCGGCCTGGAGCAGGTTCGCGGCGGCCTTCTCGCCGCTCTCCACTGTGAACTCGGCCGCCACGCGGTTGCTCACCTTCAGCCCGCAGTCGGCGAGCGCCTCGGCGAAGCCCTTGCTCCGGTCCTGGGTCAGCGGCAGCGAGTCGATGCCTGCGATCTCCGCGACCACGGCGTCGGTCTTGCCCTTGAGCTTCTCGCAGATGTACGTGCCGGCGGAGACGCCCATGCCGTGGTTGTCACCCAGCACCGTGGAGCGCGCGGCGAACGGGCTGCCGAACTCGCGGTCCACGTTGATCACCGTGATGCCCGCCTTCATCGCCTTGAGCGCGACAGGGGTGAGCGCCGCGCCGTCGAAGGGCAGCAGCACGATCGCGTCCACCTTGTCGTTGATGAACGTCTCCACCTGGCTGATCTGGAGGTTGACGTCGTTGGTGCCCTCGACGACGCGCAGCTCCACGTCGGAGTACTTACCGGCCTCTGTCTTGGCGGCGTTGGTGATCGCGGCCATCCAGCCGTGGTCGGCGGCCGGCGCGGAGAAGCCGATGACGACCTTCTCGCCCGGTTCGTCGTTGGCGACCTTCACGCCGCCCTGGTTGCCGCCGTTCTGGTTGTTCTGCGGCGTGTTGCCCGTGCACGCGGTGAGCGCGAGGCCCAGCGTCAGGACGGTGGCGAGAAGCGCGGTTCTCTTGTGTGGCATGGGTTCGTGTCTCCCTCGGGTGGCAGCGGTCGTGGGTGCGGCGTCAAGCGCCGCTGCGTCGGGCGAGCCGCTGCTGGAGGAGGACGGCGACCACGATGATCGCTCCCTTCGCGACGGCCTGGGCGGAGATGGAGAGGTTGTTGAGGGTGAAGACGTTCGACAGCGTGGTGAAGATCAGGACGCCGAAGACGGTGCCCGCGATCGTGCCGCGGCCGCCGGTCAGCAGCGTTCCGCCGATCACGACCGCGGCGATCGCGTCGAGCTCGTACAGACCGCCGTGCGTCGCGCTGCCGGTGGTGGTGCGGGCGACGAGCATGACGGCAGCGAGCCCGCAGCACAGGCCCAGCAGCGTGTAGAGCATCACGGTGTGGCGCCGCACGTCGATGCCGGCCAGCCGCGCCGCCTCCGGGTTGCCGCCGACCGCGAACGTCCTGCGCCCGAAGGTGGTGCGGTTGAGCAGCACCCACCCGCCGGCGGCGACCACCACGAAGATCACCACGAGCACCGGTACCCCCAGCACCGATGCGTCGAAGAACGCGGTGAAGCCGGGAACGTTCACGATCTGCGTCTTGCGGTTGGAGAGGATCTCGGCGAGACCGCGTGCGGCGGCCAGGCTCGCCAGGGTCGCGATGAACGCCACGACCCGTCCGTAGGCGATGAGCGCGCCGTTGACCAGACCGCACGCCCCGCCCACCAGCAACGCGGTGAACACGATGACGATCCAGTGCGTGTCGTTGGCGATCCCCTGCGTGGCCAGGGTTGTCGCCCACACCGACGACAGCGCGACGATCGCGCCCACCGACAGGTCGATCCCGCCGCCGGTGATCACGAACGTCATGCCGACGCTCACGACACCGATCACCGCGGCCAGCCGCAGGATGGTGAGCATGTTGTCGACGTCGGCGAAGCGGTCGCCCGCGGTGACGACGCCGCCCAGGCACAACAGGACCAGGGCGACCACGAGACCGGTGTTGCGCCCGGCGGGGGAGGCGAGCAGCGCCGAGACGCCGGACTCCTTCACGACCGGGGCTCTCCGCTGTTGCTGCGCGGGCACGGCGGCGGTGTCCTCGCTCATGCGGCGTGTCCTTCCATGACCAGGTCGAGGACCCGGGACTCGTCGATCTCGTCGGCCGGACCCTCGTGGACCACCCGGCCCTCGCGCACCACCAGGACCCGGTCGGCCAGGCCCAGGACCTCCTCGACGTCGCTCGACACGACGACGACGGCCACACCCCGTTCCGCCAGTTCGCGGACGAGGTCGTAGATCTCGCTGCGCGCACCCACGTCCACGCCGCGGGTGGGTTCGTCCAGCAGCAGCACCCGGCACTCCCGCAGCAGCCACCGCGCGAGCACGACCTTCTGCTGGTTGCCTCCTGACAGGCCGCGCACCATCCGGTCGACACCGGCCGGCCGGACGTCCAGGGCCTCGGTGAGCCGGGTCGAGCGGTCGCGTTCCGCCCGGTCGTCCAGAAACCCGAACTTGGCGAACGCCGACAGCGACGAGACGGTGATGTTGCGGTACACGGCCTGGTCGAGCAGCAGACCCTGGCTCTTGCGTTCTTCCGGGCACAGGCCCATTCCCGCGCGCACGGCCGCGCCGACACTTCCGCGCCGCAGCTTCCTGCCGTCGACCTCGACGGTCCCGCCGGCCGCCTTGCGCGCGCCGTACACGGTCTCCAGGATCTCCGAACGACCCGATCCGACGAGACCCGCGAGGCCGACGACCTCACCGGCGCGGACCGTGAAGCCCACTTCCTCGAAGCGGGCGCCGTCGGTCAGCCCGCGCACCTTCAGGACCTCGGGTGCGTCCGCGGCGACCGGTTTCCGTTGCGGGAACACGTTCTCCAGCACCCGCCCGGTCATCAACGCGATCAGGTCCGAGGTCTTCACGTCGCGCGCGGGCAGGCCCGTCGCGACCGTGCTGCCGTCCTTGAGGACGGTCACGCGGTCGCCGATCTCCCTGATCTCCGCGAGCCGGTGGGAGATGTAGATGACCGCCACGCCCTGGGCGGTGAGCTCCCTGATGATCCCGAACAGGACCCGCACCTCGTCCGGGTCCAGCACGGCCGACGGCTCGTCCATGATCAGCAGCTGGCCGTCCAGCGACAGCGCCCGCGCCATGCTGACGATCTGCTGGTGCGCCACCGACAACCGGCCGACGTCGCGGTCGGGCGCGATGTCGGGGTGTCCCAGGCGGTCGAGCAGCGCGCGGGTCCTGCGATGCGCCTCCGCGCGCCGGCTGAAGCCCGCCGTCGACAGCTCGTGGCCGAGGAACACGTTGTCGGCCACCGACAACCCCGCCACGAGGTCCAGCTCCTGGTAGATGGCGGCCACCCCGCTGCGCATCGCGGCGGTCGGGTCGCCGAACGACACGACCTCGCCTCGCCAGCGGATCTCGCCCTCGTCAGGGCGGTGCGCGCCGGACAGCACCTTGATCAGCGTCGACTTGCCCGCGCCGTTCTGCCCGAGCAGGCAGTGCACCTCACCCGCGCGGACGTCGAAGTCCACACCCTGCAGGGCCGTCACGCCGGGGAACCGCTTCACCACTCCCCTGACCGACAGCAGCGCCGCGGCCGGGTCCGTCATCCGGTCACTCCCGTCCACCGCCGTTCGAGCGCGCGACCACGCGCGGGCGAGCTCACCATTGAGTCCTCCGGGGCCTGGCAACCGTTGTGCCAGAAGGAATTCCGACTTGCGGTGTCAAAGTTAACGAGCCGCGTTTCGCCTGGTCAAGGTCGGCAGGTGGCACATGTAGGCCAACTTTTCCGCTTGACCGGAGGGCCCGCGTGAGCCTGCCGGGCGACGCGGTTCCCGCCGATTGCGCCAGGGCGAACACTCCCTTGCCGAGAACGCACTTGTCGTCCCACCGGCACGTCCCTAGGTTCGAGGGCACGGGCGAGCGCCGTCACGGATGGCGGCAGAACTGCGGAAAGCCTTGCCCGTCACCATGTTCACGAGTGCTCCGTGCATCGCGGCCCGTGTCTCGGAGATCGTCATCACGCTGCACGACCACTCCCGAAGGGGCTCCTCACGATGACCCGTCCGAACCCGGCGGCAGGGGGCGGCCCGTGATCGACTGGCTGCGGCTCGCCGAGTCGCTCATCTCCTCACCGTGGCTGTACGCCGTGCTCGCCGCGGTGTCCTTCCTGGACTCGTTCCTGCCCCTGATCCCGAGCGAACCGGTCGTGATCGTCGCGGGCGTCTACGCCGCCACAGGGCAGACCGACATCCTGCTCGTCATCGCGGCCACGACACTCGGCGCCTTCCTCGGTGACATGGTCCCCTACGCGGTGGGACGCCTGTTCGGCGCGAAAGTGCTCAGGAGACTGCCGCCCGGCACCAAACGCCGCGCCGCGCACGACTGGTTCACCCGCGAACTGGAGGCCCGCGGCGGCTTCATCCTGGTGACCACGCGGTTCATCCCGGTCGGGCGCTACATCGCCACGCTGTCCACGGGGCTCGTCGACTTCCCGCTGGGCAAGTACATGATGTTCGTCGGGTTCGCCACGGCCTCGTGGAGCGCCTACACCGCGTTCACCGGCTACCTCGGTGGCGTCGTGTTCCAGGAGAACACCCTCCTGGGGATGGCCGTCGGAATCGGGCTCGCGTTCGTGGTCACGGGCGTCATCGAAGCCGTGCGCCACGTGCGTCGCCGTCGCTCGGAGAACGCACCGGTGGAGACGGTCACCGACTGACGCCGTCCGCGGCGATCGCCATGATGTGACGAGTGCGCTCGCGCAGCAGCTGGTGCGTGCGGTCGTGGTGGTTGCGCGGATGCCACGCCATGCCGACCGTCACGGACGGCAGCGTGAACGGGATCGGGAACGTGCGCAGCCCGAGCGTCTCCAGCATCCGTCGCGCCAGCCTGGCCGGGGCGACGCAGACGACATCGGTCTCGGAGGCGAGGAACAGCGCGCTCGCGAACGTGGGCACGACGGCCACCACGCGCCTGCGCAGGCCCAGGTCCGCCAGTTGCTCGTCGATGGGGCCGTGGGCCCGGCCGCGCCGGGACACGACGATGTGGTCGGTCTCCGCGAACTGCCGCGGCGTCACCGTCTTCACTCCGGCCAGTGGATGCTCCGAACGCACCGCGCCGATCAACGTCTCGGTGACGAGCGTCTCCGTGCGGATCTCCGGATCGGCGAGGCGGATGCTGCCGATCTCCAGGTCCACCAGTCCTTCGCGCAGGGCGGGCACGTCCTCCAGGGTCTCCGGCCGCAGGCGCAGGGAGATGCCGGGAGCCTGCACCCGCAGGTCGTCGATGAGCGACGGGATGAACGTCGTGGAGAGCATGTCGGTGACCTGGAGGTCGAACATGCGCACCGCGGTCCGCGGATCGGCCGTGGTGGACGGCGCGAACAGTGCGCGCGCTCGGGTGGCGACCGCGTGCACCTCCCCCCGCAGCTCCAGAGCCCTGGGTGTGGGCACGAGATCGCGACCGGCCCGCACGAGCAGCGGGTCGTCGAAGGCGCGCCGCAACCGGGCCAGGGCGCGGCTCATCGCCGGTGCCGAGGTGTGCAGCCGGGCCGCGGCCTTGGTGACGCTGTTCTCGGCGAGCAACGCGTCCAACGCCTCGATCAGGTTCAGATCGATGTAGTCCACCCACCGATTATCACATCCGAAAGATTGCCGTACCAGAGTTGCACTGGAGTTAATCGGCCTCCGCTCCTAGCGTCGGAGAAGACAGCGGGAACTGATGGGAAACAAGGACATGACGGGAAGACGACTGTGATGCGGGCTGTGGTGATCGGTGCCGGGATCGTCGGGCTGACGACGGGAATCGCCCTGCGCCGGGCCGGGATCGACGTGGTGGTCTACGAGCACGCGCCGGAGATCCGGGCGGCCGGGGCCGGGCTGGGTATCTGGGCCAACGCGCTGGCGGTGTTCGACGACCTCGGCATCGGCGAGCAGGTGCGCGCCATCGGCAGGCCCAGCGAGATGTACTTCCACGACCCGGCCGGGCGGCTGCTCGAGACCCCGGAGTTCGGCGTGGAGGACCACCGGTACCTGTTGGTGCACCGGGCGAAGCTCAACGACCTGCTCGCCGACGCGGTGGGACGCGAGAACATCCGCCTGGACACCGGGTTCCGGGAGTACGAGGAGCACGAGAACCACGTCACCGCCCGGTTGTCCGACGGAGGCGACGACAAGGCCGACCTGCTCATCGGTGCGGACGGCGCCTACTCCGCCGTGCGCGCTCAGCTGGTGCCGGGCGCTCCCGCGCAGGAGCACCCCGGCCACCACGCCTGGCGCGCGGTCATCCCGACCGCCGGCACCGCCGTGTCCGGCAACCGCCTGATCCTGGGCACCGGCGGATGCCGCGGCGGGTACGTGCGCACCCACGACGGCAACGTCTACTGGCTGGTGAACCAGTTCCAGTCACCGCCGCTGACCGGCACCCGCAAGCAGCAGGCGCTGGACAGGGCCCACCGCCTGGAGGAGGGCGGGGACGGCGTGCTGGCAGAACTGATCGCCGCGACGCCGGAGGAGCTGATCCTGCACAACCAGGTCATGCTCGTGCCGCCGCTGCCGCACTGGGTGTCCGCGCGGGTCGCGCTCGCCGGGGACGCCGCGCACGCGATGTCGCCGCACATCACCGCGGGCGCGACGCTGGGCATCGAGGACGCCGCCCTGCTCGGCCGCCTGCTGGGCCCCGACGCCGACGTGCCCGCCGCGCTGGCCGCCTACGAGGCCGACCGGATCCCGCGGTACGCCCGCGTCGCCGAGCTGTCCGCGGCGGTCGAGCACTCGCCCACGCCGCAGGAGTTCGCGCGGCACTACGCCGCCTTCAGCCACTGGATGGTCAGCGAGCACTCCGGCCAGGGGCAGGCATGAGGTTCGTCGTGGACGTGGACGTGGCGGTGCCGATGCGGGACGGCATCGCCCTGGCCACCAACGTGTGGCGGCCGGAGGGGCCGGGACCGTTCCCCGTGCTGCTGGTCCGCACCCCGTACGGCAAGGACGACGCGGGGACGTTCGGCAACCCGAAGCTGCCGGACGTGTTCGCCTTCGTGGAAGCCGGGTACGCGGTGGTGGCGCAGGACGTCCGCGGCACCTCCCGTTCGCCCGGGACGTTCACCCCGGGCACCCACGAGGGCGACGACGGCGCCGACACGCTCACGTGGCTGGCCGAGCAGCCGTGGTGCGACGGCACGGCCGGCATGTGGGGCGGGTCCTACATGGGGTTCACGCAGTGGCTCGCGGCCGTGGACGCCGCACCGGTGTTGCGCGCGATCGCGCCCGTGATGAGCTCCGCCGACCTGTACCGGGCACCGTGGTACTCCCCCGGCGGCGCCTTGTCCCAGGACGCCGTCCTGACGTGGAGCACGCTCTCGGCCCTGCGCAACCTGCGCCGGGAGCCCGCGGAGGCCGATCCGGCCGACGCCGCGGCTCTGCTGTCCAGTGTGGACGACCCGCGGCTGCTGCACGAACCGCTGCCGCTCACCGGGCGTGACGCGGTGACGCGCAACCTGCCGTGGTTCGGCGAGGTGCTCGACCACCCCGGACGCGACTCGTTCTGGCAGGAGGTCGCCGCGATCGACCACTGCGGCGGCATCACCGTCCCCGCGCTCCAGGTCGGCGGCTGGTACGACGTGTTCATCGGCGAGACCGTGCGGTCGTACACGACGATGCGCCGCCACGGCGGCAGTGCCGCGGCCCGGGACGGTCAGCGACTGCTCATCGGTCCATGGGCACACGCCGACGGCACCGACCTCGGGACGTTCCCCGACCGGTCGTTCGGGCTCGCGGCCAGCATCAAGTCCGCCGACGTCACCGGCGAGCACCTGCGGTTCTTCGACCGCTGGGTGCGCGGCAGGACGGACGTCCCCGACGACCCCCACCGGGTCCGGATCTTCGTCATGGGCGTCGACCGGTGGCGCGACGAGCTCGACTGGCCGCTGCCGGACACCCGTCACACCGACTTCTTCCTGTCCGGGCAGGGCCGCGCCAACACCGCCTCCGGTGACGGCGTCCTGAGCCGCGACACCGCGCCCGTCGAGGCCGTGGACACCTTCCTCTACGACCCGCGCCGCCCGGTCCCGACCGTGGGCGGCACGGTGCTGGCCGGTGCGTCCGGCGCCTATCCGGGACCGGCCGACCAGGCGGCGGTCGAGGCACGCGAGGACGTGCTGTGCTTCACCACCGCCGTCCTGGACCGCCCGGTCGAGGTGACCGGTCACGTCACCCTCGTGCTGCACGTCTCCAGCTCGGCCCCGGACACCGACTTCACCGGCAAGCTCGTCGACGTGCACCCCGACGGCAGGGCGATCCTGCTGTGCGAGGGCGTCCAGCGCGCCCGCTACCGCGACTCGCTCACCGCGCCGGTTCCCCTGGAGCCCGGCACCGTGCACGAGCTGACCGTCGACATGTCCGTCACCTCGAACGTCTTCCTGCCGGGGCACCGCATCCGGCTCGAGGTGTCCAGCAGCAACTTCCCCCGCTACGACCGCAACACCAACACCGGCGGGACGATCGCCGCCGACACCGAGGACGACCTGACCGTCGCGGTCAACCGGGTCCACCACGGACCGGCACGTCCCAGCCGTCTGGTGCTGCCCCTGATCGAACGCCCGACGGAGGACTGACCGTGACCACACCGGAGGAACTGACCGGCAGGGCGGCCGTCGCCGACGCCGTCGCCGGTCTCGCCCACGCGCAGGACGACCAGGACTGGCCCGCGCTGCGGCGGCTGTTCGCCGACGAGGTCCTGCTGGACCTCTCGACCCACCACTTCGGCACGCCACCGGCCACCACGACGGCCGCCGACCTGGTAGAGCTGGCGAGGAGAACGCTCGAAGGCTTCGACTCCACCCACCACGCCACCTCGAACCTCCAGGTGCGGCTGTCGGGCGGCGAGGCGGAGTGCCGCGTGCACGTCGTCGCCTACCACCACGTCCTCGCGGACCCCGGTGTCGTCGACCACTGCACGATGCGAGGCCTCTGGCGGCTCCGGCTCCGCGAGACCGGCGGGCGCTGGCTGATCACCCACTGGGCCGTGCTGCGCACCTGCCCGTGGGAAGGGTCACCGGACGTCTACGCGCTCGCCGCCGAACGCGTCGCCTCCGCTTCCTGACCGAGGAGAGCCCGGTGTACTACGAGATCCGCACGGAACACGCCCGCCCCGGCCTCGGCCCCGAGCTGGCCCGGTACATGGACGAGACAGTCATCCCCCTGCACCAGGAGAGGGGGATGACGGTGGCGGGGTCCTTCACCGTGGCCGGTGACGAGGACGCCTTCGTCTGGGTCCGGCGCTTCGAGGACGACGCGGACCGCGACCGCGTCCTGGACGCCGTGCACAGCCACCCCCGGTGCGCGGCCGTGGCCGACACGGTGTCCGCGCTGGTGGGCAGGAAGGCGTCGACGGTCCGGTGGGAACCGACCTCCGGGTCAGGGCTGCGCTGAGGCCGCCATGACGGCGTCGATCGCCTTGCCGAGCTGCGCGTACTTCTGGGTGTACAGCACCGGGAACACGCTGGGCGGGTCGGCGGGGCGGCCGGCGTCGACGTAGTCCATGCCCAGGTTGCCGAACACGACGACGACGTAGTGGCGCCCGGCCTTGCCGGGCAACGACCTCACGATGCCCGCGTCGGCACCCGACGTGTTCGTCCAGCCGGTCTTGTGCGCGAACTCCACCTCGGCGGTCGCGTTGCACGGGCGCACATCGCGGTCGTACAGCGCGTCGCCGACCGCCACGGTGCCGTCGGGCTGGATCCAGCGCGCCGGCACCTGCTGCGGGATGCCCTGTACCGGGTAGTCGCGCCCGCACCAGTTCGGAGTGGACAGCATCTCGTTGTGGCCCTGGCCCGCCAGCGTCTCCAGGAAGAGCTTCCGCGACGGTGCGGAGAGCTCGGCGGCGGTGACGGGCTTGCCGGCGTCCGTCGTCCACAGCACGTCCGGGCCGCCGTTGACCAGCAACAGCAGCTTCGCGGCGTCGAGGCCGCTCATGTTCGAACCGCCCCAGGCGCCACCGTTGCCGGGGAGCGTGCCGGTGACCATCAGCGTCGGCATCCCCAGGTCGGTGAACGTCTGGTTGACCTGGTCCCAGGCGTTCAGGTCGTGGATCAGCTTGACCAGTGCGCAGGTGGACTCGTTCTGCGACTTGGTGATCATCTCGTCGAAGAGCTGCCGGACCTTCTTCACCGACTTCTCGCCGCACACGCCGCGCGCGGGGTTCGGGTCGTAGACGTAGTCGGCGTCGAGGTCGACCCTGCCCTGGTCCGCCAGGCGCAGGACGCCGAAGCCCACCATCAGCTTCAGCACCGACGCCGGGTAGGGCGAGGAGAAGTCGATCGGCGCGTTCTCCCTGCCCGGGAGCACGTCCCGGGTTCCCTTGCCGCCGTTGAGGTCCCACTCGGTGTCGTCCCACCACCGGTAGCGGACCTGGTCGGTGGACAGCGTCCCCGGCTTGACCGGCACGACCACGCCGCTCGGGTGCTGCGGGCTGAGCAGCACGTTCGCCACGGCCACCGGCCGGCCCGCCGGGTCGAGCGCGATGACCGCCGCGTCCAGGTTGGGCGTCTGGTGCAACGGCCTGCCGTCGGTCCGCGGCCGGGGCCGGTCCACCAGCTCGGCCGGCGAGGGGTCGTAGGTCTCCCGACGGTCCACCGGTAGCTCGGCGGGATCCGGCGGCGTCAGGTCGATGACGTCCTGGAAGTGCTGCGCCACGACCGCCTCGCGCAGCCGCTCCGCCAGCGGCTGGCCCTCCGCGCGGACCACCGGCGCCGTGGAGGCCGCCACCACCGCGAGTGCCGTGCAGAACGCGCTCATCCGCTCGAGCCCTGCCCGGAGCGCCCGATCAGTCACTGCTCGGCCACTCCGGCGTCTGGTGCCTTCCCGTGTACTGGGAAGCGACGGGGTCGGGCCACGATTCGTGCGGTGCGGTCACCATCGGTGCCGCGGCATCTCTCGCAGGAGCTCCGGCCACGTACTTGGCGTAGAGCTCGTCGAAGATGGGCGTCCTGGTCATGCGCACAATGGTGATCAGAAGAGATCACAAATCCGGCATGAAGGGGCCTAAATCGCCGGATCAGGTGATGTGTACACCCGTTCGTAAACCGTTGGGGCACAAGAACAACTCCGGAACGCGACGAAGCGCCCGGCTGGAAGGTTCCAGCCGGGCGCTCCGTGGTCGTGCACAGGAACCAACGCGATCGTCATCCGCTCCGGGCGTACCGGCCCCCGAAGCGATCAACCGGTAGGTGCCACTGCGTCGACGGCCTCACGCGATGGTGCCGCGAGTCAGCGGTCCCAGTCGCCCTCGTGCTCGCCCTCGTGCTCGCCCTCGTGCTCGTGGTCGTGGCCGTGGCCGTGGTCGTGCCCGTGGTCGTGGTCGTGCACGTAGACGTACTCGACCTCGAGGTCGGGGTTGATGCACGAGCCACTGTCGTTGTTGGAGAGGACCGGCACCGCGATGACGTTCACGTCGACGTGGCAGATGTTGATGTCGCTGAGCAGCTCGGAGTCTTCCATGTTCACGAGGCCCACCTGGTGGGTGTGGTCGTACCTCGAGGCGAGGTCCACCATGTCGTCCATGGCGCCACCCTGCGTCGCGAACGCGGGCGAGCCCATCATCAGGAAACCGGCGCCAACGGCAGCCGCGGCGAAAGCCTTCTTCAGCATGCGATTTCTCCTCACGAACCAGTCGTTGTGATCTGCACGTGCAACGAGGGGAGGACCGGAGCCGGCACCCCTGCCGGACCTCCGTTCCTCCACCGGGGGAACGGCGCACCGCCACAGCGGGCGCCGTTCCGCATCACTCGTCTTCGTCGGGGTTGGCGCAGAGGCCGCTGTCGTTGTCGGACAGCACCGGCACCGCGATGACGTTGACGTCGATGAAGCAGACGTTCAGGTCGCTGGCGACCTCGGACTCGTCGAGGTCGACGAGGCCGACCTGGTCCGTGATGTCCAGCTCAGGGGCATCGGCCATCGCCGTGGAACCAATACCGAGGAAAGCGCCCGCGATAGCGACGGCCGCCCCTGCCTTCTTCAGCACAGAAATCTCCTTGTTCGAATCAGTTCTAGAACGGATTACGCCGACGATTCCCGCCGTTCGCAAGTCCGAGGGGACCGTATCCAAATGGCCAAGGCAAGCCAAATCGCCTACCACGCGATGGCGTGGTCAGGACGGTCTTCAATCACACTTTCAGGTGATACTTGATCACTGGCGTTTCGCGATTTCACCACCCCTGAGCAGGGGAGATCAGTGAATGCCGCAAGTCGCATCTTACTTTGGGGTGAAAAGTTGTCACCGGTACCGCGCCCCGAGTCTGGTAGGCATCACCACGACCACACGAAGAAAGGCGGTGCCGAGGACGGAAAAGGCACGCTACCGCCTTGAACAGCCATTATGCCGATCGAGCCGAACTCCGGCGTCGTGGCGCACCGTCTCCGGTTTCGAAGGCGGGCACCGGCGACCACGCGGTCGAGAGCCCGGATGCGGCCGGGGGCGAACGCGAATGCGCAGCCGGCTACGACGCCGTGCACGTTTCCGCGGGCCGGCCCGCGTTCTCGCGGACCTGTTCCCCGATGGCGCCTCTCCGAGGCCGTCAGCGGCATTCTGTCCACAATGGACGACGGCGGAGTCCTTCCGGCATCACCGCCCGCGACCGCGTTCTCGGACGTTCCGAGCCACGCCACCAGGTGCGCGCCGTGACTGGACGTGAAGCAACGCGAGCGGTCCTGGTCCACGAAGGGCACGAGACCGCCCGCGTGGTGCGCCTCGGTGCGGGACGCGTCGCGGGTCTCCGGCCCGGCCGGGGACGACCGGCGGCCCGCGACGCTCCCGGCACGTCGTCAGACGCTCGGCTCGTCGCGGGTGAGGGCCTGGCGCAGTCGCGCGTAGACCTGCGCGGGCGTGCGCTGGGCCGTGATCAGCTCGGGGCCGGCCGCGCGGTGGTAGGCCCGTTCCACGTCGAGCGCCACGCGGTCCCACGCGTACCGGATGTGCACGCGGTCCTGGCCCGCCGCTCCCAGCTGCTGGCGCCGGACCTCGTCCACCAGGAGCGCCCGCAGTGCCCGCGCCAGCATCGCGGGGTTGTGCGGCGGGACGAGCAGGCCGGTCACCTGGTGCACCACGGACTCGGCGAGGCCGCCGACCGCCGTCGCCACCACCGGCACGCCGCAGGCCATCGCCTCGAGCGCCACGACTCCGAAGGACATCTGCCGCTGGGGACACGCCACGACGTCCGCGGACCGGATCAACGCCGGCATCTCCGAGTGCGGCACGTGCCCGAGGAAGCTGACCCTGTCCGCGACGGCGTGCCGGGTCGCCAGGTCGGTCAGGCGCTCGTACTCCGCGTTGCCGCGCAGGAAGCGCCGGGCAGGACCACCGCCCACCACCAGCTCGGTGTTGCTCACCGCGGTGAGCGCGAGGACCAGGTCGTCGAGACCGTCGTCCGGGGCCAGCTGAGCGGCGGCGAGGACGCGGAGCCTCCCCGTGCGCGCCGTGGCCGGGCCGGTCGGCGTGAACGTCTCGGTGTCCACGCCCCACGGCACGGTCGAGATCCTGGACCGGCGCACGCCCAGTCGCGCGAGCTCGTCCGCCTCCTGGCCGGACGTGGCGATGACGCCCGCCGCGCCGCGGCCGACCAGCCGTTCGATCTCGGTGGAGGCACCGCCCACGAGTCCGTGGTAGCTCTGCACGATCGGGATCGCGGTGCGGCGCGCGCTGAGCACCGCGCCCAGGCCTGACGTCCAGTGGTGGGCGTGGATGACGTCCGGGGCGTCGTCCGCCCACCGGGCGCTCAACGACCGCGCGAACTCCCCGATGTGGGGCACGACGTCGTCATCGCCGAGCTTCTCCGCGGGGCCTGCCGCGACGTGCACGACGTCGAAGCCGCGGTCCACCCGCATCCGGTCCGGCAGCCGACGGTCGGTCTGGCGCGTGTAGACGGTCAGCTCGTGTCCGAGCTTCCGCAGCTCCTGCGACAGCTCGGCGACGTGCCGGCGCCCGCCTGCGGAGTCCGTGTCGTTCAACGCGGTCAGCGGGTTGTCCCGCAACGAGATCATCGCGATCTTCACCTGGTCACCTCCGGGTGGGGCCACGGGTTGGGGGCGCACGTCCTGCCGTCCCGGGGAACGGCGGGACCCTGCGGTGTGGAGGCGGTGATGTCGGCCAGCCTGTCGTTGGAGACCGAGAAGGTCTGCTGCATCATCACGGGCGCCGGGACGCCGTTCGCGGGGCAGAACTCGTGGCCGTGCCCCAGGAAGTGCCCGATCTCGTGGTTGACGACGTACCTGCGGTAGCCCTCCAGATCGCGGCCGAACGACTGGGCGCCCCGGAACCACCGCGGCGCGCTCACGTAGACGACGCCCTCGGCGTAGCACGACGTGTCGTAGGGCAGCTGGAACCCGCAGATGGCCCGTGCGGTCTCGGTCGCGGTGAGCCGGATCCGCACGTCCGGCTCCTCCACGTCCACCCGGCGGAAGGCCACGTCGCCCGAGGCGGTCCACCCGCGCGGGTCCGCGAGGGCCGCGTCCACGGTCGCCGCGAAGGACCTGTGCACGCTCGGGAGCACCGCGCCCTGCTCGACCTCGACGGAGTAGGTGTGCACCTGCCCGGTGCCGACCTGGGCGGTCGTGCCCTCGACGGTGCGCCACCAGCCCTCGCCCCAGGCGCGCACCGGGACACCCGGCGGCAGCTCGGGGCCGGGCCCCAGCCGGGGCAGCGCCTGGGCGGCCACCGCCGCGGGTTCCTCCGAGCCGGTGGGCGGCGCCGGGGACTGACCGGACGAGGGCGGCGTGGAGGGGGACGGCGGAGGCGGCGTCTTCACCGAGATGCTCGCCACGGCCGGAGCCTGCGGCTCCGCGGCGTGGCGGGCCGACTCCGGCACCGGCCAGATCCTCAGCAGACCGATCGTCACCCCGGCCAGCATCGCGGCGAAGACGTACACGACGATCCTGCCGACGGTCATGTTGTCACTCCCCTGTCACGAACAGCTGAGCAGCACCGGGCAGGCCGCTTGGTGCAGCGCCGTCCTCGCCGCCGGTTGCAGGCCTTCCGCCGGGCCGCGCTCCCGGCCGGACACCACGAGCAGGTCGCTCGGGAACAGCCGCGCCTCCTCCTGCACGGACCTGACCTCCCGCACCAGTTCGACGATCACGTCGGGGCACGCGGCGTGGACGACGTCGGCGATGGCATCGGGCAGGTCGCACACCGCCCAGTACGGGCGGGCCAGCACCCGGAGCCGGGTCGCCCGCCGCGCACGGCACAGCGCGACCGCACGCCGCAGGACACCTTCACCCCCGACGGGGTCGATCACCGCGGTCACGACGCCGAAACAGCCGGAGAGAGCGGCACGCGAACCGCAGAGCACCACCACGTCGTGGCGGTCGCGGCACGCCAGAGGTGGTGCGGCCAGGGCGGAAGCCCGTGAGATGACGACCAGCGCGCCCTCGCGGCAGACAGCCGCACGACCGCGGTGTTCGATGTGGACGGACAGATGCGGGAGCCCGGCGAGCAAAGCCTCGACGTCGGCGTGCACCGGATCGTTCTCCGCGTCCTCGTCCGGGGCCGAGCGCAGGACCAAGCCGACGCCGAGCGCGTCGGCGCACGCCGCCGCCCACCGGACGCCGGCGACACCGCACTCGTCGACGTCGACGACCACGCAGGTGGCGTCTATGCCGACGGGTTCCGGTGCGAGCGCGGTCATCACGCCACGCCCGGCATGTCGGCGCGTGTCTTCCCGGCCCCGTCGGCCTGCGGGATCTCGGGCTGCGGGATCTCGACCTGGGGGATCTCGGCCTGAGAAAGCTGGGTCTGCGAAAGCTCGGCCTGAGAAAGCTCGGCCTGCGAAAGCTCGGCCTGGGAGACTTCGGACTGGGAGAGCTCGGCCTGCCTGGGCAACGGCAGGTCCGGCGTCGTGGCGATCTCGGAGTACCACTGGTCCAGCAGCTGCTGCCGCTCGGCCAATTCGGCGAGCAGGCCGCGCGAGTTCTCCAGCGCCTCGCCGACGATCTCGCGAGCGCGCTGGCTCGCCTCGGCCAACCGGCGCTGGGTCTCCTGCTCGGTCTCGTCGAGGAGCCGGGCCTGCCGGGCAGCGGCCTCCTCCGTCCGGCTGACGGCCTGCTGGGCACGGGCGCGCGCCTCGGTCTCGATGTCCTCCGCCTTGCGCTTCGCGACGTGCATGAGGTACCTGATGCAGCCGGAGACAGCGTTGTCCTTGCTGTACCCCGCGTGGATCATCCGGTACTCGGCGAGCTCCGCCCTGGCTGCCTCCAGGTGCGTGGCGAGGTCCTCCGCCGTGGCGAGCGCGGCATCGCGGTCGGCGCACGCGGTCTCTAGAAGCATTTCGAGCCGCGCGTACTCCTCGTCGACCTGGTTCCGGTCGTAGCCGAGCCAGCGGGTCCTGAACGCGGAGGGGCCCTCGTCCAGGAGTTCGTCGAATTCCATGCCCGTGTCCTTCCTGAACGTGGGCGGTGGTGTCGACGTGGCAATACCCGTATGGCGGACCGTCAGTCGCTCCCGACCAGGTAAGCACTCTGTCTAGTGAATTCCTCACGGAGCGTCATCACCTGCGAATCGACGCGAAAACGACGAAGGCGCGCCGGTTCGTGCACCGGCGCGCCTTCGTTCGTGCTCGGGTCAGCCCCGTTCGCTCCTCAGGAAGCTGATGTACGACTCGGCCGCGACACGCGCGCGCTCGCGCAGCGCCTGCGGATCCGTCGCAGCGGCGGCCTTCACCCCCTCACAACCGGCCGCGAGCGCGTCGGGCCCGAGCGCCGTCATGGCCATGTCGGGGAGCTCGTCCCTCATGCACCTGGTCGCCCGGCCGACGGCGTCGGGGCCGCAGTAGTCGTCCGGCGAGTAGCACTTCTCCACGACGGCGTCGAGAACGGGCTTACCGCGCTTGTAGATCTGGTCCATCCCGCCGAGCCCGGCCACCGCCTGGGGGAGGACGACGTCCTTGAGCTCCTGCGCGTCCTCACCGTCTGTTCCCGGTTGGAGGTTCGCGGCGCAGACCCGGGACATGAACTCCTCACGCGTGATCTCCGTGAGCATGCCCACGGTGTCGCTGAAATTCCCGAGGCATGCGACCGCATTGGCGGCTGCGGGAGCGAGCACCAGCGGAATCGCCGCGAACAACGCGGCCAGTGCGGTCGTCCTCTTCTTCATGTGGTCCTCCTGAGAATCCGGGCCGAGCAGTCGACCGGCTCATACCCAGGTGGTGTGTGAAAAGCACTCGGCTCGGCGATGTCAACCGCATCGAGTGATGGTGAACGCGTGTTCGACTTTGGCGTCCAGCAACAGCGGAGTGGCATTGCGAACCCGTGCGAGCAAGGTGTGGTTCCCCTCCGCCAGGTCGAAGTCCTGGAGGGTCACCCTGCCGCTGTCGCGGTGGGTGGCGATCGCGGTGTCGTCGATGAGGACCTCGACCTGGTCGAGGATCTCCGGGTCACCGGCCGTGACGCTGATGTCCGGCACGTCCGTGGACATCACGACCGCACCGTCCTCGATGCCCTCGACGGTCAGGCCGGCTCGTTCGATGTGCACCACCGAGCCGATCACGACGGTCGCCGACACCGCGAACACCACGGCGAGGAAGGCGAGCAGGACTACCTCCGACCTGCGGGGCGAGGAACGCATCGGTCATCCCGAGGCCAGGGCCGCAAGCCGGTCGGCACCGCCGTTGAACACGTTCTGGTCGATCGGCGACGACGTGTACTGCCAGATCGTGTGAACCGGCCAGCGGTACGGCATCGGCCCCACCGCGGGCGCGTACCTGGCGAGCCACAGCGGGTTCGTCGAGCTGAAGTCGCCGGTGCGGCCGGTGCACCTGTCCCACCACGCCGCGGACGTGTAGATCACCGGCCAGCGCCCGGTGAGCGCGTGGTAGGTGTCGCTGAAGCTGAGGATCCATTTCACCATCGCGCCGTGGTTCATCCCGTAGCAGGCCTCGCCGTACGGGTTGTACTCGATGTCGAGCGTGCCGGGCAGCGTCCGTCCGTCACGCGACCAGCCTCCCCCGTTCGCCACGAAGAACCGGGCCTGCGTCGCGCCGTCGGACCGGTTCGGCAGGGCGAAGTGGTAGGAGCCCCTGGTCATGCCCGCGGCCGCCGAACCGTTGTACTGCTGGGTGAAGTTCGGGTTCGTGTAGTCGGTGCCCTCGGTGGCCTTGACGTAGGCGAACCGCTTGCCGGAACGCCACCAGTGCCCCCAGTCGACGTTGCCCTGGTGACTGCTGACGTCGATGCCCTCCACCTGCCCCGCCTCGAGCTGCGGCGGGGTCAGCAGCATCTCCGCGGTGCCCTCGTGCTTGGCGATCTGGGAGCCCGCGGGGTGGTCTCCCGGTCCTTCTTCCGCACCGGCGGTCACCGGGCTCAGAATGCTCATGACCAACGCGATCGCTGCGGTGCGAATGACGGTCTGGCCGGCGCGTGATCGCGGCTGCATTGGATTTCCTCCCCGTACGTGAATGGTTCTGGTGGCCAGCTACCCGTCGCAGGAACGGAAAAACCGGACACCGATTTGTTGACACGACAGGGTGACTGAAACGGGCTTCCTGCACAGTAGGTGACGATTTCCGGGAACCGGTTCATTCGATGAGGTCGCCTGATCCCCGTTTCGACGGGTAACCGTCGAAAGCCGCTTTCAATGAGAGGAGTCCGACCAGTGAACCGCAAGCCGATCTCGCGCTGCGCCGCCAAGCTCACCGGGTACTGCCTGCTCGCGGGCGTCCTGGTGGCCGGGCTCCTCCTTCCCGCCACGGTGACACTCGGGGCGTTCTCCAACACGCTCAGCGACCAGGTGAAGTCGACCCTGGCCCTCATGCTGAAAACAGACCCGCCGTTGATGACGACGGTGACGGACAGGGACGGGGCGCCGATCGCGCACCTGTACGACCAGTACCGGGTGCGGACGCCACCGGACAAGCTCTCGCCGCACATGAAGGACGCGCTGCTCGCGATCGAGGACCGCCGTTTCTACGAACACCACGGCGTCGACTGGATCGCGACCGCGCGTGCGTTGGCGCGCAACAACTCCAGCGGGTCGGTGCAGCAGGGTGCGTCCACGCTCACCCAGCAGTACGTGAAGAACTACCTCGTGCACGTGATCGGCCGCAACAACAAGAGCGCGCAGGGCGACGCGCAGGAACAGAGCGTCACCCGCAAGCTGCGCGAGGCACGTATCGCCCTGGGCCTGGAAACGGCGCTGAGCAAGGACGAGATCCTCTCGCGGTACCTGGACCTCGTGCCGTTCGGTTCGACGATCTTCGGTGTCGCCGCCGCAGCGCAGGCCTACTTCGAGACCACGCCGGACAAGCTGACCGTCACGCAGGCCGCGACGCTCGCGGGCATGGTGAACAGCCCGACGGCACTGGACCCCGAGGCGCGACCGGACAAGGCGATCGAGCGCAGGAACCTCGTGATCGACGGCATGGCGTCGGACGGGAAGATCACGCACGAGGAGGCGGACCGCCACAAGGCCGCACCGCTGGGCCTCAGCGAACCCGTCCATCCACTGCAGACCGGCTGCGTCGGCGCCGGGACGTCGTACGGGTTCTTCTGCTCATTCTTGGTGCAGCACCTCGAAGAGGCGGGGTTCAACCTGGAGGAGCTGAAGATCGGCGGCTACCGGATCGAGACCACGCTGGACCCGAAGATCACCGACTACGCGAAGCAGGCCGTCGAGGCGCAGGCGCCGAAGAACACGCCCGGCGTCGCCAACACCATGGCGATCGTGCGGCCCGGCAAGGACAAGCACGAGGTCGTGGCGCTGGTGGCGAACCGCGACTACGGCCTCGACAAGGAGCAGTTCCAGACCCAGTTCGACCTGCCGAGCGGGGTGGAGAACAAGTTCGGCACCGGGTCCGTCTACAAGGTCTTCACCGCGGCCGCCGCGCTGGAGAAGGGCATCGGCATCGAGACCGTGATCCCCTCCCCCAACACCTACACCTCGAAGGTGTTCAAGGGCGGCGCCGCGTCCTGCCCGGCCACCGGTGAGCCGAACACCTACTGGTACTGCCTGTCCAACCACAACAACAACTACCCGCCGCAGATGCCGCTGAAGCAGGCGCTCGCCACCTCCCCCAACACGGCGTTCGTGATGCTGGAGGAACGGGCGGGGCTCGACTCCGTCGTGGACATGGCGTCCCGGCTCGGCATGCGCAGGACGATGGCCACGAACATCGCGGGCGTGAAGCCGGACCCGAAGGCGGAGAAGGAGCTCCGCGTCTCCCAGGCCGAGTACTACAAGTCCAACGGCAACGCCTCCTTCACGCTCGGGCCGGCGCCGTCGAGCACCCTGGAGCTCGCGAACGTCGCCGCGACGATCATCAGCGGCGGCACGTGGTGCGAGCCCACGCCGGTGCGCCGGGTCCTCGACCGCAACGGCAACCCCGTCGACCTGAAGCAGCCGCCCTGCGAGCAGGCGGTGCCCGAACCGCTGGCCAACGCGCTCGCCAACGGCCTCAGCGAGGACAGCAAGGGAATCGGCACCGCCGCCACCTCGGCGCGCAAGGCGGGCTGGACGCGCCCGATGATGGGCAAGACCGGCACGACCGAGGAGTACAAGTCCGCCGCGTACCTGGGAGCCACCCCGGACTACGCCGCCGCGGTGCAGGCGTTCAACGACAGCACCTCGCCCCAGGGCATCTGCATCGGCGAGGGTGCGCCCCGCCTGTGCCCCGAGGGCAACATCTACGGCGGCACCATCCCCGCCGCCACCTGGTTCGACACGATGATGAAGGCGCACGCGGACCTGCCGGAGAAGCCCCTGCCGCAGGCGGAGGAACGCGACATCCACGGCAACGGCAACATGAAGGTCCCCGACGTGGTCGGTTCCGACCTGACGAAGGCCACGGACATGCTGCGCCAGGCGGGTTACCAGGTGACCACCGTGCGCGTCTCCTCGCCGCAGCCGGCGGGTTCCGTGGTGTCCCAGTCCCCGCAGGGCATGGCGCCCAAGGGCAGCTCCGTCACGCTCTCGGTGAGCAGCGGCCCACCCGCGGCGCCGAAGCCGAACCCCGTGACGTCGGTATCACCGGCGGCGGTGTCGTCACCGCCGACGACCTGACGCGTCCGAAGTGGACGTGCGATGGAGCACGCAGCGAGGTGCGCACCACTCCCCGGGAGTGCCGGTCACCACGACCCACTGAGCCGTCCCCGGCCCTCCGGCGCAGACCGCCGGAGGGCCGGGGACGGGTCGTCACACCAGCGGTGCGAAGAAGAACGTGTCCCGGCGAGCGAAGTGGCCGTCGTCGGTGAACTCGAAGAAGTCGGAGAACCTCAGGTCCACGCTGCGACCGTCGTGCAAAACACCGGCGAAAGTCCCGTAGACCGCCACTTCCTCCTCACTCTCCACCACCTTGTCGATGGTGTGGCGGCCAGAGCGGATCACGCGGGCGCCGCCGTAGAAGGCGCTCATCTCCTGGTGGCCGACCATCGGTTCGTAGCCGGGACGGCGGTAGGTGGCGTCCGGGCTGAACATCGAGACCAGGCCTGTCACGTCCCCGGCGTCGACGAGCTCGTAGTAGCGGTGGACGGAGGTGACGTGGGTGTTCTGCAGCGTGGTGGTCATGAGCGGGGCTCCTCGCCTGCGAGTTGGGTGGTCAGGACGGCGCCGATGGACGCCAGGTGGTGCCGGGCGGTCAGGCCGCCGTGGGTGCTGTCGATCCGGTGGACCTCGACGTGGCCGGTGATGTGCGGCAGCCACGAGGCCGGGGTGGGGTCGGACGGGGTCTTGCCCCGTGTGGCCTCGAAGATGTGCGCGTCCGCGGCCAGTGGTGAGGGGTGGTAGCTGTTGTGGAGGTTGACGTTCGACGCGAACACCTCGGGCAGCGCGGCCTGGGTGAAGCCCGCCAGCGGGCCGGCGTGGGCGCGGATGGCCTCGTCGAACTCGGCACGCGTGCTGACCGGGTGGTCCAGCTCGTAGCCCAGGGACTGCAGCAGCGGGGTGAGCAGGTCCGGGTCGTCCGGTGAGACCGGCTCGTGCTCCCCGGTCTCGGGGTAGCCGTCCAGCAGGGCCAGCAGGCCGATGTCGGACGGGCGCAGCAGCTGGGCCATCGCGTGGACGACCACGGCGCCGAACGACCAGCCGAGCAGGTGGTACGGACCCTCCGGCTGGACGGTCCTGATCTGGTCCAGGTAGTCGGCGGCCATCTCCTCGACGGTCCGCGGCATCGCGGACGGACCGGTGAGGCCGCGTGCCTGCAGGGCGTAGACCGGGCGGCGCGGGTCCACGTGCGGCAGCAGGCCGAAGTACTCCCAGCCGATGCCCGCGCCGGGGTGGACGCAGAACAACGGGGCCAGGTCGCCGCCGGTGCGCAACGGGATCAGCACGTCCAGCGGGTCGCCGGCGGCCGAGGTGCCGAGTCGTTCGGCCAGGGTCGCGGGGGTCGGCGCGTCGAACAGGAGGCGCAGCTCCGGCCGCACGCCCAGCTCCGCCCGGATCCGCGACACGAGCTTCGCCGCCAGCAGCGAGTGGCCGCCCCGGTCGAAGAAGCCGTCGTCCGGGCCGACCGAGTCCAGGCCGAGCACCTCGGCGAACAACGCGCAGAGCGTCGCCTCCAGTGGCGTCGCGGGTGGACGCTCCGCGGCCGACACCGCTTCCGGGGCGGGCAGCGCGCGCCGGTCCAGCTTGTCGTTGGGGGTCAGCGGCAACGCGGGCAGCACGACGAACGCCTCGGGCACCATGTACCGGGGCAGGAACGCGGCCAGCTCGCGCCGCACCGCCGTCGAGTCGATCCCGTCCGGCGCGACGAGGTAGGCGACCAGCCGGTCGTCGCGGACGACCACGGCCGCCCGCGTGATCTCCGGCAGGCCGCACAGCGCCACCTCGACCTCCCCCGTCTCGATCCGCAGGCCGCGGAGCTGCACCTGCTGGTCGGCGCGGCCGTGGAACGCGAGCCGTCCGTCCGGGAGCCAGCGGACGAGGTCGCCGGTCCGGTACATCCGGCCGCCGGCGGGACAGGCGACGAACCGGGTCGCGGTGAGACCCGGGCTGCCCAGGTAGCCGCGGGCCAGGCCGGCGCCCGCCACGTACAGCTCGCCGACCACACCGGGCGCCACGGGCCGCAGGTGCTCGTCCAGCACGTAGGTCAGGTAGTTGTCGACCGGTGTGCCGATCGACGGCAGGTCGGCGTCCTGGCCGGGTGGAACCAGGCCGCACGTCGAGTTCACCGTGCACTCGGTGGGGCCGTAGGTGTTGTAGAGCTCGAACGGCATCCCGGCGGGCGGGCGGCGGCGCAGCACGTCGCCACCGGTGTGCATGACCCGCACGGAGGACGCGGCCAGCGCCGGTTCGTCCAGCATGGCCTCCAGCCGTGGCGTGGCGAGCGAGGACACCGTGATCCGGCTGTCCGCGATCCACTCGGCCAGCGCCTCGGTGTCCTCCATCACCTGCTGCGACGGCATGTGCAACGCCGCACCGGACACGAGCGTCGGCCAGATCTCCGCCACCGCCGCGTCGAAACCCTGCGCGGACAGGTGGCTGGACCGGTCGGACGGCACGAGGCCGAGTGCGGGGACCAGCCAGGCCGTCTGGCTCGCGAGCGCGTGGTGTTCGACCACGACGCCCTTGGGACGGCCGGTGGAGCCGGAGGTGTAGATGACGTACGCGGCGTCACGGGGATGCGTCGGCACCTCCGGCGGGGTCGCCGGACCTTCCGGAACCTCCAGCACCACCTTCGCCGCGTCACTGGACGCGACCAGGTGCGCCAGGCCCGGCTGCGTGACGACGACCGGGGCGTCCGCGTCGGCCAGCATGTAGACCAGCCGCTCCGGCGGGTAGGTCGGGTCGACGGGCAGGTACGCCGCGCCGGTCCTGAGCACCGCCAGCAACGCCACGACGCCGCTGGTGTCCCGGTCCGTGCAGACCCCGACGACGGTGCCGCGGCGCGCGCCGAGCCCGATCAGGTGGTGCGCGAGCCGGTTGGCCCGTTCGTCCAGCTCCCGATAGGTGAGCGTGCCGTCGTGCGCGACGACTGCCGGTGCGTCCGGCGTGCGCGCGGCTACCTCGGCGATCAGGACGTGCACGGGACGGTCGTCGTGAGGGACGGCCGTGTCGTTCCACCGGCGCAGAACGGATTCCCGCTCGTCCGCGGTCAGCACCTCGACCCGGCTCAACGGCGCCGAGGGGTCGGCGACGAGCGTGCCGATCAGCCGGACGAGCCGGGCCAGCAGGTTCTCGGCGGTGCCGCGGTCCCACAGGTCGACGGCGTACTCCAGGCACACCTCGAGCCCGGCCGGTGTCTGTCCGAAGCCCAGCGACAGGTCGAGCTTCGCCCCGCCCGTCGTGGTCCTCATGGTCCGCACTTCCAGGCCGGGCAGGTCCAGTGCGTCGTCCTCGACGCCGTCCACACCGTCCTGCAGGGCCAGCGACACCTGGAAGAGCGGGTGCCGGGTGCTGGAGCGCTCCGGGTTGACCCGCTCGACGACGCGGTCGAACGGCACGTCCTGGTGCGTGTACGCGGCCAGGTCGGCCTCGCGCACCCGGTGCAGGACCGTGGTGAAGTCCGGGTCGCCGGACAGGTCCACGCGCAACGCGAGCGTGTTCACGAACAGGCCGACCAGGTCGTCCAGGTCCTCGGCGCCTCGGCCGGCGACCACGGTGCCGAGCACGATGTCCGTCCCCGCGCCCAGCTTGGCCAGCAACGTGGCCACGGCCGCGTGCAACGCCATGAAGACGGTCGCGTTGTTGGCCCGTGCCAACGCGACCAGCCCGCGGTGCGCATCAGCGTCGACATGCGCACGGACCTCGTCGCCGACGTTGCTCGACACCACCGGACGCGGCCGGTCGGCAGGCAGCCGCAGCTCGTCCGGAGCGCCGTCCAGGGTCTCCGCCCAGAACGCGAGCGGATCGCCGGACGCGCCCAGCAGCTCCTGCTGCCGCAGGCTGTGGTCGGCGTACTGGATCGGGAGCGGCCGCCAGTCCGGTGCCCCACCACGGCAACGGGCCCGGTAGGCCTCGGCGAGGTCGCGCAGCAGCACGCCGGTCGACCAGCCGTCGGTGGCGATGTGGTGCAGTGCCAGCAACACCACGTGGTCGCGTTCGCCGATGCGCAGCACGTGCACCCGCAACGGGATGTCCGCGGCGAGGTCGAACGGGCGTGCCACCAACGCGGCCACGGTGTCGTCGAGCGCTTCCTCGGCGCAGTCGGCGACGTCGAACACCAGCTCGTCCGCCGGCAGCACGACCTGGTGCCATCCGGCGACGTCCTCGGGGAACACCGTCCGCAGCGCCTCGTGCCGTTCCACCACGTCGAGCGACGCCGTCCGCAACGCCGTCAGGTCCAGGTCGCCGTGCAACCGCATGGCGTGCGGCGCGGTGTAGGCGTGGTCGGCGACCTCCATCGCGAGCCGCACGCCGAGCTGGGCCGACGACAGCGGCACCCGCTGTGGCCGGTGTCCTGGACGGGCCAGGGCGCGCACCGGCGTGGTGGCGCCCAGGTGACCGTCGAGGCCGCGGGGCGTGGGGTCGCGGAACAGGACGCGGATGCCCAGCTCGACGCCGAACACCGTGCGGATCGAGGCCAGCAGCCTGGCCGCGAGCAGCGAGTGGCCGCCGAGGTCGAAGAACCCGTCGTCGAGGCCGACCGCGCCGAGCCCGAGCACCTTGGCGAACAGCCCGCAGAGGATCTCCTGCCGGGGCGTGCGCGGCTGGCTGTCGCCGACGGCGTACGACGGCGCGGGCAATGCACGGCGGTCCAGCTTTCCGTTGGGCGTCAACGGGAACGCGTCGAGCTCGACGAAGGCGGCCGGCACCATGTGCTCGGGCAGGCGCTCCCGGGCGAAGTCCCGCAGGCCGCCCGCGACGCCGACCACGTAGGCGACGAGCCGCTTGCCGCCGGGCCCGTCCTCGCGCGCCACCACAGCCGCCGCTGTCACGTCCGGATGCGCGGTCAGCGCCGCCTCGACCTCGGCGGGCTCGACCCGGAAGCCGCGGATCTTCACCTGGTCGTCGGCGCGGCCCAGGTAGGTCAGCGTGCCGTCGGCGCGGCGGCGGACCAGGTCACCGGTCCGGTACAGCCGCGCCCCGGCGGCGAACGGCGAGGCGACGAACCGTTCGGCGGTCAGCCCCGGCCTGCCGAGGTAGCCGTGCGCGAGCCCCGCTCCGGAGACGTACAGCTCCCCCACCGCACCGGTGGGAACGGGTGACAGCCGGTGGTCGAGCACCACGGCGCCCTTGCCCGCCAGGGGAGTTCCGATCGGCACGGCCGCGCCGTCCCAGCCCGGCGGCACGGTGAACGAGGTGGTGAACCCCATGCTCTCGACGGGTCCGTAGCCGTTGACCACGCGGATGCCCGGCACGGCGGCCGACACCGCGCGCACGTGGGTGGCGGAAGCGGCCTCGCCCCCGGTCAGCGCCCAGCGCAGCCCGGCGAAGATGTCCGGGTAGGTGTCCCAGAGGTGGTTGAACAGGCTGGCCGACGCGTCCAGCACCGTCACGCCGTGGCTCACCACCAGCTGCGCGATGACCGCGGGCTCCGGCCGTTGACCGGGGTACAGCACGGACGCGCCACCCGCCAGCAACGGGCCGAACAGCTGGGTCGCGAAGGCGTCCCACGACACCGACGCGCACTGCAGCCACACCTCGCCGGGCCCGAACCCCGCGTACCGCTGGCCGACGAGCGTGCCGGTCAGGGCGCGGTGCGGTGCGCCGGCGGCCTTCGCGGCACCGGTGGAACCGGACGTGAACATGACGCACGCCAGGTCTTCGGGACCGGTTTCCGGTGCGGTGAAGGGCATCGATGTGACGTCGTCGAGCGCGACCACGGGCACGTCCGCGTCGAACGGGCGGTCGGTGAGGACGAGCCGCACCGGCAGGGACTCGATCATCGACGCCAGCCGGGCAGGCGGGAAGTCGACGTCGAGCATCAGATAGGCCGCGCCCGCCTTGAGGACGGCCAGCAACGCGGTCGCCATCTCCACACCGCGTCCGATGTGGACACCCACGACGTCACCGCGCCGAACTCCCTGTGAAGTCAGGAAACCAGCGAGGTCGTCGGCCTCTGCGTCCAGCCGCGAGTAGGTGACCTCGGTGTCGCCCGAGACGAGAGCGACGGCATCCGGAGTGCGGGCGGCTTGCAGTGCGACCAGCTCGTGCACCGTGACAGCGGGCGCGGGCGTCTCCGTGGTGGCGAGCACCGCCGCGCGTTCGTCCGCGGACAGCACGTCCAGGTCCCACACGGACCGGCCGGGGTCGGCCGCGGCCTGGTCCAGCAGCCGGACCAGGCGTGCCAGCAGCATCTCGGCGGTGGCCTCGTCGAAGAGGCCGGTGAGGTACTCGAGTGAGCACGTCACCCCGTCCCGGCCTTCGCGCAACGACAGGGTGAGGTCGAACTTCGCCTCGCCCGCTCCGATGGGCTCGGCGGTGGCGGTGAGACCCGGCAGCGACAGCGCGCCGGAGTCGTCCGCGCCGGCCAGCACCATGACCTGGAACAACGGGTGCCTGCCCGGCGCGCGCACCGGGTTGAGCTCCTCCACGAGGCGGTCGAACGGCAGGTCCTGGTGGCTGTAAGCGTCGAGCGACTCCTCGCGCACCCTGGCCAGCAGGTCGCGGAACGACGGGTCGCCGGACACGTCCACCCGCAGCACCAGCGTGTTCACGAAGAACCCGACCAGGTCCTCCAGCGCCTCCTCGCCGCGGCCGGTCACGACCGTGCCGATCGGGACGTCGTCGCCGGAACCGCTGCGCGCCAGCAACGCGGCGAACGCGGCCTGCGCGACCATGAACAGCGTCGCGCCGGACTCCTCCGCCAGCGCGGCCAGCGCACGTGCCGTGCCGCCGGGAAGAACCGCGGTCACGGAAGACCCCGCCGTGCCGGTGTCCGCGTCACGTGGGCGGTCGACCGGCAGCGCGATCTCCTCGGGCAGACCGGCGAGCTTCGCGCGCCAGTACGCCAGCTGGGCGCTGAGCACGCTGTCCGGATCATCAGCGGAGCCGAGCAGGTCCTGTTGCCACAGCGTGTAGTCCGCGTACTGGACCGGCAGCGGCTCCCAGTCCGGCGCTTCCCCCGCCAGCCTCGCGGTGTAGGCGGTGGTGAGGTCGCGCAGCAGCGGTCCGAGCGACCAGCCGTCGCTGACGATGTGGTGCATCACCAGCAGCAGCACGTGGTCCCGCGGCCCTCGTTCGAGCAGGTGCGCCCGGAACGGCGGGTCGGCGGCGAGGTCGAACGCCTCCCTCGCGGCGCGGGCCAGCACGACCGCCGGGTCACCCGGTTCGAGCGCGGCCAGCACGACCTTCGCGTCCTCCAGGACCTCCTGGCGCGGCTGTCCGTCGCGGCTGGGGAACGTGGTCCGCAGCGCCTCGTGCCGGCCTGCCACGTCGGTGAGCGCGAGCTCCAGTGCCTCGGGGTCGAGCTCGCCGCGCAACCGCACGGCGAGCGGGATGTTGTACGCGGCACCGGTTCCCTCGTGCCGATCGAGGAACCACAGCCGCTGCTGGGCGAACGACAGGGGGATCACAACGTCTCCTTGGACCTCGGACGGGCCCGCAGCACGGGCCGTGGAGCGGGGCGGGCGGCCACCGGCAGGTGAGCGGCCAGGCCCGCGACCGTCGGGTTCTCGAACACGGTCCGCATGCCCAGTTCCGCGCCGAAGACCGACCGGACGCGGCTGACGAGGCGCATCACCAGGATCGAATGGCCGCCCAGCGCGAAGAAGTCGTCGTCGACGGTCACCTCGGGCACGTCGAGCAGCTCGGCGAACAGGCCGCAGAGCAGTTCCTCGTGCGGGGTCTGCGGTCCACGGCCCTCGGCGCGTCGAGCGTCGGGAACCGGCAGTGCGGAGCGGTCGAGTTTCCCGTTGGGCGTGCGCGGCAGGAACTCCAGCGCGACGACCGCGGCCGGCACGAGGTAGTCGGGCAGGGACTTCGCGGCGAACTCCCGCAGACCTTCCGCCGCACCGACGACGTACGCGACGAGACGCTTGTCGCCGGGGTTGTCCTCGCGGACGACGACCTCGACCTGCCGCACGCCCGGATGGCGGGCCAGCACCGCGCGCACCTCGCCGGGCTCCACCCGGAAGCCGCGGATCTTGACCTGGTCGTCGGCGCGGCCGAGGAAGTGCACGACGCCCTCGTGGTCCTGGCGCACCAGGTCGCCTGTGCGGTACATCCGTTCCCCGGCGGCGCCGTACGGGTTGGCGGCGAACCGTTGCGCGGTCGCGGCGGTCTGTCCCAGGTAGCCGTGCGCGAGGCCGTCGCCGGCCATGTACAGCTCGCCGGGGGTGCCCGGCGGCACCGGTCGCAGCCACCGGTCGAGCACGAACACCCGCTTGCCCGCCACCGGGCGGCCGACCGGAACGCTGACCCGGTCGAGATCACGCGGCTCGACGGTGTGGCACAGCGTGAAGATGGTGTTCTCCAGCGGCGAGTAGCCGTTCACCACCCGCAAGCCGGGGTACCGGTTGAGCAAACCGCGCAAGTGCGGGATGGAGGCGGGTTCGCCGCCGGTCATCACCTCGCGGACGCCGTCGAACACCTCGGGCGTCTCGTCGACCAGGAAGTTGAGCAGGCTGGCCGACACGTGCACGGTGGTCACGCCGTGCTTCCCGATCAGGCGGGCGATCTGCCCCGGGTCCGGGGTCTGGCCGGGTTGCAGCACGCAGGTGGCGCCGGACAGCAGCGGTCCGAACAGTTCCAGCGCGAACGCGTCCCAGGACACCGGCGAGCACTGCAGCCAGACCGCGTCCGGCGCGAACCCGGCGTAGTCCTGACCGGTCAGCGTCGTGACCAGCGCGCGGTGCGACACGACGACGCCCTTGGGGCGGCCCGTGGAGCCCGAGGTGAACATGACGCACGCCGGGCTGTCCGCGGTGATCACGCGGGTGAAGTCGTCCGAGGAGTGATGACCACCCTCCACGTCCTCCAGCACGAACACCGGCCCGGCCTGGTCGAGCAGCGCCTGCCTGCGGTCGGCCGGGTGGTCGGGGTCGAGCAGGACGTACGCCGCGCCCGCCTTCAGCACGGCGAGGATGGCGACGACGAGGTCCACGCCGCGCGGCAGGCACACCGCGACCGTGTCCCCGGCCTCGGCACCCTGCGCCGCCAGCCTCCTGGCGAGCCGGTTGGCACGAGCGTGCAGCTCGGCGTACGTGACGGCCTCGCGGTCGTCGACCAACGCCACGGCATCCGGCCTTCCTGCGGCGATCAGCTCCGGCAGTGTGGTGTCCCGGTGCGTGCTGTCCCCGGAAGAGCTCCACTCCCCCGTGATCGTGCGCAGCTCGTCCGCGTCTAGTATGTCCACTGTGGACAAAGGCTGGCCGGGGTTCTCGGCGACGGCGGCCAGCAGGCGGCCCAGCCGGGTCACCACGGCCTCGGCCGTCGCGCGGTCGTAGAGCTCGGTGGCGTACTCCAGCTCCCCGGTCAGGCCGGCGGGTGTGCCGTCCTGCGCGAACGACTCCCGCAGACCGAGGGTGAGGTCGAACTTCGCCGCACCGGTGGGGGCGGGCAGCGTCTCGACCTCCAGGCCCGGCAGCGCCAGTTCGCCCTCGGCGTTGTTCTGCAGCACGACCATCACCTGGAAGAGCGGGTGCCTGGCCGCGGTGCGGGCCGGGTTGAGCTCCTCCACCAGCCGTTCGAAGGGCAGGTCCTGGTGGTCGTAGGCGGCCAGGTCGGTCTCGCGGACCCGGTCGAGCAGCTCGGAGAACGTCGGGTCGCCGGACAGGTCGGTCCGCAGCACGAGGGTGTTGACGAAGAACCCGACCAGGTCGTCCAGCGCCTCGTCGGCTCGTCCCGCGACCGGCGTGCCGAGCGGGACGTCCGTTCCCGCGCCGAGCCGTGACAGCAGGGCGGCGAAAGCGGTGCGCAGCACCATGAACGGCGTGGCACCGGCGGCTCGTGCCAGAGCCGTGAGGCCCTGGTGCACGTCCGCGCCGACGGTGAACGGCACGACATCGCCCTCGTGGGCGGGCCGCGCAGGGCGAGGACGATCGGACGGCAGCGTCGCCTCCTCCGGCAGGCCGGCGAGAGCTCCACGCCAGTGCGCGAGCTGGGCGTCGTCGTCCAGGAACCGTTGCTGCCACAGGGTGTAGTCCGCGTACTGGACCGGCAGCGGCGTCCACACAGGCGCCTCGCCGCGGATGCGTGCGGCGTAGGCATCGGCGAGGTCGGTCAGCAACGGTCGCATCGACCAGCCGTCGGCGGCGATGTGGTGCACCACGACCAGCAGCACGTGCTCGCGTTCACCGGTGCGGAAGAGCCGCACCCTCAACGGGCTTTCGGTGAGGTCGAACGGCCGGCGGGACTCCTCGGCGACGGTGCTCCGCGACTCGGCGAAGTCGACCACCGCCGGCAGGACCTCCTGGCACACTTGTCCATCCCGCTGGCGGAACACCGTCCGCAACGCCTCGTGCCGCCGCACGACGTCCTCGAGAGCCGGCCGGAGTGCGGTCACGTCGAGATCACCGGTCAGCCGCAGAGCGATCGGGACGTGGTAGGCGGCACCGGGCTGCTGGACCTGTTCGACCGTCCACAACCGTTGCTGTGCCGAGGAGAGCGGCACCAGCTCAGGCCGTTCGACCGGCACGATCCGGTCCCTGGCGCGGCGTCCTCCGTCCAGACGTGCCTCCAGCGCGGCGACGGTCGGCGCGTCGAACACCTCGCGCAGCGCGATCTCGGTGTCGAACGCGGAACGGATCCGCGCCACCAGCCGGGCGGCGAGCAACGAATGCCCGCCGAGCGCGAAGAAGTCGTCGTGCACACCCACCTTCGGTGTGCCCAGCAGGTCCGCGAAGATCCCGCACAGCACCTCCTGACGGGCGGTGCGCGGAGCGGTCGTTCCCGTCGTGACGGCCGGCGCGGGCAGTGCCCGGCGGTCGACCTTGCCGTTCTGCGTCAACGGAAGCGCGTCGAGCACCACGACGACGGCGGGCACCATGAACGCCGGGAGGAGCGCGCCCACGTGTTCCCGAGCCTCCTCGGCCGTGACCTGGCCTCCCGCCGGCACGACGTAGGCGACGAGACGCTTGCCGGTCGCCGGGTCGTCGTGCACGACGACGACCGCGCCGGCGATGCGTTCGTGACGGGTGAGCGCCGCCTCGACCTCCCCCGGCTCGACCCGGAAGCCCCGGATCTTCACCTGGTGGTCCGCCCGGCCGAGGAACTCGATCACCCCGTCCGCACGCCACCGGCCCAGGTCACCGGTCCGGTAGAGACGTCCGCCCGCACAGGCGACGAACCGTTCGGCGGTCGCGCCCGGCCGGTTGAGGTAGCCGAGTGCGAGCCCGTCGCCGCCGACGTAGATCTCCCCCGCGACACCGGGCGGCACCGGGGCGAGGTCGCCGTCCAGCAGGTGCACGGTGGTGTGGGCGATCGGCGACCCGATCGGCACCGGGCCGTCCACCTCGGTGATCTGGTGCGTGGTCGCGAACACCATGCTCTCCACCGGCCCGTACCCGTTGACCAGCCGGACGTCCGGGTGGTCGCGCAGCACCCGGGCGATGTGCGCGGGCGAGGCGGCGTCACCACCGGTGAGAACCTCGCGGACCTGACCGAACACCTCGGGGTGCGTGTCCACCACCGCGGCGAACAGGCCCGCCGACAGCCACAGCCTGTCGACGCCGTGCCGTGCCACCTGCTCGGCGACCAGCGCCGGATCGGGCACCTGGCCCGGTGCGAGCACGCAGGTCGTGCCGTGCAGCAGCGGCTGCCACAGCTCCAACGCGGCCGCGTCCCACGCCACGGGCGCCGCCTGCAGCCACGTTCCGCCCGTGCTGGCGAACCGTTGGCCGAAGTGCATCCGCACGGCCGCTCGGTGCGTCGTGACGACACCCTTCGGCACACCCGACGACCCGGACGTGAACATCACGCACGCCACGTCACCGCCGCCGACCGGAAATCCCGGCCTGGTGGGGCTTTCGCCTCCGACGTCGTCCACCCGCACGACGTCGACGTGGTCCGGCAGCAGGCCGACGACGGACGGGTGGCTCACCGCCAGGTCCAGTCCGGCCTCGTCCACGATGCGCTCGACCGGGTGCGTCGGGTCCAGCGGGACGTACGCCGCTCCGGTCTTCAACACACCCAGCAGTGCCACCACGAACGCCGGTGACCGCTCCACCAGCACACCGACGAGGTCGCCACGGCCGACGCCGTGTTCGAGCACCTTGTGCGCCACCTGGTTGGCCCACGCGTCGACCTCGGCGTACGTCAGCCGTTCGTCGCCGAAGACCAGGGCCACCGTCTCCGGGCGGGCTTCCGCCTGCTCCTCGAACAGGTCCACCAACGACCGGTCGCGCGGGTAGTCGGCGGCCGTGTCGTTCCACTCGGCGAGCCGGTCGCGTTCCTCAGCCGACAGCACTTCGGTCTGGGAGAGCCGAGCCTCCGGGTCGATCCCGGCCGCGACGCGTTCGAACCGCGCGATCAGCGACCGGGCCGTCGCGGGGTCGAACAGGTCCGCCGCGTACTCCAGCGTGCCGGTGATCCCGGCCGGGTGGCCGTCGTCGTCCACGGTTTCGT
The DNA here is from genome assembly GCF_035525475.1 of Lentzea sp. Taxonomy (GTDB): domain Bacteria; phylum Actinomycetota; class Actinomycetes; order Mycobacteriales; family Pseudonocardiaceae; genus Lentzea. The sequence continues at coordinate 12,011 of NZ_DATLEC010000068.1, read as the reverse complement.
TCAGCATCAACGCCAGGTCGAACTTGGCCGAGGTCACCGCGATCTCCACCGGTTCACTGTCCATTCCAGACAGTCCGGTGGCGGGGGTCGCGGGCTGGACGGTGACGAACACCTGGAACAACGGGTGCCGCGCGGGTGAGCGGACCGGGTTCAGCTCCTCGACGACCTGGTCGAACGGCAGGTCCTGGTGGTGGTAGGCGGCCAGGTCGGTCTCCCGGACGCGGGCGAGGAGCTCGCGGAAGGTCGGGTCGCCGGACAGGTCGGTCCGCAGCACCAGCGTGTTGACGAAGAACCCGACCAGGTCGTCCAGCGCCTCGTCGGTCCGGCCGGCCACCGCCGTGCCCAGCGGGATGTCCTTGCCCGCTCCCAGCCGCGACAGCATCAACGCCAGCGCGGCCTGCACCACCATGAACAGCGTCGCGTCGCAGTCGCGGGCCAGGGCCAGCAGCCTGCGATGCGCTTCGGCGCCGAGCGAGACGTGCAGCTGTTCGCCGCGGTGGCTCGGGGTCTCCGGCCGGGGCCGGTCGGCGGGCAGCGCGATCTCCCCCGGCAGGCCGGCGAGCGCCGTTCGCCAGTGCTCGGCCTGGGCTTCGGTGTCAAGCTCTTGTTGCCACAGCGCGTAGTCCGCGTACTGCACCTCCAACGGCGGCAGGTCAGGTTCTCCACCGGCGCGGCGTGCGTCGTAGGCGGCACCGAGGTCACGCAGCAGCGGTCCCCAGGACCACCCGTCGGTGACGATGTGGTGCATGACCACCAGCAGAACATGGTCCTCTTCGGACAGTCGGATCAGCTTGGCGCGCAGGGGAAGGTCGTGGACGAGGTCGAACGGCCCGGCCGACTCGGCGGCCAGCAGGGCGTCCAGGTCGGTCTCGTCGCACGTCGTGATCTCCAGCGCGCACTCGGCGTGCGGCAGGACGAGCTGCTCGGGCACTCCGTCGCGGTCGGGGAACACCGTGCGCAGGACTTCGTGCCGTGCGACGACGTCACCGAGTGCGGTCTGCAGCGCGGTGACGTCGAGCGGTCCGCGCAGCCGTCGGGCGATCGGCACGTGGTAGGTCGCCCCCTGCTCCAGGCCGTTGAGGAACCAGAGCCGGCGTTGGGCCGCTGACAGCGGAACGCGGTCGGGTCGCTCGGTCACGCGCACGGACGGCCTGGCCACGGCGAGGGAGTCGACGCGGGCGTCCAGACCCCGCACGGTCGGCGTGCGGAAGACCTCGCGCATCGCCAGTTCCACGTTCAGGGCGGTCCGCACCCTGCTGACCAGCCGTGCGGCGAGCAGCGAATGCCCGCCCAGTGCGAAGAAGTCGTCGTCCAGCGACACCTCGGGCAGGCCGAGCAGGCCGGCGAAGATGCCGCAGAGGATCTGCTGGCGCGGCGTCCTGGCGGCGTCACCGGTGGAAGCCGTCGCCTCGGGAACGGGCAGCGCGGCCCGGTCGAGCTTGCCGTTGGCGGTGCGGGGCAGCTCGTCGAGCACGACGAAGGCCGACGGCACGAGGTGGTCCGGCAGCCTGGTCGAGGCGAACCCGCGCAGCGCGGCCGGATCGGCCGTTCCGACGACGTACGCCGCCAGCCGCGGCCCGTCGAGCACCACGACCTCCGCCTGCCGGACGTCCGGGTGCGCGGTCAGCACGGCCGCCACCTCGCCCGGCTCCACCCGGAACCCGCGGATCTTCACCTGGTCGTCCGCGCGCCCCAGGAACTCGACGGTGCCGGTGGCGTCCTGGCGCACCAGGTCGCCGGTCCGGTACATCCGGCCGCCGAACGGGCTGGCCACGAACCGATCGGCGGTCGCGGCACCCTGGCCGAGGTAGCCGTGCGCGAGGCCGGCGCCCGCCATGTACAGCTCACCGGGGGTGCCCGGCGGAACCAGTCGCAGGTGCTCGTCCAGCACGTAGACCTGCTTGCCCGCGAGCGGACGGCCGACGGGGATGCTGCGGCGTTCCGCGTCCTGCGGCAGGATCCGGTGGCACAGCGTGAAGATGGTGTTCTCCAACGGCGAGTAGCCGTTGACCAGCCGCAGGTCCGGGTGGCGTTCGAGCAGCGCCCGCACGTGGGCCTTCGACGCCGCCTCACCGCCGGTCATCACCTGCCGGACACCCCGGAAGGCGTCCGGGTACTCGTCCAGGAGGAAGTTGAGCAGGCTCGCGGAGACGTGCACGGTAGTGACGCCGTGGGTGGCGATCAGCTCGACGATCCGCGCGGGTTCGGGCGACTGACCGGGTTGCAGCACGCAGGCCGCGCCGGAGAGCAGCGCGCCGAACAGTTCGAGCGCGAACGCGTCCCACGAGACCGGTGCGCACTGCAGCCACACCTCGTCCGCGCCGAACTCCACGAACTCCTGGCCGGTCATGGTGGCGACGACCGCGCGGTGCGAGGTCAGCACGCCCTTGGGCCTGCCGGTCGACCCCGACGTGAACATCACGCACATCGCGTCGTCCGGCCGGACCCGGCGGTTCACCTGCTCGGCGCCGGGCTCCGGAGTGGTGCGGATGTCGACGAGCCGGCCGGGGAGGGACGTCGGCGCGTTCACCACCGTCAGCGCCGGATTCGCCTGCCGCACCAGCGCTGCGAGCCGTTCGGCCGGGTGGTCGGGGTCGAGCAGGAGGTAGGCCGCGCCGAGCTTGAGCACCGCGAGCACGGCCGCGACCAGCTCCGGTCCCCTGGGCAGGCAGATCGCGACGAGCGCGCCCCCGTCGGCGTCGATGTGCCGCGCGAGCCGGTTGGCGTGGGCGTCCAGTTCGGCGTAGGTGGTGCGTCCGTTCTCGTGGATCAACGCGGTCGCGCCCGGGGTCTTCTTCGCATGACCGGCGAAGATCTCGTGCACGCACTCGTCGGTGTCGACGTCACCCGTGTCGTTCCACTCCACGGCGACCCTGTGCCGTTCCGCCGGCGTCAGCAGGTCCACTTCGGACACTCGCAGGTCCGGGTTCTCCGCCACGGCGGTGAGGAACCGCGCGTAGCGGTCGAGGATCGCGGTGGCCGTGCGGCCGGTGAACAGGTCGGTCGCGTACTCCAGGTGGCAGGTCAGGCCGTCGCCGGTCTCGTGCAGGGTCAGCGTGAGGTCGAACTTGGCCGTGTGCCGCTCGACCTCGACGGTCTCGGCCACGCAGCCGGGGAACACGGCCTCGCCCCCGGCGTTGTTCTGCAGCACGACCATCACCTGGAACAGCGGGTGCCTGGCCAGGGTGCGCGCCGGGTTGAGCTGCTCGACGACCCGGTCGAACGGCACGTCGGCGTTCGCGTAGCCGGCCAGCCCGGTCTCGCGCACCCGGTCGAGGAGCTCGCGGAACGTCGGGTCGCCCGATACGTCGTTGCGCAGCACCACCGTGTTGACGAAGAGCCCGACGAGGTCGTCCAGCGCCTCGTCGCCGCGTCCGGCGACCGGCACGCCCACCGGGATGTCCGTGCCCGCGCCGAGCCGGGACAGCAGGGCGGCGAACGCGGCCTGCACGACCATCGCCCGCGTCGCCTGGCCGGACCGCGCGAGTCCGGCGACGTCGGCGTCGGCGTGCGCGGTCACCAGGCCGCCGCGGTGGCTGGGGGTGGCGGGCCGGAGGAAGTCCGCGGGCGGGCTCGCCTCGTCGGGCAGACCGGCCAGGGCCGTGCGCCAGTGACCGAGCTGCTCGGTGAAGTCCTGGTCGTGCTGCCACAGCACGTGGTCGGCGTACTCGACGGGCAGGGCTTTCCACTGCGGTGCGACATTGTCGAGCCGCGCGGCATACGCCGTGGACAGGTCACGCAGCAGCGGCGCGACCGACCAGCCGTCGGCGGCGATGTGGTGCAGTACCAGCAACAACACGTGCCGGTCGGGTTCTTCCTCAGCCAGGTACGCCCGCAACGGCGGTTCGGTGCGCAGGTCGAACGGCCGGGTCGCCGTTTCCTCCAGCGTTCCGGGGTCCAGCGGGAGGAGGTCGACGTTCGCGGGCAGTGTGACCTGATACGGCTCGCCCTCTGCCGCGGGAAAGACCGTGCGTAGTGGTTCGTGTCGTTCCACGAGGTCGACCAGGGCCATGCGCAGTGCGTCGCGGTCGAGTGGTCCGTCGAGGCGCAGGGCGATCGGGATGTTGTAGGCGGCGCTCGGACCGTGCACGTCCTCCAGCAGCCACAACCGGTGCTGCGCGTGGGACAGCGGCATCCGTTCCGGACGCGGCCTCGGCGCCACGGCGGCTCGCGCGTGACTGAGCGAGTCGAGCACCGCGTCCAGCGCGGCCGGGGTCGGCCGGTCGAACACGTCCCGCAGCGCCATCTCGACGCCGAACGCGGTGCGCGCCCTGGCGACCAGCCGCGCCGCGAGCAGGGAATGCCCGCCCAGTGCGAAGAAGTCGTCGTCCAGCGACACCTTCCCGACGCCGAGGAGGTCCGCGAAGATCCCGCAGAGCACCTCCTGCCGTGCGGTCCGGGGCACCCGTCCCCGGCTCTGGACGCGCTCGGGCTCGGGCAACGCGCGCCTGTCGAGCTTCCCGTTGGGCGTCAACGGGAACGCGTCGAGGCGCACGAAAGCCGCCGGCACCATGTAGTCGGGCAGCCGTGCGACCAGGTACTCCCGCAGGCCTTCGGCGTCCCCGACGACGTAGGCGACGAGCCGCTTGCCGGTGCTCCCGTCCGCCCGCACCTCGACCGCCGCGCGCTCGACACCGGGATGGGTGAGCAGCGCGGCCTCGACCTCACCGGGCTCGACCCGGTAACCGCGGATCTTGACCTGGTCGTCGGCGCGGCCCAGGAACTCGACGGTCCCGTCCGCGGTCCACCGGCCCACGTCGCCCGTGCGGTACATCCTCTGGCCGCCCGCACAGGCCACGAACCGCTCGGCGGTGGTGCCGGGCCGGTTCAGGTACCCGTGCGCGAGTCCGTCACCGGCGAGGTAGATCTCGGCGGCGACACCGGGCGGCACCGGGTTCAGGTCGCCGTCGAGCAGATGCACGGTGGTGTTCGCGATCGGCCCGCCGACCGGCACCGGCCCGTCGACCGCGGTGATCTGGTGCGTGGTGGCGAACACCATGCTCTCGACGGGCCCGTAACCGTGCACCAGCCGCACGTCCGGGAACTCCCGCACGACCCTGGCGAGGTGCGCGACCGAAGGGCTCTCGCCACCGGTCATCACCTGCCGGACGACGCCGAACACCTCGGGCCGGGTGTCCAGCACGGCCGCGAACAGCCCCGCCGACATCCACAGCGTGGTGACGCCGTGCCGGACCACCAGCCGCCCGATCACCGCGGGGTCGGGCACCTGGCCGGGGGCGAGCACGCAGGTGCCGCCGTGCAGCAGGGGCGGCCACATCTCGAGCGTCAACCCGTCCCACGAGACCGGGGCGGACTGCAGCCACACGCCGCCGAAGTCCACGTAGGACTGACCGAAGAACGTCCGGACCGTGGCCCGGTGCGAGGACATCGCGCCCTTGGGGACACCCGACGAGCCGGACGTGAACAGCACGCACGCCACGTCGTCCGCGGTGATGGCCACGGCGGGCCGGGTGGTGGGCTCGTCTCCGGGGCCGGCGGGCACCGCCACGCGGGACCGGCTCGGGAACTCGTCGCCCACCCCAGTCGGCAAGCGGCCGGGATCGTCGGTCACCACCAGCTCCAGCCGCGCCTGCTCCACCACGGACGCGATCCGGTCGTCCGGATGCCCGGGGTCCAGCGGCACGTACGCCGCCCCCGCCTTCACCACCCCGAGGATCGCCGCCACGAAGTCCGGCGACCGCCGCACCAGCACACCCACGAGGTCCCCACGCCCGACACCACGAGCGATCAACCGGTGCGCGACCTGGTTCGCCCGAGCGTCCAGCTCCGCGGCCGACACCGCCACGTCCTCGAACACCAGCGCCACGGAGTCCGGATCCGCGTCCACCCGCTCCTCGAACAACTCGGCCAAAGTCCGATCGCGCGGGTAGTCGACGCAGGTGGAGTTCCACTCCCCCAACGCGACCTGCTCCTCAGGCAACAACAAGCCGACCCGCGACAACGGCAGATCCGGCTGCGACGACCAAGCGGCCAGCAGCGCCGTGAACCGCCGCGACAGCAGGACCGCAGACGGCTCGTCCCACAGGTCCAGCGCGTAGGTGAGCCAGCCGCGCACGCCGTCGGCCGTCTCGGCGAGGTCGACGGTGAGGTCGAACTTGGCCGGGTGCAGCTCGACCGAACCGGTCTCCACGGCCAGGCCGGGGAACTCCGGCGCGTCCTCCGGGGCGTTCTGCAGCACGAGCATCGTCTGGAACAGCGGGTGCCGCGACCGCGAGCGTTCCGGGTTGAGCTCCTCCACCAGCCGCTCGAACGGCAGGTCCTGGTGGGCGTAGGCGGCGAGGTCCGTCTCCCGGACCCGGCGCAGCAGGTCGCGGAGCGTCGGGTCGCCGGACAGGTCGGTGCGCAGCACCAGCGTGTTGACGAAGAACCCGACCAGGTCGTCCAGGGCCTCGTCGGTCCGGCCGGCCACCGCGGTGCCCACCGGGACGTCGGTTCCGGCGCCCAGGCGTGACAGCAACGCCGTCAAACCGGCCTGCAGCACCATGAACAGGGTCGAGCCGGTCTCCGCGGCGAGGGCCGTGAGCCTGTGGTGCACCTCGGAGTCCACCGCAACCTCGACCGCCGCACCGCGATGCGTTGCCGCGGCCGGTCGGGGGCGGTCCGTGGGCAGGACGACCTGCTCGGGCAGATCGGCGAGGGCATTCCGCCAGTACGCGAGCTGTTCGGTGATCTCGCTGTCCGGGTCGTCGTCCGACCCCAGCACCTCCTGCTGCCACACCGTGTAGTCGGTGTACTGGACGGGCAGCGGTTCCCAGTCCGGCGTCTCCCCCGCCAGCCGCGCGGTGTAGGCGGTGGAGAGATCGCGGGTCAAAGGTCCCCACGACCAGCCGTCGGTGGCGATGTGGTGCATCACGAAGAGCAGCACGTGGTCGGTCGAGGACACCCGGAGGAGCGTGGGCCGCCAGGGGTGTTCGGCCGCCAGGTCGAACTCGTACCCGGACGCCTCGGTCATCGCGTCCCACAGGTCCGCGTCCGAGACGGAGAGCTGGGTCAGCGCCGGAACGGTGTCGAGCAGCAGCTGGTGCGGCTCGCCGTCCACGTCCGGGAACACCGTACGCAGCGTCTCGTGCCGGTGAGCCACGTCGGCCAGTGCGGACTCCAGTGCGGTCACGTCGAGCGGACCGCGCAGCCTCAGCAGGTGGGTGGCGTTGTAGAGCGCGCCGGCCGGGTCTAGCCGGTGCAGCAGCCACAGCCGCCGCTGGGCGAAGGACAGGGGGCTCACAACGTCTCCTTCTGACGGGCCCGTGCCCGCAGCGCGGGTCTGGCCTTCTTCGCGAGTACGAGTCGGTCGGCCAGATCGGCCACGGTGGGTCCGTCGAACACGGTGGCGACGGACAGTTCGGCGTGCAGTTCCCGGCGGATCCGGCCGAGCAGCCGCATCACCAGCAGCGAGTGACCGCCCAGCCGGAAGAAGTCGTCGTCGATCGACACCGACGGCACGCCCAGGACTTCGGCGAACAGCGAGCACAACGCGCGTTCGTTCGCGGTGCGCGGGGAGCGGCCCCGCACGACAACGGCGTCGGGTGCCGGAAGCGCGCGACGGTCGAGCTTGCCGGTGTCCGTGCGGGGCAACGCTTCCAGCACCACGAACGCCGACGGCACCAGGTGCTCGGGCAGCCGTGCGCGGGCGAAGTCGCGCAACCCTTGGGCGTCACCGACGACGTAGGCGACGAGCCGTTTGTCGCCGGGCCGGTCCTCCCGCACCACGACCTCGACCTGCCGCACGTCCGGGTGCTCCGCGAGCACGGCACGAACCTCGCCCGGCTCGACGCGGAAGCCGCGGATCTTCACCTGGTCGTCCGCGCGGCCCAGGAACTCGACGGTCCCGTCGGCGTCCTGGCGCGCCAGGTCACCCGTGCGGTACATCCGTCCACCGCCGAAGGGGTTCGCGACGAACCGCTGGGCCGTCGCGGCCCCTTGGCCGAGATAGCCGTGCGCCAGTCCGTCGCCCGCCATGTAGAGCTCGCCGGCCGTCCCCGGCGGCACCGGTCGCAGCCACCCGTCCAGCACGAAGACCTGCTTGCCCGCGAGCACCCGGCCTACCGGGACGCTGCGCCGTGCGGTGTCCTCGACGGCGATGCGGTGGCAGAGCGTGAAAATCGTGTTCTCGACCGGTGAGTAGCCGTTGACCAGGCGGAGGCCCGGATGGCGTTCCAACGCCGTCCGCACGTGCGCCGGTGAGGCCGCCTCGCCGCCGGTCATCAGCTGCCGGACGCCGGTGAACGCGTCCGGGTGCTCGTCGAGCATGTAGTTCAACAAGCTCGCGGACACGTGCACGGTCGTGATGCGGTGCGCGGCGATCAGGTCCGCGATCCGCTCGGGCTCGGGCGACTGGCCGGGTTGCAGCACGCAGGTCGCACCGGACAGCAACGCGCCGAACAGTTCCAGCGCGAACGCGTCCCACGACACCGGCGAGCACTGCAGCCACACCTCGTCCGCGCCGAACTCGACGTAGTCCTGGCCGGTGAGCGTGCCGACCAGCGCGCCATGCGAGGTCAGCACGCCCTTGGGCCGTCCGGTGGAGCCGGAGGTGAACATGACGCACGCCGAGTCCGCCGGGGTCACGAGGACATCGGGCGGGGCGTCCGCGGTGCCGTCCGGGACGGTCGTGATCACGGTGCGGACACCCGCGAGCGCGGTCACCGCCTCCAGCCTGGCGGCCGGGAAGGCGACGTCGAGCACCGTGTACGCGGCTCCGGCCTTGAGCACCGCGAGGATCGCCACGACGAGCGGGATGCCGCGTTGCAGGCGCACGCCGACCACGTCACCCCGGCGGACGCCCTCGGCGACCAGCTGGTGCGCCAGGTGGTTCGCCCGGCCGTTCAGCTCGGTGCAGTCCACTGTGGAGTCGCCGGAGATCAAAGCGATCGCGAACGGGGTGGCGTTGGCGATGCGCGAAATCAAGCCGTGCACGGTGTCGGCTGGGCGCGTGATCGGGGCGCTGACGACCGCACCTTCGCCGGGCAGCAGCAGATCCACGTCCGCGACCGACGTGTCCGGCGCCTCCGCGACGGCTTCCAGGAACCGGACCATCCGAGCGGCCAGGGCACGGGCGGTAGCACCGTCGAACAGATCCGTGGCGTACTTCACCGTGCCGCGCAGCCCGTCGCCCTCGGTGAAGTCGAACACCAGGTCGGCCTTGGCGGCACCGGCATCGAGGGGAACGTCCTCACAGGACAGTCCGGGGAACTCCGGCGCGGTCGCGGGCGGCTGGAGCACGAGCAACGTCTGGCACAACGGGTGCAGGCCCTGCGAGCGGGCCGGCTGCAGGGCCTCGACCAGCCGGTCGAACGGCAGTTCGCCGTGGAGGTGCGCGGCGCCGTCCTGTTCCCGCACCCTGGCCAGCAGCTCGCGGAACGTGGGCTGTCCGGACACGTCGGTGCGCAGGACGACGGTGTTGACGAAGCATCCGACGAGATCCGTCAGCGACTCGTCCTCACGGCCGGCCACGATCCCGCCGACAGGCACGTCCTCCCCCGCGCCGACCCGCGACAGCAGCCCGGCCAGCGCGGCGCGGAGCACCATGAACAGCGTGGCCCTCGACTCGCGGGCCAGCGCCACCAGCGCGGCGTGCACCGAGCCGCCCAGACGCACCTCCACCGCGCCCGCCTCACGGACACCGGCCGACCTGACCGACCGGTCGGCGGGCAGTGCGATCTCCTCGGGCATCCCGGCGAGCTCGGCCTTCCAGAACGCCAGCAGTGCGTCCTCGGAGAGGAGCCGGTCGCGGTGCCAGCTGGTGAAGTCCAGGTACCGCACCGGCAACGGGTCCCAGTCCGGCGCACGACCGTCGAGCCGTGCGGCGTACGCACGGGCGAGGTCGCGCCACAGCGGCGTGATCGACCACCCGTCCACCGCGATGTGGTGCACGACGAGGACCAGCAGGTGCTCGTCCTCCCCCTCCTCGATCAGCTGCGCACGGATCGGTATCTCCGTCTCCAGGTCGAAGGGCCGGGACACCAGGTCGTCCGCAGTGGACAGTCGCAGCGCGGGCACGTCGAGAACCCGTTGGCAAGGCTCGTCGTCGAACACCGGGAAGATCGTGCGCAACGGCTCGTGCCGCGCCACGACGTCGGCCAGCGCCTCGGTCAGGGCGGGGACGTCCAACGGCCCGCGCAGGCGCATCGCGATCGGCACGTTGTAGGCGTGCCCGCGTTCCGACTGCTGCACGAACCACATCCGCCGCTGCGCGGCCGAGAGGGCGGGACGTTCGGGCTGCGCCACCGGCACCGGACCGGATCGCGCGGCGCCGGCCGTGTCCATCACCGCCGCCAGCGACGCGGGCGTGGACGCCTCGAACACCGCGGGTGCGGGCACCTCGATCCCTGCGACCGTCCGCAGCCTGCCGACCAGCCGTGCCGCCGCGAGCGAGTGCCCGCCCAGCGCGAAGAAGTCGTCGTCCACACCGATCGGCGAGACGCCCAGCACCTCGGCGAACAACGCGCACAGCGTCTCTTCCGCCGGGGTGCGGGGCCGGCCGCCCGACGGGACGTGCTCCCGGACCGGCGCCGGAAGGGCACGCCGGTCGAGCTTCCCGTTGGGAGTCAACGGCAACGCGTCGAGGAACAGCACGTCAGACGGCACCATGTAGGCGGGGAGGATCGACGAGCAGTGCTCGCGCACCTCGGCCTCGGTGGGCACCGGACCGTCGGCAACCGCGTAGGCCACCAGCGACTTCTCGCCCGTGGCGCTCGTCAGCACGGTCACCGCCGCCTGACCGACCGAAGGGTGCGCCGCGACCACGCCCGCCACCTCGGCCGGTTCGATCCGGAAGCCGCGGATCTTCACCTGGTCGTCGGTCCTGCCGGCGAAGTCGAGGTCGCCGTCGGGCCGCAGCCGGCCCAGGTCGCCGGTGCGGTACATGCGGTCCCCCGGCGCGCCGGACGGGTCGGCGACGAACCGGACCGCCGTCTCCCCCGGCCGTCCGAGGTACCCGCGGGCGAGCTGGACACCGGTCAGGTACAGCTCGCCGACCTCGCCCGCCGGCACCGGCCTCAACGAGGCGTCGAGGACCCGGATCCCCGCGCCGGGAGTGGGACGGCCGATGGGCATCAGCCCACCGCCGTCGACCTCCCGGCACGGCAGGCACGTGACGCCGACGGACACCTCGGTCGGCCCGTACTCGTTGTACAGGGCCACGTCCAGGCTCGACCGGAACCGGGAGGCGACCGCGATCGGCAGCCCCTCGCCCTCGGACGCCACCAGCCGCAACGGGCCGTCGGCGCCGCGGCGCAGGTACTCGTCCAGGAACAGCGGGATCATCGACGCGACGAAGCGGATCATGGTGATCCGCTCGGCGCGCACGGTCCCGGCCAGGTACGCCGGGTCCCGGTGGCCGCCGGGACGGGCCATCACCAGCGTCGCCCCGGCTGCCAGGGTCAGGAAGAACTCGATGACGGACGGGTCGAACCCCGACGGCGTCTTCTGCAGCACGCGGTCGCCCGGTCCCAGGCGGTAGTGCGCCTGGACGTCGGCCATCCGCCGGAGGATGCCGCGGTGGGTGATCACGACGCCCTTGGGCTTGCCGGTGGTGCCGGAGGTGAAGACGATGAAGGCCGGTGTGTCGTGGCTGGTTTCGAAGGCGGCAGGCAGGAGCGTTGCAGCCGCCGCTGTTTCCCCCGAGGCGCTCACGAGTCCGTTGCCGGTGACGATCATTCGGCGCACGTCGGGGCTGAGCCCGTCTGTCGCCGGATCGTTGCGCATGTGCTCGGCGAGCAGGAACAGCGTCGGATCGGACAGCTTGACGATATGCTCCAGTTCGCTTCGGCCGAGCTGCGAATTCTGCAAAACCGGAACCGCGCCGATCCAGATGCAGGCGAGAAACGCCGCCGCGAACTCGACCGAATTCGTCATCCGGAACACGACCTTGTCTCCGGCTTTGACGTGACGCGCGAGGTCGACAGCGAGCACCCCGACCATGCGCTGGAATTCGGCACTGCTGACGGCGCCGTCCGCGGCGCGAAACGCCGGATGATCGGCGCGGCCGGGAT
>NZ_DATLEC010000052.1:0-72415 GCF_035525475.1 Lentzea sp. | reverse complement strand
CACCCGCGGACCTGCGGTTGATCACCCGTCGACACCGGGCGCCCGTCACGAGATCGTAGAAACGTCCACCATTCTCGGGGCGTTGCCGCAAAAGAGTTAATTCGTCCGCCGAGAACTCGAGGATGACTAACACAATGCGGTGAATGATGCGACCCACGACACACCGGTTCGGCCCAACACCCCCCGCGCACCTGGCCCATCAGGCGCGCTGAACCGGCGAGGTGTCGGCAAAACCGCTAAACGGCGCCTGGTGAGACGCAATGGTGTCCGATTGACCCGTTAGTCGCAGTGAGGCAACATCATTGCGCTGGACCGCCGTTGCCGAGATATGGTGTCGCCCAGTGGGGGAAATGTTCGCACTCGTCCTCACCCGCTGTCGCGACACGACGGGAGGATGGAAGTGGACCCGGCACTGGACGCGCTGCGCGACCGGCTGGCGGAGATCGTCGCGTCGCCGCCGGACAACACCGACGACCTCGTCGACACGCTGAGCGGTCTCGCCAAGCTCTCGAACCAGTGGTCCGAGGCCATCCAGGCGTTGCGCGCGCCCACTCGCAGACTCGTCGGGCCTGCCGCGGCCGCCTCCGTGAGCGTCGCCGCCCGGCGCGCCGAGGAGTCCTTCATCGAGCTGGAGATCACGCTCGGTGACGCGCTCGCGGCCCAGCCCAGGGCGGTCCGGCAGCCCTGACACGGCCCGGACGGACTCGTCCCGCCGGGTGAGGTCACCGGGTTTGCGTCTGGCATCCGAGACACCGCCGATCGGGGGGTTTCCGCACGTCCTGGTCCTGGCGGATGATTCGGCCGTCCGGGTTCGCCGGGCGGGGAGGGGGTGCTCGGCTGTGCGCACGTCCGGCACACGGACCCCCGCGGCGGATCACCCTCCGTGAGGGGGCATGATCGCGTATCCGACGCCCTCGGCTCACCGGGCGCGTGAGGACCGGACGTGGTCCGAATCGACGCCACGTGAGGATCGGCCGTACACAGTTTGGACTCGATCTCGAATGACCTCTGGTCTGCCCTGCCCCGTCTGCGAGGGGCCGGATCGACGTGGCAGCCTCGAGCGCTCTCTGCGGGTGCTCGCCGTCGACGACGAGGCGCCCGCGCTGGAAGATCTCGTGTACCTGTTGCGTTCCGATCCGCGCATCGCCCACGTGGAGGCGGTCACCGACGCCACCAAGGCGCTCCGGGTGCTGCACCGCGCGATGGACGCCGGTCAGCCGTTGGACGCCGTGTTCCTCGACATCCGCATGCCCGGGCTCGACGGTCTCGACCTCGCCCGTGTGCTCTCGCGGTTCGCTCAGCCGCCGCCCATCGTGTTCGTGACGGCGCACCAGCAGCCCGCCGTCGAGGCGTTCGAGCTCAAGGCTCTCGACTACCTGCTCAAGCCGGTGCGCCAGGAACGGCTCGCCGAGTCCGTGCACCGCATCGTGCACGAGGTCTGGGACTCCAAGACCGCCACCGAACCCGCCTCTCCCCCGCCCGCGCAGCCCGCGAACGGCACGCCGCCCGAGGTCGGTGACGAGGTCATCCCCGTCGAGCTCGGCGGTGTCACGCGCTTCATCCGCCTCGCCGACATCCGGTACGTGGAGGCGCACGGCGACTACGCCCGCCTGCACACCGCCACCGGCAGTGGACTGGTCCGGGCGGCGTTGAACGGTCTCGAGGAACGCTGGCGCAGCGCGGGGTTCGTCCGCATCCACCGCAGCCACCTGGTGGCGCTGGGCCACATCGACGAGATGCGCCTGGAGGACGGCCACCTCAGCGTCACGATCGGCGGCGCCGTGCTGCCCGTCAGCCGCCGGCACGCGAGACACCTGCGGCAGCTCCTCGTGCGCCGCGCCCGGCCCGCTCCGGTGCCCGGTGTCGCGCAACCGAGGAACGGGCTCGGGTCGTGACCACGCCGCCACCACCCCACCGGCCGGCGCCCAGGCCGACCCAGCGCGTGGTGGTGACGAGCCCGCGCACGCGGGCGCCCCGTGCGCGCCGCCCCTACTCGGGCACGCGCGAGATCAACGAGCAGAGCGAGCTCGGCGCCGTCTACATGCGCACGCTGATCCGGGCGCAACGGCGGCTCGGCCTGTCCGTGTGCGTGGTGGCGTGCGGCGCGCTCGGGCTGTTGCCGCTGCTGTTCGCGATCGAGCCGGAGCTCGGGAAGTTCCGGGTGCTCGGCCTGGGGCTGCCGTGGTTCCTGCTGTGCGTGGCGACGTCCCCGATGCTGCTGCTGGCCGGCTGGTTCTACGTGCGGCAGGCCGAGCGCAGTGAGCGCGAGTTCGCGGAGCTGGTCGAACGTCCATGACGAGTGGGTACGCCGTCGTGGCGGTGGTGGTCGTCGTGCTGGGCACGATCCTGGTCGGCATCTACGGCCTGCGCGTCTCCCGCACCACGTCCGACTTCTACGTCGCCTCGCGCACCGTGTCGCCGTGGTGGAACGCGTCGGCGATCGGCGGCGAGTACCTGTCGGCGGCGTCGTTCGTCGGCATCGCGGGACTGATCTTCGCCTACGGGCCGGACATGCTGTGGTTCCCCGTCGGCTACACGGCCGGGTACCTCGTGCTGCTGACGATGGTCGCGGCGCCGCTGCGGCGTTCCGGCGCCTACACCCTGCCGGACTTCGCCGAGGCGCGCTTCCGCTCACGGGTGGTGCGCGCGGTCGCGTCGATGCTGGCGCTGGCGATCGGCTGGCTGTACCTGCTGCCGCAGCTCGAAGGCGCGGGCCTGACGCTGAACACCGTCACGGGCGCGCCGGACTGGGTGGGCGCGCTGGTCGTCACGGTGGTCGTGACGGTGAACGTGATGTCCGGCGGGATGCGGTCGATCACGTTCGTGCAGGCCTTCCAGTACTGGCTCAAGCTCACCGCGATCACCGTGCCGATCGTGTTCCTGATCGTCGTCTGGCAGGTCAACGGCGCCGACTCGCTGACAGAGCCGGAGTTCCCCGCCTTCCGGCAGGACACCGACGTCACGTTCCCCCGGCAGACCACGATCCACGCCGAGCAGCCCGTCGTCATCAAGGGCACCGGCGAGGTCGACGGCGTGCGCGTCCAGGACCAGAGCCTCGCGCTGACCAGCGGCTACCACGACATCGGCCAGGGCTCGGAGTTCAGGTTCCCCCAAGACGCGGCGGTGCCGCATCTGTCCACAATGGCCCACAACACCGACGAGTCCTGGTCGCTGCCGATGTCGAGCGGCGCCGACTTCCCGTTGTACGGGGCGTACTCGCTCATCATCGCCACGTTCCTGGGCACCATGGGCCTGCCACACGTGATCGTGCGCTTCTACACCAACCCGAACGGCACGGCCGCGCGCCGCACGACGTTGATCGTCCTCGGCCTGCTGTCGGTCTTCTACCTGATGCCGCCGATCTACGGCGCTCTCGGCCGCATCTACACGCCCGAACTGCTGATGACGGGCCAGACCGACGCCGTGGTGCTCGTCCTGCCCACACGCGTGGTCGACGGCATCGGCGGCCAGCTCCTCGGCGCCTTGGTGGCGGGCGGCGCCTTCGCGGCGTTCCTGTCGACGTCCTCGGGCCTCGTCGTGTCGCTGGCCGGGGTGCTGTCGCAGGACGTGCTGCGGCTCGGCGGGGTGCGCGGGTTCCGGATCTCGGCGGTGCTGGCCGGGCTCGTGCCGCTGGCGATGACGTTCGTGTCGACGGGCATACCGGTGGCGGACATGGTCGGCCTGGCGTTCGCGGTGGCGGCGTCGTCGCTGTGCCCGTTGCTGCTGCTGGGAATCTGGTCGCCGCGGATCACGACCGTGGGCGCGGTGGCGGGCATGCTCGCCGGCGGCGTCCCCGCCCTGACCGCCGGTCTCGTCACGATGTTCGCCGACACGGGCGACTCCTGGTACCAGGTGCTGCTCTCGCGTCCTGCCGCGTGGACGGTACCCCTCGGCTTCACCGTGATGTACGTCGTCTCGCTGCTCACCCAGCGGCACGTTCCCTCGGGAGTGCAACGCACGATGGTCAAGCTCCACGCACCCGAGAACCTCGGGCTGGACGGCTCCGGCTCGTCCTCCTCGGGTCAAGAGCGAAGCTAGGAGGTGGCGTGACATGCAGAACTTCCTCACCGCCGCGGCGATCCTGGTCGTCGGTGGAGCCGCCGTGCTCGTCCTGTGGCGGGGCACGCGCACCAAGCACTCGCTCTCGACCGAGGCCCAGCGCGTCACCTACGAGACACTGCACACCGCCTGGTCCGCCGCCCCTCCCCTGCGCGCCGGGCTGGTCCCCGACGCCGCGAAGAAGTCGGCGCGGCACCTCCGCACCCTCCTCGACACGCCCGCCCTCGCCCTGACCGACGAGACGGAGGTCGTGGCGTGGGAAGGATGTTCCGAACACCACGCCGCCGATGCGATGTCGCTGGCGGAGGACGTGTTCCTGACCGGGCGCACCCAGGCCTTCGACATCGGCTGCGGCGAGCCGAACTGCCCGATCAACTGCGCGGTCGTGGCTCCCCTGACCGTCGAGGGACGCGTGGTCGGCACCCTGGCGGCCTACTCGCGTGAGGCGTCGGCCGGTCTGGTGCGCGCGACCAACCAGGTGGCGCGGTGGGCCGCGGGCCAGCTGGAGCTGGCCGAGCTGGACCGCTCCCGCACCCGCCTGGTCGAGGCCGAGGTGCGCGCCCTGCGCGCCCAGATCTCACCGCACTTCATCTACAACTCGTTGTCCGCCATCGCCTCCTATGTCCGCACGAACCCGGAGCGCGCGCGGACCCTGCTGCTCGACTTCGCGGACTTCACCCGCTACTCGTTCCGCCGCCACGGCGACTTCACGACGCTGGCCGAGGAGCTGCGGTCCATCGACCAGTACCTGGCGCTGGAACGCGCGCGGTTCGGCGAACGCCTCAAGGTCACGCTGCAGGTGGCGCCCGAGGTGCTGCCGGTGACCGTGCCCTTCCTGTGCCTGCAGCCGCTGGTGGAGAACGCGGTGCGGCACGGCATGGAGGGCAAGGTCGAGCCGGGCCACATCCAGATCTACGCCAACGACGGCGGCGCCGAGGCCCACATCACCATCGAGGACGACGGCATCGGCATGGACCCGGAGAAGCTGCGCCGCACGCTCGCCGGTCAGGTCGACGAGTCCGCCGGCATCGGGCTCGGCAACATCGACGAACGGCTGCGACGGGTCTACGGCGACGAGTACGGGCTCGTGGTGGAGACGGCGTGCGGGCTGGGCACGAAGATCACCGTGCGGGTGCCGAAGTACCAGGCGGGCATCAACGGCATGTGAGCCCGCCACCACCGTTTCCCTTTCGTTACCGGGAAACGGTATTTCGGCGTCGGCCGCGGTTCCCCCTGAAGGCATGGCCGACCTAGACGACATCCGGTACTTCGGACCACCCGACCCCCTGGACACCGACGAGGCCGCACCCTCCCCCGGCGGGCTCCCGCCGATACCGGAGGAGGTGCTGGAGAGGCACAACGCCAGGGTCCTCGACCCCAAGACGGCGCCCGCCCTCCCCGGCTTCCCGGTGAGCTCCACGATCTACCGCGCCGACGACCTGCTGATCCCGGACCGGCAGCGGAAGAACTTCGACGTGTACAGCGCGACGCTGGAGAAACTGCTGGGTCTGACGCTCGTGGACGACTCGCAGGGCAACGCGGCCTTCGCCAGGGGTGTCCTGAGGCCGAGCGACCCGACCCGTCCCGCCGTGGTCGACGCGTGGCTCGCGCTGCAGACGTTGCGGTCCGTCCTTTCCCCGGACGACATGGAGGGCGTCGGGCTGAACCACCTGCTGGTCGGGACGGCGATGGGCGGGATCGGCGGCTCGTCGGGGACCCTGCGCGGCGTTCCCGGCGCCGTCAACGGCGGGCCGTACGGCCTGGACGAACTGGGCTACTGGCGGCGGCCGGTCTCGTTGAAGATCCCGCGCCCGGCCAGGCTCCCCGACGCGCGGGTGGTGGGGCGGCGGCCGGTGATCGCCGTGCTCGACACGGGCAAGTCGAAGAACACGTGGCTGGACGCGTATCCCCAGGGCACCACCGACTTCATGGTCGTCGACGAGGAGCTGCAGGCCGACATCGACGCCAAGGCGCTTCCCGGCGAGGCCCCCGGCGGCTGGGAGGACGTGCCGTTCGCCTCGGACCCACTGGTCGGTGAGCTGAGCACGCACTCGGGGCACGCCACCTTCATCACCGGGCTCATCCAGCAGGTGGAGCCGGACGCCACGGTGCTGTCGATCAGGGTCATGCACAACGACGGGATCGCCAGCTCCGGCGTGATCTCCTACGCGCTCAGCCAGCTGCTCGCCCGCGTGGTGGCGGCCCAGAGCCCGACGAGCACAGCGCAGGACAGGGCGAAGATGGTCGACATCGTGTCGTTGTCGCTGGGCAACTTCCTCGAAGGCGACTTCGGCGCGGCCCAGCGCGACGAGCTGACCAAGGCGATCGACGAGCTGCGCGGGCGCGGCGTGATCGTGGTGGCGGCGGCGGGCAACTTCGCGAGCAGCCGCGAGTTCTACCCGGCCGCACTCGCCAAGCGCACCGGCGGTGAGGACCCGGTGACCAACGGCGGACCGCCGGTGATCAGCGTCGGCGCGCTGAACCCGAACCTGACCAGGTCGTTGTTCAGCAACGACAACGACAGGTGGGTGACGTGCTGGGCGCGCGGGGCGGCGCTCGTCAGCACCTTCCCCCAGGCCACCAACGCCGCCAGGGCCGCGGCACTGAGGATCTTCAAGCGCATCAGGCCCGCCTTGGTGACCGAGAACGACCCCATCAACTTCCGCGAGTCGATGGAGAGCGACGACTACTCGGGTGGTTTTGCCATGTGGAGTGGAACTTCCTTCGCCACACCGCTGGTGGTGGGTAAGCTGGCGCAGCTGTTGTTGAACAGCCCCGTCTCCTCACTCGCGCACACCGACACCATCAAACGGGCCGCCGCGGCGATCCAGCGGCTCGGCGGCGAGAATACGTAGGTCTGTCATGCCGAACGGTGAAGCCGCAGCGCCGGAGAGCGCTTTTCAGCACCGCCGTGACCGCGTCGTCGACCTGTTCCTCGAGCTGCGCGCCGGCAACCGCGACCGGCTGGACGAGCTGATCGCGTTGCTGACACCGATGTTGTGGCAGGTGGCCCGCGCTCAGGGGCTCGACAGGGCGAGCAGTCAGGACGCCGTGCAGGTGGCGTGGATGCGCTTCCTCGACGAGGTCGACCGCATCCACACGCCCACCGCCGTGGCGGGGTGGCTCGCCACGACCACCAAGCGCGAGGCGTGGCGGATGTTGCGCACCCGGCGCGACCACGAGTCGGTCGACGGGCACGAACGGGCGGACGACTCGGCCACGCCGGAGGAGTCCGCGGTCCTGAACGACGCCCAGCGCAGGCTGTGGGCCGCCGTCGGGACGCTCTCCCAGCGCTGCCAGGAGTTGTTGCGCGTCGTGGCGTTCGTGCACCGGCCCAGCTACGCCGAGCTGTCCCAGCGGCTCGGCATGCCCGTCGGCGGCATCGGGCCCACGCGCGGCAGGTGCCTGGCCCAGCTGCGGGCGGCGCTCACGGCCGACCAGGACGGGGGCTGGCGGTGAACACCTCCGACGAACCCCTGGACGAGCAGGACCTCCTCGTCCTGGACGCGGTGCGCGAGGTCTACGAGGCGCTCGACCCGATGCCGGCGGACCTGCTCGACGGCATCAGGTTCTCGATCGCGGTGCGGGACCTCGGGATGGAGGTCGCGCGGGAGTCGCCGAGCCTCCTCGCCGTCGGCACGCGGGGCGAGGACGACAGGAGGTTGCTGAGCTTCGAGAGCGCCAGCGCGACCATCACGATCGGGCTGCGGGTCGACGACGCCGGCGCGGTGCGGCTCGACGGCTGGCTGACGCCGGCGGGCACCGGTTCGGTGGAGCTGCGGTCCCCTCGGGGATCGTGGACGACCGAGACGGACGAGCGGGGGCGGTTCGTCCTCGACGGTCTGCCGCGCACGTCGGCGTACCTCGTCATCAGGGCCGGGGCCGTGGTCACCACACCGACGATCGAGTTGTGAGACGTGGACGGCCTCCCGGTACCGCTCAGCCCGGCGACGATCGCCAGGGTGGTGCGGATGCGGGAGGCCGGTGCGGGGATCACCAACAGCGGCCGTCCCGCCGCGGGAGCGCGCAGGCTCCGCGCGGCGCTGCGGATCCTGGGCTGGCCAGGCGGAGAGGGCTCGCCCGATGACCGGTGGCTGACCGGGCGGGTGCTCATCAGCCTGGCGTTCGCCGAGGCCGAGCACGGCGACACCGAGGCAGGGCTCACGCTGCTGGACGAGGCCGACCGCGTGGTCGCGCCGCGGCACCGCGGGATCCTGCTGCAGAACCGCGGCACGATCCTGCACCGCGCGGGCCGCACCGACGAGGCGTTGCCGGTGCTGGACGCGGCCGTGCCGTTGCTGGCCGAGGCGCGGGACTTCTACAACCTCGCGTCGGCCCTGCTCAACCGCGCCACGCTGCACCTCGGCGTCGGCAGGGTGCGCCCGGCGAGGGAGGACCTGCGGCGGTCGCGGGAGATCGCGCGGCTGCACGGTTTCGAGCTCATCGAGGCGAAGGTCGACCACGACGACGCCTACTGCCACCTGCTCGTCGGTGACATCCCGCTCGCGTTGCGCACGCTCGACGCCGCCGCTCGCGGCTATGCGGTGCACGGGGCCGGCTACCTCGCCGTGGTCGCGGTGGACAAGGCCAGGGCACTGCTCGCGGCGGGGATGGCGAGCGCGGCCGAACGGGAGATGGACACGGCGTTCGAGCTGTTCCGGGGTGACCGGCTCAGCGTCGACTACGCGTGGGCGGAGCTGACCAGGGCCCAGGTCGCGCTCGCGCTCGGCCGCCACCACGACGCGCGGACGTGGGCGGGACGCGCCGCGCGCCGGTTCCGCCGGCACGGCGACGCGGCGTGGGCGGGGCTGGCGGAGCTGACGACGATCCGCGCGGAGCTCCCCTCCACGCGCAGGCCGCGTCAGCTCGCCGCGACCGCCCGGCAGCTGGCGACCAGGTTGCGCGCCCTGGGTCTGCGGCACGACGCGGCCGCCGCGGAACTGGTGTCGGTCCGCGCGCTGCTCGCCTCCGGTGACGCGACGGGCCCGGTGGGGCGGCCGGGCGCGGGTGAGCCGCTGGACGTCCGCCTCCTGCGCCGGCTCGTCACCGCGGACGTGGAGCTGGCAGGAGGACGCCGGACTCGGGCGTTCTCCCAGCTGCGGCAAGGGCTTTCGGCGCTGGACGGGCACCGCAGGAGGTTCGGCAGCATCGAGATGAGGGCGGGGGCGTCCGCGCTGGGCGTCGAGCTCGCGCGGACGGGACTGGACCTCGCGTTCGAGCGCGGCACGCCGAACATGGTGTTCAGCTGGTCGGAACGGTGCCGGGCGCAGGCCTTCCGCGCCCGCGGGGTGCGTCCGCCCGCCGATCCGGGGACCCGCGACCTGCTGGCGGAGTTCCGGCAGGTGAGCCGCGACCCGCGGGCAGGGGGCAGGCTCGCCCACCTCGAACGGCGGCTGCGCGAGCGGGAGTGGCAGCGCGACGGCACCGGGGACAGCGCGGACCACGTGTCGTTGCGCGAGCTGCGCGCCGAGCTCGCGGCGGCGGGCCGCACGATGATCAGCTTCATCACCCGCGGCGACCGGCTCGCCGCCCTCACGATCGGAGGCACGTCGACGCGCCTGGTCGACCTGGGCGACACGGCGGCAGTGCGGGAGACGACCCAGCGGTTGCTCAGCGACCTCGACGCGCTCACGGGGTGGAAGCTGCCCACGAGCGTCGAGGACGTGCTGCGCGCGTCCGCCGACTGGCACCTCGGCAAGCTCCAGGACCACCTGCTGGCGCCGTTGCGGATCGACCTGGACGCCGTCGTCGTGGTCCCGTGCACCGGGCTGGCCGCGATCCCGTGGGGCCTGCTGCCGGGTCTGCGGGGCAAAGCGGTGTCGGTCGCCCCTTCGGCCACGGCGTGGGTGCACGCGCACCGTTCGCGCGACACGTCACGAGAAAGCGCGTTGTTGGTGGCAGGCCCGCAACTCGACCACGCCGAGACCGAGGTCAACGAACTCGCGCTGATCTACCCCGGTGGCGTGAAGCTGGTCGGCGAGCAGGCGACTGTGCGGGACACGTTGCGCGCGTTGGACGGCGTGGGCGTCGCACACATCGCCACACACGGCCACCACGAGCCCGACAACGTCCTGTTCTCCTGCCTCGACCTCGCGGACGGTCCGCTGCTCGCCCACGACCTCCAGGACCTGGCGCGCCCGCCTGGGCACGTGGTCCTCTCCGCCTGCGATGTCGGGCAGGCGGCCGTGCGGCCCGGCGACGAGATCCTCGGGCTCACCGCGGCCATGCTCTACGTCGGCACCACGACCGTGATCTCCAGCGTGGCCCGCGTCCCGGACGACCTCGCGGTGCCCGTCATGGCCGAGTACCACCGGGCCGTCGTGGGCGGAGCGGACCCGGCTCAGGCCCTGGCGGCCACCTCCGCGGCGGAGCAGCTGGTACCGCTCGTGTGCTTCGGCGCCGGGTGACGTGAAAAGCCGGGGACGCCCTGGATCAGGACGTCCCCGGCGCGAGACCGACGAGCTCAGCCGGCGGCTTTCGCCGCCCGACGGTCGGCCGCGTCCAGCACGGCCCGGATCCAGTCGAGCTCGTCGGTCCCGCAGGCCCCCTCGGCCGCGGCCCTCCGCAACCGGACCCACAGCCCCAGGTCGGTCCACTCCTGGAACCGGCGGTGCACGGTGGGCACGGTCACGCCGAACGACGCGGGCAGGTGCCGCCACGCGCATCCGGAAGAAAGCACGAACACGATCGCGGTGAACACCGAGCGGTTGCACACGCGGCCGCGGCCACCACCCTGGCGGCGCACCTTGGCCGGCGGGATCAGCGGCTCGACGACGGCCCACAGGTTCGGGGACACCAGGCGGGCGGAGAGCTGGTCGATGACGTCACCGCGGCCGCTGTCGGCGGCGTGCTCCGGCCAGACGGGCGTGCGGGCCCAGGAGTCCTGCCGCAGCGCCGCGTCGGCGGGCCGGGGGTCCTGGCGGAGGGACTCGGCGCGCTGACGGGAGCGGAGCAGGGTGGCCAGTGCCGTGTCCTCGGCCGTCGTGCGGCGCGGGGGGACGGCGTAGCCCTGGTGCGGCTGGACGCCGCGGGCGATCTCGGCGCCCACGGTGCGGCGGAACGACGTGGTGCCCACCAGGCGCGGGTCGACCGGCTGGCCGTAGCGGACCGGGACCTGGGTCTGGCGCGGGGGCACGGGGCGCTGGGGCACCTGGCGGGGCGGGACCTGCCGCGCCGGCCTCGGGTCCGGGGTACGAGCGAACTGCGAGTCGGTCATGGTGTGGTCCTCCGCCAGGACTTTTCCGTCAGGTGACAGCGCTCACAGTAAGAAGGCGGTTACGGAGCAGGTAAGTCCATCGGCCGAACAAGGCGATGAACGGGCGTGCGGTGGCGATGCACGGCTGGCCCAGTTGAGACGAGTGGCGCACGGTCTGCGACGAACGGATAACCGGTCGTGTCATCCGTTCCACGATCGAGTGGTTCCCGGTGACCACGCTGTGGACACCTCCGGTGATGATCACGCGACCGTTGACGCTCGGGTTACCGTTCGAACGTGAAGCTTTGGGCCACCAGCGACCTCCACGTCACCTACCAGGACAACCGCCAGGTGGTGGAGGCGATCTCCGCACCGGACCCGGCGGACTGGCTGATCGTCGCGGGCGACATCGGCGAGAAGTTCGCCGACGTCGAGTGGACGCTCGCGCAGCTCCGCCCGAAGTTCGCGCAGGTGATCTGGTCGCCGGGCAACCACGAGCTCTGGACCACCAAGGACGACCCCAACCAGTCCCGCGGCGAGATGCGCTACAAGCAGCTCGTGGAGCTGTGCCGGGGGCTCGGCGTGATCACTCCGGAGGACCCGTACGCCGTCTTCGACGGCGACAGGGGGCCGGTCACCGTCTGTCCGCTGTTCCTCGGCTACGACTACTCCTTCCGGCCACCGGGTGCCACGGACGTGGAGTCGGCTCTCGCCATCGCGCGCGAGGCGGGAGTCGTGTGCACGGACGAGTACTTCCTGCACCCGGACCCGTACCCGTCGCGCGAGGCGTGGTGCCAGGCGCGGGTGACGGAGACCGAGGAGCGCCTCGCCCAGGTCACCGGCCCGACGGTGCTGATCAACCACTACCCGCTCGTCCGCGACCCCACGTTCGTGCTGCGCTACCCCGAGTTCGCGCTCTGGTGCGGCACCGAGCTGACCGCCGGCTGGCACACGCGGTTCAACGCGGTGGAGATGGTCTACGGCCACCTGCACATCCCCCGCACGACGCACTACGACGGCGTGCGCTTCGACGAGGTCTCGCTCGGCTACCCGCGCGAGTGGAAACCACGCGGCACCACCAGGGTGAAGCTGCACGACGTGTTGCGGGAGTCGTAGAGGTGCTGGAACAGCTTCTTCCCCCGCCCGTCGTGGCGGTGGAGCGGTACGACGACGAGCAGCCGGCCGACCTCTTCCCCGAGGAGGAGGCGCTGATCGTGAACGCGGTGCCCAAGCGCCGGTTCGAGTTCAGCTCGGTGCGCGCGTGCGCCCGCGACGCGATGCGGCGGCTCGGCGTGGAACCCGTCGCGATCCTGCCGGGGCCGAAGCGCGAACCGCTGTGGCCGGAGGGCGTCGTCGGCAGCCTGACGCACTGCGCCGGCTACCGGGCCGCGGCGCTCGCGCTGAGCACCGACTTCCGGACCATCGGCATCGACGCCGAACCGCACGCGCCCGCACCGGAAGGCGTGCTGGGCGCGATCGCGCTCCCGTCGGAGATCGACAGGATGCCGGGGCTGGCGGCGGAGGACCCGAAGATCTGCTGGGACCGGCTGCTGTTCAGCGCGAAGGAGTCGACGTACAAGGCCTGGTTCCCCGTGACGCGGCGGTGGCTGGGCTTCGAGGACGCCGACATCACCCTGGCCGCCGACGGCACGTTCCACTCGCGCATCCTGCTGGCCGACACCCCGGTCGCCGGGTTCGACGGACGGTGGCTGGTGCAGGGCGACGTCCTCGTGACGGCCATCGCGGTGCCGGCCTGACGTTCCTGGACGAAAGACCAGGGTGTCAGGGTTGATCAACCGGGGTAAGGAGTGGTGGGCTTAGCCCTCGAACGCCGGGAGGCCACCATGGGCGAGGACGTCGCGAAGCACGAGTTCACGCGCGAGGACCGCACGCGGTACCGCACCAAGGTGCGCCGATGCCTCGACGTGTTCGCGCGGATGCTGCGGGAGGCGCGGTTCGACTTCGAGAGGCCGATGACCGGCCTCGAGATCGAGATCAACCTCATCGACGAGCACGCCGACCCTGCGATGAAGAACCACGAGGCGCTGCAGGTCATCGACGACCCGGACTTCGTGACCGAGCTCGGCCAGTGGAACCTCGAGATCAACGTGGCCCCGCGCCGCCTCGCGGGCGGCGGCATCACGTCGTTCGAGGAGACGGTCCGCCGCAGCCTGAACTCCGCCGAGGAGAAGGCGCGCGAGGTCGGCGCCCACATGGTCATCAACGGCATCCTGCCGACGTTGCGCTCCAAGCACATCTCGCCCGACCTGCTCTCCGGCAACCCGCGGTACGCGCTGCTCAACGAGCAGGTGCTGGCCGCGCGCGGCGAGGACCTGCAGATCTCCATCGACGGCGTCGAGCGCCTGCACCTCACGGCCAGCTCGATCGTGCCCGAGGCCGCCTGCACCAGCACGCAGCTGCACCTGCAGGTGTCACCGGAGCAGTTCCCCGCCTACTGGAACGCCGCCCAGGCCATCGCGGGCGTGCAGGTCGCGGTAGGCGCGAACTCGCCGTTCTTCCTCGGCAAGGAGCTGTGGCGCGAGACCCGCATCGCCCTGTTCCAGCAGGCCACCGACACCCGCGGCGACGAGCTGAAGGCCCAGGGCGTGCGCCCCCGCGTGTGGTTCGGCGAGCGGTGGATCAACTCGATCTTCGACCTGTTCGAGGAGAACGTCCGCTACTTCCCCGCCCTGCTGCCCATCACCGACGACGAGGACCCGCTCGCCGTGCTCGACAAGGGCGACACCCCGGCGCTGAGCGAGCTGAAGCTGCACAACGGCACCATCTACCGCTGGAACCGCCCGGTGTACGACGTGGTGCGCGACAAGCCGCACCTGCGCGTCGAGAACCGGGTGCTGCCCGCTGGGCCGACCATCGTCGACACTTTGGCCAACGCTGCTCTGTACTTCGGGCTGGTTCGGGCTTTGGCCGAGGACGAGCGTCCACTGTGGTCCCAGATGAGCTTCCAGGCCGCTGAGGAGAACTTCAACGCCGCTGCGCGCAACGGGATGGACGCGCAGATGTACTGGCCCGGGGTGGGCACTGTGCCTGTTGTCGAGTTGGTGTTGCGGCGACTCCTTCCTCTCGCACACGAGGGGTTGATCCGGTGGGGCGTCGACTCGACCGAGCGCGACCGGCTTCTCGGCGTCATCGAGCAGCGGTGTCTGAGCGGGGTGAACGGCGCGACCTGGCAGGCGCGCGAGTTTCACCGCCACTACGACCACTCGCACATGGATCGGGCGGATGCACTGCGCACGATGCTGCGGACGTACGTGGACCTGATGCACGCCAACGAGCCTGTGCACACTTGGCCGGTTACTGGCTGAGCGGTGCGGCGAAACCGCCGCACCGCTCCGCTGAGCGTCAGCTCGTGGGGAAGTTGTCCGGGGTGCGGATTCGGTCGCGCACCCAGACGCCCGCCTCCTTCAGCACTCCGGTTCCCGCGAACGTGGTGCCGGAGCACGTGCCCGTCTTGAAGACCGCGCCCGAGAGGCCGTCGTCGGAGAAGTTCCAGTTGGCCCAGGAGATCTTCTTCTGAGCCATCAGGTCGATGTACTTCTGCGACGTCGTGAAGTCGTTCGCGCCGCCGCCGGAGGCCGTTTGCGTGCCGAACTCCGTCACGAACACCGGGACCGCCGAGGACACGCGGTTCAGGACGTCGATGTACTCCTGCTTGTGCGAGTTGGCGTAGAAGTGGAACGAGTACATGAAGTTGGTGGCGTTGATCCTGTTGTCGAGGACGACTGACGGGTCCTCGCCGTCGGAGTGGCCGAAGGTCGACCAGCCGTGGGTGCCCGAGACGATCAGGCTGTCCGGGTCGATGTCGCGGATCACCGGGATCATCTGTTCGGCGTAGGACTTCACGCGTGCCCACGACGTGTCGTTCGGCTCGTTCGCGATGTCGTAGATGATGTTGGTCTTGTCCTTGTGGCGCTGGGCGATCTCGGTGAAGAACGTCTTGGCTCGCGCCAGGTTGTAGTTCGGGTCGCCCGGTGAGAGCTGGTGCCAGTCGACGAGGACGTAGATGCCACGGCGCGTGGCTTCCTCGATGTAGCTGTGCATCAGGTCCGTGAACTTGCGGGGGTCGGTCTCGTAGCCGTCTTCCTGGATGTACATGGCCACGCGGATGAAGTCCGCGTTCCAGTCGTTCACCAGGGCGTCCCACCACGCCGCTTTGGCGCACTGGTGGTACCACTGGATGCCGTGCGTGCTCATGCCGCGCAGCTGGATCGGGTTGCCGTACTGGTTGCAGAGCTGGACGCCGCACACTCGCAGCAGGCCATTGATGTCGTGCGGCCTGGTGCCGCCGGGGGTGGTGCGGACCGTGAGCGGGGTCGACGCGCCGGAGAGGTTGCCCGCCGCGTCGCGTGCCTGGACCGTGAAGGTGTAGGCGGTGTCCGGGGTCAGGCCCGTCACGGTGTGCGTGGTGCCGGTGGTGGTCTGGCCGTTGGACAGCACGTAGCCGGTCACGCCCACGTTGTCGGTGGACGCGTTCCACGCCAGTGAGATCGAGGACGACGTGGTGCCGGTCGCGCGCAGGTTGCCGGGCGCCGAGGGGGCTGTGGTGTCCGGGGTGCCTGTCGTGGCGTCGACGTCCATGCGGTCCAGGTTCGGGCCACCGTTGGACGTCGTCGCCACGGTTTTGATCTTGTTCGAGCCCGCGTTCAGGTTCACCGTGGCCGACTTGGTCGTCCACGACGTCCACGCGCCGGTGCTCGGGAACGAGAGAGCAGGAGCTGTCACGGAGCCGTTGACCGCGATGTCCATCGGGCGGTCGGCCGTCTGGCCGTTCGCGAACCGGAACGTCAGGGTCGCCGGGCCCGCGTTCGCCGCGGTCACGGTGAACTCGACGGAACTGCCGGTCTCGTTGTCGTAGTTGACGAAGCCCGCACCGGTGAAGCCGGCGTGGTTGGACTCGACTAGGCCGTTCGAGATCGTCGCGCTCTCCGCCTGGTACTGGACCGGGGCGGCCACCGCGACCGCGGGGACGGCGAGCGCCAGCGCCGCGGGGACTGCCAACAGCAGGGATCTGGCCACAGGTGCCTCCTGTGTGAGGGGGAACAGCAGGGCGTGGCGGCGATTTAGTTAGGAACGTTTCCTATCAGTGGTGTCGTGAATCACAGCACCAGGCCGGTACCCGTGTCAACAAATTCGGGCGACCGGACCAAGCCGAGTGGGGCATCCTCGAACCTGATGCGAGCGACGAGCACCGTGACACCAGCTCAGCCTGGCTGGCGAGCGCCCCACCCCGGACGCCCCGCGGCCGGGCCGGGTCCTCCGGGTGTCCTGATGGAGATCGCCTGCGACGAGTCGGGGTCCGAGGGCGAGAAGCTCGTCGGCGGGGTCACCGCGGTCTTCGCGCACGCGGGCGTGCGGTTCTCGCACGAGGAGGCTTCGGCGTGCGTCGCGGCGTTGCGGGAGATGATCAAGTCGCCCGCCCTCGAGTACAAGGCGAACCACCTGCTGCGCCAGAAGAACCGGTGGGTGCTGCTGTGGTTCCTCGGGCCCGACGGCCCGCTCGCGGGCAAGGCGCGCGTGCAGCTCGTGGACAAGCGGCGGTTCCTCGCCTCACGGGTGCGCGCGGAGTTCGGTGCGGTGAGCGGGCCGCTGGAGCTCTACAACGACCTGCTGCGGGCCCGTGGGCCGCGCGGGACGCTCGACCCGCTGTTCCCGGCCATCCTGCGGGCCGCCGCGCAGTGGGGCGGGCCCGTGTCGATCGTGCACGACCAGCAGCTGTCGCTGACAGATGGGCGAATTCGACAACTGAAGAACCTCGCCCCACGGCTGCAAAGCTTGACTCTGGTTGACTCTCAGTACGACGCACGCGTGCAGGTGGCTGATTTTCTGGCAGGAATCGCGCGTCGGGTCGCGGAAGAAGAACTCAACGGACGACCTGACCACGAGGTGATCGAGTTGCTGATGCCGTTCGTCGTCGGACCTGGGATGTGGAATGCCTGACGCGCTGTTCGCCGACCCCCGCCTCGCACGGCTGTACGACGCCTTCGACGGGCCACGCGACGACCTGGACCTCTACCTCGGGATCGCCGCCGAGATCCAGGCGAAGAGTGTGCTCGACATCGGGTGCGGAACCGGGTCCCTGGCGGTGTCGCTGGCGGCGTCGGGACGGACCGTCATCGGGGTGGACCCGGCGCTGGCGTCGCTGGAGATCGCACGGGCCAAGGACTCCCGCGTCACGTGGATCCACGGCGACGCGACGACGCTGCCCCCGCTGTCGGTCGACCTCGCGACGATGACCGGGAACGTCGCGCAGGTGTTCCTGGGACAGGACTGGGAGGCCACGCTGCGGGGGGTGCACGGCGCGCTGCGGCCCGGCGGGTACCTCGTGTTCGAGACCCGGCGGCCGGAGCAGCGGGCCTGGGAGGACTGGTCGCGGGCGGAGCCGCGGGTGCGCAGCGGGGTGCGCGAGCAGCTCGAGATGCTCGACGTGCGGCTGCCGTTCGTCTCGTTCCGCCACACCTACCGGTTCCCGGACGGCTCGGTGATCGCCTCGGACTCGACCCTGCGGTTCCGGTCGCGTCCCGAGGTGGAGCAGAGCCTCGTCCGCGGCGGCTTCGAGGTCGTCGACGTGCGCGACGCCCCCGACCGTCCGGGCAGGGAGCACGTGTTCGTGGCGCGCAAGGTCAGCTGACGAACGCGGGCTGCCTCCACGCCCGCACGAGCCACGGCAGGATCCGGGGCAGCCGGTCGGCCACGATGTCGTGCAGCACCAGCACGATCCGCCCTGACCTCGCGGGACCGGCGTCGAGCCACACGACGTGCATCAGCACGCCGGTCTGCAGGTCGAGCCCCGCCTCCGCCTCCGCGAGGGCGGCGGGGGTGGCGGCGGCGGGGTCGGTGACCTCGTGGTGCGCGAATCCGGAACGGCACAGCTCGGGGTGCAGCTCCACCAGGGACTCCATGGCCGCGGCCAGGCGTCCCACGCCCAGCCCTGCCCGAACCTGCACCGTCATCGCTCTCACATTAGGAGAGCCTAACCTAGCTGCCACCGCGGGTCGCGCCCACTGAGTCCCAGGACACGGTCGAGCAGAGGCGCGTTCGAGCCGACCTCCACCGCGGCCCCGAAGAGCGAGCCGTCGCGGTCGCCGGGACCGATCGACGACACGAAGCCGTGGACGACCTGGAGCAGGTCCTCCTCGACCTCGAAGTCCTGCCCGGTCGCGCGAGCGAGGTCCCAGCCGTGCAGGACGATCTCGTCCAGCGCCACGGCCGCCGCCACCTGGCCCGGCAGGTCGACGCCGCCCGCCGCGGTCATGCCCTCCCAGGCCTCGGGCGAGCGCCACGCCAGGGCCAGCTCGCCCAGGCGCCGCGGGATCGACTCGCGGAAGTCGAGCGGCAACCGCGCCGCGTCGCCCGTGCCGCCGCCGTCCAGCGGAGTCTTGCGGGCCGCCATCGTGAACGCGTGCGACAGGCCGTTCACGTGGTCGAGCAGGTCGCCGACCATGTACTCGGGACAGGGCGTCGGCGCCTTCAGGTCGCCGTCCTTCACCGCGCGCACCACTCCCGCGAGCCGATCGGCCGCGGGAGTCAGGTCGAACATCAGTAGCCGTCCCCTCCCCAGAACTGTTCCTCGAGCGTGTCCGCCGTGCCGGCGAGCAGCTGGAGCGGGTCGGTGAACTCGTGGATGTCGAGGTCGGCCAACGGCAACGAGTGCCGCACGATCACGTGCTCCCCCATGATCGCGAGACCACACGCGACGGTGGAGTTGCCGACCTCCTCCAGCACCGCGCGGAGGTCCACCTGCGAGGCCAGCCCGCACGGGGAGGCGATCTGCACCCACTCGTGCTGCTTGTCGAGCACTTCCCTGACGATGATCACGACCTGCGTGCGGTCGTCCTCGTCCTCCTCCACGTCGCCGAAGGTGAAGAGGACCCTCAGCTCTTCGCCGTCGTCGTGGATGACGTCGTACTCGGCGCGGACGTAATCCGCGAGATCTCCCCAACTCGCCATGGCGCAACCCTACTGGCCGCGACGGCCCAGAGCCCGACGACGAGCACGGCGCCGACCTCGGCGATGAGCAAGATCCTCTCGATGTAGCCCAACGGGAACACGCGCCACCACCGAACGTCGGAGACCATTCCCATCGCAATGGCGTACAAGATCGGCATGAATGCGACAACGCTCAGCAAACCGGACAGCATCGTCCATCTGGCGTGTCGCCCCCACACGTGATGCCTCATCCACGGCCGTGCGAGCGCGATGACGGCGATCGGCAGGCTGACGAACGCGAGCATGCTCCCGAACCGGTGGATGCCGCCGCTCATCTCGTTGGTTCCCATCGCCCAGTTCGTCTTCGGGAACGCCACCACGAGCACCAGGCCGACGGACCACAGGACCAGCGCGACGGAGCCGGTCGACCGCCACCTCGCCAGCCCCCTGTGGACGAGCGCCGCCAGGATCGCGAGCGAGCCGAACGCGAGCAGCAGCACGGCGGTGTCGAAGACCGGCCGGTGGTCGCCCAGCGCGTACTCGCTGATCGTGCGGCGCAACGATCCGACGGTCAGGTCGAGCAACCCGACCATGGCCACCGTGGCGACGACGGCGAGTGAGCCGCCGGCGGCGGCGAGTCGAGGAATCAGCACACAACGGACAACGCTCGCGTGAACCCGCGGGGTTCCTGGGTTCAGCAAGCCGACAGGTTCACGCCCCCGGCCTGTCCGAAGTCCTCGAGGACCGACTCGGCACACCTGCGGTCCGCGACGTCACCACGCGGACGCCGTGCGGTTCCTACTCGAGCGCCACGGCCGCTTCCGCCGCGACCGCGCCGGCCACCGCGGTCAGCGCCGGCGAGTCGAGCTTCCACTGCTGCCAGTACAGCGGCACGGACACCGAACGGCCCGGCGCCAGGTCGACCAGGCCGTCCTGCAGCTGCTGCGGTGGCACCATCCCCCAGCCCAGGCCCGCGACGATCGCCCGCACGTACACCTCGGACGACGGCACGTAGTGGCGGTGGTCGGAGGCGCCGCGGCCGCGGGTCAGCGTGCGCACGAACCGGTCCTGCAGGTCGTCGTTGCGGTCGAACACGACGACCGGCGCGCCGGGCAGCCACGACTTCAGCGGGCCCTCGGCGTGCCGGTCCACAAAGGACCGCGTTGCCATCGCGGCGTAGCGGATGTCGCCGAGCCGCCTCACCTCGCAGCCCGCGACGGGTTCCCTGGACGACGTCACGGCCGCCATCACCAGGCCCTGGCGCAGCAACGCCGTCGTGTGGTCCTGGTCCTCGCGGTGGAGGTCGAAGGAGATCCTCAGCTCCGCCGGGACCCGTTGCAGCGCGGGGAGGAACCACGTCGCGAGCGAGTCGGCGTTCACCGCGATCGGCACGCGCACGACGGCGGCCTCGCCGAGGGCCGCGTCCAGGTCCTGGTCGAGGGCGAGCAGTTGCCGACCGTACCGGACCAGCACCTCGCCCGACGGTGTGAGCCGCACCGGGCGGGCCCGCACCAGCAGGACGCGGCCGGTGCGCTGTTCGAGGGCCTTGATCCGTTGCGACACAGCGGAAGGCGTGACGTGCAGCACGGTGGCGGCCGCGTCGAACGTGCCCGCGTCGACGACCGCGAGCAGCGTGCGCACCAGGTCGAGGTCCATCACGAGCGCTAATGCTACGTAAGAATCTTTAGTTGGTCTCATCAAGAACGCGTCAATACCGTTCGAGCTGTGACTGATCTGATCCTCGGCTTCGGCACCATGATGACCCTGATCGTCGCCATCGGCGCGCAGAACGCCTTCGTGCTGCGCCAAGGGCTTCTGCGTCAGGAAGTGGCCAAGGTCGTCGCCGTCTGCGCCGTCTCGGACGCCGTCCTGGTCGCCGTGGGCGTCGCCGGGTTCGGGGCCGTCGTGCGGAGGTGGCCTTCGGTGATCACGGTCGCCGCGATCGCGGGCGGGATCTTCCTGCTGGGGTACGGGTTCCTGGCGGCTCGCCGGGTGTTCCGGCCGTCCGCGATGACCGTCTCCCCGGACGGCGGCTCCGGGCGGCCCGTGCTCACGGCGCTCGCGCTGACGTGGCTCAACCCGCACGTCTACCTCGACACGCTGGTGCTGCTCGGCTCGATCGCGGCCGGGCGGTGGCTCTTCGGCGTCGGCGCGGTCGCGGCGAGCGTCACGTGGTTCGTCGCGCTCGGGTTCGGCGCCCGGCTGCTCAGCCCGGTGTTCGCCAAGCCGCGGGCGTGGCGGGTGCTGGACGGTCTGGTCGCCGCCGTGATGATCGGCCTCGGGGTGGCCCTGATCGCCGGGTCGTGACCCGCGTCGGCGAGTGGCTCACCGCAGTGGTGAGCCCAGCCTGACCGCCGCGGGGAGCCCTGCCTGGTCCGCGACGGGCCACGCCAGCGGGTCGGGCCCCAGCTTCACCAGTTCGGCGACCTGCAAACGGGACCACGGCGAGATCTCGCGCGTGCCGTCGAGCACGTCGGCGGCGAACTTCGTCCACGCCACCCGTTCGGTGGAATCGACCTCGTCCGGGTTCGGCGTGGGCTCGTCGTCGGTGAGCACCCGGAACACCGGGCACATCTCGTTCTCGACGACGCCGTCCATCTCGGCGCGGTAGCGGAACGCCGGAAGCAGCAGCTCGGGCTCGGAGACCTCCATGCCGAGCTCGTCGCGCAACCGCCGCAGCACGGCCCGGGCGATGTCCTCCCCCGGCGCCGGGTGGCCGCAGCAGGTGTTCGTCCACAGGCCGGGGAACGTCTTCTTGTGCAACGCGCGGCGTGTCAGCACCGTGTTGCCCGCCGAGTCGAAGACGTAGCTGGAAAACGCGAGGTGCAGCGGTGTGTCCGCGTGGTGCACCACGGCCTTGTCCTCGACGCCGATGGCCGAACCGTCCTCGGCCAGGAGGACCACCTGTTCCACAGTCACGCCCACACGTAACCACACGCGGCGGAAGATCGGGAACTGACGTCCGGGTGAGAGCTCCAGCGCGCGGATAGCCGCGCCCTAGGTGTCGCAGGTCACCCTGGGGTCATGACATCCCCGTTCGCACAGGCGCACACCATGTTCCTGGTGCTGGTCAGCCCGACGGGCCAGTACTCGATCTGGCCGGCGGTGCTGCAGGTGCCCGCCGGCTGGCAGGTCGTCCACGGAGTCGCCTGCAAGCAGTCCTGTCTCGACTACATCGCGGCGTTCCATGCCGACCTGCCGGCCGCGGCCTGACACCTACAGCAGAGTGATGTACCCGTGCGACGACGCGCCACCGTGCTCGTTGTCGCCCGCGTACGAGGCCGTGAAGCCCTGCAGCAGTGTGGACAGCCCGACCAGCAGCGGCACCTGCGAGTCGCAGGTCGCCGTGCCGGAGGAGTTGGTCGTCGCCGTGCAGAGGGGCGTGCCCTTCACCGTCTGGAAGATGACCTTCTGACCGGCGACCGGCGCCCCGGTGTGCTTCTCGGTCAGCGTGGCGTCGAGCCCGCGGACCGTGAACCCGAGGAGCCGCAGCTGCAGCTGGGCGTGACCGCCGGCGAGCTTCGACGGGGCGGGCGGCACGAAGCTGACCGCGATGCCCACCGGGCGCTGGCCGACCGCGAGGGTGCCGGTGACCGCGTCCGTCGCCGTGTCGATGACCGACACCGTGTTGCTGCCGAAGTTCGTGACGTAGGCGCTGGCGCCGTCGGGCGTGAGGGCCACGCCGATCGGGCGGTCGCCGACCACGATCTTCCGCAGTTCCGTCATGGTCGTCAGGTCCACGACGGACACCGAGTCGAACTCGCTGTTCGTCACGTACGCGCGGGTCCCGTCGGGCGACAACGCGATGCCGTGCGGCGTGAAGCCGACGGCGGCGGTGCCGACGACGGTGCGCGAGGCGACGTCGATGGCGGAGACGGTGTCGGACCCCTTGTTCACCACGTACATCCGGGTGCCGTCCGCGGAGGCCGCGATCGCGGTGGAGGTGCTGCCCACCGGGATCGTGGTGACGACCGCGTTGGCCGTGGTGTCGATGACCGAGACCTTGCTCGGGCCGACGACGTCGTGCGTGACGTAGACGGCCCTGCCGTCGCGGGTGACGACCACGCCGTCCGGGTTCTGGCCGACGGTGATGGTCGCGGTGACCGTCAGCGTGGCCGTGTCGACCACGGACACGGTGCCGTCGCCGTAGTTGGTGACGTAGACGAAACCGCCACCGGGGGCGACCGCGACACCTGCCGGGTGGCTTCCGACGGGAACGGACCTGTCGACCGCGTTGGTCGGCGTGTCGATGACCGTGAGCGTGTTCTGCACGGAGTTCGTCACGTACCCGCGGGTTCCGTCGAAGGCGACCGCCGCCATGTACGGCGAGTTGCCGCCGCTGTCGGAGATCGTCTCGGACACCGCGTTCGTGGCCGTGTCGATGACCGACACCCCTCCGCCGTTGTTGGCGACGTACCCGAGCACCCGGCCGGCGGGCGCGGCCGAGGCCGGGGACACCACCAGTGCCGCGGCGACGGCAGCAGCCATCACCAATGGACGTAACCGCATGTCAAATGCCTCCTGGGCGCCTACATCCCGACCTTCTCAGGACATCGCGACCGGACCAGCGGGCGTTAGCCTCAACAGCGGCTTCTCGAACCAGTGGTCGGCGTACCCGGCGTCGTTGTAGGGGTCGATCTCCGCGAAACCGTGCTTGGCGTAGAGCTTTCGCGCCTCGACGAGGTCGGCGCGCGTGTCGAGCCGCAGCACCGCGATGCCGCGTTCCAGGGCCTCGGCCTCCATCGCGGCGAGCAACGCCGACGCCGCGCCCTGCCCGCGGAACGGCACCCGCACGAACATCCGGGTCAGCTCTCCGACGCCGTCGCCGACGAACCGCATGCCGAGGCACCCCACGTCCTCGCCGTCACGCGAGACGACGAGGAACACCGGCACGTCGTCGTCCTGCTCGTCGCGCTCGTACGCGTCGATCTCCGCGTCGTTCGTCGGCCGTCCCCAGTAGCGGCTGATCATCTCCGCGTTGTACTCGCGGGTGAGCGGCGAACGCGCGGCGTCGGCGGCCGTGACGATCCACTTGGTCATGTCATCATCATCGGGAGCGCGTCGACTGTGATTCAGGTCACTGCAACACCGGTGCCGTGGCGGGCCAAGTGAGGACGTGATGTTCGCGGAGCTGTTCGACGAGCACGCCCACCCCCTGCACCGGTACCTGGCGCGGCGGGTCGGCGCCGACGTCGCCGACGACCTCGTCAGCGAGACCTTCCTGGCCGCCATGCGCGGTGAGGAGAACTACGACCCCGCGAAGGGCAGCGTCGTCGGCTGGCTCTACGGCATCGCGACGAACCTGCTGCGCGGTCACGCCAAGCGTGAGACCCGCCTGCTGCGCACCGCCGAACGCTACGGCGTCGACCTCGGCGTCGCGGAGTCGCTGGAGCACTCGGTGGTGACCCGCATCGACGCCCGGTCGCACCTGCGCCGCATCGCCGGCGCGCTGGCCACGATGTCCGGCGCCGACCGCGACCTGCTGCTGCTCGTCTCGCTCGCGGGGCTGAGCGTGCAGGACGCGGCCGAGGCGCTCGCCATGAACCCCGGCACCGCGCGGTCCCGCCTGCACCGCCTGCGCGCCAAGCTGAAGGAAGTGGAACATGCGTGACGTGCTGGACGACGACCTCGCGGAGCTCTACCCCGTGCGGGGCAGCGACGACGTGCGCCTGGCCCGTCTGCGCGAGCAGCTCTTCGCGGAGAAGCCGCGGCCCCGCTCGTACCGCTGGGTGGGCATCGCCGCCGCGGCGGTGGCGGTGGTGATGATCACCGGGCTCGTGGTGCTGCTGCGGCCTGCCTCCAGGGACGCGCCGGCGACGATGCCGACCGCGCCCGCGACGTCGCTGCAGGAGGCAGCGACGCTGCTGGAGGTGGCCGGGAAGCCGTCCGCGCGGTACAAGCGCGTCAAGTACCGCATCTGGGAGGTGAGGGGGGCCGGGGACCCGTTCACCGCGTCGGCGGTCGAGTTCGAGTTCGACGTGTGGCTGCCCACCGCGCCGGGCGAGATGGTCGTGATCTACCGCAGGTTCACCGGTGGGCACCGGCTGGTCGCGGGCGCGGACCGACCGGCCCGCGACGTCGTGCCCGAGGACTACCGGGGTCCCGTGCTGTGGAGCTCCTTCTGCGCGAGCACGCCGTGCGAGGAGGAGACCGCCAACCAGTCGATGGGCACCGACCCCCTGCAGATGCTGGAGACCGCGTCGCCGGCGATGCTCTCGCCGTTCACCACGAACGAGGAGAAGGCCGCGCTGTACCGCAGGCTCGCCGAGTCGCCGCAGATCCGCTGGGACGGCGGGAAGGTGTCGGCCGACGGCGGGAAGACCGTGTTCACCATCGACCCGGCGACGGGCCAGGTCTCCGGCTCGGAGCAGCGCAAGGCGATCGACGCGCGGATCCCCGCGGACACCGTGACGACCTCGGTCACCATCACCTACGAGTGGACCGATCAGCGCCCGTCGTAGGACCGCGGCAGGTACCAGGCCAGGGCGGCGCGCAGCTCGGCGACGTCGCGCTCACGCCGCCGCCTGGTCCGTTCGTGGGCGACCGGGAAGACCCGCACACCGCCGTGGTGCGCGCCGAAGAAGCGGCGCGGCGCCGGGTCCTTCAACCAGACGACGACCCACGGCCGTTTCTTGTGCGGCACGACGCGGACCCGTGCCAGCTCGTACCACCAGTACTGGTGGAACTTGCCGTTGCGGGTCGTGGCAATGCCCTCGCGGCTGATCTCGATGACGACCTTGCTGCGGGCCGCCGCGGCGAAGAGCCGGGCCGCGCGCACGACCAGCACGCAGAACGCGGCCAGCGCGAGCAGCTGCGTCGCGCCGTTCGCCTTCGCGGCGGGGTCGGCGATCGCGGCGGCCAGCAGGGCGGCCGCGAGGTTCACCAGGCCCCACACCATCGGCACGAACCGCGACGTCGAGAACGTCGCCGCGGCGGGCGTCATCGGCGCCGGCAGCTTCGTGGTCGGCTGCTTCGGCGTGACGACCTGGGAGAGCAGGCGCGTCACCTCGGCAGGCTCCGGGCGCTTGGCCGGGTCGCGGTGCATGCACTTCTGCACGAGCGGCCGCAGCGACTTGGGCACGCCCTCGATGTCCGGTTCGCCGTGGGCGGCCTTGTACAGCAGCGTGGCGGTCGGGCCCTCGCCGAACGGGCCCTTCCCGGTCGCCGCGTAGACCAGCACGGCGCCGAGCGCGAAGACGTCGGACGGCGCCGCGACCTCCTGGCCGGTGATCTGCTCCGGCGAGAGGAAGCCGGGCGTGCCGAAGACCATGCCGGTCTCGGTCAGCGCGGTGTGCTCCATCGCGCGGGAGATGCCGAAGTCGATGACGCGCGGGCCGTCGGCGCCCAGCAGCACGTTGGACGGCTTGAGGTCGCGGTGGACGAGGCCCGCCCGGTGGATCGCGGTGAGCGCCTCGGCCAGGCCCTCGGCGAGTCGTCTCACGTGGTGCTCCGGCAGCGGGCCGTGCCGCTCGATGGCCTCCTGCAGCGTCGGGCCGGGCACGTACTCCGTCGCCATCCACGGGCGTGCGGCGCGCGTGTCGGCGTCCACGACCGCCGCGGTGCCGGCGCTGCCGACCGCACGGGCCATCTGCACCTCGCGGCGGAACCGCTCGCGGAAGCGCGGGTCGTCGGCCAGCTCGGCACGGGCGACCTTGACGGCGACCTGCCGTCCGTCGCTGCCTTGTCCCAGGTAGACCGTTCCCATGGCACCACGACCAAGCCTGCCCAGGAGCAGGTAGTCGCCTATGCGTTGTGGTTGGTCCACCTTCACCAGTTCGAGGGTAGCGGGAACTCGGGCTCAAACCTCACATCTGAGTAGATCTACGTACGCTTTCACCCATGGGTCGGACCCGCTTGTACCGCAACGGCGAACTCGTCGACCAGGACTTCCCGGTCGCCGACGTCGCACAGCACCTCCAAGATCAGTCCACGGTGGTGTGGTTCGACCTCTGCGCGCCCTCGGCGGCCGAGGCAGGTCTGCTGCGCGACGAGCTGGGCCTGCACGAGCTCGCGATCGAGGACGCGTTCTCCGAGCGCCAGCGCCCGAAGGTCGACCGCTACCCCACCCACCTGTTCCTCTCCGTCTACGCGGTCCGGTACGACCAGCACGAGATCAAGACGTGCGAGGTCGACGTCTTCGTGACGCGGAACGCCCTGGTGACGGTGCGCGAGAGCGAGGACTACGACCTGGCGGGCGTGGAGCGCCGGTGGGACAGCGCGCCGGCGCTGGCGTCGAGCGGTGTCGGGTTCCTGCTGCACGGCCTGCTCGACGACGTCGTGGACGGCCACTACACCGCCGCCCAGCAGCTCGACGACGAGATCGAGGCCCTCGAGGACCGCATCTACGACGAGAAGCCGCACGTCGGCCGCAAGGCGCTCCAGCTGCGGCGCGCCCTGGTGCAGCTGCGGCGGGTCGCGTTGCCGATGCGCGAGGTGCTGGGGTCGCTGCTGCACCGCGAGCACGACCTCGTGGACGACGCGATGACGCCGTACTACCTCGACGTCAAGGACCACGCGCTGTTCACCGCCGAGCTGACCGAGTCGACGCGCGAGATGGTCACGACCCTGCGCGAGGCCGAGGTGGCGGTGCAGGGCAACCGGCTGAACTCGATCATGAAGAAGGTCACCAGCTGGGCCGCCATCATCGCGGTGCCGACCGCGATCTCGGGCTACTACGGCATGAACGTGCCGTACCCCGGCTTCGAGCAGAGGTGGGGCTTCTGGGTGGCCACGCTGGGCATCCTGGGCCTCTCCTACCTCCTGTACGTCATGTTCAAGCGCCGTGATTGGTTGTAGAAGTGAAGATCCACCTGACCCGCCGTGCCGAGCTCGCGATCATCACGATCGACGCGCCCCCGCTCAACCTCTACGCACTGGACCTCGACGCCGAGTTCCACGACGCCCTGGACGAACTGGGCGACGCGCGGGCGTTGCTGGTCAACGCCTCGGGCCGCGTCGTGTCCGGCGGCGTCGACGTGTCGCTGTTCGCGGCGCAGGAGTACCGCCAGGACGCGCAGGCGCTGTTCGACCGCATGCTGCTGCTCCCCCAGCGCCTCGCCACACTGCCGATCCCGACCGTCTTCGCCGCCCACGCGCTGTGCCTGACCTGGGCGTTCGAGCTGGCGGTGGCGTGCGACCTGATCGTGGCGGCGCAGAGCGCCCGCTTCGGCCTCGTGGAGAAGGTCGTGGGCCTGACCCCGACGATGGGCGGCACGCAACGCCTGGCCGCCCGAGCGGGCGTGGGCCGCGCGAAGGAGTTCGTGATGACGGGCGACCTCTACGACGCCGCGACCCTGGAACGCTGGAACGTCGTCAACCGCGTGTTCCCGGACGAGGGCTTCGCGGCGGCGGCCGAACACTTCGCGTCGTCTCTCGCCGTCGGCCCCACCAGGGCGCATCACGCGACCAAACAGGTGCTCGCCCATTTCGAGAACGGCGGCGTCCCCGAGGCGGACGCCCACGTCACGACGATCGCCTCCGCTTTGTTCGAGACCGAAGATCTGCCAGGCGCTGTGCACAGCTTCCTCACGGACGGTCCCGGCCGGGCGACATTCACAGGTCGCTGATCTCACACATCAAGGAATCAAATGACCAGGTGATAAAACCGTGATCTACCTGCCCCACATGGGCCGGACATTCCTCCCGGGCAGGAAGATGATGTTGCGGCACAACGACTTCTGCTTGACTCCACACCTCGTCACGTGCAGTGTGCTGACCGTTCAACGGCCCCTGGCACAAAACTCGGTCGCACGAGTTCTGTACACATTCCGCAACGGCCGACGACACAATCAGCGAGTTCACGATCCCCCGTCGTGAACGCTCGTGGAGGTAGAACCAGCCGTGAACCTGAGATTGGCCGTCCTGCTGACCGGTGGTGTCATCGTGGTGGCCGCCTGCTCCCCGGCCAAGGTGGCCCAGCCGACACCGGTGGCGGACAGCACGAGCGCCACCCCGACCAGCACCGCCGAGAGCTCCGCACCTCCGAGCAGCAGCTCGGCGGCCCCCACCGGCTCCACGACGAAGTCCGCCACCAACGGCCCGGTGAAGCCACCCCCGAACCCCGCCCCGTCCGGCGCCCCCGGCTGGCAGCTGACCCAGAACAACACGGGCCTGGCCGCGGCAGGCCTGAACTGCGACTCCCTGCCCGCCTACACCGGCCCGGCAGCCCCCGCCTCTGGCACGGTGATCTCGGGCAAGCGCATCGACCAGGCCCTCGTCCTCTTCGCGGGCAACATCACCGTCGAAAAGTCCTGCATCCGCCCGACGAAGCTGAACGAGGCCGCACCCCTGGTCACCACGAACGGCCCCTGCGGCAGCAACTCCTGCCAGGTGACAGGCGCCCCGGTGACCATCCGCGACTCGAACATCGACGGCTCGAAACTCTCCGCCGCGACGATCGCGAAGTCCTGCGCCTTCCTGGGC
The DNA here is from genome assembly GCF_035525475.1 of Lentzea sp. GTDB lineage: Bacteria > Actinomycetota > Actinomycetes > Mycobacteriales > Pseudonocardiaceae > Lentzea. The sequence continues at coordinate 42,792 of NZ_DATLEC010000052.1, read as the reverse complement.
GTCGGCACCCTGCAACGCAACTACATCACCGGCATGGGCTCCGGCATCTGCTTCTACAACACGGGCAGCACCCTGAACGCCCTGGCAGAGGGCAACTACATCACCGGCCTCCGCACAGCGGGCGACGCCCACAACGACGGCGCCACCATCAGGGACTTCCCCCTGAACCGCAACCCGAACAGAACCCTGGCCTTCCGCAACAACAGAATCGACTGCTCCACCGGCCAGGACACGGGCGCGCTCTTCATCCAGACCTACGGCGGCGACATCGACAACGTCACGGTGGAGGGCAACCTCCTGGAAGGCGGCGGCTACCAACTGGGCCTGGAGTCGAGCCACGGCCACCAGTACGGCCGCAACATGCGCTCCACGAACAACCGCTTCACCGGCAGCGGCTGGGGCGCGGCCTACGTGACCGAGAACGGCGTCGGCTACAAGTGGGCAGTCTGGCAGAACAACTTCCTCCTGGACCCGAACGCGCCAGACGCCAAGGGCAAGCCGGCACCCACCCCGTAACCCCAGCTCAGCCAACTGCACGCACCCGCGCGGCAACACTCGCACGGCCCAGCGCAAGGCAACCACCCGCCCGGCAACGCGGGCCAACGGCGAAGCCAAGGCACACCCGAAGCCGCGATGCGAAGCGAGCCGGACAGGCTTGTGAACCGCCGGTGAGCGGTGCAGCCCTTGGTTTTGCGATTGGGGCTTGACTTTGGGTGCGAGGTGCTACCTCGCCGGGATCGGGCGGGCGCGGAGCGTCCGGCCTTTTCCGCCCGATGAAGCGCCTCGCAAGGGCCCCGAAGTCAAGCCCCAATCGCATCGACGCGAAGCGGCGATGACCAACCCGGCGTCGTCCAGGTCTGCACGACCACGCTGGATCAGGACTCGCACGGCCAGGTGATCCCTCCGGGCGAACGACCCGATCGGCGAGCCTGCGAGGCCGTGGCCAGGACCTAAGGCACCCACGACCCGTCGACGGCGATCCCGGCGGCCGCAGCGATCCGGTCGCGCGACTCCAAAACCCGCGCACGCAACGAGGGCAGGTCCACGCCGATCAGGCGCCCGTCGCGTTTGACAACCCGGCCACCGACGAAGACCGTGTCCACAAGGCCCGGATGGCCGGCGGTGACGACCGTGCCGACGACGTTGCCGATCGGGAACACAGACGGGTCCTCGCCGTCGAGCAGGACCAGGTCGGCGTCCTTGCCCGGCGTGATGCTGCCGGTCCGGCCGTCGAGCCCGCAGGCCCTGGCACCGTTGAGCGTGGCGAACTCCAGGACGTCCCGCGCGGTCAGGCCACCGTCGAAGCCGCGCTGCACCGCGAAGGCGGTGCGCATGGCGGCGAACATGTCGCCGCCCGCGGACGGGCAGTCGTCGACCGACAGCGACGGGCGGATCCCGGCCGCGAGCATGCGTCCGGTCTCGGGCCAGCCGTGGCCCATCTTCAGCTCGACGTCGGGACTGATCGACACCGAACAGCCGTGGTCGGCCATCATCGCGATCTGGTCGTCGGAGAGGCCGTTGCCGTGCACGACGGTCGTGCGGTCGTCGAGCAGTCCGCGATCACGCATGCCGGCGATCGGACGGCGCCCGCTGGGCCAGCCGGTGGCGCCGTGGACGTGCACGCTGACGCGCAGCCCGAGCTCGCGGGCCAGCGCGACGTCGGCGGCGGTGGTGTCCATCGTGGTCATTTGCGGTCCTCGCAGGCCCAGCACCATGTCGTCGCCGGGGAGCAGCTCGCGGACGCGGGTGACCTCAGGTGCGATCGGCGCGTCCCCGACGCCAGCGCCGTAGCAGAACAGGGAACGGCCGGGCGCCTCCCGCAGGGCCTGGATCGCGGCGTCGGCGTTGTCCGGGTGGTCGGAGCAGTGGAACCAGTCGAGCATCGTCGTGACACCCGAGCCGAGCGCCTCGATCCGCCCGAGCAGGTTGCCGAGGTACACGTCCTCCGGCCGGTAGTGCCGCCGCAGCGTGCCGTGCACGGCACGGCCGTACTGGGCGAACGTCCAGTCCGCGCCGACGCCCCGGAAGGCGGTCTGCCAGGTGTGCCGGTGGGTGTCGACGAAACCGGGCAGCACGATCTTGCCCGTCGCGTCGACGACCTCGGCGCCGGGAACGTCGAGAGCGGCGGCGACCGCGGCTATCCGGCCGCCCTCGATCAGCACGTCACCCCGCGCGAGGTCTCCGACGGCCGGGTCCATCGTCACCACGCGTCCCCCGCGCAGCAACGTCCGGCCGGTGTGGACTGTCATGCGAACCTCCAAGAGTTGACGCATCAACTCTTGCACCGCGGAGTTGATGCGTCAACTCTGTTCTCCTATCATTCGGCGCATGGACGAACCCCGTGCGCTGACCACCGAGGAATGGGAGTTCTGGGACCTCTGGACGCGCGCGCAACGCCGGCTCGCCGACGAGCTCGATCGCGGTCTGCAGGAGGACTGCGGCATCTCGAAGGCGGAGTTCAGCGTCCTGATGACGCTGTGGCGGTCCCCGGACCGCGAAAGGCGCGTCGGAGAACTCGCCGAGTCGCTGGGCTGGGAGAAGAGCCGCGTCGCACACATGTTGACGCGCATGGAGAACCGCGGTTTCGTGCACAGGACCGAGTCCGGGGCCAGCGGCCGTCGCACCGGGGTCGGCCTCACCGCGGCCGGCAGGAGTACCGCGGAGCGTGCCGTCCTCCACCACGGCGCCAACATCCGCCGCCACTTCCTCGACGGGCTCGCGCCGGCGCAGGCCGCCGCCCTCCGCACGTGGAGCAGGCAGGTGGCCGACCGCGAGGAACCGGGCGGAGCACAGCAGGAAGCGTGATCGACAGTCTCCTCCGAGGAGTTTCAAGCCCCGTAGACAGGCACCGGACGATCACCGGCGACCAACCCGCGGACCACCCCGCCCAACTCCGACGGCTCCCACCGCGCCCCCTTGTCGACTTCCGGACCGCGTTGCCACCCGTGAACGACGCAGACGCGCCCGCCGTCGACCTCGAACATCCGCCCGGTGACGTCCCCGGCCTCCTCGCTGCCGAGCCACACGACCAGCGGCGAGACGTTCTCAGGCGCCATGGCGTCGAACCCGCCCTCCGGCACCGCCATGGTCTCCGCGAAGGCAGCCTCGGTCATCCGAGTACGAGCGGCAGGGGCGATGGCGTTGACCGTGACGCCGTACCGGCCGAGTTCGGCAGCCGCGACCAACGTCATAGAAGCGATCCCAGCCTTGGCCGCCGAGTAGTTGACCTGCCCGACGCTGCCGAACAGCCCCGCACCGGACGAAGTGTTGATCACCCGCCCACTGACCGCACCACCAGCCTTGACCACCCCGCGCCAGTAGGCCGCGGCGTGGTGCAGCGGCGCGAAATGCCCCTTGAGGTGAACCCGGACAACCTCGTCCCACTCGTCCTCACCGCAGCTGACAACCATCCGATCACGCACGATGCCGGCGTTGTTGACAAGCACATCCAGCCCGCCGAACGCCTCCACCGCAGCACGAACCACCCGCTCAGCGCCGGACCACGTACCAACGTCATCGGTGTTCACGACGGCGCGCGGCCCGATCAGCGAGGCCACCTCACCCGCCACCGCGGCAGACAGGTCGTTGACCACCACCTTCGCCCCCGCGGCAGCGAACGCCACAGCGTGGGCACGCCCGATCCCCCGCCCGGCACCGGTGACGATCACCACCCGGTCCTCGCACAACGTCATGACGAACCCCCATCCGCAGCGGCAAGGAACGCGGGCACTTCTCCCCCGCCATGAACAACCAGAGTCGCGCCAGTCACGTAAGACGCCAGCGGTGAAGCCAAGAACACGGCACAAGCGCCGATCTCGTCCGGCGAAGCGAGCCGCCCCAACGGCACGGTCCGCGCGACAGCCTCGATCCCGGCCTCGGACCCGTAGTGCAGATGCGACTGCTCGGTCCGCACCATGCCCACGGCCAGCGCGTTCACCCGCACCTTCGGCGCCCACTCCACGGCCAGCGACGACGTCAGGCTGTCCAGCCCGGCCTTGGCAGCACCGTAAGCGGCGGTCCCCGGTGACGGCCGACGGCCGGAAACGCTGCTCACGTTCACGATCGAGCCACCGGACGTCCGCATGACCTCGTACGCAGCCTGCGACACCAGCAACGGCGCCAACAGGTTCAGCTCCACGACCTTCGAGTGGAACCGCGGCGAAGCCTTGTCGGCCAACGCGAAGGGAGCGCCGCCGGCGTTGTTCACCACGACGTCCAGCCGCCCGAACCGAGCCACGATCCCGGCCACCAGCTCGGAGACCTGGTCCGCGTCCCGGACGTCGCACCGCACGAACGACGCGCCGGCCACCTCCGCAGGCCGCCGAGCGCAGGTCACCACCACGGCCCCGGCCGCGAGGAACGCCCTGGTGATGCCGAGACCGACACCCCGCACGCCGCCCGTCACCAGGACCACTGCTCCGTCGAGGTCCAGTTCCACCAGCACCTACCCCGGTCGCTCCGGCACTGCTAAGTTACCAAGCAATCGCTTGGTTCGGAAGGCGGCGCGATGGGAATCTCCAGCAGCCACACCGAAAACGGCATCGTCGAGGTCACCATCGACTACCCCCCGGTCAACGCCATCCCCTCACGCGGCTGGTTCGAGCTGGCCAGGACCGTCGCGTGCGCGGGTGAGGACCCGGAGACGCGGGTGGTGATCCTCCGAGCCGAGAACCGCGGGTTCTGCGCGGGCGTCGACCTCAAGGAGATCCAGCGCTCGACCGGCTACGACGCGCTCGTCGCCGCGAACCGGGGCTGCGCGAGGGCTTTCACGGCCGTGTACGACTGCGAGGTCCCGGTGATCGTCGCGGTCCACGGGTTCTGCCTCGGCGGCGGGGTCGGGCTGGTCGGCAACGCGGACGTCGTCGTCGCGTCCGACGACGCCACGTTCGGGCTGCCCGAGGTCGACCGCGGGGCGCTCGGAGCGGCGACGCACCTCGCCAGGCTCGTGCCGCAGCACCTCATGCGGACGCTGTACTACACGGCACGCAACGTCAGCGCGCAGACCTTGCACCACCACGGCAGCGTCATCGAGGTCGTGCCGCAGGACAGGCTCGACGACGCGGCCAGGACGATCGCCGGGGAGATCGCCCGCAAGGACACCAGGGTGATCCGCGCGGCCAAGGAGGCCATCAACGGCATCGACCCTCAGCGCGTGCACCGGAGCTACCGCTTCGAGCAGGGCTTCACCTTCGAGCTGAACCTCACCGGCGCGTCGGACCACGCCCGGCAGGCCTTCCTGGACGGAAACCATGCGCGACAAGCGAATGACAGCTGACGAGGCCGTCAGCGGGATCAAGGACGGCATGACCGTCGGCATCGGCGGCTGGGGCTCGCGGCGCAAGCCGATGGCCCTGGTCGAGGCACTCCTCAAAACCGAGGCGAAAGACCTCACCGTCGTCACGTACGGCGGCCCGGACGCCGGGTTGCTGTGCGCGGCGGGCAAGGTGCGCAGGCTGGTCTACGGTTTCGTGTCGCTCGACTCGATCCCGTACGACCCGTGGTTCAGACGGGCGCGCGAAACCGGCGCGATCGAGGTGCTGGAGCTGGACGAGGGCATGTTCCAGACCGGCCTCAGAGCCGCGGGGCACCGGCTGCCGTTCCTCCCGATCAGGGCAGGTCTCGGTTCGGACGTGCTGAAGTACGCGCCGGAGCTCAGGACCGTCCGCTCTCCTTACGACGACGGCGAAGAGCTCGTCGCCATGCCCGCGCTGAAGCTCGACGTGGCGCTGGTCCACCTCAACCGCGCGGACAGGCACGGCAACGCCCAGTACCTCGGCCCCGACCCGTACTTCGACGACCTGTTCTGCCTGGCGGCCGACCGGCGTTACGTCTCGTGCGAGCGGATCGTGGAGACGTTCGAGGGTCCGCCGCAGTCGCTGCTCCTCAACCGCATGATGGTCGACGGCGTGGTGGAGGCGCCGGGTGGCGCGGGCTTCACGAGCTGCGTCCCCGACTACGGCCGCGACGAGGCGCTCCAGCGCGAGTACGCCACCGCGGCCGCCGACCTGGAGAAGTGGCCGGACTTCTACGAGAGGCTGCTGGGATGAGCGACGTCACGAGGGCCGAGGTCTGCGTCACCGCCTGCGCCGACCTGTTCGCCGGCGCCGGGGAGACGCTGGCCAGCCCGATGGGCCTCGTCCCGTCGCTCGGCGCGAAGCTCGCCCGCCTCACCACCGAGCCTGACCTGCTGCTGAGCGACGGCGAGGCGTTCCTGCTCACGCCCGAGTCCACTGTGGAGGGCTGGCTGCCGTACCGGAAGGTGTTCGACGTCGTCGCGCACGGCCGCCGGCACGTCGTGATGGGCGCGAACCAGGTCGACAGGTTCGGCAACCAGAACATCTCCGCCATCGGCGACCACGCCCGGCCCACGCGCCAGCTGCTCGGGTTCCGCGGCGCTCCCGGCAACACGGTCAACCACCGCACCAGCTACTGGGTGCCGCGCCACAGCCCGCGCGTGCTCGTCGAAGCGGTCGACGTGGTCTCCGGCGTCGGCTACGACCGCGCCGTGGGGCCGTTCCACGACATCCACCGCGTCGTCACGAACCTCGCCGTCCTCGACTTCGGCACGCCGGACCACTCCATGCGCATCGTCTCCGTGCATCCCGGGGTCTCGGTCGACGAGGTCCAGAGGCAGACGTCATTTCCCCTGGCGGCGAATGACGTCGGCGAGACCCGGCTCCCGACGGAGGAGGAGCTGGAGCTGATCAGGACCAAGCTCGACCCCGATGGCAAGCGGGACGGGGAAGTCCCGTCGTGAGGACCGCACTGACCGACCTGGCCGGGGTGCGGCACCCGGTCGTGCAGACCGGCATGGGCTGGGTCGCCGGGCCACGGCTGGTGTCCGCGACCGCGGAAGCGGGCGGGCTCGGCATCCTCGCCTCGGCGACCATGACCTACCCGGAGCTCGAAGCCGCCATCAGGGAGACCCGTTCCCGCACGACAGCGCCGTTCGGGGTGAACCTCCGAGCCGACGCCCACGACGCGCCCGAGCGGATCGACCTGCTGATCCGCGAGAAGGTGAAGGTCGCGTCCTTCGCGCTGGCCCCGAAAGCGGACATGATCGCGAAGCTGAACGACGCCGGGGTCGTGGTCATCCCGTCGATCGGTGCCGCGAGGCACGCGGAGAAGGTCGCGAAGTGGGGCGCCCACGCGGTGATCGTCCAAGGTGGCGAAGGCGGCGGCCACACCGGTGGCGTGGCGACGACCCTGCTGCTCCCGAGCGTGCTCGACGCCGTCGACATCCCGGTGATCGCGGCCGGTGGCTTCTTCGACGGCCGAGGCCTGGCGGCGGCGCTCGCGTACGGCGCGGCGGGCATCGCGATGGGCACGAGGTTCCTGCTCACGCGGGAGAGCACGGTCCCGGACGCGGTGAAGCACGCGTACCTGCAACGGGACCTGAACGGCACGGTCGTGACCACCCGCGTCGACGGCCTGCCGCACCGGGTCCTGCGCAGCGAGCTCGTCGAGCACCTCGAAAGATCAGGCCGGCTCGGCAGTCTGGCGAGAGCGGTCGCGAACGCGGCCCGGTTCCGGCAGCACACCGGGCTGTCGTGGCGCGCGATGATCCGCGAAGGGCTGGCCATGAGGCACGGCAGGGACCTCACCTGGTCGCAGGTGGTCATGGCCGCGAACACGCCGATGCTGCTCAGGGCGGGCCTCGTCGAGGGCAGGACCGACGCGGGCGTGCTCGCCTCCGGTCAGGTCGCCGGACTCCTCGACGACCTGCCCACGTGCGCACAGCTCATCGACACCATCGTCAAGGACGCCGAGACCGCCATCGACAGGCTCAGAGACGTTCGATGATCGTCACGTTCGCCTGACCGCCGCCCTCGCACATCGTCTGCAACCCGTACCGGCCACCCGACCGCTCCAGCTCGTGCAGCAACGTCGTGAACAGCTTCGTGCCGGTCGCGCCGATGGGGTGGCCCAGCGCGAGCGCTCCCCCGTTGACGTTCACCCGCCCCAGGTCGATCTTGAGCTCCTTCGCCCAGGCCAGCGCCACGGACGCGAACGCCTCGTTGATCTCGAACAGGTCGATGTCCGAGAGGGCCATCCCCGCGCGGTCCAACGCGTACTTCGTCGCACGGATCGGCGCGGTCAGCATGTAGATCGGGTCGGACCCGCGGGCCGACATGTGGTGCACCCGAGCGCGAGGCGTCAGCCTGTGCTCGCGCACGGCCCGTTCCGACACCACCAGCACCGCCGAGGCGCCGTCCGAGATCTGCGACGACAACGCGGCCGTCGTACGTCCTCCCGGCCGCAACGGCGGCAGCTTGGCCATCTTCTCGGCACTGGTGTCCGGACGAGGGCACTCGTCGGCCGCGACGCCGTTGACCGGCGCGATCTCGCGGTCGAACCGGCCCTCCTTGATCGCGGTGATCGCACGGAGGTGGCTCTGCAGCGCGAACTCCTCCATCTCGCGCCGCGACAGGTCCCACCGCACGGCGATCAGGTCGGCCGCGCGGAACTGCGAGACCTCCTCGTCGCCGTAGCGGTGCTGCCAGCCCTCACAGCCCTCGAACGGGCTCGCCGTCTGGGAACCGGCCGTCATGGCCGAGCCGATCGGCACCTGCGACATGTTCTGCACGCCACCGGCGACGACCACGTCGGCCGTGCCGCTCATCACCGCCTGCGCCGCGAAGTGCAACGCCTGCTGGCTCGACCCGCACTGCCGGTCGACCGTCACGCCCGGCACCTGCTCCGGGAACCCCGCGGCGAGCCAGGAGGTCCGCGCGATGTCGCCGGCCTGCGGGCCGACGGTGTCCACGCACCCGAAGATCACGTCGTCCACGTCGGTCGGGTCGACGTCGACCCGGTTGAGCAGCGCCGTGATCACGTGCGCGCCGAGATCGGCGGGGTGCACGCGGCTGAGCTCGCCGCCACGCCTGCCCGCCGGAGTTCGCACAGCCTCGATGATGTACGCCTCGGCCACGAGGGCCCTCCCTCTACTTCGAAGTCTTGGGCTGTGCTGTCTTCCTCCTCGGCTGGCGCCCCGTGGCGATGCCGTCGAGCAGGATTGCGAGGTACTGGTCGGCGACCGCGTCCGCCGACAGGTCGCCGTCCGGCCGGTACCAGCGCACGGCCACCCACACCGTGTCGCGGATGAACCGGTAGGCGACGTCCACGTCGAGGTCGGCGCGGAACACGCCCGTGCTCATGCCCTCCTCCAGCAGCACCGTCCACAGCTTGCGGAACTCCACGCTGCGGTCCTCGATGTAGGCGAACCGCGCCAGCGGCGCCAGGTGCTCGGCCTCGTTCTGGTAGATCGCGACCGCCGCGTGCCGGGTGTCGATCGCCTCGAACGAGGCGACGACCAGGGCCTTCAACGCCTGCTTCGGGCCGAGGCCTGCGTCGACGATCTCCCGGTACCGCGTGAACAGCTCGTCCAGGAACGTCCGCAGGATCTCGTCCACCATCGACTCCTTCGAGTCGAAGTGGTGGTAGAGACTGCCGGACAGGATGCCCGCCGCGTCCGCGATGTCGCGCACAGTCGTCTGCCCGTACCCGCGTTCGGCGAACATCTTCGCCGCCAACGCGAGCAGTTCCTGCCTACGGCCACTCATCGGTCGTACCTTCCTCATGGGTGCTGGCTGCTCACCGAGACCACCTCGCCCGTCATGTAGGACGAGTAGTCACTGGCGAGGAACACGATCACATTCGCGACCTCCCAGGGCTCGGCGGCGCGCCCGAAAGCCTCCCGGGACGCCAGCTCCGTCAGCAACTCCTCACTGGTGACCTTGGTCAGGAACGGGTGCGCCGCCAAGCTCGGAGCGACCGCGTTCACCCGGATGCCGTGCCCGGCCACGTCCATCGCGGCGCACCGGGTGAGCGCCATGACGCCCGCTTTCGCCGCGGCGTAGTGGGCTTGACCCTTCTGGGCGCGCCAGCCGATCACACTGGAGTTGTTGACGACGACACCGCTTCGGCGGGCGACCATGTGGCGCAACGCCGCCCTCGTGCAGCGGAAGGTGCCGTTCAGCGTCACGTCCAGCACGCGCGACCACTCGTCGTCGGTCATGTCGACCACCGGCTTCTCACCGCCGAGACCCGCGTTGTTGACCATCACGTCGATGCGGCCGTACCGCTCGACCGCGCCGTCGACCAGAGCCTGCACCTGCTGCTCGTTCGTGACGTCGCACGGGATGGCGTGATGGGTGCCGAGAGCCGCGTGCGTCTCCTCGAGGCGGCGCTCGTGCCAGTCGCTGACGACCACCGTCGCGCCTTCCTCCAGGCACCGCCTCGCGGTCGCGGACCCGATGCCGGTGCCCGCCGCGGCCGTCACGACGACGACCTTGTCCCTGAGCAGGTCGTGGCCGGTCATCGCGGCAGCCCCAGGATCCGGTGGGCGATGATCTCGCGCTGGACCTCGTCCGAGCCGCCGTAGATCGTCTCGGCACGGCTGAACAGGAACAGGCGCTGCCACTCGTTGTCGTCGATCATCGACTCCGGGCCGAGCGAGTCCATCGCGAGCTCGCCGAGCCTGCGGTGCCAGCCCGCCCAGAACAGCTTCAGCACGGACGCCTCCGGGCCCGGTTCGTCGTTCAGGGTCCTGAGGGTGTGCGAGCGCATGACGTGCAGCTCGAGCCACGCCCTGGTGAGCCGTTCGTCCTCCGGCGCGCCGGCCATGATCGCGTCGAGCTGTCTCCGGAAGCCGACCTGGTGGCCGAGCATCGCGGTGCCGCGCTCGAACCCGAGGGTGGCCATCGCGATCTTCCAGCCGTCGCCGGGCTGCCCGACGACGTTCTCCTTCGCCGTCACGGCGCCGTCGAAGAAGACCTCGTTGAACTCGGACGTGCCGGTGAGCTGGCGGATCGGCCGGACCTCGACGCCCGGCTGGTCCATCGGCACGAGCAGGTACGAAAGCCCCTTGTGCCGCTGCGATCCCGGTTCAGTGCGGCACAGGACGAAGATCCAGTCGGAGTAGTGCGCGTTCGACGTCCAGATCTTCTGGCCGTTGATCACCCACCGGTCACCGTCGAGCGAGGCCTTCGTCTGGACGGACGCGAGGTCCGACCCCGCGCCCGGTTCCGAGTAGCCCTGGCACCACAGGTCGTCGAGGCCGCGGATCCTCGGCAGGAACCGCGCCTTCTGCTCGGGAGTGCCGAACGCGATGAGCGTCGGGCCGAGCAGGCCCTCCCCCACGATGTCGACCTTCGCGGGCGCGTCGGCCTCCGCGTACTCCTCGTGGAAGACCACCTGCTCCTCCACGCTGCGCTCGCCGGGCCAGCCGAGGCACGTCCACCCGTGTGCCGCCAGGTGCCGGTGCCAGCGCAGCCTGCCCTCGAACGCCTCGTGCTCGCGGCCGGGACCACCCAGGCCGCGCAGCTCAGCGAACTCACCGACGAGGTTGGCGGACAACCATTCCCGCACCTCGCGCCGGAAGGACTCCATGGGCCATACTCTAACCTACCAAGCACTTGCTTTGGAGGGCCCGTGAAGGCTTCGGCAGCCGGAGATCCAAGCAGGCACACGGTTTCCGGCGTGCTCGACCGCGCCGCTGCTTCGTACATCGACGCGGAAGCGTTGGTGGACGGGCAGGTCCGCCTCACCTACACCGAGCTGCGGTCCGCGGTGCGCGACGCCGCCCGTGCTCTCGCCGGAATGGGTGTGCGGCAGGGCGATCGGGTGGCATTGTGCGCGCCCAACTCCGTGCACTGGGTGGTCGCGGCGCTCGGGGTGCTGGACGCGGGCGCGGTGCTGGTGCCGATCAACACCCGGTACACGGCCACCGAAACTCTGGACATCGTGCAACGCAGCGCGGCGCGCGCGTTGATCGTCGAGGGGTCGTTCCTCGGACGTGATCGTCTCGCGGAGCTGCAGGCGTTGTCCTCCGACCTGCCACCTGTCGTCCGGCTACCGGCCGAGTGGGTCGCCGCCGACGTGGAGCTCCCCGTCGTCACACCGGACCAGCTCTGCGACGTGATGTACACGTCCGGCACGACCGGGCGCAGCAAGGGAGCGATGAGTGCGCACCGGCAGTCGCTCGGGGTGGCCGAGGCGTGGGCGTCCTGTGCTGAGTTGACCTCGGCGGACCGCTACCTGATCGTCAACCCGTTCTTCCACACCTTCGGCTACAAGGCCGGGATCCTGGCGTGCCTGCTGACGGGCGCGACGATCGTGCCGCAGGCGGTGTTCGACGTCGTGGAGACCATGAGGCTGGTCGAACGGGAGCGGATCACCGTGCTGCCCGGTCCCCCGACGATCTACCAGGCCCTGCTGGACCACCCGGACCGCGGGTCGTTCGACCTCTCGAGCCTGCGGATCGCGGTGACCGGGGCGGCCGTGGTGCCGGTGGCGCTGATCGAACGGATGCAGGCGGAGCTCGTCCCCGCGGTCCTCACCGCCTACGGGCTGACCGAGGCGGTGGTCGCCACGATGTGCAGGCCTTCGGACTCGCCGTCGACCATCGCGCACACGTGCGGCGTGCCCATGGCGGGGTTCGAGCTCCGGCTGGGCGACAAGGACGAGGTGCTGCTGCGCGGCCCGAACGTGATGCTCGGCTACCTCGACGATCCCGAGGCCACCGCCGCGGCGGTCGATGCCGGCGGCTGGCTGCACACCGGCGATGTCGGGCAGGTGGACGAGCGCGGGTACCTCACGATCACCGACCGGCTCAAGGACATGTACATCTGCGGCGGGTTCAACGTCTACCCGGCCGAGGTCGAACAAGCCCTGGCACGGCTGCCGGGAGTCGCCGAGTCGGCTGTCGTCGGGAGGGCCGACGCCCGGCTGGGCGAGGTCGGCGTGGCGCACGTCGTGACGTCGCCCGGGTCGTCCCTCACCTCCGGCGAGGTGATCGCGTTCTGCCGGGAACGGCTCGCGAACTACAAGGTGCCGCGCGTGGTCGAGTTCCACCCGGCACTCCCCCGCAACGCGATGGGCAAGGTCCTCAAAACCCAACTGCGCAAGGAGAACGCGTGACTGTCTCGTATGAGCGGCGTGACGCGGTCGCCGTCGTGACCATGAACCGCCCGGAGTACCGCAACGCGCAGAACTCGGCGATGACCTACGCGTTGGACGAGGCCTTCACGCGCGCGGTCGACGACGACGAGGTCAAGGTGATCGTGCTGGCGGGCGCGGGCGACCACTTCTCCGCGGGCCACGACATCGGCTCGCCGGGCAGGGACGTCGACACCTCCTTCGAGCGCAAGGCCGTGATGTGGTGGGACCACGTCGGGCGCGAGGGCGGTGACCTCCGCTTCGCGCGCGAGATGGAGGTCTACCTCGGCATGTGCCGGCGGTGGCGGGAGATCCCGAAGCCGACGATCGCGATGGTGCAGGGCGCGTGCGTCGCGGGCGGTCTGATGCTGGCGTGGGTGTGCGACCTGGTCGTGGCCGCCGAGGACGCGTTCTTCGCCGATCCCGTGGTGCGGATGGGGATTCCGGGCGTCGAGTACTTCGCGCACCCGTGGGTGCTCGGACCGCGCGCCGCGAAGGAGGTGCTGTTCACCGGCGACCGGTTCTCGGCTCAACGCGCCTACGAGTGGGGCATGGTGTCGCGGGTCGTGCCGCGGTCGTCGCTGGAGACCACGACGTTCGAGCTCGCTTCGCGGATCTCGACCATGCCGCGGTTCGGGCTGGCACTGGCGAAGAAGGCGGTCAACCAGTCCGAGGACCTGATGGGCATGCGCGCGGGCATGGACTCGGTGTTCGGACTGCACCACTTCGCCCACGCGCACAACGCCGAGGTGAGCACCGACGCGTTGGCCGGGATGGACGCCCGGTCGATGAAGAAGGCCTCCGGCTGATGGACCTCTCACTCGACGCCGAGACCCTGGCCTTCCAGGCGGAGGTGCGGTCGTGGCTTGCCGCGCACGTCCGAAAGCTGTCCTCATTGGACACCGCCGCCGGGTTCGAGGAGCACCGGGAGTGGGAACGGTTGCTCGCTTCGGCGCGGCTGTCGGTGGTGTCTTGGCCGTCCGCGTTCGGTGGCCGGGACGCTTCGCTGTTGCAGTGGCTGGTGTTCGAGGAGGAGTACCACGCCGCGGGCGCGCCTGGGCGTGTGTCGCAGAACGGCATCTTCCTGCTCGCGCCGACGCTGTTCGCGCACGGCACCGACGAGCAACGCGAGCGGATCCTGCCGTCGATGGCGCGCGGTGACGTGGTGTGGGCGCAGGCCTGGTCGGAGCCGGAGGCCGGGTCGGACCTCGCGTCGTTGCGCAGCACCGCGGTCCGGTGCGATGGCGGCTGGCTGCTGCGGGGTCAGAAGACGTGGAGCTCGCGGGCGGCGTTCGCGGACCGGGCGTTCGGGCTGTTCCGCACCGGGCCGGGCGAGCGCCATCGGGGTCTGACGTACCTGCTGTTCGACCTGCGTGCGGACGGTGTGACCGTGCGGCCGATCGACCAGCTCGACGGCGAGCCGGGGTTCGCCGAGATCTTCCTGGACGACGTGTTCGTGCCGGACCAGGACGTCGTCGGCGAGGTCGGTGACGGGTGGCGGGTCGCGATGAGCACCGCCGGCAACGAGCGCGGCCTCACGTTGCGCAGCCCAGGCCGGTTCGTGGCCGCCGCGGAACGGTTGGTGGAGCTGTACCGGAAGAACCCGGACCCGGCGTCGCGCGACCGGGTCGTGGACGCGTGGATCGGGGCGCAGGCCTACCGGCTGCACACGTTCGGGGCACTGGCCCAGCCGCCGTCCGGGCCCGCGGCCAGCGTGACCAAGGTGTTCTGGTCGGAGCTGGACGTGTCGATCCACGAGACGGCGCTCGACCTGCTGGGCGAGGTCGCTCCCGGCTGGCGGGACGGGTGGTTGTTCTCGCTGTCCGGGCCCATCTACGCCGGAACCAACGAGATCCAGCGCAACGTGATCGCCGAACGACTCCTGGGGCTGCCGCGATGATGTTCACGCTGTCCGCGGAGCACACCGACCTGGGCAAGGTGCTGCACGACTTCCTGAGGTCGGGCAGGCGGGACCTCGCCGCGCTCGGGGTGGACGAGGTGACCGATCCGGTCGACCTCGTGGTGGTGTTCGAGGAGATCGGCCACCACGCGGTGGACGGGCCGCTGATCGAGTCGCTGGCGGTGTTGCCGGCACTCGGAGCCGGAGCGGGCTCCGTCGCCTTTCCGCCGGAGGTGCCGCACGCGGTCGAGGCCGACCGCTACTTCCTCGTCGAGGGTGACACCCTCCGCGAAGCCTCCCCCGTCGCTGAACTGTCCTCTGTGGATCCGACTCGGAGCCTCGTCGAGCTTGCCGCGGGTCCGGTCATCGCCACCGGCGTGCCCGCGCAGCGCGCTTTCGACCTCGGCGTCCTGACCTGCTCGGCCCAACTCCTGGGCCTGGGCCGCGCGATGCTCGAGATGACCACCGAACACGCCAGGGCGCGCACGCAGTTCGGCAAGCCCATCGGCCAGTTCCAGGCGCTGAAGCACCACCTGGCGAACGTCCTGATCGGCCTGGAGATGGCGCGTCCGCTCGTTTACGGCGCCGCGGTCACCTTGAACACCAGGGACGTCTCGGCCGCCAAGGTCGCCACCTCCGACGCCGCCTGGAACGCCGCCCGCACCGCGCTGCAGGTCCACGGCGCGATCGGCTACACGGCCGAACACGCGCTCGGCCGGTTCCTGCTGCAGGCCCGAGCCCTGCGCACCGCGTGGGGAAGCCCGTCGACGCACCGCGCACGCGTGTTGGAGGCGTTGTGACACCGGAACAGCTCGCGCTCAGGGACGCCGTCCGCAGCATGCTCGAGAAGCACTCCGACGTCCGCGCGGCCATCGAGACCCCGCACGGCTACGACAAGAACGTGTGGGCGCGGCTGTGCGAGATCGGCGTGCTGCCCGTTCCCGAGCGGTACGGGGGATCGGGAGCGTCGCAAGAGGAAACCCGTGTGGCGCTGGAGGAGCTCGGCCGGACGCTCACTCCCGCGCCCCTCCTCTCCTCGGCCATCGCGGCGCGGGCACTGCTGGCCACCGGCAACGACGAGGCGTGCGCCAGGTTGCTGCCGCAGATCGCGGAAGGCACCGTGGCCGCAGTCGTGTGGCCGTGGGACGGCGCCGGGAACGACCCGGCCCGCTACGTCGTGGACGGCGACCTGGCCGAGATCCTCCTCGTCACCGACGGCACCGACCTGTACGAGGCCGACCTGGCGGGCGTGACGCGCGAGCACACCCCCACGATGGACGCGACCCGCCGGCTGGCGACCGTTCACCTGGCCGGCGCCGCCAGGACCCGCCTCGGACCGTGGTCGCCCCAGGTCCGTGACATCGCCATCGCCGCCCTGTGCGCGGAACAGGTCGGCGCGGCCGCCCGGGCGCTTGAGCTGACGGTCGAGTACACGAAGACGAGGGTCCAGTTCGGCAGGCCCATCGGGTCGTTCCAGGCGTTGAAGCACCGCATGGCCGACCTGCACGTGCTCGTGGAGACCGCGCGGTCCGCCGCCGGGGCCGTGCGCGACGAGGTGTCCGCGGCGGTGGCGAAGGTGTACTGCTCCGAGGCGTTCTTCACGGTGGCGGCGGAGATGATCCAGCTGCACGGCGGCATCGCCATCACGTGGGAGCACGACGCGCACCTCTACTTCAAGCGGGCGCACGGAAGCGGCCAGTTGTTCGGCAGTCCGCGCGTCCACCTGGCCCGTCTCGCGGAAACCACCCGCGGCTGATCAGCCCGCTACCTAGACTCCGGGCTCGTGGACGAACGCATCCTGGACCCGGACGGGGCACGCGAGCGGCTGGCCGCGTGGAAGGGCCGGATCGACAAGCTGGCCGACGACACCATGTCGATGAGCCGGCAGCTGCAGGGGTTGCGGATCGTCGCCGAGGACCCGAAGGGCATCGCCCGGGTCACCATCGACTCGACCGGCACGATGGTGAACCTGAGGCTCACCGACCGGATGAGCGGCCAGGTCCCGGACACCGTGGCGGCC
The DNA here is from genome assembly GCF_035525475.1 of Lentzea sp. Classification (GTDB taxonomy): domain Bacteria; phylum Actinomycetota; class Actinomycetes; order Mycobacteriales; family Pseudonocardiaceae; genus Lentzea. Next base: position 25,933 of record NZ_DATLEC010000052.1, on the reverse strand, counting down.
ACGATCATGAGCACGCTCGCCGACGCGCGCAAGCAGCTGGCGGAGCGGTCCAGGGAGATCGTCGCGGACACCATCGGCACCGAGACGGCGGCCGGGCGCGCGATCGTGGAGAGCGTCGGCCGGCAGCTGGGCGCCGACGAGCCGAAGCCGGTCCGCAGGCCCGCGGGAGACGACGACGACAACACCGCGCAGGTCTACACCGAGGAGCGCTGGTGACCGGGTTCCACGTCGAGGCGGAGCAGCTGCGGTCGCACGCGGGCAACATCGACAAGATCAAGCAGCGGTTAGCGAAGGTCAAGGCGGCGAGCTCGCACATCACGGCCGACGACCAGGCCTACGGCCTGTTGTGCGGGTGGATCTCCGGCGTGCTGGAGGGCAGGCACACCGACATCGACGCCGTGATCGCGACCGTCGAGGGCAACCTCGAGCTCGTCGCGAAGGAACTGCGCGCCAGCGCGGACGCCTACGAGACGACGGACCAGGACACCGTCGACCGGGTCCGCGCCGCCGGAGGTGAACGGTGACCGAGGGATCCCTGGTCGCGCCGGTCCAGTCGTCGCGGGAGGCCTGGACGGGGTCGAGCCTCGCCGACAGCGTCGAAGGGCTCGTCGACGCGATCAAGAGCGAGGGCTGGGTCGACGACGCGATCGCCGGCGCGTCGCTCGGTGTCGAGGTCGTGGCGAGCGTGATGGACCCGATCAGCGCGTTGCTCGCCAACGGGCTCGGCTGGGCGATCGAGTACTTCGACCCGTTGCGCGAGATGCTCGACGAGCTGACCGGCAAGCAGGACGTGGTCAGGTCGCACGCCGCGACGTGGAACAACATGGCGACCGAACTGGCTGACATGGCCACCGACCTGCGCGCGGACCTGGAGAGCGACCTGCTCGGCTGGGAGGGCGAGGCGTCGGAGGCCTACCAGCGCCTGATGGTCAACAACGTCGACGCCATCGGCGGCCTGTCCGCGATCTCGGCGGCGATGGCGGCCGCGACGGAGGGCGCGGGCGGGCTGGTCGAGATGACCCGCGAGATCGTCCGCGACCTGATCGCCGACCTGGTCGCCAGGGTGATCGTGTGGGCGGTGGAGGCGATCTTCGTGGTCACGATCCCGGTGATCGCGTCGCAGATCGTCGCGGCGGTGGTCAAGTGGGCGGGCCGCATCCTCACCTACACCACGGCCCTGGTCTCCAGCCTGACCAACCTCACGAAGCTGCTGAACGGGTAGGGCTCGATGACCGGGAAACCCAGGACTCCTGGCGGTGGCGGAAACACCCCGGGCACACCGAAGAAGAAACCGTCGCAGCAGCACGGCACCATCAACGCGGGCGCCGGCCTGTCCAGCGCGACGAAGGCCGCCGCCGCGACCGCGCAGGCCGGCACGCCCGGTGGCGGTTCGGGCAGCACCGGCACCCCGGCGGGCAAACCGGGCAGCCAGAACACCCCGCCTGCCAAGAAGCCGCTTCCGGCGAAACCGACCGCACCGCCCAAGGCCGACGACGTCCACCACAGCGACAAGTCCAAAGAGCACATCATCCACGGCGACGGGGGCAAGCAGGGCGGTCACCTCGCGGGCACCGGTTTCTCGAACAAGACGGAGTTCCCGAAGTCGTGGGACGAGGCCAAGATCCTCGACGCGGCGCACCAGGTCACCCAGTCGGGTCAACCGGTGGCGGGCCCGATGCCCACCAAGGACGCCAACGGCGACCCGGCGTGGGCGTACAACTACGAGGGCGTCGTCGACGGCGTGCTCGTCCGCACGACGGTGCTGTCCAATGGCGAGATCCGCACGGCGTTCCCGCCGGACGCCACCAACCCCGGCGTGATCCTCAACCCGCCCGCGCCCACCCCGGCTCCCCAGGGCATCCCTCAGGGCAACCCGCCCCGCTACAGCAACCCTGCCGCGGGCGGTGACGGCAGCTGGACCTGGGAGGGACCGAAGGGCGACCGCGTCATCAGGATCGTCCAGGACGATCAGGGTAACGTCACCAAAACCGATCTCGGCCCGTACAAGAAGAAGTGAAGACCATGGATGTGAAGACCTACGCGACGGTCACCGAGGTGTGCGCGCGGCTGGCGGGCCGGTTGGCGGACGACACGCTGCGTTCGGTGCGCGAGGACTACTTCGGTGGCGAGCCCGCACAGGCCGAGGCGACGCTGCTGCTGTCCATGGCGTACGAGAACATCGGCATCACGGCCGAGGAGCGCGAGCTGATCGCGTCCACGCTGGACGACCCGGAGAGCCCGGACCTCGCCGCGGTGCCCGCCGTCGACGAGGTGCCGCCGGTGCCGTACCGGTTCAGCGCCCAGCCACCCCCGTCGGCGCCGGACCCCGGCAAGGCCGACGTCGTCCTGTCCGCCGACGCCGCCCGCCACGGTGGACGGCGGTTGCGCCGGGCCTGGCGTGAACCGCTCGACGGCGCGCCCGACACCGCGAAGTGGGTGTACGTGCTGCAGGCGCACGAGAACGCGAACCTGCTGGGCGCGTTCGCCGGGCTCTCCGGCCGGTTGTGGGTGGTGCTGCACGAGAAGTGGCCGCTGGAGGTCGTCGTGGAGGGCAGGTTGCTGCCGCCCTACCAGGCCGCCGCCGTCACCGTGGCGCCGCAGGTCTGGAGCCTGTGAACCGATCACCGAGCCTGTCCCAGGATCCGCCGGAACGTCGGGCACTCCAGGTGCGACGGCGCCGGGCAGGCCGCCGCGTGCCGCAGGTCGTCGCGCATCGACGCCAGCTTGGTGATCGTCGCGTCCAGCTCGTCCGCCTTGGCCGCGAGCATCGCGCGGTCGGGACTCGGGCGGCCGTCCGGGTCGAACATCAACGCGATCTCGTCCAGGGAGAACCCGGCCGTGCGGCAGACGGCGATCAACGCGAGCTGTTCCAGCACGGCCGGGACGAACACGCGGGTCAGGCCCTGTCTGCGCACCGGGGCGATCAGGCCGCGTTCCTCGTAGTAGCGCAGGGTGGAGGCGGGCACGCCCGAGCGGCGGACCACCTCGCCGATACCGATCTCATCCACGACACTTGACCTCAAGCCGACTTGAAGTAGGACGGTGGGAGCATGACATCAGAGGTCAACACCGAGCAGTCGGCTTTCTGGAACACCGCGGGCCGCGGCTGGGCAGAGGTCCAGGACATCGTGGAGATGGTGCTGCGGCCGTACCGGGACCTGCTCGTCCGGACAGCTTCGCAACGCCCGCGCCGGAGGGTTCTCGACGTCGGGTGCGGTACCGGCGGAACGACGAGGGCGATCGCCGAGGCCACCGGCGCGGACTGCGTCGGGGTCGACATCTCGGAGTCGATGCTGGCCGCCGCCCGTGAGCACGGCGGAGCCCAGTTCGTCAGGGCCGACGCGCAGGTGCACGCGTTCGAGGAGCGCTTCGACCTGGTCGTGTCGCGGTTCGGGGTGATGTTCTTCGACGACCCGGTCGCCGCGTTCCGCAACCTGCTGCGCGCCACCACACCGGGCGGTGAGCTGTGCTTCGTCACCTGGCGGACCGCGGAGGAGAACCCGTTCATGACGACCGCGTCCCGGGTCGCGGCGTCGTTGCTGCCCGACGTGCCCGCGCCGGACCCGGACGGACCTGGGCCCTTCTCCCTCGTGGACGCGGACAGGACCCGGCAGGTCCTCGAAGGCGGCGGGTGGTCGGAGGTGGAGATCCGGCCGGAGGACCGCGTCTGCTCGATGCCCGAGGAGCTGCTGGTGCCGTACCTGAGCAACATGGGCCCGGTCGCCCGTGCGCTGCGGGAGTCCCCGGAGTCCGAACGGCCGAGGCTCATCGAGTCCGTCCGGGGTGAGTTCGACGCGTTCGTGCACAACGGGGAGGTGCGGATCCCTGGCGGCGTCTGGCGAGTCACGGCATCAGCTCCACTCTGACTGCCGTTGCCAGGTCAGCAGGTTGTCCAGGACCTCGCCCGACCAGCCGCGCGGATCCAGTTCGGCGTGCACGGCGTAGCGGCCGCGGTAGAACAGCAGCGGCTGCGCGTCGCGCACGGGTCCGAGCTCGACGACCGAGCCGATGACCATGTGGTGGTCGCCGGCGTCGTGGACGGCCGCGACCTGGCAGTCGACCCACGTGAGGGCGCCGTCGAGCACCGGGGCACCGGTGGCCGACGGCGTCCACGACACCCCGGCGAACTTGTCGGCACCGGCTCTGCCGAACACCGTCGACACCTCGCGCTGGTCCTCCGCCAGCACGTTCACGCAGAACGACCCCGACGACGCCATCGCCGCCCAGCTGCGCGAGGTCCGTTGTGGGCAGAACAGCACCAGCGGCGGGTCGAGCGACAGCGCCGCGAACGCCTGGCAGGCGAACCCGGCGGGGCCGTCGGACGACATGCCGGTCACCACGGTCACACCTGTGCAGAAGTGACCGAGAACGGAACGGTAGCGGGCCGCTACTTCTGGAAGCCCACGCTGAAGTCGTGTCCCCACAGGCTCACCGCCGTGCTCTCGCGTGCGATCCAGTCCTCATCGGACACCTGCCGTCCCTCGCAACCGAACTCGACGTCGAACCCGCCGGGTGTCTTCATGTAGAACGACAGCATCAGGTCGTTCACGTGCCGTCCCAGGGTCGCCGACATCGGCACCTTCCTGCGCAGCGCCCTGTCCAGCGTCAGACCGACGTCGTCGGTGTTCTCGACCTCGACCATCAGGTGCACGATCCCGCTCGGCGTCGGCATCGGCAGGAACGCCAGGCTGTGGTGGCGCGGGTTGCAGCCGAAGAACCGCAGCCACGCGGGCGGTCCGTCGGCCGGCCTGCCGAGCATCTGCGGTGGCAGGCGCATCGAGTCGCGCAGCCGGAAGCCCAGCACATCGCGGTAGAAGCGCAGCGCCGCCTCGTCGTCCGAAGTGGACAGCACGACGTGCCCGAGGCCCTGCTCCTCCGTCACGAACCGGTGCCCGTACGGCGACACCACCCGCCGGTGCTCCAGGGCGGCGCCGTGGAAGACCTCCAGGGTGTTGCCGGACGGGTCGTCGAACCGGATCAGCCCGGTCACCCGCCGTTCCGCCAGGTCCTCGGCCGTGCCCTCGACGTACGCGACGCCCGCCGACGCCAGGCGTTTGGCCACCTCGTCCAGCTCGGCCTCGGTGGCGGCCTCCCACCCGGATGCCCGCAGCCGGTCCTGCGAGCCGGGCACGATCACCAGCCGTGCCGGGAAGTCGTCCATCCGCAGGTACAGAGCGCCCTCGGTCGAGCCCTTGCCCTCGACCATGCCCAGGACCTTCAGCCCGAACTCGCGCCACCGGGCCATGTCGGTGGCCTCGATCCTGAGGTAGCCCAGTGACCGGATTCCCATCACGCCTCCCCGAGGAAGTCGAGTGCCAGCCTGTTGAACTCGTCGAACTTCTCCAGCTGCGCCCAGTGCCCGCATCCGCCGAACACGTGCAGCTGGGCGCGCGGGATCAGCTTCAACGCCAGCAGGGCGCCGTCCAGCGGATTGACCCGGTCCTCGCGGCCCCACACGAGCAGCACCCGCTGGCGCAGCTTGTAGGCCTCGCGCCAGAGCATGCCCTGCTCGAAGTCCGGGCCGGAGAACGACTTGCCCAAAGCCGCCATGGCGCGCAACGACTCCGGCTTCGACGCGGCCTGGAACCGTTCTTCGACCAGCTCGTCGGTGATCAGCGACTGGTCGAAGACCATGATCCGCAGGAACTCCTCGATCTTCTCCCGCGTCGGCGTCCTGGCGAACGCGCTGAGCTTGCGCACGCCTTCGGTCGGGTCGGGCGAGAAGACGTTGAGCGACAACCCGCCCGGTCCCATCAGCACGAGCCGTCCGGCGCGTTTGCCGTGGTCCAGCGCGAACCGGACCGCGGTGCCGCCGCCGAGCGAGTTGCCGAGGATGTGCGCCTGTTCCACGCCCAGGTCGTCGAGCAGGTCCTTCAACGCGCGCGAGGCGAACGTGAAGTACTGGTCGTGCTCGGCGGGCTTGTCGGACTGGCCGTAGCCGGGCAGGTCGACGGCGAGCACGCGGAACGACTTGGCGAACACCGGGATGTTGGCGCGGAAGTTGCTGAGCGCCGACGCGCCGGGCCCGCCGCCGTGCAGCAGGACGAGCGTCTCGGCGTTGTCCGTGCCCGCTTCGTGGTAGTGCAACCGAACCTTCACAGCACTCCCCTCAGAACAGCCCGTCGCGGACCTGGATGCCGAGCTCGTTCTTGCCGTACAGCACGAGCACGCGCTCCGGGTCGTTGGCGGCGTGCACCCGTGCGGCGTGCGCGTCGCGCCAGAACCGGGGCAGCGGCAGACCCTGGTTGATGGCCTTGCCGCCCGCGCTCTCGAACAGCCGGTCGATCGCGGAGATCGCCCGCGCGCTGCCGAGCACCTGGTCGCGACGCGCCCGCAGGCGCAGGTCGATCGGGATCTTCGTGCCGGCGACGGCGTGTTCCCACTCGTCGTTGATGTCCTTCTCCAGCTGCCACCACGCCGTGTCGATGTCGTTGGCCGCCGAGGCGATCCGGACCTGGGCGAACGGGTCGTCGACCGACTTCTCGCCCAGGTAGGCCGCACGGACGCGCTCACGGGTCGCGCCGACGTGCAGGTCGTACGCGCCGGTCGCCATGCCGATCATCGGCGCGGTGATCGCGTACGGGTGGACCGTCCCGTACGGCATGCGGAACAACGGGCCGGGGTTGACCTCCTGGCCGGGGCACTTGCACCGCGCCGTGTGCGCCATGCTCAGCGTCCGGTGCTCCGGCACGAACACGTCGTCGACCACGATGTCGTTGCTGCCCGTGCCGCGCAGGCCGACCGTGTCCCAGACGTCGTTGATCGTGTAGTCGGCGATCGGCAGCAGGAACGTGCGGAAGTCGACGGGCTTGCCTTCGTCGTTCATCACCAGGCCGCCGAGCAGCACCCACGTGGCGTGGTCGCAGCCGGACGAGAAGCTCCACCTGCCGGTGAACCGGAAGCCGCCCTCGACCGGGGTCGCGCGGCCTGTCGGTGCGTAGGAGGACGAGATCCGGGTGTCCTGGTCCTCACCGAAGACCTCGTCCTGCGCCTTCACGTCGAACAGCCCGACGTGCCACGGGTGCACGCCCAGCACCGACGCGACCCAGCCCGTCGACCCGCACGCGCTCGCGACCAGCCGGACCGCGGTGTAGAAGTCGAGCGGGTGCGACTCGAAGCCGCCGTACCGCACCGGTTGCAGCATCCGGAAGAACCCGGTCTCCTGCAACGCCTTCACCGACTCCGGCGGCACCTTGCGCAGCTCCTCCGCCTCGGCCGCGCGTTCGGCCAGAACGGGCAGCAGCTCCCGCACCCTGCCGAGGATTTCCTCGCTCATCGGACTTTCTCCCTGCTCAGCTCCAGTGCGATGTCGATCAGCTGGTCCTCCTGGCCGCCGACGAGCTTGCGCTCGCCCGCGCGGACGAGGATCTGCGCGCCGGACACGCCGTAGCGCTTGGCCTGCGTGTAGGCGTGTTTGAGGAAGCTGGAGTAGACGCCCGCGTACCCCATCATCAGCGCCATCCGGTCGAGCAGGCACTCCTCGGGCATGACGGGCCTGACGACGTCCTCGGCCGCGTCCACGATCTTGAAGAAGTCGACGCCGGTGGAGAACCCGAGCTTGTCGCACACGCCGACGAACGCCTCCAGGGGCGTGTTGCCCGCGCCCGCACCGAACCCGCGCACGCTGCCGTCGATCTGCTTCGCCCCGGCGCGTGCGGCGGCGACGGAGTTCGCGACGCTCAGCCCGAGGTTCTCGTGCCCGTGGAAGCCGACCTGGGCGTCGTCTCCCAACTCGGCGACCAGTGCCGCGACCCGTTCCGAAACCTGTTCCAGGACAAGGGCTCCGGCCGAGTCGACGACGTAGACGCACTGGCACCCGGCGTCGGCCATGATGCGGGCCTGCTTCGCCAGCGCCTCCGGTGGCTGCGAGTGCGCCATCATCAGGAAGCCGACGGTTTCGAGACCACGTTCGCGAGCCAACGCGAAGTGCTGAACGGACACGTCGGCTTCGGTGCAGTGCGTGGCGATCCGGACGATCGAGGCGCCGTTGTCCTGCGATACCAGGATGTCGTCCTTCACGCCGACGCCGGGCAGCATCAGCACCGCGATCCTGGCCTGCCGAGCCGTCTCGACCGCGACCTTGATCAGCTCTTGTTCGGGCGTGTGGCTGAAGCCGTAGTTGAACGACGACCCGCCCAGTCCGTCCCCGTGCGTCACCTCGATCACCGGTACCCCGGCGCCGTCGAGCGCCGCGACGATCGAGCGCACGTCCTCGGTCGTGAACTGGTGCCGCTTGTGGTGCGAGCCGTCACGCAGAGACGTGTCGGTCAGCCTCAGGCGCTGCTGCACGGGCGATCTCCTCCCCCACCTTGGTCGCGGCGGCCGTCATGATGTCGAGGTTCCCCGCGTACTCGGGCAGGAAGTCGCCGGCACCGGCCACCTCCACGAAGATCGCCACCCGGCCCGCGTCGAACTGCGGTTCCCTCAGCAGCCGGAACCCCGGCACGTACGACTGGATCTCCGTCTCCATCCTGGCGATCGAGTCGGTGATCGGGTCGGGGTCGACGTCCTCGGGGATCGCGCAGAAGATGGTGTCGCGCATGATCATCGGCGGGTCGGCGGGGTTGAGGACGATGATCGCCTTGCCGCGCTCCGCTCCGCCGATCGCCTCGATGCCGCGGCTGGTCGTGCGGGTGAACTCGTCGATGTTGGCGCGCGTGCCCGGTCCCGCCGATACCGACGCGACGCTCGCGACGATCTCCGCGTACGACACGGGGACGACCCGGGACACCGCGTGGACCATGGGGATCGTGGCCTGGCCGCCGCACGTGATCAGGTTGATGTTGGGCGCGTCCGCGTGCTCGCCGAGGTTCACCGGCGGGACGACGTACGGGCCGACCGCCGCCGGCGTCAGGTCGATCGCCCGGATGCCGGCCTCGGCGTAGCGCGGGGCGTTGGCCCTGTGCACCGCCGCGGACGTCGCCTCGAACACGACGTCCGGCAGCTCGTCCTGGCGCAGCAACCACTCCACGCCCTCGACCGAGACCTCGAGATCCAGCGAGGCCGCGCGCCGCAGCCCCTCGCTGGCCGGGTCGATGCCCACCATCCAGCGCGGTTCCAGCACGGACGAGCGCCGGAGCTTGTAGAGGAGGTCGGTGCCGATGTTGCCGGAGCCGACGATGGCCGCCTTCACCCAGTCACCTCATTCGAATTTCAGGTCGACGACACCGAGTCCGGCGAACTCGGCGTGGAACTCGTCCCCGGGCCGGGCGTCGATGGCGCGCGTGCACGACCCCGGCAGCACGATGTCGCCGGCCAGCAGCCGGACGCCGAAGCCCGCGACCTTCTCCGCGAGCCACGCCACGGCGATCGCCGGATCGCCCAGCACCGCGTCACCACGTCCTTCAGCGACCACCTCGCCGTTGCGCCGCAACGTCGCCGCCACCGCGCCGACGTCCAGTTCGGACGGCCGGACGCGCTCGTGGCCCAGCACGAACCCGGCCGACGACGCGTTGTCCGCGATGGTGTCCTGCAGCCCGATCCGCCAGTTCTCGATGCGGCTGTCGATCAGCTCGATGGCCGGCGCGACGAACTCCGTGGCGGCCAGCACGTCCTCGACCGCGCAGCCCTCTCCGGGCAGGTCGCGTGCCAGCAGGAACGCGATCTCCACCTCGACCCGCGGGTACAGGTACGCCGACGCGTCCGCGGTTCCGTGGAGCTGCATGTCGTCGAGCAGGTGGCCGTAGTCGGGTTCGTCGACGCCCATCATCTTCTGCATCGCCAACGACGACAGGCCGACCTTGTGGCCGATCACGTCGCGGTTGCGGTGACGGACGTTGAGCAGCTGGATCTCGTACGCGTCGACGACGTCGATTCCGGGGTACAGCTCGACGAGCGGTCTGATCGGCACGCGGTCGCGTTCCGCCACGCGCAACAGCTCCGCGGCCGCTTCTCTGGACTGGATCGTCAGCACCTGACCTCCCCTGCGGCGACGTGGTGGCCCGCCCGGCGGCCCGAGAAGACGCAGTCGGCGAGCGCGAGCCCGCTGACGTAGGACTCCGAGCACACCCCGACCGCCGACCGGCCCGCCGCGTACAGGCCGGGAACGCCCTGCACCTGGCCGGTGCCCTCGTCGACGACGAGCCCGCCGAGCGTGAGCATCGGGCACGGGTAGCCGAAACCGGCGCGCACCGACACGTTGATCAACGAATAGGGCGGCACGCCCACGGGTTCGGGCGTCCCGATCCCGGCCTTGGCCGCGACCTCCTCGATCGTCGGCGCCGTGACCAGGCCGCGGTTCAGCAGGTAGCGGACCTGCCACCGCTGGAACGGCGCCGTCTGCGTCCTCACCTGCGCTCGTGCGACGCGCAGGACGTCGTCGCCGACCAGCAGCCAGGCCTTGCCGCCGCGCCGGACGATCTCGTCCCCGATGGCCGCGCCGTAGCGCGTCGCGTCACCGAACCGCTGCCCGTCGGCGTCGACCAGAACCCCGCGTCGCAGCTCGCTGGGCGGCGTGACGAACCGCCACACCGAGATCTTGTCCATCCGCGCGGTCTTCCCGCCGGCGGCGACGCCGAGCCGGATCCCGCTCCCGTCGTCGCCGGGCGTGCCCAGTGCGAGCCCTCCGCGGTGGAGCGGGGCGTTCTCGTGCACCAGGGCGCGGTCCGCGATGAAGCCACCGGCGGCGATGATCACGCCCTTCCGCGCGGTCACCGTCACCGGACGGCTGAAGCGTTCCAGCCTCGCGGCCAGAGCGAAGAGCCTCCTGCCGAGCGGCGGGTAGTAGAGCCACGGCTTGGCGCCCGCCTTCGACAGCAACCCGTGCAACGCCTTCGGCAGTCCGGTCAGGGTGCGGCACCGCACACCCGCCACCCGGTCGTCCTCCAGGACGAGCTCGACCGCCCGCGTCTGCGGCATGACCCGCGCGCCCGCACGCCGGGTCGCTTCCGCCAGCCGGGCGTGGAAGACCTTGCCCGAGGTGCCTTTCGCCCTGGTCCGGTGCCCGCGCGGGGCCGGGTCGGGCCACGCGTCCTCGCTGCCGGACTGGTACAGGTAGTAGTCGTCGGTCGGGTACGAGGTCTTGAACGGGCTGACGGCAGAGGAGAAGGGCACGCCCTGGTCCTCCAGCCAGACCAGCATCGTCGCGCTGTCCTCGCAGAACCGGCGCAGCGTCGCCTCGGACACCGCGTCACGGACCTCGGTCCGCAGGTAGGCCTCCATCGCGTCGACCGAGTCGGTGACCCCGGCCTCGACCTGCTGCCGCGTCCCGCCACCCGCGTACACGACGCCGCCGGACAACGCGGTCGCGCCGCCACCGCCGAAGCGGTCCAGGACCACCACGGCCGCACCGGCCGTCGCGGCCTCGATGGCGGCGCACGCGCCGGCGGCACCGAAGCCGATGACGACCACGTCAGCGGTGACCTCCACGCAACCCTCCTGGAACACGTCCTCGGCCAGAAACAGGTTCTTGGTGAGTCGACTTGCCTGGAACTCCTACACCATAGCGCCACACCGGCTCAGAACTATAACCTGTTCTAGTCCGAGCACGGGGAGGTGCGATGTACGACGTGATCGTCGTCGGCAGTGGCGCGGCAGGCATGACAGCCGCTCTCTGCACCGCTCAGAACGGCCTGCGGACCCTCGTCGTCGAGAAGGCCGCGCACTACGGCGGGTCGACAGCGCGGTCCGGCGGAGGCATCTGGGTGCCGAACAACGCGGTGGTCGCCGCGAACGGCGTGCCCGACTCGCCGGAGCAGGCCAGCGCCTACCTGGCGCACATCGCCGCCGACGTGCCGGAGGACCTGCGCGAGGCGTTCCTGGACGCCGGACCCGCGATGCTCGCGTTCGTCTGCGCCCACACGCCGCTGAGGTTCCGCTGGGTGCCCGACTACTCCGACTACTACCCGGAGGCGCCCGGCGGCCAGCCGCGCGGCCGCTCGGTCGAACCGCTGCCGTTCAAGGCGAAGCTGCTGGGCCAGGAGGTCGAGGACCTCGAACCGCCGTACGTGCCGACCCCGGCGGGCATCGTGATCACCCAGACCGACTACCGCTGGCTGACGCTGATCAGCCGCCACCCGCGCGGCCTGCTCACCGCCGCCAGGGTCTTCGCCCGCCGGTTCCTGCCGGGCAGACGCCTCACCATGGGCCAGGCCCTGGTGGCGGGCATGCGCGCCGGGCTCAAGGCCCTGAACGTCGAGATCAGGCTCAACACCGCGATGACCGACCTGCACTACGAGAACGGCCGGGTGGCGGGCGTCCTCGTCGGCGACAAGCTGATCCTCGCGAACCACGTCGTCCTGGCGTCCGGCGGGTTCGAGAACAACGAGCGGATGCGCAAGCAGCACCAGGACATCGGTACGGAGTGGACGGTCGGCGCGAAGGCCAACACCGGTGACGGCATCGAGGCCGGCGTCAGGGCGGGCGCGGCCGTCGGCCTGATGGACGAGGCCTGGTGGGGCCCGTCCGTCCCGCTGCCGCGCGGCCCGTTCTTCCTGCTGGCGGAACGGTCCCTGCCCGGTTGCGTGCTCGTGGACGAGATCGGCCGCCGGTTCGTCAACGAGGCCGCGCCCTACATCGACGTGGTCAACGCGATGACCGGCACGACCTGGCTCGTGTTCGACAGCACCTACCGCGACCGCTACCCGTTCTGCGGCATCCCGCCGCGCCGCCCGCTCCCCCGCCGCTGGAAGGACGCCGTGCTGTCGGCCCCCAGCCTCGCGGAGCTCGCCCAGGACGCCGACCTGCCGGAGCTGACGGAGACCATCAGGCGGTTCAACACCCTCACCGTGGACGGGAAGGACGTCGACTTCCACCGCGGCGACAGCGCGTACGACCGCTACTACGGCGACCCGCGCAACCACCCGAACCCCAACCTCGCACCGCTGACCACCGGCCCGTTCTACGCGGTCAGGATCGTGCCCGGTGACCTCGGCACCAAGGGCGGCCTGCGCACCGACACCCGCGCGCGGGTGCTGCGCGAGGACGGCTCGGTCATCGAGGGCCTCTACGCGGCGGGCAACACCAGCGCGTCCGTCATGGGCCACACCTACGCGGGCGCGGGCGCCACCCTCGGACCGGCGATGACGTTCGGGTACCTCGCCGGACTCGACATCTCTGGAGGAACGTCATGACGCAGGACGCCGTACGCACGATCGACACCGGCGCACCTCCAGCGCGGTTCGCGCGCGGCTGGCACTGCCTCGGTCTCGCCTCCAGCTTCCGCGACGGCAAGCCCCACGCCATCGAGGCGTTCGGCACCAAGCTCGTCGTCTTCGCCTCGGAGGACGGCAGGATCAACGTGCTCGACGGGTACTGCCGGCACATGGGCGGCGACCTCACCCAGGGCACCGTCAAGGGCAACACCATCGCCTGCCCGTTCCACGACTGGCGCTGGGCGGGCAACGGCAGGTGCGTCGACATCCCCTACGCCAAGCGGGTCCCGCTGCGGGCGCGCACCCGGTCGTGGATCACGCTGGAGGAGAACAAGCAGCTCTTCGTGTGGAACGACCCGCAGGGCAACCCGCCGCCCGAGCACGTGACGATCCCGCGCGTCGACGCCGCGTTCTCCGACGAGTGGAGCAACTGGACGTGGGACTCGGTGGTCATCGAGGGCGCGAACTGCCGCGAGATCATCGACAACGTCGTCGACATGGCCCACTTCTTCTACATCCACTTCGCGTTCCCGACCTACTTCAAGAACGTGATGGAGGGCCACGTCGCCTCGCAGTACCTCACGACGCGCGGACGGCCGGACGTCGAGATGGGCTCGAACTACACCGGTGACGTCGAAGTGCGGTCGGAGGCGGCGTACTACGGGCCGTCGTACATGATCGACTACCTGTGGAACGACTACAAGGGCCTCGAGATCGAGACGGTGCTGATCAACTGCCACTACCCGATCTCGCCGAACTCGTTCAAGCTCCAGTGGGGCGCGATCGTGAAGAAGCTGCCCGGTGTCGACGACGTGCACGCCGACAAGATCGCGGCCAAGTTCGCGCGCGGCATCGGCGTCGGGTTCCTCCAGGACGTGGAGATCTGGCAGAACAAGACGCGCATCGACAACCCGTTGCTGTGCGAGGAGGACGGGCCGGTCTACCAGCTGCGGCGCTGGTACGAGCAGTTCTACGTCGACGTCGAGGACGTCAGCGACGACATGGTGCGGCGCTTCGAGTTCGAGGTCGACACGAGCCGCGCGATCGAGGTGTGGGAGAAGGAGGTCGCTGAGAACCTCGCCAGGCGGGAACCGGCAGCTCAGGAGTCGGCCACGTGAGCGAGCGCGACGAGTTCCTGCGCGGCGGCATGGTGCCGGTCGGGTGCGACTGCGGGAACCGGGTGCTGGTCAAGAAGAACAGCCCGCAGCACACGAGCGTGCAGTGGCTCTCCGACACCCGCGACTGCCCGGAGATCCGCGGGCCGCGGTCGGCGACCGTGGCGACCTGCCTGAGGTTGCGCGACAGCATCGAGAAGGCCGTGCGCGACGGGACGCTGGAGGTCGCCGATGGCTGAGGTCCACCGGCTGCGGGTCGACGCCGTGATCGAGGAGACCGCGGACGCGCGCTCGTTCGTGCTGTCGGGAGCGGACTTCTCGCCGAGACCGGGTCAGTTCCTGACCGTGCGGGCGGGCGAGGTGGCGCGCTGCTACTCGCTGTCCAGCGCGCCGGGCGAGCCGTTGAAGATCACCGTCAAGCGCACGCCGGACGGCTACGGGTCGCTGTGGATGTGCACCGAGGTGCGAGCCGGCATGGAACTGGACGTGCTGGCGCCGGCCGGGGTGTTCACGCCCTCGTCGCTGGACGGGTCGCTGCTCGCCTTCGCGGCCGGCAGCGGGATCACGCCGGTCATGTCGATCATCCGGGCCGTGCTTCTCGGTGGCTCCGGGCGGGTGTTCCTGTTCTACGCCAACCGGGACGAGGCCTCGGTGATCTTCGCGCGCGAGCTGGACGAGCTGGTGCGCGGGCATCCGGAACGGCTCACCGTCGTGCACTGGCTGGAGTCGGTGCAGGGGTTGCCGCACCTCGGCGGACTGCGGGCGTTCGTCCGCTCATGCGACGAGGCGTTCGTGTGCGGGCCGGCGCCGTTCATGGAGGCCGCGCGCAAGGCGTTGCACGACGTCCCGTTGGTGCATGTAGAGAAGTTCATCTCACTGTCCGGTGATCCGTTCGCCGAGGTCGTTCCGGTGGCCGACGACAGGCCGGACGCGGTGGTCGAGGTCGAGCTGGACGGTGAGCGGCACCGGTTCCCGTGGCCCGCGCGGACGAAGCTGCTCGACCTGTTGCTGGACAAGGGGCTCGACGCGCCGTACTCGTGCCGCGAGGGTGCGTGCAGCGCGTGCGCGTGCCGGCTGGTCGAGGGCGAGGTCAAGATGCTCGACAACGACGTGCTCGACCCCGAGGACATCGCGGAGGGCATCGTGCTGGCGTGCCAGTCGGTCCCGGTCACCGACACGGTGAAGATCACCTACGAGTGAGGGGTGCTGGATGCCGATCGATCCTTCCGTCGCCGTCGGGGCGGAGCTTCCCGAGGTCGAGTTCTCCTGGACCGAGTCCGACGTGCTGCTCTACCACCTGGCGCTGGGCGCGACGGAGCTCCGTTATGTCTACGAACGGGGTCTGCGGGTGCTGCCGACGTTCGGCGTCGTCGCGCCGCGGTTCCACGAGACCGCGCCGCCCGCCGTGTCGTTCCCCGGCGTCGACATCGACCTCGCGCGGGTGCTGCACGGAACGCAGGAGATCACCGTGCACGCTCCCCTGCCCGCCGAGGGCGAGGCGGTGTTGCGGACGCGGATCCCGGACGTGTGGGACAAGGGCAAGGCGGCGGTCATCGTCCAGGAGGCCACGGCCGTGACTCCCGACGGGACCGCGCTGTTCACGACGCGGTCCAGCATCTTCGCCCGTGGTGAGGGCGGGTTCGGCGGCGACCGCGGGCCGTCGGGCAAGGTCGAGGTCCCTGAGCGCGACCCGGACTTCGTGATCGACACGCCGACCTTGCCGCAGCAGGCCTACCTGTACCGGCTTTGCGGCGACCGGAACCCGTTGCACGCTGATCCTGCTTTTGCCGCACGCGCGGGTTTTGACCAGCCGATCCTGCACGGGCTGTGCACCTACGGGGTGGTGTGCAAGGCCGTGATCGACGCGGTGCTGGACGGGCCGGAGCAGGTGTCGTCGTTCGGGGCGAAGTTCGCGGGTGTGGTGTTCCCCGGCGAAACCCTGACCACACGGGTGTGGCGGGACGGTCCCCGGCTCGTCCTGCTCACCTCGGCCGGGGACCGTCCCGTGCTCACTGACGCGGTTCTAGCCCTGACCGAGGACTAACCCGCTGGTCGGGACGCCGGTGCCGGCGGTGACCAGGACGTGCTCGACGTCCGCGACCTGGTTCACCGCGGTGCCGCGCACCTGGCGCACGCCCTCGGCGATGCCGTTCATGCCGTGCAGGTAGGCCTCGCCGAGCTGGCCGCCGTGCGGGTTGAGCGGGAGCGCGCCGTCGAGCTCCAGTGCGCCGGACGCCACGAAGTCCTTGGCCTCGCCCTTGCCGCAGAAGCCGAGCTCCTCCAGCTGGACCAGGACGAACGGCGTGAAGTGGTCGTAGAGCACGGCGACGTCCACATCGGACGGACCGATGCCCGACCTCTCCCACAGCCCCCGTGCCACCACTCCCATCTCCGGCAGGCCGGTCAGGTCGTCGCGGTAGTAGCTGGTCATCGTGAACTGGTCGGCGCCGCTGCCCTGGGTGGCCGCCCTGATGTGCGCGGGCTCGTTGGGCAGGTCGCGGGCTCGTTCGGCCGACGTGACCACCAGCGCCACCCCGCCGTCGCTCTCCTGGCAGCAGTCGAGCAACCGCAGCGGTTCGGCGATCCAGCGCGACGCCTGGTGGTCCTCCAGGGTGATCGGCCGGTTGTGGAACCACGCGTGCGGGTTCGTGGCGGCGTGCTTGCGGTCGATCACCGCGATCCGCCCGAAGTCCTCACTCGTGGCGCCGTACTCGTGCATGTAGCGGCGGGCGAACATCGCGACCATCGCCGCCGGCGTGCCCAGGCCCATCGGGTACGACCAGCTGTTGTCGACGTTCGCCGCGGCCGCGGTCTGCACCTGGCCGAACCGGTGGCCGGAGCGTTCGTTGAACGCCCGGTAGCAGACCACCACCTTCGCCGCGCCGGTCTCGACGGCCATCGCGGCCTGCTGCACGGTCGCGCACGCCGCCCCGCCGCCGTAGTGGACGCGGCTGAAGAACGTCAGCTCCGGGATGCCCAGCTCGCGCGCGACCGCGATCTCGGCGTTGGTGTCCATGGTGAAGCTGACCAGGCCGTCCACGTCGGACGGGCCGAGTCCGGCGTCGTCGAGCGCCACCCGCACCGCCTCGGCGGCGAGCTGGAGCTCGCTGCGCCCGGAGTCCTTGGAGAAGTCGGTGGCGCCGATTCCGGCGATCGCGGCGTTCACGCGGGCACCTCGATCCTCACGGTTCCGGTGACGTGGTCGCCGTGCGCCGTCCTGCCGACGACCTCGATGGTCAGGTCCTGCTCGTCGCGTCCGACGACCTGGCCGAAGAACTTCAGCGTGTCGTAGGCGAAGCAGGGCGCGCCGAGCCGGACGTTGATCTGCCGCACCAACGCCCGCGGTCCCGCCCAGTCCGTCACGTACCGCTGCACGAGCCCGGTGGTGGTGAGGATGTTGATGAAGATGTCCTTCGAACCGCGCTGGATCGCGAGATCGCGGTCGTGGTGGACGTCCTGGAAGTCGCGCGTGGCCAGCGCGGTGCTGATCACGAACGTGGGCGTGGCCTCGACGTGCCACTCGGGCAGGGGATCACCGATCCGCACGGGGCCTCCAGCTCGGCATGGTCAACTCGTCGTCGACCCGGGTGAACACGACCTCGACCGGCAGCCCGATGCTCGGTTCGCCGTCCAGCTCGCCCAGCATCCGCACGCCCTCGTCCAGCTCGACCAGGGCGATGACGAACGGCGTCCGCTTGCCCGGCACCTGCGGGTGGTGGTGCACGACGTAGCTGTAGACCACGCCGTTGCCGTCCGAGACGAGGTACTTCGGTTTCGTGGCACCGCATTCGGGACACATCGGGCCCGGCGGGTGGCGGAGCAGACCGCACCCGCCGCAGCGCTGGACGCGCAGCTCGCCCTGCCGGGTGCCCTCCCAGAAGTACTCGGTGTCGCGGTTGACCGCCGGGCGAATGGCCTGAGGCGCCCGCACGGCCGGAGCTTCGGGAGCCGGTTCCGCCGCGGGCCGGAACTTCAGCACGCGGAACCGCATCTCCGCCACCGGTTCGTCACCGACGTACCAGGTGCTCCTGGTCGTGACGAACCAGCCCTCGCCCAGTCCGGTCCTCTTCGGACCGGTCACGTCCTCCAGGCTCGTCGTCACCGAGAGGTGCTCGCCGACCCCGAGGTAGCGGTGGTAGGTCTGGTCGCTGTTGGTGGCGACGACCGAGGTGTACCCGGCCTCGTCGAGGATGGCCATCATCTGCCCGAGCGGGTCGTCCGGGGTTCGCTGGCCGCGCAGTCCGGCCATCGTCCACACCTGGACCATCGCGGGCGGCGCGACCTCGGTGTAGCCGGGGTGCTCGTCGCCGAGGGCCTCCAGCCAGTTGCCGATCATCGGCAGGTTGACCGGGTCGCGTGCCAGCCGCGGCGCCGACTCGCCCTGCTCGGCGATGCGCGCGGCCTCCTTCTCGATGTCGATCATCGCACCACCCGCGGCAGTCCGAGCCCGATGTTCGCGATCAGCTCGCGCTGGATCTCCTGCACTCCCCCGCCGAAGGTCAGCACGAGGTTGCGCCGCGCCTGGACGTCGAGCCACCGCACCAGTTCCGCGTCAGCGCCGTGACGTCCGGCGAGCTCCTCCAGCAGCCTGCCGACGCGCTGGGTCCGGTCGGCGGCGAACACCTTGGTGGCACTGGCGTCCGCGACCTCCAGCTCACCGCTCGCGACCTGCCAGTTGAGCAGCTCGTTCACCCGGACCACCGCCCGTGCCTCTGCCAGCGCCCTGCGCACGTCCGGCTCGTCGAGGAGCTGTCGTTCGGAGGCCCAGCCGTGGACGCGTTCGACCAGTGCGGCGATCCGCCCGGACGGGCCGAGCATCACGCGCTCGTGGTTGAGCTGGGTGGTGATGAGCCGCCAGCCCCTGTTCTCCTCGCCGACCCTGCGGGACTCGGGCACCCGCACGTCGTTGTAGTAGGTGGCGTTGACGTGGTGCGCGCCGTCGCACGTGATGATCGGCGTCCACGAGTAGCCGGGGTCCTTCGTGTCGACGATCAGGATCGTGATGCCCCTGTGCCGCGAGTCCGGCGCTCCCGTGCGGCAGGCCAGCCAGACGTAGTCCGCGTCGTGGCCACCTGTCGTGAACGTCTTCTGGCCGTTGACGACGTAGTGGTCGTCCTCCCGGACCGCCTTGGTGCGCAACGCCGCCAGGTCGGTGCCCGCGTCCGGCTCGGTGTAGCCGATGGCGAAGTGGAGGTCGCCCTGGAGGATCTTCGGCAGGAAGAAGTCCTTCTGCTCCTGCGTCCCGAACCTCTGCAGCGTCGGGCCGACGGTCTGCAGCGTCACGTACGGCAGCGGCACGTCCGCCCGCGCGGCCTCGTTGACGAAGATCTGCTGCTCGACCGGCCCGAACCCGAGCCCTCCGTACTCCTCCGGCCAGCCTGCGCCGAGCCGTCCGTCGCGCCCGAGCCTGCGGACCAGGTCGCGGTAGGTCTCGCCGTGCCGTTCGGTGAGCATCGCCTCGCGTTCGCCGGCGGTCATCACGTTCGCGAAGTACTCGCGCAGCTCGTCCCTCAGCTTGCGCTGCTCCGCGGTGAGGTCAATGAACATCGATGGCTCCCAAGCGGTGCTCCACTCCGCCGACGAACCGCGTCAGCTCCTTGGCCGTGCCGTAGTACCGGTGCATCGGGTAGGTGATGTCGAGGCCGAGCCCACCGTGCAGGTGGTGGCACGTGTGGACGGCCGGGAGGGTTTCGGCGGCGAGCCAGTAGGCGGCGGTGTCCAGGTCGTCGTCGTCGAGGCTCCAGCAGGCCGTGAGCGCGGCCAGGTGCAGCGTGCGGGAGGCGATGTAGACGTCCGCGACCAGCAACGCGGCGGCCTGGAAGGTGGCCAGCGGTTTGCCGAACTGGTGACGCGTGCCGACGTGCTCCACCGTCAGCTCGAGGGCTCCGGCGAGCACTCCGTCGGCCACCGCACAGGCCCCTGCCAGGGCGAACCGGCGGATCGCCTCGGCCGCGCCGTCGTTCAACGGTTCGCCGTGTGCTCCTTCGAAACGCACCAATCCGTCCGAAATGGACACACCGGGTTGCGTGGGGTCCACGACGAAGACGCCTGTCCCGTCGGCGGTCGTCGCCGAGACGAGGATCCGTTGCGCGACGGCGGCATGCGGCACGTTGATCTTCACGCCGGTGATCCCGTCCGGTCCCGAGATCGTGCCCGGCGAGACAGGCAGAGGGGCGGACGGCTCGCTCAACGCCGCCGTCAGCACCCCGTGCTGCTCGGTCACCAGCGGCAGCACCGCGTCCTGCTGCTCCGCCGTGCCGTACTGGACGATCGGCAGCACGCCCAGCGCGAGAGTCGCGAGCGCCGGCACGTCCACCGCCCGCCGACCTACCTCGGTGAGCAGGACGGCCGTCTCCAGCACGCCGAGCCCGTCGCCCCCGAGCCGTTCGGGGACGGCCAGGGCCAGCAACCCCGCCTCCCCCAGCGCCTTCCAGGGGGCGTCGCCCTCCCTGCCCAGCACGTCGGCCGCCAGCGCGGCGATCTCCCGCTGGGTGTCGTCGAGCTCGAAATCCATCAGGACTCCCTCGGTAGACCGAGAACGCGTTCTCCTGCGAGGTTCATCAGCACCTGCGTCGTCCCGCCCGCGATGCTCAGGCACCGGGTCAGCAGGAACTCGTGGACCAGGTCGTTGTTCACGGCGGCGTCCGGACCGAGCAGCTCGACGGCGAACTCCGCGACGTCCTGGCGCTGCCGCACGCCGACGAGCTTGCGCACGCTCGACTCCGCGCCCGGCTCCTGCCCGTCGAGCACCCGCAGGCTCGCCCGCAGGTCCAGCACCGACACGGCGAGTCCCCGGGCGACCAGCGCGCCCAGCCGTTCCGCGTGGTCAGCCGCGGCCGACGACTCCAGAACCCGTTCCAGCGGCTCACCCAGCGCGGATCCCATCGCGACGCGTTCGTTGGCCAGGGTGGTGCGCGCGAGCCGCCAGCCGTCGTTCACCTCGCCGACCACGCAGTCGTCGGGCACGAACACGTCGTCGAGGAAGACCTCGTTGAACCGCGCGTCACCGGTGATCTCCCGCAACGGCCGCACGTCGACGCCCGCGGACCGCATGTCGACCAGGAAGTACGTGATCCCCTTGTGCTTCGGGACGCTCGTGTCCGTGCGGGCCAGGCAGATCGCCCAGTCCGCCTGGTGCGCGAGCGACGTCCACACCTTCTGCCCGGTGAGCCGCCAGCCGCCGTCGACCCTGACGGCCCTGGTGCGCAACGACGCCAGGTCCGAGCCCGCCTCCGGTTCACTGAACAGCTGGCACCAGGTCAGCTCGCCGCGCAACGTCGGCCGCAGGAACCGTTCCTGCTGCTCCGCGGTCCCGTGCCGCAGGATCGTCGGTCCCGCCCAGCCGCCGATGACCAGGTCCGGCCTGCGCACGCCGGCGCGCGCGAACTCGCTGTCGATCACCATCTGCCGCTTCGGATCGACACCCCGCCCGTACGGCTCCGGCCAGTGCGGCACCAGGAAACCGCTGTCCGCCAGCCGTTCCCGTTGGGCGGCGGGGTCGAGACCGGCGATCTCACCGGCGAACGCCCTGACCTCCGGATCGGACTCCAGCCGGACGTCCAGCGACCGGCGCGCCCCGGCAAGAGCCAGTTCCGCCACCCTCCGCCGCCAGTGCGCCACCCCGCCCGCGAGCTGCTGCAACGCCAACGCCCGGCGCAGGTAGCGGTGCGCGTCGTGCTCCCAGGTGAAGCCGATGCCGCCGAGCACCTGGATGCAGTCCTCGGCGTTGCGGACCGCCGCGTCGAACCCGACAGCGGCGGCGACCGCGGCGGCCAGCGGGTGTTCGTCCTCGCCGAACGACCGCGCCGCGTCCCACGCGACCGAACCGGCCTGTTCCGCGCGGCACAGCATCTCCACGCAGAGGTGCTTGACGGCCTGGAACGACCCGATGACGCGCCCGAACTGCTGCCGCTGTTTCGCGTACTCCACAGCGGTGTTCAGGCACCACGTGGCCACGCCGCTCGCCTCGGCGGCCATCAGAGTGATCGCGAGGTCGGTCGGGTCGTCCACCTCCCGCCCCGCGCCGACGGCCACCGATCCCAGCGACCGCGACAGGTCGACGGACTCCAGCTCGGTGACTTCACCGACCGGCGCGAGCCTCCAGCCGTCCGCGTCCACCAGCACGTGCGTGGCCTCGGCGGCACCGACCACGTGCCGCGGCGAGAACCCGAACCCCGCCACCCCGTCGAAACCGGGGACCAGCACCGAGACCAGCGCCGTGGGGAGCAACGGCCCCGGCACGAGGTTCTCGGCCGCCCTCTCCAGCATCACCGCGAGATCGGCGACCGTGCCGCCCTCCCGCGTCACCTCGAAGAACCCGACCCGGACGAGATCGGCCCACCCGCCCCTGGCCGCGTCCACGCTGTCCCGCAACGCTCGCTGTTCCCCGGTCGTGGCGATCGGCACGCTGCCTCCTCCAGATACATGAAGAAGTTTATAGAACGTGTTCTATTTCCAGCAACAGATCATGCACGAGAAACCGATCGAGTACTATGGGAAGGCAGCTGCAACACGTTCCAGGAGGATCATCTCCGTGTCACCTTCGAAGTCGCGCACGGACGCGCTCATGGCGGGCGAGGAGCTCAGCTCCGCCGCGCAGCGCGAGCGGCGCAAGCGGATCGTCGACGCGACCATCGCGCTGGCGTCCAAGGGCGGGTTCGACGCCGTCCAGATGCGCGCCGTGGCGGACAGGGCGGACGTCGCGCTGGGCACGCTGTACCGCTACTTCCCGTCGAAGGTCCACCTGCTCGTGTCGAGCCTCGCCGTGGAGCTGGAGCGCGCCCAGGAGAAGATGGACCGCACCACGGTCCCCGGCGACAGCCCCTACGAGCGCGTGCTGTTCGTGCTCGGCCGCATCACCCGCGGCCTGCAACGCAACCCGCACCTCACCGAGGCGATGACGCGCGCGTTCACCTTCGCCGACGCGTCCGCCGGCGCCGAGATCGACCGCGTGTCGCTGTTGATGGAGAGCATGTTCACCAAGGCGATGAGCTCCGAGCCGCCGACCGACGAGCAGAAGGCCATCGCCCGGGTGATCGGCGACGTGTGGCTGTCCAACCTGGTCGCGTGGGTCACCCGGCGCGCCACGGCCACGGACGTCGCGAACCGCCTGGAGCTGACCGTCCGGCTGTTGCTGAAGTAGGACCGGTCCGGCGCGAGTGGTGCCATGATCGGTGCATGGCCCTGCACGGCGACGCCGCCTTCCGGTTCCTCGTCCCCGACGCGCCGCACCACCGGCGCACCGACCGAGACCGGTTCCCCGCGCTGGGCCCGTCCCGCGTCGGCACGCTGAACCAGCTGCGCGTCACGCCCGGCATCGCCCGCCCCAGCCTGGTCTCGTCGTGGTCGGGCTCGATCGACCGGCTGCTGCTCGCCTTCCCGTCCTACGGCGTGCACACCCCGGAGCTCGCGGCCGGCTACCGCTCGGTGATCGGCGCGATGCGGCCGGGCACCGAGTTCGTCGTGGTGCACCACGAGAGCGACCGCGAGACCGTCGAGGGGTGGTTCACCGCAGCAGGCCACAGCGCGCGGTTCGTGCCGATGCCCGACTACGTCGACTTCACCGACTGGGCGGAGGACGGCTACCTCGCACTCGTGGACCAGGGCGAGGAGGGGACGTACCTGCTGGAGCCGTGGTCGTTCCCCCGGTCAGGCGACTCGCTGATCGCGGACGCCGTCGAGGAGTTCGGCCCGGTGCGGGCGACCCAGGCGCCGCTGGTGTTCCAGGGCGGCAACTGCCTGATCGGCGACGACTTCTGGCTCCTCGGCACCGACTACTTCCTCGACACCCTCGAACTCGTCGGCAGCGGCGAGCTGCCCGTCTCCGTTCCGCCCGGCCAGACCCCCGTGGACTTCGTGCGCGAGCTGTTCCGCAGGCACGTCGACAGCGACCGCGAACTGGTCCTGGTGGGCACGAAACGGCCGCTGGGCCTCAAGAGCTACTACGCGACCGCGACGAACGGCGAGTACTACCTGGACATCCCGGGCGGAGGCGTCGGCGACGTCCAGCCGATCTTCCACATCGACATGTTCGTGACGCTCGTGGGACAGGTCGGCGGACGGTTCCGCGTGCTGGTCGGCAGCCCCCGGCTCGCGGACGCCGCACTCGGCACCACCTCGCCGTTCGCCCTCCAGAACGCCTACGACGAGATCGCGGCCTCGTTCGAGACGCGCGGGTTCGACGTCGTGCGCAACCCCCTGGCGCACCGGCCGCACCTCTCCCGGCAACTCACCTTCACAGACCTGCGGGCGTACTCCGAAACGCCGGACGGCGCCGAGCTGCGCGAGGTGGTCGGTGAACTGGCGTCCGCGGGCGCTCAGCCGGACTCGACGGTCAACGTGCGACCGTGGCACCACATCACCTGGAACAACTGCCTCGTGGAGAACAGCTCGGAGGTGGGCAGGAACGTCTACCTGCCGACCTTCGGCCACGGCGAGAACGCCGACCTCGCCGTGATCGACGACGAGATGGAGCGGCTGTGGACGGACATGGGGTTCACCGTCCACCGGCTCGCGGACTTCAACGCCTTCGCGAGCCGGCAGGGCGTCGTGCACTGCATCAAGAAGTACCTCGGCCGGGGCGCGTGATCCCGTGAAGACGATGCTCGTGGTCCTCGCCGTGCTGGCCGTGGTGGGAGGCGGAACCGTCGCCCTGGTGAACCACTTCGGGGGCTGGACGACGTTGATCGGCAAGGCGTGGGCCATCACGTACGAGGTGTCCGCCCAGCCCGCCGAGACGGCCGTGGACCTGACCTACACCGAGTCGCCTGACCGGGACCGCAAGGAGACCCCGCGGCCGGTCTCGGTGTCCGCTCCGCTGCCGTGGACTCACGAGGTCGTGATCAACGCCGGCGAGAAGGCCTCCGTCACCGCCACGCCCAAGGGCGACCAGCAGTTGTCGTGCCGGATCCTGCTGGACGGGGTCAAGGAGCTGGCGGGTGCCGCCGCCGCTCCTGGCCAGGCGGTGCGATGTGAGGCGACGATGTCGATCTGATCAGCCGAGGAGGCCCGCGAACGTCCTGGCGAACAGGTACGCGTCGCCGGGCCAGCGCCCTGACACGTAGTTGCCGTCGATCACCACGAACGCCGGTGTGTCGTCGTCCGCGGTGCCACGGCGGGACAGCTCGACCGGCCCGCGTTCGAACGTCGCCCCGGCCGCGACCACCTCGTCCTGCACGTAGTCCGGATAGGTGCGGTAGTAACGGCCGCGGCGCCACGCGGTGAGGTAGAAGGCCGAGCGCTCCATGTACTTCGGCAGGCACGTGGTGCGGCGCCCCGCCAGCACGTTCGCACGCGCGAGGACGAGCGGTCCGTGGCAGATGGCGCCCACCGGGCGGTCCAGCGCCCAGAAGGCCGCGACCTTGCCCTGAAGGGTCGCCGATCCCAGGTACTGCCGCATTCCCGGCGCGTGTCCACCGGGCAGGACCAGGCCGTCGTAGCCGGTGGGGTCGACAGCGCCCCAGGCGATCGGCGTGCGGTACGCCGCCGACTCGATGAGCTGCCGGTAGAACCGCTTCGGTTCGTCCTCCGCGCCGAGCTGTCCGAAGAGGACACCGGTGAGCAGCAGAGGGTCCGCCTGGGCCGGGTGGCCGCCGCGTTCGGTCGCGAAGACGACCTCGTGGCCGGCGTCGGTCAGCAGGCGCCACGGCACCGCCACCTCGGTGACGTCGAAGTCTTGGTCGGGCAGGGGCATCAGCACGCGCACCAGCGCATCCTGCCACTGGCCGG
>NZ_DATLEC010000039.1:0-15852 GCF_035525475.1 Lentzea sp. | reverse complement strand
GAGGACCCGCTGGGCACGCAGGACTTCGCCACGCACCGGTTGCCGCTCGAGGAGGCGCCCCAGGCGTACGAGACGTTCCAGAAGAAGAACGACGGCATGGTCAAAGTGCTGCTCAAACCTTGATCGGCATATCCTGCCCCGCATGGCCAAGTACCTGGACGTCCACCCGGTCAACCCGCAGAAGCGCGCCATCGACCAGGCCGTGCGGATCCTGCAGGAGGACGGCCTGATCGCGTACCCGACGGACTCCTGTTACGCGCTCGGCTGCCGCCTGGGCAACAAGGACGGCATCGACAGGATCCGGGAGATCCGCAAGCTCAACGACAAGCACCACTTCACGCTCATGTGCGAGAACTTCGCGCAGCTGGGCCAGTTCGTAGTCGTCGACAACGCGGTGTTCCGCGCGATCAAGGCCTCCACGCCGGGCGGCTACACCTTCATCCTGCCCGCCACGAAGGAGGTGCCGCGCCGGATGATGCACGCGAAGAAGAAGACGGTCGGCGCGCGCATCCCGGACCACGTCGTGACGCAGGCGTTGCTGGAGGCGATGGGCGAGCCGCTGCTCACCTCGACGCTGCTGCTCCCGGACGAGGCGGAGCCGCTGGTCGACGGCTGGGAGATCAAGGACCGGCTGGACCACGTGGTGGACGCGGTGATCGACTCCGGGGAGTGCGGCACCACGCCCACCACGGTGGTGGACTTCTCCAGCGGCGAGGCCGAGATCATCCGCTACGGCGCGGGTGACCCGGCCAGGTTCGAGTAGGAGTCCGGTTCGAGCAGGTCCTACGACACGACCAGCGCGTAGTCGGCGTCGGTCGCGGCGGTCTCGACGTGGCCGTCGACGTTGACGGCGGTCGCGATCACCTCGACGGTCCAGGTGCCCGCGGCCGCGGTCTGCAGGAGCACGTTCTCCACGGTGTCGATGGTGTTCGCGACGCCGCCGGGCGTGGAGTAGTTGCCGGCCAGCAGGCCGTTGTTGCCCCAGTAGACCGTGCCGTTGGGCGCGGTGACCTTCAACGTGAGGTCGTTGACGGTCGCCTTGGCCGCGGTCGGAGAGCCGGCCGGGTCGGTGTAGGCGAGCGTCGCGCGCAGGGGCGACTTGCCGTCGGACGTGACGGTGTACTTGCGGGTCTGGCCGGTGGTGACGAGGTCGGTCTCGTTCACGAGCACCGGCAGCTTCCAGCCGCCCGCCTTGGCGCGGTCGTAGAGGTTGCGCACGGACGCGGTGCCCCAGCCCTGGTGCGTGCGGGTCTGGTCGTGCGCGGTGCCGCTGAACGGGTGCTGGTCGGCCGTGTTGATCAGCAGGGCCTTCGCGGTGGCCGCGTGCGGGCGGGACGCGAAGACGTCGCGCGCCTTGCCGGGAGCGCCGTCGAACACGCCGTCCGCCCACATCTGGAACAGCAGACCGGCGTTGCCGCAGGTGATCGGCGTGGCGCCGGACGTGCCGCCGAACGACGTCGTGTACGAGGTGTCGCTGGTGGACGAGGTCGTGTCGATGCGGTCGTAGAAGTTCGACAGCTCGGGCTTGATGCGGCCGTCGGCGGCGGGGCCGATCGACGCTCCGCTGTTCCACTTGTCGTCGGCGCGGTCGGCCGTGTTGAAGTGGTAGTGGCCGCCGACCGAGAGCACGTTCTTCGCCCACGCCTGCGGGCGTGAGCTGCGCGTGCCCGCGTTGCTCTGCGACTGGCAGATCAGCAGGTCGTGGTCGAACACGATCCGGTCCATCTGCTGCGAGACCGACGTGTAGGACGTGGTGAGCGCGTCACCCCAGCTGTTCGACTGGAACACACCCCGGTAGCGGCCGGCCGGGTCGACGAGCTCCTTGGCCAGCGCGTAGCGGTCGCCGGTCTGGTAGACGGCCGTGATGCCCTGGCCCTCGGGCAGCAGGCCGCGCTGCGGGGACGAGACGCCGGACGCGAAGATCTGCCCGTACGTCGAGGTGCCGTGCGAGGTGTTGGTCGAGTTCGCGGTGTGCTGGAGCGCCGGCCTCGCCTGGAACTCCTGGTGCGTCAGGCGGAAACCGCCGTCCATGACCTCACCGCGCACGCCCTGGCCGCGGTAGCCGCCGACGGACTCGATGTAGTTGGCACCGGACGACTCGCGCGAGATCGCCATGTCGTTCTCCGGCGCGGACACCGGGTCGATGGCGATCACGGCGGGCAGCTTCGCGATCCGGGCGGCCTGGCCCGCGTCCAGCACGGCGAGGATGTGCTCGCGGCTCTCGGAGATGACCTTCACCTGGCCACCGGCGGACCTCACCTCACGGGCGACGGTCTGCTGGTCGGCGGCGTCCTGCTCGGCCAGCGTGATCAGGTGGTCGGAGGGGCCGCTGAGCGCCGCGACTCCCGGCTCGGCCTGGAACGGGCGCACGTCCCGCACGTAGCTCAACCGCGAGACCCGCGCGGTGTTCGTCATGCGCGCGACGTAGGTGCCGTCCTGGACGAACGCTCCGAGGCGAACGCCGAGACCCTGGAGCTGGTGGCGCTGAGCGTCGGAAAGGGTGGTGCGGAACTGCAGCAGGTAAGCGCTCTCCGCGGGTGCGGCGACCGCGGGGACCGCACTGATCAGCGCGAACGCTGATAGGGCTGAAACCAGTGTGCGCAGCAAGAAGACAACCTCCAACGGCAGGGATGGCAGCGACTGGAGGGCGTCACTGCCCGTGATCGGCACGTTACCGTCAACCACCGGGCCGGGGCATCAGTCGATCGGCCGTGGTCATCATGCGGACGTGCGGAACGATCCGTTCGGCCGCGTACGTTCACTTTCACCCGGATGGTGCATCCGGAGTAACGTCCGGTCAGGTATGCCCGACATGTTCCGGAAAGCATTTCCGCGCGGAGGACGGATGCCTGTATCTCCTGACCAGCTCATGGAAGAACTGCGCACGTTGTGCCGCGGGCGTGGTGTGCAGACTCCCGGTATCGACTTGCACGTCGGTCCGGCGCTGCGCCAGGTGTGCGGCCTCGTGGAGTCCGACGGCGCGGAAGCGGTGAGAACGAAACTGCAGGGCTGGGTCGCGAACGCGGTGCGCGGATTCCCCGTCGAGGTCCGCAACGCCGTTCTCGCGCCGCTCGGACTGCACGAGGAAGCGCAGTTCCGGTTCCTCAACGAACGCATCGAATGGCTCGCGCGGCAACAGGACCGCGGCGCGCGCACAGTGCGCAGGAGGATGGACGCCGGACTGCAGCGCCTGGTGGAGGTGGCGCTGCAGCCGGCCCGGTCGACGACGCACGTGGCGCCGTCGGAACTCTGGCACGTCAAGGAGTTCGACGCGCTGCTGAAGCTGGACGGCCCGACGCCCGCGTGCACGGAACGCCGGACCGTCGTGGCCGACACCGATGGGGTCAACGAGATCGCGTGGTCGATCACGATCCCGGCCCCCACGCCCGATGGTGCCCCCGGGGATCTGGACGTGGAGGTGCTGCACGGTGTCGAGCTCATCGGTCACGAACGTCCGTCCCCGCGGCGCTTCTTGATGAAGCTGCGGTTGCCCCGACCCCTCAATACAGGACAAACGCACCAGTTCGCACTGGAAGTGCGGGTACCGCGGGGACAGTCGATGCGTCCGACCTACGTGTTCTGGCCGGAGCGCATGTGCGAGTCGTTCCGGTTGCGCGTGCGCTTCGACCGGGACGACCTGCCGGACGCGGTGTGGCGCGTCGAAGAAGCTCTGGCGCGCGACACCGATGACCTGACGCCCTGGCCGAGGTCGCTGCCCGTCGACGAGATAGGCGAGATCGACGTCTCGTTCCCACATCCTCGTCAGGGCCGCGGCTACGGCGTGCAGTGGACGCCACGGGACTGACCGTTCACGGTCAGGGGTTCCTGGATCAGAAGTTCTCGCAGAAGTGCGGTTCCACGGCTGACACCTCCCTCGGTGACTCAGGGAGAACCGCAGTCCGAAGCGCGCGTCAGATCACCGAGATCATGAAGAAAGTGCCGACCACGAATCCCACGAAAAGGCAGACCGCGGCAACCTTCACGACGGTGACGAGTGAGCAGATCATTCTCATCGAGAAATTCACCTTCTCATTCTGACTGGCTTTCGGGCTGTTGTTCTCGCCGATGCACCAAGAATGGCCTTCTGCCAGTCGCATGAGAACGGGTTTCCTGTTTCACGCTGAATGAGGAAACCCCGGAAACGCTATTTCTGGGTGGTGCGGCGCAGCGCCATCACGAGAAGCGCGTGCGAGCTGCCGGCGTGCGGGAGCATGCCCTGGCGGACGAGGTCGAGCGCGCGGCAGAACGGCATGGTCCGCACGCGCAGGTCGGCCTCCCCCGGTTCGAGGGACGCCTCGCCCTGGGTCAGCCCGGTGGCGAGGAAGATGTGGTCGACGTGGTTGCTGAGGCTGTCCGCGCCGTGGATCTGCCCGAGCCGCTCCCACGTCCTGGCGCGCAGCCCCGTCTCCTCCGCGAGCTCACGCCGCGCCGCGGCCAGCGGGTCGGCGTCCGTCTGGTCGACGGCACCGCCCGGCAGGCGCCACTCGGTGCCGCCGTGCGTGTAGATCCACTGCCGGGTCAGCACGACCTGGTCGTCCTCCTGGATGGCGAGGACCGTCACCGACCCCGGCGCCACCACGTGGGTGTAGGTGCCGTGTCCGCCATCCGGCCTGACGACGTCGTCCGCGCGGACCTCGAACCACGGGGACCGGTGCACCACGTTGGTCGCCAAGCGCTGCCAGACCATCACCACACCAGCCGCCTCGTCGAGCCGCGTCATCACCATGACTCACATGGAACCATCGCGAACCGCTTCACTTGGTCCCAGTTGATCGTCAATGAATTGCCAATTCGTGGACATTCCCGGTTTGGTTGTTTCTTCCCCTCCACACTGCCGTAGAGGGGGTGGAAGCCGTTGTCGCCCACGTTCGCACAGGAGGTCCGCCGCCTGCGCAACGAGCGCGGGCTGTCACTCAATGAGATGACCCGCCTGGTGCGGTACAGCAAGGGACATCTCAGCAAGATCGAAACCGGCCACGCCCCGCCGAACCCGGAAATGGCCAGGATCCTCGATGAGGTCCTGCACGCCGAAGGCCGCCTGATCGAGCTCGCGGACGCGCCGGTGCGCCCGATTCCCAGTGACCACACCGCTCTTCTCACCTACGAATCGATGTTCGACAACCACCGCGCCCTGGGCCACCGGCTCAGCCCGGAGGTGGTGCTCGCGAGCCTGCGGCCGCAGGTGGACGCGCTGAGCGACCTCGCGCGTTCCGCCGACGACCCCGGCCTGAGCCGCGGCCTGTGGCTGCTGGCGGCCAGGTACGCCGAGTACGCGGGCTGGATGGAACAGGAACGCGGCGACGACGCCTCGGCCGCCGAGCTGACCAAGCGCGCGGTCCAGTACGCCGCGAAGGGCGGCGACCTGGAGCTGGAGGCGTACGCGCTGATCCGCGCCGCGGAGTTCGCGCTGTACAAGAGAGACGCGCGCGCGACCGTCAGTTATGCCCGCCGTGCGGCCAAGTCCCGTTTCGCGGGCGTGCAAGCCGTTGCGGCCCAACGGGAAGCCCAGGGATTCGCACTCGCGGGCGCCGCCGTGCCCTGCCAGGCCGCCCTGGACCGCGCGGCGGAGCTCCAGCAGAAGGTCAAGGAATCCTCCTACGGCACAACGAGCCTGGTCGACCAGGTGGCCATCGCACGGGCGTGGTCGTTCCACGACCTGGGCCGCCACGCCGAGGCCGCCGAGATCATGGACGCCCAGATACCGCTGATCGCTCCCGGCGCGCTGCGCGCCCGCACGCGCTTCGGCATGCGCCGGGTGTTGGCGCACGCCGAAGCGGGCAACGTCGACCACGCGTGCGAGCTGGTCATCGAGCTGCTGGACCACATCCGGCAGGTGCAGTCGGCGACCGTGCACATCGACCTGACGGCGTTCAGCAGACTGCTGTCGCGGCTGCGTCCCGCGGCGGGGCGCGAGGTGGAGGGCGAGATCAGGGAGATCCTGTTCGCCTAAACGGCGGTGCGCCTGTTCTCCTGCTCCAACGCCTCCGCCATCTCCACCCACGCCTCGGCGCACCCGCGCGCCATGTCCGCCACCAGTTCCCGGCAGTGCGACGGCATCCCGGAGACGACCGCGCCCCACTCCCCCGGCGACACGGCGTGCATCTCCAACCACCGCAGTGCCATGCGCCCGTGCTCGTTGAACCGCAACGACGGGTCGCGCCGCAGGATCGGCAGGGTCGCCTCCGGTGCGCGCACGCCGGACCGCGGCGCCGGAACGGAGGCGCGTTCCGCGGCCCGCATGCGTTCCGGCACCGGGTCGAGGCCGGCGTCCAGGCGGCGCCGCACGTCCCGGACGGTGCCGGGTGACACGCCTGCCACCCGCGCGATGTCCCGCAGCGAGGCACCGGGGCGTTCGGTGATCACCTGACCGGCCAGGCGGCGGCCCGCCGCCGAGTTGACCGGCCTGACCTTGCCGTCGCGGCCCACGCGCACCGCGGCCTGGCCGCCCACGGCGCGCCGCAGCACGCCGACGGACTTCGCCGCCAGGCCCGTCGACGCCGCGATGGCGCGGTCGGACCACTGCGGGTGCGATCGCAGCAGCCGTCGTGCCGCCGCCTCGCGGTCGGCGGTCGAGAGCGTCGGCAGGTTCAGGGACACGGACAGGGCGAAGACGTCCCCCTCCGGTCCGTCGACGTACTCGACCTCGACGGACCGGCAGCCGCGCAGAGCGGCCGCCCGGAGGCGGTGGGTGCCGTCGACGACCTTCATGGTCGCGCGGTGCACCACCACCGGTGGCAGGTGAGCGCCGGAAGACGCCAGTGAACGGATGAACTCCTCACTGCAACCGCCGAGTCGTGGTGACTCCGCCGGCCGCAGCGCGGTGATGTCGACGAGCATGCGAAATCAAGCCCCCAGGCCGATTGTCCACGGCACCCCCAATTGTCCGCGGACTACCGGGTCAGGCTAGCCACTCGTTCAACGGGAGCGCCACTCGATCGCGGGACAGACGTCCATCACCATGCGCAGCCCGGCGTCCTTGGCCCGGCGGTAGGCGTCGTCGTCGACCACGCCGAGCTGGAACCACACGGCCTTCGCGCCGATCGCGGCGGCCTCGTCGGCGAACCGGCCCGCGTCCTCCGACCGGCGGAACACGTCGACCACGTCGACCGGGAACGGGATGTCCGCCAGCGTCGCATAGCCCTGCTCGCCGTGCACGGTCTCGGCCGACGGGTGCACCGGCACGATCTTCTTGCCGCGTTGCCGCAGGAACCGGGCGACGCCGTGGGCCGCGCGGGACGGGTTGTCCGAGAGCCCGACGATGGCCCAGACCTGGCAGTTCTCGAGGATCCAGTCGACGTCTTCACGCATGCTCCCGAGCCTAACCCGCGCACCGATTTGTGATTCAGGTCACATTCAGGTCATGCCTGTCGAAAGGTGGTGCGACCGATCGACGCGTGAGTAGAAACGGACGACACCCAGCCAGAGGAGATCGAGATGCGGTTCATGGTCATCGTCAAGGCGAACCAGGACACCGAGAACGGCGTCCTGCCCACCGCCGAGGAGCTGACGGCGATGGGCGACTACAACGAGGAGCTCGTCAAGGCCGGGGTGATGCTCGCGGGCGACGGTCTCTACCCGAGCGAGAAGGGCGCGCGCGTCGCCTTCGACGGCAAGGGCGCGACGACGGTCACCGACGGGCCGTTCGCCGAGACCAAGGAGCTGATCGCCGGCTTCTGGATCTGGGAGCTGCCGTCGCTGCAGGACGCCGTCGAGTGGCTGAAGAAGGCGCCTTTCCAGAGCGGAGAGGTGGAGATCCGGCAGATCCACGGCCCGGAGGCGTTCGAGAGCGTCATCACGCCCGAGACCCAGGCGCAGGAGGACCGCCTCCGCGAGCAGATCACCGCCAGGACCGGGCAGTGAGTCCACTCGGGACGGACTGACCTCAGCGCCCGCGGCGGGTCTTCGCGCGCTTGGCCGGCGGCTTCTGCTGCTTGCGGGGCGCGGGACTCCGCCGCTGCTGCTGTGCCCGGACGGGCTCCTGCTGCGGCCCGCGCGTGCTGTTGGGCGTGCGGCCGCGGACGATGCCGATCATCTGCTCGACCAGCTCGGGGTTCTCGTCGCGGATCGGGAACGACAGCGCCACGCGGGACTGCGGGGCGTCCGTGAGCGTCTTGTAGGCCAGATCCCTGCGGTGGTGCAGGCGGGCCAGCGACTGCGGCACCACGAGCAGGCCCACGCCGGCCGCGACGACCTCGACGGCGTCCGCGGTGGTCCCAGGCCGTTCGACCGGCGGCTGACCGGGAAGCGACTCCCACTCGAGCGTGTCGTCGAGCGGCTGCCACAGCACGTGCCCCGCCAGGTCCTCGACGGACAGCTCGTCCGCGAACTCCTGGTCCTTCGGGTGCACCACGACCGTCGTCTCGGTGTAGAGCGGGATGGCGTGCAGGTCCTCGCGGTCGCCGGGCAGCCGCAGCAGCGCGGCGTCGGCCTCGCCGGAGCGCACCTTCGACGCGGCTTCGGCCGCCGTCACCTGCACGAGGGTCAGCGGGGTCTCGGGCAGGCGTTCCTGCCAGAGCCGCGCCCACTTGCCCGGCGTCACGCCTGGGACGTACGCGAGCGTGAACGATCCGGTCACGTGCTGAGGCTACCGGACGAGCCCGTTACTCTTTTCGTCATGAAGTCGCAGCAGACCATGAAACCCGCCACCGCCGCGAAGAAGCTGGGCGTGTACCTCGAGGCGACGCCCGAGGAGTTCCAGGCGGGCGTCGTGTCGCGCGACGAGCTGACCGAACTGCAGGCCAACCCGCCGGAGTGGCTGCGCGACCTGCGCCGCAACGGCCCGCACCCCAAGCAGCTGATCGCGCAGAAGCTCGGCATCTCGACGTCGGCCCTCGTGCGCGCCGGCCTCACCGAGGCCCTCACCACCGACCAGATCAACGCCATCAAGGAGGAGAACCCCGACTGGCTCGTGCGGGAGCGCGAGACCTACAAGGAGTTCCGCGCCGAGGAAGCCCGCCTGGCGGAGAAGGCGCGCCTCGAAGAGCAGGAGTAGGCCCGTATCGAAGTCGACACAGGCCCTAACCCAGCACGAACGGGATCCGCAGGTCCCCGAGCTCGGCGCGTTCCGCCTCGGTCGGCGCGCGCCGCCCCGTGCCCACCAGCAGCACGTCCTCGTCCCGCCACGACGCCGGGAACGCTCCCCCGACCCGTTCCAGCACCTCACGGCACCGGGCGAGCGCGTCGGCGTGCGGCCGGCGGGCGTGGGGCAGGTGCGCGACCAGGTCCAGGTGGTGCAGCGTCCACTCCCAGACGTAGGCGCCCAGGTAGTCGGCGACGGCCAGCACCATGTCCTGGGTGCCGACCTTGAGCCGCGGGTCGGCGATCTGCGCCGCCCGCACCGCCGCCCGGCCCACGTCCTGGACGTGGTGCTTCAGCATCCACGGCTCGCCGTACGCGGCGGCAAGCCGGACCGTCAGCGCCGCCAGCGGATCGTCCGAGGGTGCGTGGGAGACCTTCCAGTAGGTGACGGCGTCGTGCGTCACGGCGTCCGCGGTAGGCGTCACCAGCGTGATCAGCACGTCCTGCGCGTCGATCACGAAGTGGCACACCAGGTCCCGCACGAGCCAGTCCGCACACCCGGAGGGCCGCGCGAAGTCGTCGTCGGTCAGGTCGCCGACGGTGTCGAGGAGATCGGACAGGGAACGCGAGAACAGGTCCACAGCGGCAAACTACCGCCGTTGGACCGTCGCACTGAGGAAACGCCTGGAACGGGCTAGGTTGAACCTCATGGGCAAGTTTCCGGCTGTCGAGCTCGAGGTGGAGGACCGCGTCGTGCGGATCTCCAACCCCGACCGCGTCTACTTCCCCGCGCGCGGGGAGACGAAGTTGGATCTCGCGAACTACTACCTGTCCGTCGGCGACGGCATCGTCCGCGCGTTGCGGGAACGGCCGTGCATGCTGCACCGCTTCCCCGAGGGCGTGACGGGCGAGAAGGTGCACCAGAAGAGGCTTCCGAACGGCGCGCCGCCGTGGGTGCGGACGGTGCGCGTGCACTTCCCGCGCTACAACCGCCACGCGGACGAGCTGTGCGTCACGCACCTCGCCGACGTCATCTGGGCCGTGCAGATGTCCACTGTGGAGTTCCACCCGTGGAACTCGCGGGCGGCCGACACCGAGAAGCCCGACGAGTGGCGCATCGACCTCGACCCCGGACCGGAGTGCTCGTTCGACCGCGTCCGGCGGGTGGCGCTGGTGGCGCAGGAGGTGCTGGCCGAGCTGGGCGCGACCGGGTTCCCGAAGACGTCCGGGTCGAAGGGGCTGCACATCTACGTGCGGATCGAGCCCACCCACGGTTTCCAGGACGTGCGCAAGGCGGCGCTGGCGTTCGCGCACGAGGTCGAACGACGCGCGCCCGGCGACGTCGAGACCACGTGGTGGCGCAAGGACCGCGACCCGTCGCTGGTGTTCGTGGACTACAACCAGAACTCGCGCGACCGCACGATCGCCGGCGCGTACTCGGTGCGGGGCTTTCCCGAGGCGACGGTGTCGGCGCCGATCCGCTGGGACGAGATACCGGACGCCGACCCGCGCGACTTCACGATCGCCACCGTGCCGAAGCGCTACGCCGAGCTGGGCGACCTGCACGCCGGGATCGACGACGCGGTCTGGTCGATCGAACCGCTGCTGGAGTGGGCCGCCAGAGACGAACTCGAGGTTCCCGATGAGCAGTAGCCAGATCAAGTTCTCGTCGCTCGACCAGCCGCTCTTCGGCGGCGCGCTCAAGGGCGACCTGGTCGAGTACCTGGACTTCGTGGCCGACCGGTTCGTGCCGGTGCTCGCCGGGCGGCAGCTGTCGGTGTGGCGGATCCTGTCCAGAAAGGGATCCCAGGACGGCCAGGAACCGTTCATGCAGAAGAACGTCCCGAAGTACACGCCGGACTACGTCAGGACGGTCGAGGTCTGGGCGGAGGCGTCGCACCGCAAGATCAAGTATGCGATCTGCGACGACAAGCAGACGCTGATGTGGTTCGCGAACCAGCGCGCCGTCGAGTACCACGTGCCGCTGTACCTCGGCGACCACTTCGGCGACGACCACCACCAGACCCACCTGGTGCTCGACATCGACCCGCCGGAGGGCACCGGCTTCGACGTCGTGGTCGGCTCGGCGCACCTGGTCAGGGAGGCGCTCGCGCAGGCGGGCCTGGAGGGCGCGGTGAAGACCAGCGGCGCCAAGGGCGTGCACATCTTCGTGCCCCTGGAGGAGCACTCCCCCGACGACGTGGCAGCGGCGACGCGCGCGGTGGCCGCGCGGGCGGAGGCGCTGGACCCCGGGCTGGCGACCACCGCGTACATCAAGGCCGAACGCGGCGGGAAGGTGTTCCTCGACTCCACCAGGGCCTGGGGCGCGACCGTGGTCGCCGCCTACAGCCCCCGGCTGCGCGAAGGCCTGCCGATCTCGTTCCCCGTGCCGTGGGAGTCGTTGGAGGACGTCACCCCGGCCGACTTCACGATCAGGACGAGGTTCGACGGCGACCCGTGGGCCGAGCTGATGCCGAAGCCGCAACGCCTGCCGGCCGACCTGGTCGCGCAGGGGCACACCATCCCCGTCGCCCGCGTCGTCGCGATGCACGAGGGCAAGCGCCGCAAGCGCGCCCAGGCCGAGGAGGGGTAGCTCAGGAGGGGTCGGAGCCCCGGAAGGCGCCCCACCACAGGCCCAGCACGGCGGCGATCACCGTGGCGGTGATCCAGCCCGTGAAGCCGCTGCCGTCCAGGTAGGCCCAGAAGACGCCGACGAACGGCGCGGGCACCATGAACACCGCGTCCACCCGCAGCTGGGCGAGCAGGCCGCGCGGCGCGCGCGTCTCCGGGTCGGGCTGCGCGGGGTTGTCCAGCCGCCGGCCGCGGGGGTGCTTCGTCACGGCGCGACCGGACGGGTAGAGCGTCACGCCGTCGGCCACGGCGACCCGGCCGCCGCGCAGTTCCACGGAGACCGGCGACGGCAGCGTCACGAGCACCGGGTCGTAGTAGACGGGCAGCCAGCGCTCGGTGCGTCCCTCGATCTCCAGCCACGACCGCACCATCAGGCCCGACTGCAGCCGGATCCGCCGCACCGACGCGGTCACACCGGAGGACTTCGCGGAACGAACCGCCAGCAGCACCCGCACCCCGCCGGCGACGAGCACCAGCACCGCCACCGCGATCGAGAACGTCACGCCGCCCAGGGCGCGGTCGGTCTCCAGGAAGAGGTCCGAGCCGGGGATCACCGCGCGCGACGGGTCCGCCGGGTCGAACGCCACCTGCGTCTGCCGCCCCACGAACCGCGCGCCGTTCTCGTACGGGACGCGCGCCGACCCCGACGGCCACCGCACCTCGACCGCGCCGTCGGCGAACGAGACGACGGAGCCCACCTCGCGGGAGGTCAGCGAGGACAGCCGAGCACGACCGTCCGAATAGGACAACCACGACAGCAGCGCGACGACGAGGCAGACGAACAGCACGATCGCCGTGGCGAGAACACCATGGCGCAGCGCGCGAACCCGGGAACGCAACACGGCAGACTCCAGAGAAGAAAGCGAAACGGCCCGGCGGGAAGCCCGCCGGGCCGTTCAACAGCTAACCGCGGATCATCCGGTGAAGCCCATGTGGATGTAGTCGTACGGACGGTTCGCGTACGCGACGGCACCGAAGTTGGCGACGTTGCTCTTCACCGCGACCGCGCCGGGCAGCTGGTAGAGCGGCAGCTGGTGGGCCAGCTCCCAGATCTTCTTGTCGGCCTCGTTCGCGATCTCGAGGCGCTTGGTGTCGTCGAGCTCGCCGACCGCCTGGTCGAGCAGCTTGTTGACCTCTTCCGAACCGATGCGGCCGTAGTTCTGGTTGGTGCTGGCCGGGTCGAGGTAGTAGATGCCCTTGCTGTCCGACACCGGCGTGGCCGAGGCCAGCCAGCGGAAGCCGGTCATGTCGAAGTTGCCGACGTTCACGAACTGCTTGAAGAAGTCGGTCGACGGCACGGCCTGGATGTCGACCTTGGCGCCGACCTCCTTGAGCTGCGACTGCACGAGCTTCGCGATCTGGTCGGAGATGGGGTTCGGCGTCGGGATGACGTACCGGATCACCAGCTCCTTGCCGTCCTTCTTGCGGGTCTCGCCCTCGAGCTTCCAGCCCAGCTCGTCGAGCTGCTTCTTCGCGGCTTCCTTGTCGAACGCGGAGACGGCCGAGTTGTCCTTGTAGCCCGCGGAACCCAGCAGGAAGAAGTGGTTGCCGGTGACCTGAGCGTCACCCTTGAGCATCTGGCCGAGCAGGGCCTTGGTGATGACCTTGGTGTCGATGCCCTTGGTCAGCGCGACGCGGAGCTTCGGGTCCTTGAGGATCGAGGAGTCCGCGCCGTTGAACGTGATGTGCGAGTAGTCCGGCGTGATCGCCTGGCGGATCGTCACACCCTGCATGCCCTTGGCACGCGTGAAGTTGTCGACGCTCGAGCCGATGTCGAAGAAGTCGATCTGGCCGTTGGCGAGCGCGTCCGCGAGCGCGGGACGGTCGACCTGGCGGAAGGTGATCTTCTCGAGCTTCGGCTTGTCACCCCACCAGGCGGGGTCCTGCACGACCGTCACGAGCTTGGCGGTGCGGTCGATCGTGCCGATCTTGAACGGACCCGCGGTGATCTTCGGGGCGTCGGCCCAGCCCTTGTTGAACTCCTCGGCGGAGGAGGACATGGCCTTCGGGTAGAGGGGCGAGAAGATGCCCTTCCACTCGGCGAACTTCTTCTTGAA
The DNA here is from genome assembly GCF_035525475.1 of Lentzea sp. Taxonomy (GTDB): domain Bacteria; phylum Actinomycetota; class Actinomycetes; order Mycobacteriales; family Pseudonocardiaceae; genus Lentzea. Next base: position 2,146 of record NZ_DATLEC010000039.1, on the reverse strand, counting down.
GGTGACCTTGACTTCCTGGTCGTTGGCGCCCTTCTCGACCTTCTCGATGTCCTCGTAGCCGGTGGTGCCGGCGACCTCGAAGGCCTTGTCTGCGCCGCTGAGGGACTTCCACATCGACTCGAAGTCCTGCCACGACAGCGCCGTGCCGTCCGACCACTTGGCCTTCGGGTTGATCTTGAACTCGAGGACCTGCGGGTCGGTGGAGGCGAGCTTCGCGTCCTCGAGGTAGTCCTTGTTGACCTCGAAGGTCGCGTCGGGCTTCTGCTTGAACAGGTTCGGCATCACCGTGTCGATCATGCGGCGGCCGTCGGCGTTGGTGCCGTCGAGCTGGTTGTAGTTCCAGTTGTCCGGCAACTGGTCCACCGGCCAGCGGAACTCGCCGCCGTCCTTGACCTTGGACGCGTCCTGCGGGTTGATGTCCGCCTGGCCGATCGTGTTCTCCGCGCCCTTGAGCCCGGAGTTGGAGTTGTTGTTGCTGGGCCCCCCACACGCGGTAAGCGTGAGGACGACCGCGGCCAGCGCGGACACTCCCACCGTGGTACGTCGACTCACTGTCGTGAACCTCCCTCGTGCCCGGACACCAGTTGCCGGGGACACTGTTCCTTCGCAGATCTTCTGAGGCGACGGATGCATCAGAGGACCTGACGGATCTGGGCGAAGTGGCAGGCGGCCTCGTGGTCGGGGGCCTGGACTTCGCGCGGTGGTTCGACCTCGATGCACACGCGCTGCTTCTCGGGCGGCAACGAGGCGTGCAGGAAGCAGCGGGTGCGGAACCGGCAGCCGGACGGCGGGTTCGCCGGGCTCGGCAGGTCGCCGGTGAGGATGATCCTCTCCCGCTGGCGCTCCTTGACGGGGTCGGGGATCGGGATCGCCGACAGCAGGGCCTGCGTGTACGGGTGGCGCGGCGCCTCGAACACCGAGTCCACCTCGCCGATCTCGATGATCTTCCCGAGGTACATGACGGCCACCCGGTCCGCGATGTGGCGCACCACGGACAGGTCGTGCGCCACGAACAGGTAGGCCAGGCCCAGCTTGGACTTGAGCTCCTCCAGCAGGTTGATGACACCCGCCTGGATGGAGACGTCCAGCGCCGACACCGGCTCGTCGAGCACGACGAGCTTCGGTTCGAGCGCGAGCGCCCGTGCGATGCCGATGCGCTGGCGCTGACCACCGGAGAACTCGCCGGGGTAGCGCGACAGCTGCTCGGGACGCAGGCCGACGAGCCGCATGAGCTCCGGCACGCGCCGGTTGATCTCGTCCTTGGGGAGGCCGTGGACCTGCATGGGCTCCGCGATGCAGTCGTTGATCGTCAGGCGCGGGTCGAGCGACGCCATCGGGTCCTGGAACACCACCGACATGTCGCGGCGGATCTCGAAGCGGCGCTTGTTGTCCACCTGGGACACGTTCGTGCCGAGCACCGAGATCTCGCCGCTCATGGGCTTCTGCAGGCCGAGGATCTCCATCAGCGTCGTGGTCTTGCCGCAGCCCGACTCGCCGACGAGGCCGAGGGTCTCGCCCTCGCGGACGTCGAACGAGATGCCCGCGACGGCGTGCACCGTGCCGATGCGGCGCTTGAACACCACGCCCTTGTTGACGGGGTACTCCTTGACGAGCTGGTCGAGCTCCAGCACGATCTCGCGCTGCTCGCGCGGGATCTTCGCGACCTCGGGCTCGTCCACCACCTCGGCACCGAAGATCTCCACCGCGGCCTCGGCGCCCTCGGCGCCGGTCGCGGCGATCTCGTTGGTGCGGATGCACGCGGCGCGGTGCTCGGCGGAACCGTCCACGTCGAAGAGCGGCGGCTCCGCCGTGTGGCAGGCGTCGACGACCATCGGGCAGCGCGGCGCGAACGGGCAACCGGGCGGCAGGTCCGTGAGCGACGGCGGCTGGCCCTTGATCGGCACCAGCGCCTGCTTCTCGCTCACGTCGAGACGCGGAATCGAGCCGAGCAGGCCGAGCGTGTACGGCATGCGCGGCTGCCGGTAGATGTCGTCGACCTGGCCGGTCTCGACGGCGCGGCCCGCGTACATGACCATCAGCCGGTCCGCGAACCCGGCGACGACGCCGAGGTCGTGGGTGATGATCACGATGCCCGCGCCGGTGACCTCCTGCGCGGTCTCGAGCAGCTGCAGCACCTGGGCCTGCA
>NZ_DATLEC010000037.1:0-38312 GCF_035525475.1 Lentzea sp. | reverse complement strand
GGGTCTTCGGCGGACCTGCGGGTGCTCGTCGACGTGACGGAGGCCGACCTGCGGGTGCGGCTCGGTGACCTCGGCGAGGCGGGCGCCCTGCTCGACGGCGTCGAGCCGCTGCTCCGCGACACCACGCACCGGACGCGGACGCTGGCCGGCAGCACGCGGGCCGCGCTGTGCCTGGCACGGGGTGACGTGACGGGCGCGGAGGTGGCGTTGAGGAAGGCACGTGCCGCCGCACTGGCGTCGGGAGAGTTGCCGGTCCTGTCGCTGGTGGCGGTGATCGCGGCCGCGCTCGCCGAGGCGCTCGGACGACGGCGCGAACCGGCCGTGCTGCTCGGGGCGGCGGCCCGGCTGCGAGGCGCGCACGAGCGCACCGACCACCGGGTTCGTGAGCTCGTCCTCCGCTGCGAAGCCGCGCTCGGCGCCGAGGAGTACGCCTCGGCGTACGCGCAGGGCTGGGACCTGACCCCGGACGCCGCCGCGGCGCTGACCGATCCCTCTGGCGTGTGACCTGCGCGATGGGAATAGCTCGGAGCCCTGCGCGTTAAGGTAGATGCAAACGCATTAATCACCAGACTTGAAGGAGGCGGGGACCGTGCAGTTCGGAGTGTTCTCGGTGAGCGACATCACCAGGGATCCGGTGAGCGGCGAGACCCCCAGCGAGGCCGAGCGGATCGACGCGATCGTGCAGATCGCCGAGAAGGCCGAGGAGGTCGGGCTCGACGTGTTCGCGATCGGCGAGCACCACAACCCGCCGTTCTTCTCGTCGGCGCCCACCACGCTGCTCTCGCACATCGCGGCGAAGACCAGGAAGCTGATCGTCAGCACCGCGACGACGCTGATCACCACGAACGACCCGGTGCGCATCGCCGAGGAGTACGCGATGCTGCAGCACCTGGCGAAGGGCCGCATGGACCTGATGCTGGGCCGCGGTAACACCGCGCCGGTCTACCCGTGGTTCGGCGCCGACATCCGGCAGAGCCTGCCGCTGGCGCTGGAGAACTACAACCTGCTGCACCGGTTGTGGCGCGAGGACGTCGTGGACTGGGAGGGGAAGTTCCGCACCCCGTTGCAGGGATTCACCTCCACGCCGCGGCCGCTCGACGACGTGCCGCCGTTCGTGTGGCACGGGTCGATCCGCACGCCGGAGATCGCGGAGCAGGCCGCCTACTACGGCGACGGCTTCTTCGCCAACAACATCTTCTGGCCGAAGGAGCACTACATGCGGCTGATCAAGTTCTACCGCCAGCGGTACGCGCACTACGGCCACGGCACGGAGAAGCAGGCGATCGTCGGTCTCGGCGGCCAGGCGTACATCGCCAAGCGGTCGCAGGACGCGATCAAGGAGTTCCGCCCGTACTTCAACGAGGCCCCCGTCTACGGCCACGGGCCGCGGATGGAGGACTTCATGGAGCAGACGCCGCTGTCGGTCGGCAGCCCGCAGGAGATTATCGACAAGACGCTGACCTTCCGCGAGCACTTCGGCGACTACCAGCGCCAGATGTTCCTGATGGACCACGCCGGCCTGCCGCTCAAGACCGTGCTCAACCAGCTCGACCTGCTGGGCGAGGAGGTGGTCCCGGTGCTGCGCAAGGAGATCGAGTCGCGCCAGGACCCCGAGACCGCCAAGCCGCCGACGCACGCGGGCCGCGTCAGGGACAAGTACGGCGACAAGCCCGCGCGTCAGCCGAAGCCGAACGCCAACCGCGGCGACAACGTCACGGGCGGCTCGCCCTACCAGGACGCCGAGTAGGACCATGACCCGTGCGAACGAGGCGTGGGAGTCCCTGATGAGGGCCTACGCCGTGCTGATGAAGCAGTTCAACGCGGAGGACGTCTGGGGCGAGCTGACCATGCGGGAGTACGACGTGCTGTACCAGCTGTCTAAGTGCGACAGTCCACTCAGGATGAGTGAGCTGAACCGCCACGTGCTGCTGAGCCAGCCGGCCCTGTCCCGCATGGTCGACCGCCTGGTCGACCGGGGCCTGGTCGAACGCTGCCCCGATCTCGGCGACCGCCGGGGTGTGCGCCTGTCGCTCACCCCGGCGGGCCGGGAGACCCAGCGCGAGATCGGCCGCCCGCACGCCCGCAGCGTCACCAGAGCCCTGAGCGTGCTGAGCCAGGAAGAGCTCGACCAGCTCGCAGTGATCACCGGCAAACTGGCCGGGAACGAGGAGAGATGACCACACAGTTCCAGCTCGTGGTGGTGTCGGCCGGCACGAGCGACCCGTCGTCCACCCGCCTGCTCGCCGACCGCGTCGCCCAGCGCGCCGCCACCCTCGGGCAGCAGAAGCAGATGACCGTCGGCGTGCAGACCGTCGAGCTGCGCGAGCTCGCCGGTGAGATCGCGAACGCCCTGGTGTCCAACCACATCGGCGCCAAGCTGCAGAAGGCGATCACCGCGCTGCAGCACGCGGACGGCATCGTCGCGAGCACTCCCGTCTACAAGGCGGGCGCGAGCGGGCTGTTCACGTCGTTCTTCCAGATCCTCGACAACGACCTGCTGATCGCGAAGCCCGTCGTGCTCGCCGCGACCGCCGGCACCGCCCGGCACGCGCTCGTGGTCGACGACCAGATGCGCGGCCTGTTCGCCTACCTGCGCACGGTCGTGGTGCCGACGTCGCTGTTCGCCGCGACCGAGGACTGGACCGACCCCGGCCTGGGCAAGCGCATCGACCGCGCGGCCCTCGAACTGGTGGCGCTCATGGCCGCCGGGTTCGAGAAGACCGTCCGCGACGAGTCGTGGGGCCGCTACCAGCACGAGTTCGGCAGCGCGGGCGGCACCGAGCTGTCGATCGACTTCGACTCGGACCTGATGCGCCTCGCCGCGGGCGGGTCCGCAGGCTAGAAATCCGCACCGCGTGAGAGCTTCTCGTTCGCGAGAAGCTCCACGAGTGCGTGCTCGTGCATCGCAACGGCGGCGTCGTGCGCGGCGCCGCCGAGCACCAGCCGGTGCGGCGGCTCTGGCGCGTTCATCGCGCTGATCACGGCCCGCACACCGCGTTCGGGATCGCCCGGCTGCTTGCCGTCCTGCTCCGCGAACGTCGCCCGGATGCCCTTCACCAGCTCGGCGTAGGCATCGACGGTCTCGTCGACCGGTTCGTCCTGGAAACCCGCGTAAGCCTTGGTGCGGAACGATCCCGGCTCGACCACCAGCACGCGCACGCCGAACGGCGCGACCTCCTGGCGCAGCGTCTCCGACAGGCCTTCGAGCGCGAACTTCGCCGCCGAGTAGTAGCCGAAGCCCTCCACGCCGACGAGCCCCGCCAGCGATGACATGGTCACGATCCAGCCGCCGCCGCGTGCCCTCATGCCCGGCAGGACCGCGCGCACCACCTCCACCACCGCGAACAGGTTGAGGTCGAACGTGCGGCGGACCGTCTCGCCGGGAGTGCCCTCCACCGAGCCGTACCAGCCGCGGCCCGCGTTGTTGACGAGGACGTCGATGCCGCCGAACCGCTCCTCCGCCGCCGCGACCGCTGCCCGCACCTGCCCGGCGTCGGTGACGTCGAGCGGCAGCACCAGCACGCGGTCGCCGTGCGCCGCCGCCCATTCCTCCAGCTCGGCGGGGCGGCGCGCGGTCAGCACCACCCGGTCCCCGAGCTCCAGCGCCGCCTCGGCGTAAGCCATCCCGAACCCGCCGGGCGTCCCACCGGTGATGAACCAGGTCCTCATGAGCTTCTCCCTTCGCTATAGCGCTCAATGTAGCGCTATATGGGCTACTATAGCGACATGCAGAACGCACGGGATCGGCTCCTGCTGGCGGCCGCGGAGTTGCTGGAGAACGGCGGCACGGTGTCCACGAGGGCGGTGTGCGACCGCGCCGGTGTGCAGGCGCCGACGCTCTACCACCACTTCGGCAGCAAGCAGGGCCTGATCGACGCCGTGCTCAACCACGGCTTCACCCAGTACATGGCGGTGGAGAGCTCCGGTGACCCGCTCGGCGACCTGCGGGCGGGCTGGGACCAGCACGTGCGGTTCGGGCTGGAGCACCCGTCGTTCTACGGCCTGCTCTACGGCCGCGCCGAACCGGGCAAGCCCTGCGCCGTCACCGCGCCGGCACACGCCGCGCTGCGCGAACGGTTCACCGAGGCCGCCAGGAAGGGGCTGCTGAAGGCACCGGCGGACGACGCCGCGGAGCAGGTCCTCGCCGCGAACGTCGGCGTCACGCTGACCCTGATCTCCCAGCCGGAGCCGGACTTCGGCCTGTCCGAGCGCGTGCGCGAGTCCGCACTGGCCGGAGTGCTGCACGTCCCGGCCGCCGAGGCGGCGGCGAGCCGCAAGAGCTCGGCGCTCACGCTCCGCGCGCTGGTCGACGAAGACCCCGGAGACCTCACGCCGGGCGAGCGCGCGTTGCTCGGCGAGCTGCTCGACCGGCTGGCCCGCTAACGGCGTTCCTCCGCCCAGGGCACCAGCTTCCGCTCCGCGAACGACAATCCGTAGAACAGCCCGACGCTGATGACCGCGAGCAGTGCCATCGCCGCGAACGCCAGCGCGGTGTTGGCGCTGCCGCCCGACTGCGAGATCACGAAGCCCAGCCCTGCCCCGGAGCCGACGAACTCCCCGATCACCGCGCCGATGACGGCGAGCGTGACCGCCACCTTCAGCCCGACGAAGATCTGCGGCAACGCGTGCCACAGCCGCAGCTTGAAGAACTCGTGCGTGCGGGTGGCGTCCAGCGACCGGAACAGCTCCACCAGCTCCTGGGGCGTCGACTTCATGCCGGACGCGGTCGAGAGGACGATCGGGAAGATCGACACCAGGACGACCATGACCACCTTCGACGAGATGCCGAACCCGAACCATACCACCACGAGCGGCGCCAGGGCGACCTTCGGCACGGCGTTGAGCGCCACCAGCAACGGGTAGAACATCCGCTCCAGCACCCTCGACCCCACGATCAGCAACGCCACCGGCACACCGACCACAACGGACAGTGCGAACCCGGACACCGCCTCCCACAACGTGATGACGGCCTGCTCGAGCAGATACCCCGGCAGCTCCAGGAACTCGGCCACCACGTCGGCCGGTGACGGGACGAGGAACGGCTCGATGCCGAAGACGATCGTCGCCAGCCACCACAGACCGACCATGGCCAGCAGACCCAGCACCGGCAACGCGGTCCTCACACCGTCACCTCGCCCAGCACCGCCCGCAACGACCGGCTCACCTCGTCCAGCTCCACCTGCCCGAGAGCGCGCGGCCGCGGCAGGCGGACGTCGACGACCGCGTGGACGCGGCCGGGTCGCGGGGTGAGCACGACGATCCGGTCGGCGAGCAGCACGGCCTCGTCGATGGAGTGCGTGACGAACAGGACCGAACGCGGGTGCTCCCGCTGAACCCGTTGGAGTTCCAGGGAAAGGTCGGTGCGCGTGATCGCGTCGAGCGCGGAGAACGGCTCGTCCATCAGCATCACCCGCGGGCTCTGGATCAACGACCGGCACAGCGACACCCGCTGCTGCATGCCGCCCGACAGCTCGTGCGGCAGCCGTGTCGCGAACCCGCCCAGCCCGACCAGCTCCAGGAGCTCGTGCGCACGGGCCCTGTGGTCGCGCAGGCCGAGGATCTCGGCCGGCAGCAGGACGTTGGCCAGCACCGTCCGCCACGGCAGCAACGCCGGGCGCTGGAACATGACCGAGACGTCCCGGCGCGGCCTCGTGACCTCCTCCCCCGCCACGAAGACCCGTCCTCCGGTCGGCGTGAGGAGACCGGCGACGAGGCGCAGCAACGTCGACTTGCCACACCCCGACCGCCCGATCACCGCGACGAACTCGTGCTCGCCGACGTCCAGGTCGACGCCCTCCACCGCCCGCACGCCGCCGAAGGTGTGCGAGACCTGGTGCAGGCTGATCACTTCGGGGCCAGCCCGAAGGACACGAGGTCGGCGGGGCGCACCGACCCGTCGGGGATCGCGCCCGCCTCGACGAGCGTCTGGATGATCTTCTCGACGCGGAGCTCGTTCAGGCCGCCGACGCGTCCGGTGTAGCCGGGCGGGCTGACGAACGGCTCCATCAGCCTGACCTCGGTGTTGGCCACGATCACGTCCTGGGCCGGTTGGTACTTCTTGAGGATCGGCCCGACCTCGTCCGGGTGCTCGACCGAGTACTCCAGGCCCTTCAGCAACGCCCCGGCGAACCTCCCGGCCAGCTCGGCCCTGTTCGCAGCGATCTCCTTCGACGTCACCAGCGCGTTGCCGTAGAGGTCCGGCACGAGGTCGCCGTACGGCAGCACCACCGCCTTCCTGCCCTTCGCCGCCGCCTCGATCAGCGGCTTGCCGACGACGAACTGGCCGATGCCGTCGACCTGTCCCGCGGCGAGCAGCTGCGGCAGGGCGGGCGGGGCGGACGGCACGAACTGGACGGTGTCCGGGTCGATTCCCGCCGCCTTGGCGTAGACGGGGAACATCACCTGGTTGGTCGAGCCCGGCTGGTCGCCGATCCTCTTGCCGGCCAGGTCGGCGGGCTCGCGGATCCCACCGCCCTCCAGCGCCACGATCGCGGCGAGCGACTTCTGCTGCACGGCCGCGATCGTGGTGACCGGCAGCCTCTCCCTGGCGACGGTGATCGCGGTGGCGGTGAAGTCCGCGACGCCGAAGTCCGCTCTGCCGCCCGCGACCAGCTTGAGCACGTCGACGCTGCCGGTGCCGGGCGTGATCGTGACGTCGAGCCCGGCCTCGTCGAAGAAGCCCTTCTCCTGCGCCACGTAGGCGTAGGCGTCACGGCCGAACGTGTTGAACGACGTCAGGTAGCTGACCTCGGTCTTCTCCCGCGCCGGTGGTGGCGGTGTCCCGCACCCGGCGACGACCAGCGTGAGCAGAACGGCTGAAACCGCTTTCCGCATGTTCCCTCCCCCGGAGGCACCCTCGTGCTCGAACATAGGGGGTGGGGAGGACGGATGAACACGACCGGCACCGTTCCGACGCGCACGCTGGAAGTACTGGACCGGTTCGGAGCACTCGGGCCGGTGCGGGTGGGCGATCGGATCCCCGGCCTGTGGGTGTTCGGGCTGCGCGGACCGGTGCGCCTGCGCGAGCTGCGCCGGGACTCGTTCGTGGCGCTGCACCTCACCGACTCGGGCCTGCGCGCCCACGCCTGCTTCCGCCCGGATCGTCGGTGCGCGACCGCTTCGGCCTCGGGGACGCCGTGGTGCCGATGAGGCCGGACGCACACGTGGCCCACACCGCAACCGGCTCGTCGAGCTGAAGGACCTCGGCGAGAACGCGGGCGAGCCGCTGGACATCGCGCCGGGCGACGTCAGCGTGCGCACGGTGTCCGACGCGGCGCTGGACCTGGAGGGGCCGCACGTCCTCGCCGCTCTCGACGGCGAGGACGTGCGGCTGCACCCCGGTGGGCCCTGTTCCCTGGACGGCGAGTGGTTCGTCGTCGAGCTGGGCTACTTGGTCAGGTAGGGCTCGATGTCCTCGAACTCGACGACCTGGCGCACCTCGACCGACATCTCCTCGACGCCGGCGAAGCAGGTGATGTACTCCTCGGCGATCGCCGTGGCCTCGGCCAGGTCCTTCGCGTTGATCAGCAGGAACCCGCCGACGACCTCCTTGGCCTCGGCGAACGGGCCGTCGACCGACCTGATCGCCGTGCCGCGCCTGCGCACCACCGCGCCGACCTTCTGCACGCCCTCGGCACCGAGCATGACGCCGTCCGCCGTCAGCTTCCCGACGAACGCGTTCATCCGCTCGACGAGCTCCGGGTTCGGTTCCCAGGAGGCGTTGTCGTCCTCCTGGACCCGGTGCATGAGCATGAACCGCATGTTCTCTCTCCTCGTTGTCGACTGGCGGCGTCGCGCGCCACCACCCCTGCGTCGATCGACGTCGCGGAGCTTCGACATTCTGCGCGGAACTTCTTCAGCGTGCCCGCGACACGAGGTGATCGGCGGTGCGCAGGGCGAGCGCGGCCATCGTGAGCGACGGGTTCGACGTGCCGAGGGACGGCATGCTGCCGCAGCCCACCGCGTACAGGTTGGGGTGGTCCCAGCAGCGCTGCCACTCGTCCACGACGGAGTCGCGCGGCGACGCGCCCATCACGTGCGTGCCGCCGCTGTGCCCGGCGCCCCAGTACCGGAGCGGTTCGCCCTTGTGTTCGAGGTAGTTCCCGTCGTCCGGCTTGTACGCCGTGAAGTCCTCGGCCCCGAGCATCTCGAAGATGCGGTCGGACACCCGTTTCGCCGCCAGCAGGCCGTCCTTCACGTAGTCGGAGAGCTCGTAGTGGACGGACGGCCGTGGGGTGCCGAGCGCGTCGGGGTCCGGTGCGAGCGTGACGCGGTTCGCCGGGTCGGCCTCCTGCTCGACCTCGATCTGGAGGCTGAACTGCCGGCTCACGCGGTCCGCCACCGCCTTGCGCAGCGCTGCGCCCCGCAGGCCCGCCGCGACGAACTCGGCCGTGTCCGAACTGGGGCTGCCCGCAGGCCAGCCCCAGCCCCAGTTGCCGATCTCGATGCGGAACGGCGCCCGCGCACGGCGCTCGGGACCTGACCGGAACGTCTCGATGCCGGTCGTCGAGCCCGGTCCGCGGAACGGGCCGACCGGGTGCGGCATCAGCGCCCACGTCAGCAGCACCGGGTGGCCCATGAGGTTGCGGCCGACCTGGCCGCTGCTGTTCGCGAGTCCGGACAGCAGCAGCAGCTTGGCGTTCTCGATGGCGTGCGCGGCGAGGACGACGACGTCGGCCTCCTCCTCGTGACAGGTGTGCGCGCCGGTCGTGTCGTCCTCGTAGCGCTGGTAGCTGACCTTCGTGATGCGGCCGGACTGGTCGGCGTGCACGCGGTTCACCACGCACCGGGTGCGCAGCTCGACGGTGGACGACCACCGCTTCTGCGTCCGATGAGGCGTGTACTTGGCGTTCTCCGGGCAGACCGGCACGCAGCTCGCGAAACCGGCGCAGAGGCGTCCGTCTGGCTGGTAGCCGTCGACCGGGACACCGTTGCGCGCCTGCGGTGTGCCGACGACCAGGAGCTCGCGGCCGTCGATCCGTTGACCGTCCACAACGGACGCGACGGTGTCGTCGAGGAACGTGCGGGGCAACGCGTGCATCGGATAGCGGTAGCCGTCGGCGACGGGAACGTGCTGTCGTTGCTCGTCGGCGTCGGCGGCGATCCCGATCTCCCACTCCGCCGCGCGGTAGTACGGCTCCAGGTCGTCGTAGGACAGCGGCCAGTTGCGGCCGCGCCCGAGGTCGCCGGTGCGGAAGTCGTCGGGGCGCATCCGGGGTGTGATGCCGGTCCAGGCGGTACCGGTGCCCCCGTTCATGCGCAGGTACGGGCTCCCGAGCGAGTGCGGCCCGGTGGTGACCACGTAGTCGCTCGACGGCGCGGCGGCGGTCGTGCGGAACGGTACGAGCGGCGTCCTGACCACCGCGGTGCGGTACCTGCCGACCGCGTCGTCGTGGTCGGCCTCGGCGCCCGCCTCCAGCACGAGCACGCGGAACCCGTTGTCCCCCAGCACCTTCGCGACCAGCGAGCCGGCGAACCCCGCGCCGACGACCACGGCCCTCACCGGAGGCCGTTCCCAGGTCTGCGTTCCCAGCTGCCGAAGCCGGGCCCGCGGGTGCCCGGCGCGGCGACCCCGGCGGCCTTCCACGCGAGCCCTTCGGCGTAGGCGCGGGCGCTCGGAACGGTCCCGCGCCAGACCCCGGTGTACCAGAGCTGGATGATCTCGGCCTCGGACGCGCCCTCGGCCAGCGCGCGGTACTGCTCGACCAGTCCGGTCGACCTCAGCTCCTCCGCCGAGAACCCGGTCAGCTCGGCGGACAACTCCACGAAGGTGTCCATCGCGCCATCCTCACGGTGCGACCGCCCGCGCTCAACGATCCGGGCCAGGCTCACCCGCGTGGCGGAACCTCCATCTCGCCGAGCCGCGACCAGTCGTCCTGCTCGACGACCTGGCTGACGATGCGCGGCGTCTCGGCCAGGTACTGCGGCAGTTCCTTTTGAGCGTTCTTGAAGTGCGCGGAGTTCACGTGCGCACCGCCCGCGTCGCCGTCGCGGAACGCCTCGACCAGCACGTACTCGTTCGGGTCTTCGAGGCTGCGCGACCAGTCGAACCACAGGCAGCCGGGTTCGGCGCGGGTGGCCTCGGTGAAGCTCCTGCTGAGGTCGGGCCAGGCCTCGGCGTGCTCGGGCAGGACGCGGAACTTGGCGGTGATGAAGATCAAGGCAGCCTCCTTCGTGCTCTGCCCCGACCCTAGGACTCCTCGGTGAGCGGGACCAGCGCACCGGCCGGCGCCGGCGTCACCCGCGCCACGGCGGTGTCGTGTTCTGGCTGGTCCGGCCGGGTCACGCGGAAGCCGTGCGGCACGACCGACAGCGGGTTCCCGGCCGTGAACCCGACCATCCCGACGGCCACCGAGTCGGACCGGCCGTGGTCTTCGGCGTTGTGAAAGCGGACCACCATGCCATCGGGCTTTGACGTCACCGAACACCACGAGCGCGGCCTTTGCCCCCATCGTGCCCTTCCCCTCCGCCCGGCCTGCGGAGCCGGGAAACCTGCGCCATCATCGCCCGGTGCCCGAGATGATCGACACCCGCCGGCGGAACCTGGTCGTCGCGGCCGTGCTGCTCGCCATGCTGCTGGCCGCCCTCGACCAGACGATCGTGTCCACCGCGCTGCCGACGATGGTGGCCGATCTCGGGGGCGGCGCGCACCTGTCGTGGGTGGTGACGTCGTACCTGCTCGCCGAGACGATCATGACGGTGCTGATCGGCAAGTTCGGCGACCTCTACGGCCGCAAGCGGACGTTCGTGATCAGCGTCGCGCTGTTCCTGGTCGGGTCGTTCTTCGCGGGCTGGTCGGAGTCGATGGGCACGCTCATCGCGTTCCGCGCGGTGCAGGGCCTCGGCGCGGGCGGGCTCATGGTCACCTCGACGGCGATCATCGCGGACGTCGTGCCGTTGAAGGACCGCGGCAAGTTCCAGGGCTTCGCGGGCGCGGTGTTCGGCATCGCGACCGTGGCGGGGCCGTTGCTCGGCGGGTTGTTCGTGGACCACCTGAGCTGGCGCTGGGCGTTCTACGTGAACATCCCGCTGGGCATCGCCGTCGTGTGCGTGGCGCTGGCCGCCCTGCCGACCATCAGGACCGACGCCCGTCCGAAGATCGACTACGCCGGCATCGCGCTGATCGCGCTGGCGGCGACCGGGCTGACGCTGGTCACGAGCTGGGGCGGCACCGAGTACCCGTGGACGTCACCGACGATCCTGGGGATGGCGGCCGGGTCGGTCGTCCTGCTGGTGGCGTTCGTGCTCGTCGAGCAGCGCGCGGCCGAGCCGATGCTGCCGATGAGGCTGTTCCGCAGCAGGGTGTTCACGGTGTCGGGCATCCTGAGCTTCGTCGTCGGGTTCGCGATGCTCGGCGGCATCACGTACCTGCCGATCTACCTGCAGTACGCGCGCGGCGAGTCGGCCACGTCGTCCGGCCTGTGGATGCTGCCGCTGATCGCCGGGCTGATGGCGACCGCGCTGCTGACCGGCAACACCATCAGCCGCACCGGCAAGTACCGGGCCTTCCCGCTCGCGGGCTCGGCCGGGCTCTCGATCGGCCTGTTCCTGCTGTCCAGACTGGACGCTTCCACCAGCTACTGGGCCATGGGCGCGTTCATGGCGGTGCTGGGCGCGGGCATCGGCCTGGTCATGCAGGTGCCGGTGATCGTCGTGCAGAGCACCACGAACTACAGCGACCTCGGCGTCGCGACGTCCGGCATCAGCTTCCTGCGCACGATGGGCAGCTCGTTCGGCGTCGCGATCTTCGGCACGATCTACGCCAACCAGCTGCCGCACCACCTGGTGGTCCCGCCGGGCGTCGACCCGCGCGCCATCGCGAGCCCGGCCGCCGTCCACGCGCTGCCCGAGGCCGTCAAGGCGCCGATCGTCACCGGGTACGCCGAAACCGTGCAGACGATGTTCCTGATCGCCGCCCCGATCGGCCTCGTCGCCCTGGCCGTGGCGTTCTTCCTGCCCCAGGTGCAGCTGCGCGACACCTCCCGTGCGGCCGCGGCCGGCAACAACGGCGTGGGCGAGAGCTTCGCCGCGCCACCGTCCAACTCCTACGACGAACTGCGCAGGCTGGTGTCCGCGGTCGCAGCCCGGTCCGGCGGCACCCCCGGCCCGGCCGTGCTCCGCCGCTCGGGCGTCGACCTGCCGCTGGAACAGGCCTGGCTGCTCGGCCGCGTGTACAAGGCGTCGAGGGACGACTGCGTGGCCACGCTCGACGAGATCGGCGAGATGACCTCGGTCCCCGGCGGCATCTTCGAGCCGACCGCGCAGACCCTCGTGCGGTCGGGGCACCTGGCGTTCAACGACGACGGCTACCGGTTCACCGACCGGGGCGCGGACGTGTTCGCCCAGCTCGTGCAGGCGTGGCGGCGCTGGCTGCTCGACCAGCTGGAGGACTGGCACGAGCCGGACCAGCGCGACTTCGCGCGGGCGCTCGACTCGTTCACCGACGAGCTGATCGAGAGCGGCCGGCAGATGAGCCGGGTCTAGGGCGCGGCTCGACCGCTGGATTCGTCCTGGACGTTCAACCTTTGCCGGACACGCCCCGGGGATCCGGCCAAAGGCTCCTGGTCAGGTCCGCCTGCGGCTCGCGATCTTGTCGGAGAGCTGCTGCACGTGGGCGGGGTCCGCGTCCCGGGCGAGGGAGACGTAGTGGTCCATGACGGCCGGCCGGTAGCGCACGGGCAGCGTCTGTCCCGGGGCGAGCCGGGTGAGCTCGGTGATCGTGAGGTCTTCGTCCGCGATACCGCGGAACGAGACGCCGTCGGCGGTCTCCACGTCGAACATCAGGACCACGCGTGGATTGCTGTTGACCTCCCGCCAGCCGACGAGAACGCCGAGCGCAAGCACCCCCGTGCGCAGTTCCGCGGCGCGCTTCCGTGCATCACCGCTCAGGAGCGGGTTCGGGGCGATGCCCGGGAAGCCGGGCCCGACACCGAGTGATTCCCGACTCAGGTCGGGCCTGAGCTGCTCCATCAGATCGTTCAGACCGTTGCGCTTCTTCTTCCAGCCGAACATCCCGACCCCTCCCTCACACCGGTGCCGTGATGTCGGCTTGGTGCTTCGCCCCCACTGTGATTGTACGTCGCGGCCATTCCCGCCCTCTGTCGCATCGCCCCGTCCCGAACCCCGCCTATCTGTCGGACACGCCCTGAATCCGGTTCGCCAGGGCCGTCTCCTCCGCGGTGCGGCCCTGCTCCCGGTACAGCTCCAGCGCCCGTTCCCACTGCTCGCGCGCCAGATCGGCCTCCCCCGCCGCCGCGTGGACGTCGCCGAGGTGCTCCCGCACCGTCGCCTCCTCGGCGGAGTTGTCCAGCTCCCGGTACAGCCGCACCGCCTCGCGGTAGTGCGCGACGGCGTCCGCGTGCCTGCCGTCGTGGTGGGCGATGTGGGCAAGACTGTCCAAAGTGGCCGCCGAGCCCTCCGCGTGGCCGAGCTTGCCGTTGAGCAGCACGGCTTCCTCGCAGAACGTGCGCGCCTCGGCGTAGCGGCCCAGGCACGCGTACCGCCAGCCGGCCTCGTTCAGCGCCTCGGCCTCGCGGATCTCCGACCCGGCCGCGCGGAACTGCTCCAGCGCCCGCAGCGAGTGGTCCAGGGCCTTCTCCAGGTCGCCCTCGAACTCCGCCGCCCACGCCATCGCCCGGTGCGCGCCGCCGTGCGCCTCGTGGTCGCCGATGCCGTCGAAGAGCCTCAGGGCGTGGTCGAAGTGCCGGTGTCCCCACGACGACTGGCGCAGCTCGACGTAGTTCGCGCCGAGGCACATGTGCGCGGTGGCCTGCTTGAGGTCGTCGCCCAGCGCTTCCGCGGCGCGCAGGGCCACCAGCCACGCCTCGACGTCGTCGTGGGTGCGGCCGCGGCGGAGGTGGTAGTTGTTCAGCGTGCGGCCGATCATCCAGGCGACGTCGAAGTCCTTGTGCTCCAATGCTTGCCGTTGCTCGGTCAGCAGGCAGGCGTGCTCGGCGTCGAACCAGGCCATCACGGCGGCACTGTCGTCGAAGGCGAGGACGTGACCGCTTTCGTGGTCCGGCAACACCTTGTGCGGTTCCAGCGTGAGCGCGGCGGCCCGAGCGGTGGAGGCGTAGAAGTCGGCCAGCCGCGACCCCGCGTCGGCCAGGAGGTCCGCCGCGTACAGCCCGACCAGGTCGTGCATCCGGAAGCGGCCCGGCACGTGCTGCTGCACGAGGTGCGCGTTCTCCAGCTCGCGCAGCACCATCCGCGTCCGCGTGACGGGCCTGTCCAGCAGTGCGGCGGCCGCCGCGAGGCTGACATCCGCCGTGCCCACGGTCCCCAGCAGCCCGAACGCGCGCGCCGCCTCGTCCGACAGCGCCGCCACGGACCAGGAGAAGACCGCGCGCAGGTTCGTGCCGATCTCGCCCGCGTCCAGTGCGTCGAGCCGTTGTTCCCGCAGCTCCCCGGCGAAGACCGCCAGCGGGAAGTCCGGCTCCATCGCGGCCCGCGCGGCGACGATCGACAACGCCAGCGGCAGGCCGCCGCACCAGGTCACCAGGTCCGCGACCACCTCGGGTTCCGCCGCGACACGAGCGGCGCCGAGCCGTGCGACGAGGAACTCGCGGGCGTCGGCCGGGTCCAGCACGTCGAGCGAGACCGACCTGGCGCCGTGCGCGGCCACCAGTCCCGCCAGTTTGAGCCGGCTCGTGACGAGCACCGTGGCGTCCGGGCCGGGCAGCAGCGGGACGACCTGCTCGGTGGAGCGGGCGTTGTCGAGCAACACCAGCATGCGCCGGCCTCGCACCACACCTCGGTAGCGCGCGGCCCGTGCGTCCAGTCCCTGCGGAATCGTCTCCTCCCCCAGCGCCTCCAGGAACTCGCGCAGCACCGCCTCGGGCGGCGTCGGTTCGGCGGCCGGGTCGAAGCCGCGCAGGTTGACGTAGAGCTGGCCGTCGGGGAACTCGTCGAGGTGCCGGTGGGCCCAGTGCACCGCGAGGGCCGTCTTCCCGATGCCGCCCGTCCCGCCGATGGTGGTGGTGCCGGGCGACGTCAGTGCGGCCAGCTCCTCCGCGCGTCCGGTGAACCACGGGTGCGGCGCGGGCAGCTGCCGAGGACTCACCGCGGAACCCCCGGTCAGGATGCGCTGGTGCGCGTCCTGCAACGGCTTGCTCGGGTCCACGCCGAGCTCGTCGGCCAGCCGGCGGCGCATGGTGTCGTAGTGCAGCAACGCCTCCGCGTCGTTGCCAGACCTGTGCAGAGCGAGCATCAGTTGCGCGGCAAGCCGTTCGTCGTGCGGGCGCTCGTCGGCCGCCCGCCGCAACTCGGGCAACAGCGCCGAACACCGGCCGGCTGCGAGCGCCGCGTCGTTGCGATCCAGTTCCACGGCAAGGCGTTCCGCGTGCAGGCTCTCCCGCAGCGCGTCGAACCACTCCGACTCGAGCCCCTCGACCGCCTGACCGCGCCACAACGCCAGCGCCTCGTCCAGCGCGCCCTCCCGCACCAGTGCGCGGAAGCGGAACAGGTCGACCTGCTCCGGGCTCACGGTGAGCCGGTACCCCGCGGGCGACCGCTCGATGTCCAGCCCGAGCAGCTTGCGCAGCTTCGACACGTACCCGTAGAGGGTCTCGCGGGCCCGCAACGGCGCCCGTTCACCCCAGACGCGATCGAGCAACCGGTCGACGGGCACGGGCCTGCCCTGCTCCACCAGCAGCGCGACCAGCACCGACCGTTGCCGGACGTGGCCGACGTCGACCAGCGCACCGCGGTCGCGCACCTCCACGGCGCCGAGCAGCCCGAACTCCACTCTTCACTCCTCAGCAGCGGATTCAAGGTTCATCCTAGGTTCACCGGGCACCGTCCTCGCCGAGGGAAGGCCCCGGTCACCAACGACCCGGCAGCCCAGCCACGGGGCCTTCCCCTGCACCACCCGCGCGGCGAGAGATCACCCGAGCGGACCAGGGCGAACGCGTTTCTCCACATGCGACCCTGGATCTGCTGCGAAGTGACCGCAGCAGGTACGCGGTCCTGCGCCGCATCCGAGGCCGCTTCCTCGCCCGCCACCGCACGGGCGAGACCTCAGTCGTGGCAAGCGGTCGCGAGTCGTGGGTCGGCTGGGTCGAGCTCACCACCGAACCCATCAGCGAGCTCGCGACCCGCCACACGGCCCAGGTGATGCGCGACGTCGGCGCCCACGTCCTCGGCGTGGTGGAGGCGGAGTCGCGCGAGCTGCTGCGCATGTTCTCCGCCAGCGTGCTCAAGCACGTCGGCTGGACCCCGTACGAGGAGGTCCACCTCATCGACGGCAACGACGAGCGCGGCATCAACGTCGGCCTGCTGACCCGTGACGCGCACGAGGTCATCACCATCAGGACCCACGTGTACGCGCGGGACAAGTCCGGCGTCGTCTTCTCCCGCGACTGCGCCGAGTACCACGTCCGCACCCCGGCGGGCCCCGAGGTGGTCCTCCTCGTGAACCACCTGAAGTCCAAGGGCTACGGCACACCCGGCGACCCGTTGGGCGCCCGCCGCCGCTTCCGCCAGGCCGTCCGCATCGCCCGTATCGTGAACCGCCTGCGCGACGAGGGCCACGAGCACATCGCCGTGGTCGGCGACCTCAACGACACCGCCGACAGCGAGGCGCTGCGCCCGTTGTTCCAGCGCACCGGTCTGCGCGACATCAGCGAGCACGAGGACTTCGACTGGGACCACCGCCTCGGCACGTACCGCGGCGTGAACGAGAAGGGCAAGATCGACTACGTCCTGCTGACCCCTGCGCTGTTCGCGAAAGCCGTCGGCGGCGGCATCTTCCGCAAGGGCGTGTGGCGCGGCCCGCGGACCAGGAACCGCTGGGACGTCTACGAAACCATGACCGGCGAGGTGCACGCGGCCAGCGACCACGCCGCGATCTACGCCGACATCGACTGGAACCGCTAGACGAGCTCGACCGTCACCTCGATGACGTCCCCCGGCCCCACGTCGTTCTTCTTGCGCACCGCGGCTTTCACCGGAAGGACGTAGCACCCCGACTGCTTGTCGGGGAAGACCGAGGTGGACCAGGTGCTGGCCCCGACGCCGGCGCGCACCTTCACCGACCCGAAGCCCGCGCCGGGCACGGCGACGTCGCGGATCTGGTCCGAGACGTCCTCGGGCAGCGTCACGAAGGTCCACGTGTCCATGCGGCGGGCGTCCCAGAGCCACAGCTCCGCGTCGAAGACGAACATCGGCCCATTCTCACAGAGCTCGACCCTCACGCGGTCTGGCGAAGCACATCCGGACCGAACCCCGTCCCGTCGTCCGACGTAGCTGCCAGTCACCTCGACAACCACAGCTCCCACAACTCCACCCCTGCCGGGTTTCTCTCGGTCACCACGGGTATCCAGACTTGCGTCTCGACCCGAAGCCACTCCCCCGATGGAGTGATGAAGGCCACCGACCGGTTCGGTCGGTTTACCTACCGAACCGGTCGGTAAACGGCGTAAAGTCGAAGTCATGCCACGACCGCTCAGGGCAGGCGTCGACGAGAAGATCCTCGACGCCGCCGCCGCTCTCTTCGCGCGGCACGGCTTCGAGCAGACCTCGCTGAAGTCGCTCGCCGACGCCGTCGGCCTGTCCAAGGCCGGCCTGCTGCACCACTTCCCGAGCAAGGACGCTCTCTTCGAAGCGGCGTGGGAGCAGAGCCGCGTCATCTGCCGGCACGTGCTCGACCTGGTCGGCGACATGCCGGCGGGGACGGCGCGGGAGCGGCGGTCGATCGAGCTGCTCACCGACTACGCGCTGGACCGGCCTGGGATGGTCTCGCTGCTGTTCCGGTCGATGACGGCGCCGGGCGAGGACCCGCAGCAGGCGCAGGACGAGCTGCTGCTCAACGAGATGTTCGTCATCAAGCCCCAAGAAGAACTGCCGCGCGCCATCCGGATCGTCGGCGCGCTCAGCGCCATGGCCGTGCTCACCCTCCTGGCCAACCAGGAGAACGGTGACAAGACGACGTGGCGCCCCCTGATCCTCGCAACCTGTTATGACGCACTCGGGCACCGGGAGGCCTGACCACCATGGCGAAACTGCTCTACAGACTGGGAAAGGGTGCGCACAGGCACCGTCTCCTGGTCGTCCTGATCTGGCTGCTCGTGCTCGTCGGCTCCGGCGTCGGCGCCTTCACGCTGGGTGGCGAGACGTCGAACTCGATGTCCATCCCCGGGCAGGAGTCGACGACCGCGCTCGAGCGCATCCAGGAGAAGTTCGGCTCCGGTGAGACCGCCTCCGCCCGCGTCGTCCTCAAGGCGCCCGAGGGACAGAAGCTGCCGCAGCACGTCAAGGTGATCACCGACCTGGTGGCGGACGAGTCCGCGCTGAAAGGCGTGCGGTCGACGACGAACCCGCTCGACCCCGCGGCGCCGAGCGTCAACAAGGACGTCGACGTCGGCTACAGCACCGTCACCTACGACGTGAAGCCCGGTGAGGTCACCGACGAGCAGCGCGCCGAGCTCATCAAGGCCGTCGACAAGGCCCGCGCGGCCGGTCTGACCGTCGAGGTCGGCGGCACCGCGATGCAGGAGACCCCGCACGTCGGCGGTCCCACCGAGGCCGTCGGTGTCGTGCTCGCGCTCGTCGTGCTCGCGCTGACCTACGGCTCGCTCGTGACCGCCGGCATGAACCTGCTGAGCGCCGGCATCGGCGTCGGCATCGGCACGCTCGGCATCACCATCGTGAGCGGGTTCATGGACCTGCAGTCGACCACGCCGATCCTCGCCTCCATGCTCGGACTCGCGGTCGGCATCGACTACGCGCTGTTCATCATCAACCGCTACCGCCAGGAACTGCGCCGCGGCGCGGACGTCGGCCACGCCGTCGCCACCGCTGTCGGCACGGCCGGTTCCGCGGTCGTCACCGCCGGTCTGACCGTCGTCATCGCACTGGTGGGCCTCGCGATCGCGGGTATCCCGTTCCTCACGCAGATGGGCGTCTCGGCCGCGGCCACGATCGTCGTCTCGGTGCTGATCGCCATCACGCTGGTGCCCGCGGTCCTGAGCATGCTCGGCCGTCGCGTGCTGACCCGCAAGGAACGCGCCGCCACCGACGCCGCACCGAAGGACCGCGGCGTCATCCGCGGCTGGGGCGGCGCGATCACCCGCAACCGCGTGGTCGCACTGCTGCTCTCCGTCGTGGCGCTGGGCATCGTCTCGATCCCGGTGGCCTCCATGGACACCACGCTGATCCAGAAGCCGCCGGCGGGCTCCACGCAGGAGCGCGCCAACCAGCTCCTCGCGCAGGGCTTCGGCGAGGGCTTCAACGGCCCGATCATCGTGCTGGTGGAGGGCGAAGGCGCCGCCGCGACCGCCACCAAGGCCGCGGAGCCGATCGCGAAGCTGTCCGACGTCGCCCTCGTGACGCCCGCCCAGCCGAGCCAGGACGGCAAGTCCGCGATGGTCACGGTCATCCCGAAGTCCGGCCCGGACAGCACGGAGACCGAGCAGCTGGTCGCCGACCTGCGCGCGGAGCTGTCCGACCTGGACGGCGGCAAGGCCTACGTCACCGGCGCCACCGCCGTGAGCGTCGACGTCGCCACGTCCCTGGACCGCGCGCTGCCGATCTACCTGGCGGTCGTCGTGGGCCTCGCCCTGGTCCTGCTGGTCCTGGTGTTCCGCTCGCTGCTGGTTCCGGTCGTGGGCGTGCTGGGCTTCCTGCTCACCATCGGCGCGTCGCTGGGCGCCACGGTCGCGGTGTTCCAGTGGGGCTGGCTGGCCGGCGCGGTCAACCTCGACGGCACGGGCCCGCTGATCAGCCTCACGCCGATCCTGGTGATCGGCATCCTGTTCGGCCTGGCGATGGACTACCAGATCTTCCTGGTGTCCAGGATGCACGAGGCGCACCACCGGGGCGCCAAGGCGATCGAGTCCATCACCACGGGCTTCCGCCAGGCGGCCCCGGTCGTCGTGGCCGCGGCGCTGATCATGTTCTCGGTCTTCGCGGGCTTCGTCCCCGCGGGCGAGCCGACCGTGAAGTCGATCGCGTTCGCCCTGGCCGTGGGCATCTTCGTGGACGCCTTCGTGGTCCGCATGGTCCTGGTGCCCGCCGCACTGGCACTGCTGGGCGAACGCGCCTGGTGGCTGCCGAAGTGGCTGCGCTGGCTGCCGGAACTCGACGTCGAGGGCACCGCGCTGGACGAGCTGTCAGAGAACAAGAACAAGGCTGAGCCGGTCCCGGTCAGCTGATCCCGCCGAAAAGGTCCGCCCCATCCGCATCGCGGGTGGGGCGGACCCGTCTCACGAGCCGAACGGGGGCAACCCGGCGTCGACACTGCCTGGGCGACCACCTCGCAAGGTGACCATTCGCACGGCCGGTGCCCCCTTCGCTGGAACCGCAACCAGCGCACGCAACAAGACCCGCTCAAGCCACGTGCCCCGTCGGCGACACCGACGGGGCCCTCGTCACGAGCAACCGCCGAACCCACTTGGCCACCGTCCGGGGCGGCGGCTCCACCGCTCCCCTGAGATGCGCGACCACGGTGAGCTCGGCCCCACCGGGAGACTCCACCGCAACAGCCCAGCCGTGACCCGAGGTCCACAGCAGGGCGACATCAAGCCCGGGGTGATCAGCGAGCTCCCCGTCGACCGCGATGTAGACCCGTAAGGGCTTCTCACGGTCCACACAAGAAGACTCACCGCTGAGACCCAGTTCGCGCGTGACCCGCAACGCGTAGTCCAGCTCCACCGCCATCACGTCGACCGCCTTCCGCCCGCAGGGGGTAGCAGCGCCGACTGCTTGACGCACGGCGCGGATACCCCGATAGAGGGAACGCAAACCACCTCCGGGCAGTCGATCTGGCCCAATGCCCGCGCGCTTCCAGCCGTTATGGTCGAGATCGAACCGCTTGGAGGCGCAGTGGGACTTCGCAGCGAGCAGTGGTACGCCGGTGACGGCCGCAACGCCTACATCCACCGCGCCTGGATGCGCCGCGGCGCACCGGACGACGCCTTCCGCCGGCCGCAGATCGCCATCGCCAACTCCGCGAGCGACCTCACGCCGTGCAACGCGCACCTGAACGATGTCGCCGCCTCCGTGTCGAACGGTGTGCGCGAGGCCGGTGGTGTCCCGTTGAACCTGCCCGTGGTGTCGCTGGGCGAGACGAACGTCCGGCCCACCGCGATGCTGTGGCGCAACATGGCCGCGATGGCCACCGAGGAGATGCTGCGCGCCAACCCGGTCGACGGCGTGGTGCTGCTCGGCGGGTGCGACAAGACGATTCCGGCGCTGCTGATGGCCGCGGCGTCCGTGGACATCCCGGCGGTCGTGGTGCCCGGCGGGCCGATGCTGACCGGCACGTTCCGCGGGGTGCCGCTGGGCTGCGGCACGGACGTGTGGCGGCTGTCCGAGGAGGTGCGGGCCGGGACGTTGTCGCGCGAGCAGTTCATGCGCTCCGAGTCGGCGATGATCCGCAGCCGCGGCCACTGCAACACGATGGGCACGGCGTCGACGATGGCGCTGGTCGCGGAGGCGCTGGGCACGGTCGTGCCCGGTGTGGCGGGGACGCCGGCTCCGGACAGCAGGCTGCTGGAGGCCTCGCACGGCACCGGGCGGCTGGTGGTCGAGCTGGTCGAGAAGGACCGGCGCCTCAGCACGTTCCTCACGAAGGGCAACTTCCACAACGCGATCGTCGCGCTGGCCGCGATCGGCGGGTCGACGAACGCCGTGGTGCACCTGCTCGCGATAGCCGGGCGCCTCGGCATCGACCTGACGCTGGACGACTTCGACCGCATCGGTTCCGGCGTGCCGCTGCTCGTCGACCTCCAGCCGGCGGGCCGGTTCCTGATGGAGGACTTCCACCGCGCGGGCGGCCTTCTGGCCGTGCTGCGGGAGGTGCGCGACCTGCTCGACCCGAGGGCGCTGACCGTGACCGGGACGCCGCTCGCCGACCACCTCGACGACGCGCCGATCTGGGACCCGGAGGTGATCAGGAGCCGCCGGGAACCGATCATCGCCGAGGGCGGGATCGCGGTGCTGCGCGGCAACCTGGCGCCGGCCGGCGCGCTGGTCAAACCGGCCGCCGCGTCCGCGCACCTGTTGCAGCACAGGGGAAGGGCCGTGGTGTTCGACAGCATCGAGGACTTCCACGCGCGCATCGACGACCCGGACCTCGACGTGGACGCGGACTCCGTGCTGGTGCTGCGCGGCTGCGGGCCGCGCGGGTATCCGGGCATGCCCGAGGTGTCCAACATGCCGTTGCCCAAGAAGCTGCTGGAACAGGGCGTGCGCGACATGGTCCGGATCTGCGACGGGCGCATGAGCGGCACCGCGTACGGCACGGTCGTCCTGCACGTGGCACCGGAAGCGGCGGCGGGTGGCCCGCTCGGGCTGGTCCGCACGGGCGACGTCATCGTGCTGGACGTCGAGAACCGCCGGATCGACGTGGAGGCGCCGGACTTCCTCGACCGCACGCCCAGCGCGGCGATGACGGAGGCGTTCGCGTCACCGGGGCGCGGCTGGGAACGGCTCTACGTCGACCACGTCCTCGGCGCCGACACCGGAGCCGACCTGGACTTCCTGATCGGTTCCAGCGGCAGCGAGGTCACCCGCGAGTCGCACTGACGGGCCAGCGGCCCTTCAGCGCCACCCAGACGAAGAACACCCCGGCGACCATCCAGATGAAGCCGAGCGACCCGTCCTCGAGGTTGCCGCGCGGGCCACCCCTGCCTGCCGTCAACGACACCAGCGTCGCGATGTTCGACGTGACACCGAACCCGACGACACCCGCGAGGACGCCGCCCAGCACGCGGTACCCGGGGTGCGCCTTGACGACCCCTCCGACGTAGATGCCCAGCGCGACAGCGCCGGCCAGGGTGCCCCAGCCGCCGATCTCGTCGAGCTCGGGCACGTACCCGCTGCCCCAGAAGTAGTTGACGACCATCGCGGTGAGCATCGCCCCGCCGATGACCGCGAGCACGCCGAACAACCCCAGTGCGACCCTGGCGACCACGCTTCCCCCATCCGCTCGGGGAGAACCTAGCGCGGCCGCCTTCGCACGGGTGCTGTTTCAGTGCGAGTGCTCGTGCTGCTCCACGTGACCCGAGTCGTGCACGTGGGTGTGCGAATGCTCCTCGCCGCCGTGCGAGTGAGTGTGCTCGTGTTCGACGTGATCATGCTCATGTGCGCCGTGCGGGTGCGTGTGGGTCTCGTCGCCGTGACTGTGCTCGTGAGAGTGCACTCCGTTGGTCATGTTCTCGATGCTGGCACGACTCACGCTCGAGCGCAGCCATCTTAGGATCTTGATTGTTGCAACTTCCTTGCTGTTAGCTACAGCTGGCAACACCAAATTCTGGGGAGGAACTGGATGCGGCGCGCAGTTCTGCTGGCCGTCGTCCTGCTGGCCGGGTGCTCGTCACCGGACGGCGCGACGACCGGCTCGGCGACGTCCATCGTGATCGGTGCGGGCAGTGAGCCCGAGAACCTCAACCCGGTGCTCGGGTACGCGCCCGACGGCGCCGCGAAGATCTTCGACGGACTGGTCGCGCGGGACGCCTCGCTGGCTCTCAAGCCTGCGCTGGCCTCCGAGCTGCCCACGGCGTCCGCGGACGGGCTGACGTGGACGGCCAGGCTGCGCGAGGACATCACGTTCTCCGACGGCACGCCGGTAACCGCGCAGGACGTCGTGTTCACCTACAAGTCCGTGCTGGACACGAAGGTGAACTCCACGATCGCCTCGCGGTTCGACGCGGTGACCGACGTCGTGGCCACCGACCGGCAGACGGTCGAGTTCAGGCTCTCCTACCCCTACGCGCCGTTCGCCCAGCAACTGGCGCTCGGCATCGTGCCGGCGGCGAAGTTCTCCGGCGTCGACATCAACAGCGCGCCGTTCAACACCGCCCCCGTCGGCACCGGCCCGTACACCGTCGCCGAGTGGCGCAAGGGCGACCGGATGGTGTTGAAGGCCAACGAGAAGTACTGGGGCGGCGCGCCCGCGATCAAGTCCGTGACCGTGGTCTTCGTGCCCGACGACAACGCCCGCGCGACCCGCATGGCGGCAGGCGAGTTCGACGGCACCGTGCTGCCGCCCAAGCTCGCCAGGACCTACCGCGAGAAGTCCGGCTACCGCGTCGTGCAGAACCCGTCGGCCGACTACCGCGGCATCGGCATCCCGTCGGAGCTGCCGTTCACCTCCAGCGCCGGGGTGCGGCGGGCGATCAACCTCGGCATCAACCGCCAGGCGATGATCGGCGCGGTGCTGGCGGGGTCCGGCAAGCCCGCGTCCACGCCGATCTCCCCGCACCTGAAGGACTGGTACAGCGAGAGCTCCGCCTTCCCCTACGACGTCGCCGAGGCCGAGAGGCTGCTCGACGAGGCCGGCTGGCGCAAGGGAGCGGACGGCAAGCGCGCCAAGGACGGTCAGCCCGCCCGCCTGCCCGTGCTCTACCCCGCGCCGGACGTGCTGCGCAAGGAGCTCGCGCTGGCCGCGGCGTCCGACATCGCGAAGCTCGGCATCGACGCGCCGGTCGAGGCCACGACGTTCGACGTCATGCTGCAGCGCCGCAAGGAGGCCGCGTCCGTCTGGGGCGGTGGCGACCCGTACGACCCGGACACGGCCGCGTACACGTTGCTGCACAGCAAGTACGCGGGCCAAGAGGGCTACGTGAACATGTCGCTCTACCGCAACTCCACTGTGGACTCCGCACTCGACACCGCGCGCCGCAGCCTCGACCCCGCGGCCCGCAAGCAGGCCTACGACGACTTCCAGAAGGCCTACGCGGCCGATCCCGGCTGGGCGTTCCTCGTGTTCCTCGACCACACCTACGTCCTGCGCGACAGGTGGAACGGCCAGGAGACCCAGGTCGAGCCGCACGACCACGGCCTGGTGCACGCGGTGTGGTGGAACCTCGAGCGCTGGACGCCGAAGCCGTGACCCGGTCCATCGGCCGGCTGGCGCTGCGGCGCCTGGCCTTCGCGGTCCCCGTGCTGCTCGTGGTCAGCTTCGCGTTGTTCGTGCTGGCCAAGGCCTCCCCCTTCGACCCCGTCGAACGCTACTTCGGCGTGCGGATCATCGGCGCCTCCCCGGAACGCGTGGCCCAGCTGCGCGAGAACTGGGGCGTCGACGAACCCGTCGTCGCGCAGTACTGGGCCTGGTTGACGCACGCGGTGGCGGGCGACCTGGGCGACTCCCTGTCGTTGCAGCAACCCGTGTCGGCCGTCATCGGCGACCGTCTCGGGTGGACGGTGCTGCTCGTGTCGGTCGGCTTCGCGCTGGCCCTGCTGCTCGGGCTGCTGCTCGGCACGGTCGCGGCGTGGCGGCAGGGGTCGTGGCCGGACCGGCTGATCACGGGCGGCTGCTACACCCTGGAGGCGGCGCCGGTGTTCTGGCTCGGGCTGGCGGTGCTGTACGTGTTCGCGTTGCAGCTGCGGTGGTTGCCCGGCGGAGGCGTCACGACGGGGTCCGACCCGGTGTCCGTCGGCGGCGTGGCCGTGCACATGGTGCTGCCGGTGGCGGTGCTGGCGATCTCGCAGGCGCCGTGGTTCGTGCTGTTCGTGCGGCAGAACCTGCTGGAGTCGTTCACGCAGGACCACGTCGTCGGCGCGCGGGCCCGCGGGTTGCCGGACCACCTCGTGGTCTCCGGGCACGCCCTGAGGACCTCCCTGCTGCCGTTCCTCACGCTGCTGGGCGCCCGGCTGCCCGAGCTGATCACCGGCGCGTTGCTGGTGGAGACCGTGTTCTCGTGGCCGGGCATCGCGAAGGCGACCGTCGACGCGGCGTTGAACGTCGACTTCGCGCTGCTCGGCGCACTGACCGTGATGGCGACCGGCGTGGTGCTGCTGGGCAACCTGCTGGCCGACGTCCTGTACGCACTGGCCGACCCGAGGGTGGCGCTCGATGGCTGACCTGACCTGGCGTCCCGCGCCGCGCAGCCGCCTCACCGCGGCGAGCCCGCCCCGGTCGCCGAAGTGGCGGCTCGTGCCGTCCGCGACCGTTCTCGCCGTTGTCGCGTTCGTCGTGGTGGTCGTCCCGCTCGTCGTGGACCTCAACGAGCAGTACGTCGACCTCGCGATCGCCAACCAGCCGCCGGACGCGGCACACCTCTTCGGCACCGACGAACTCGGCCGCGACGTCCTGCTCCGCTGCGTCTACGCCCTGCGCGTGTCGCTGACCGTCGGCGTGGTCGCGGCCGTGATCTCCGCGGTCCTCGGCACGGCGGTCGGCGCGCTCGCGGGGTCGATCGGCGGCTGGTTCGACCGGGTGCTGATGCGGCTGGTCGACGCGCTCGCGTCGGTTCCCCACCTGCTGCTGGGCATCGTGATCGTCGCGGTGCTGCGGCCGAGCCTCACCGCGGTGATCATCTCGATCGCGCTGACCCACTGGCTCACCGCCGCGCGGATCGTGCGCTCGGAGGTGCTGTCCCTCAAGTCCCGGCCGTTCATCGACGCGGCGATCGTCGGCGGCGCGAGCAGGGTCCAGGTGATGACCAGGCACCTGCTGCCGAACGTCGCCCCGCAGGTCCTGCTCGCGACGACGCTGATGGTGCCGCACGCGGTGTGGCACGAGACGGCGCTGTCGTTCCTGGGCCTGGGGCTGCCCCCGCACGCGGCCAGCATCGGCAACATGATCAACGACGCCCAGCGGTCGCTGCTGACCGGCGGCTGGTGGATGTCGCTCGCCCCCGGCCTGTTGCTGGTCGTCACGACGCTGGCGGTGTCCGGCGTGAGCGGCGTGTGGCGGGACCGGCTCAACCCCAAGCGGCGCACGGAGCTGACGTGGTGAACCTGGAGATCGACCGGGTGTCGGTGCGGTTCGCGCTCCAGGGCGCGACCGTCGAGGCGGTCAACGACGTGTCGTTGCGGATCCGGCCCGGCGAGTGCGTCGCGCTGGTCGGCGAGAGCGGCTGCGGCAAGACGGTGCTCGCCAGCGCCCTGCTCGGGTTCCTCCCCGGCAACGCCGAGACCAGCGGCAGCGCCCGGCTCGGCGACGTCGAACTGCTCGAGGCGACCGACCACGAGCTCGCGACGACGATCCGCGGCCGCCAGATCGGGCTCATCCCGCAGAGTCCGGCCAGTCACCTCACCCCCGTCCGCACCGCCCGCTCCCAGCTGGAGGAGGCTGCCCGCGTCCTGAACGGCGACGCGGCCCAGGCCGCGACCAGGGCCGGACTGCAGCCTGAGCACCTCGACCGCTACCCGCACGAGCTGTCCGGCGGCATGGCCCAACGCGTCGCGAACGCGTTGGCGCTGGTCGGCGACCCGTGGCTGCTCATCGCCGACGAACCCACGACCGGCCTCGACCGCGACCTCGTCGACGGCCTGCTCGCCGAGTTCCGCAGGCTGGTCGACGACGGTCACGCCGTCCTGCTGATCACCCACGACCTCGCGGCGGCGCACAAGATCGCCGACCGGATCGCGGTGATGTACGCGGGACGGATCGTCGAGGTCGGCCCGGCGCACGAGGTGCTCGGCAACGCCAGGCACCCCTACGCGCGCGGCCTCGCGAACGCGTTGCCGGAGCGGGACTTCCTCCCGATCCCCGGCCAGCCGCCCCTGCTCACGAACCTGCCGGCCGGCTGCGCGTTCGCCCCGCGCTGCGACCAGGCCACCGCGATCTGCGAGGAACGCCCCGTGCTGACCGACGACCCGCACGCCGTCGCGTGCCACCGCCCGTGCTGACCGGGACCGGCATCACCGCCGGGTACAGCGGTCCGGTGGTCACGGACGTCAGCCTGACCGTCCGGCCGGGACAGACCGTCGGGCTCGCCGGGCCCAGCGGCTCCGGCAAGTCCACTGTGGCGCGGGTGCTCGCGTTGCTGCACAAGCCCTTCGCCGGAACCGTGGAGATCGACGGCGAGACGGTCACCGGGTACCGGTTCAAGGCCGCCCAGCGCACGAGGATCGGCGTGCTGTTCCAGCAGCCGAGGCTGTCCGTCGACCCGCGGTTCACGCTCCGGCGGGCGATCGCGGAACCAGGGGCCGACCGCGTCGAGGAGCTCGCGGACCTCGTCATGCTCACCGGCGACCTGCTCGACCGCAGGCCGCACGAGGTGAGCGACGGCCAGCTGCAACGGGCCTGCCTCGCCCGCGCGCTAGCGCTGAACCCGCGCTACCTGATCTGCGACGAGATGACGACGATGCTGGACGCCTCCACGACCGCCGCGCTCGTCGGCGTGATCCGCGCCTACCAGGAACGCACCGGCGCGGGCGTGCTGGCGATCTCGCACGACGCCACCCTGCTGGCCAGGTGGGCCGACGAGACGGTCAGGCTTTCAGCACCGCTTCCACGATGACGTTGTTCCGGTAGCTGCCGGCGAGCCTGTCGAACTCGCCGCCGCAGGTAACCAGCCGCAGCTCCGACAACGGTGTCGGCGCGTACACGACGGCCGTCGGGAACGCGGTCTTCTCCGTCGAGTAGCTGCTGCTCACGACGAACGTGACCTCGCTGCCGTCCTCGCGCTCGACCAGCACCTCGGCGCCGGGCCGCAGCTCGGGCAGCCGGAAGAACACGCCGGGACCGGTCTTCGAGTCGACGTGCCCCGCGATCACCGCCGGTCCCGCGTCGCCCGGCGCCACGCCCTTGGCGTACCAGCCGGCCTTGTCGGCGCGCGTGGGCGGTTCCAGGACCCCTGCGGAGTCCACCTCCAGCGCTTCGAGCGAAGTCTCGACGCCGATCGACGGGATCCGCACCGTCACCGGTTCCGGCGCCTCGTCCGCGCCGGGCCCCTTGACGACGTAGATCAGCGTGACGAGCACCGCGGTGCCCATCAGGAGCTTGCCCCTGCCCATCAGCCGAACCGGAAGAGCCTGCCGCGCACCGAGTACATCGCGACGCCCACGATGAGCGCGATGACCAGCGCGGTGAGCCAGTCCCAGCCGCCCGCCATGCCGCCGAACCCGGTCTCCTGACCGCCACCGGGCACGACCTCGGCGGCCTTGGCGTCGGTCCGCAGCTCGATCCGCCGCGCGCTGACCAGCAACGAGTAGACGGTGCCGGCCTCGGCCGGGGCGTCCAGCCGCGTCGGCTCCTTGCCGCGTTGCAGCACCTCCAGCGCCTCCGAACCGGGCTGCAGGTCGACGTAGCCGGTCGTGGTGGTCGGCTGCACGGCGCGGTGCACGGCCACGCCGCCGCGCACGAGGTCCGTCTCGGCGTCGCCCGCGTTGATCACCCGCAGCCGCGCCTGCCCGTTCGCCGGGAGGCTGACGTCGTCCTCCAGCACCTTCATCGACGACGCGATGTCGATGATCGTGTACGCCTTGCCCAAGCCCGCCCGCACGAGCACGGACCGCAGCACCGGGTTCCCGTCACCGGCCCCGGCCGTGCGGAACTCGACGACGTGCTCCCCCGGCTCGACGCGCCGGTAGTCGTAGAGGTCTGCGTAGTCCAGGGTGCCGAGCTTGACGCCGTCGAGCGTCGCGTCGACACGCGCCTGGTCCTTGGAGAAGTGGCCGAGCCGCACGTACGTGCCGGAGGCGGCCTGTGCGGGCGTGGCGGAGAACAGCAACAACAGCACTACAGCGAGCACTCGCACGCGAACCTCCCCTCACCGGACGTTGACAACGATAACGCGCCTGATCAGCGCGCGGTGAGCGTCGGGCGTCCGCCGAGGTGCGAGACGGTATCCCCGGACGCCTCGACCGCACGGCGCGCGGCCTCCTCGGGACCGTCGCCCCGCGTGAGGGAGAACGTCAGCGCCGCCACGAACGCGTCACCGCGGCCGGTCGTGTCCACGACCTCGACGTCTCCCGGGGGCACCACCAGCTGCCCCGAGTCCCCCGCGAACACGTCGCCCACGTCGCCCACGTCGTCGACGGCGAACGCGACGAGATTTGGCCCCAACGCCCGCACCTCGCGGGCCGCCTCCACGGCGTCGTTCGCGGTCTTGATCGTCCGGCCGGACAGCGGCTCGGCCGCCGCACGCGTGATGAGGTCGATCGGCAGGTCGTCCTCGCGCAGCCGCACGGCGTCGGGCAGGTGCCCCAGGTACCGCCAGCCGTCCGCGACGAGGTCCACGATCAGCCCCGTCTCGGTGTCCGGCCTGCGCACCACGGCCTCGGTCGCGATCCCGTCCGCCGCTGCCCGCGCGATCAGGCGCGCGCCGACGTCGTCGTCCCCGACCACGCCGACGAGCGCGACCGGTGCGCCCAGCTGGGCCAGGCCGACGGCGATGTTCGCGCCCTTGCCGCCGAGCATCTCCCGGCGTTCCCGCACGGGCGTCGTGTCGCCGGGGCCCGGCACCTCGTCGACGACGAGCACCAGGTCCCGCGCCATCTGTCCCACCGCGACGATCTCGTCCACACCGCTGGGCTACCCAGTCGGGGCGCGATCAACTCCGCTGAAACCGCTCGGTGACGTCGAGCCCGTCCGGCAGCACGGCGAAGAGGTCCACCGGGGTCCGCTGGGAGACCATCTCGGTGCGGTGCAAGCGTTTGAGGCGGTCCCGCGCGACGACGATCTGCTGGCTCGGCGCCGACAGCACCAGCACGGGCACCGCGCCCTGGGCGACGTGCCCGCCGACGCGGTCGGCGTTGCCCCGCCCGAACTTGAGCACCTTCCCGTACCGCACCAGGTACAGCAGCGTCTCCTCGCCGCGTGAGCGCCTGAGCCGCTGCACTTCGCCTGTCTCCTCGTCGCGGCCCCACGTGCCGTGCGACTTCGTCAGCCACCGGAACCCCGTCCACGGCAGGCCGTGCACATCGGTCGCGAGCACAGTCCAGCCCGGCTGGAAGTACTTGGCGAGGCGAATCTTCACGGTCGTCGCCGCGATCAGCTCCGAGCTCTCCCGCCAGCCGTCGCCGTCGAGCTCCAGCCGGTGCGCGATCTTCCGCACCGCCGGGTCCGGCACCGACCTGTCGTCCAGGCACACCAGGCACCGCGTCCGCCGGCCGACGGCGCAGGACCGCGCCACACCGCACCAGCCGCACTGCAGGATCTGCACGGGCGCGCCGCCTGGCCTGTCGTGCAGGACCTTCATCTGGTCCGCCACGACCTCCAGGCACGGCGCGCACAAACCGCACCACGCGACCTCGGTGACCTCCTTGCGCGGCAACCTGGTCATGCAGTTGATGCACTGCTTCACTGTGCCCTCCCCGGCGGGAAAGCCTATTCCAACGCCCTTCTCAGGCGCGAGGAGACAAGAGCGTGACGGGGGTCCGTGACCGGGAGCAGCGACCGCAGGCGTTCGAGCACCTCGGCGTCGTCCCCGCTGTCCGCGAACGCGAGCAGCGCGTCGAGGTCTCCCCGCTCCAGCACGCCCTTGCGCACCGCCGTCGCGAGGTCGGCCCGTTCCTCGCGGACCACCGGCGCGTCCGACCGGGCCAGCAGCTCGCCGCTGTAGCGCCGGGTGGCCCTGCCCGCGTCGCCCGACCTCAAGGCGGTCCGCACGTCCAGGAAGTCGCCGCGCACCACGGCGTCGAGCCGGTACGGCCTCGTCAGCAGGACACCGCCGAGCTGCGCGCGCAGCCGGTGCAGCTCGGCGCGGACCGTGGTCGGGTTCCCGCGTTCCCCGTAGAGCGACAACGCGAGCTGCTCGGCCGTGAGTCCCTTGGGGTGCAACGCGAGCGCGGTCAGCACCTCGGCGTTGCGCAACGTCAGCGCCAGCGACCTGCCGTCGAGGTCGGCGTGCAGCCCGCCGAGGAAGTCGAGCGTCAGCACGTGCTGACGCGGCGCGAACTGCTTCAGGTGGTGCTGCGCGAGCTGGGCGGCGGCCGACACGAGCTGCGCGACGGCCGGGTGCATGGTCTTGAGCGGCCCGCTGACGTCGACGACCCCGAGCAGCACGCCCGTGTGGGGGTCGGTGATCGGGCTCGCCGCGCACGTCCAGCCGTGGCAGGTGCGCACCAGGTGCTCGCGGGAGTGCACGGTGACGGGCCGGCCGGTCGCGAGCGCGGTGCCCATCGCGTTCGTGCCGATGACGTCCTCGCTCCAGCGAGCGCCCTCGGTGAGGTGGACTCGTTCGGCCTTGTGGCGGACCCGGTTGTCGCCCTCGCACCACAGCACGTGCCCGCGGGTGTCGGTGACGATCATGATCGTGTCGTCCATCGACAGCGTCTGCTCCAGCAGCGGCACGGTCTCGGCGAGCGGGTGCGTGCCGCGCAGGTCGGCGACCTCGTCGGGCGCGTAGACGACCGGTGCCTCGTGGCGGTCCGGGTCGACGCGCGCGGCAAGGGAGCGCCGCCACGACTCGGAGATCACCGGACGTGCGGCACCCAGCTCGACTGGGTCCATCGGTCCAGGATGCAGGCCGTACCGCCGCAGCGGCAAGCCCGGGATTGCTCCGATCGGATGCAACGCCGGTGAAACGTCCGCGGTTCTACGTTCGCCGCCTGTTCGCAACGACGCGGGAGGCCCGACGATGGCGAAGTACGCCGCTCCAGGACAACCGGACAGCGTGGTGACGTACCGGGACCGGTACGACCACTTCATCGGGGGCGAGTACGTCCCGCCCGCCAAGGGCGGGTACTTCGCCAACCCCACCCCGATCACCGGTGAGGAGTTCACCGAGATCGCCCGCGGCACCGCCGAGGACGTCGACCGCGCGCTCGACGCGGCCCACGGCGCCGCCCGCGCGTGGGGCAGGACGTCGGTCGCGGACCGCGCGAACGTGCTGAACAAGATCGCCGACCGGATGGAGGCGAACCTCGAGAAGCTGGCCGTCGCGGAGACGTGGGACAACGGCAAGCCGATCCGCGAGACGCTGGCCGCCGACCTGCCGCTCGCGGTCGACCACTTCCGCTACTTCGCGGGCGCGATCCGCGCCCAGGAGGGCGGCATCTCGCAGATCGACGAGGACCTGGTCGCCTACCACTTCCACGAGCCGCTCGGCGTCGTCGGGCAGATCATCCCGTGGAACTTCCCGATCCTGATGGCGGTCTGGAAGCTCGCGCCCGCCCTCGCTGCGGGCAACGCCGTGGTGCTCAAGCCGGCCGAGCAGACCCCGGCGTCGATCCACGTCCTGGTGGAGCTGATCGCCGACCTGCTCCCGCCGGGCGTCGTGAACGTGGTCAACGGCTTCGGCGTCGAGGCGGGCAAGCCGCTCGCGTCGTCGCGCCGCGTCGCGAAGGTGGCCTTCACCGGCGAGACGACCACCGGCCGGTTGATCATGCAGTACGCCAGCGAGAACATCATCCCCGTCACGCTGGAGCTCGGCGGCAAGTCGCCGAACGTGTTCTTCTCCGACGTCGCCTCGGAGCGGGACGCGTTCTACGACAAGGCTCTCGAGGGCTTCGCGATGTTCGCGCTGAACCAGGGCGAGGTCTGCACGTGCCCGTCGCGCGCCCTGATCCAGAGCTCCGTGTACGACCAGTTCCTCGGTGACGCCGTCGAGCGCACCAAGGCCGTCAGGCAGGGCCACCCGCTCGACACCGAGACGATGATCGGCGCGCAGGCGTCCAACGACCAGCTCGAGAAGATCCTGTCGTACATCGACATCGGCAGGCAGGAGGGCGCCCGCGTCCTGGCCGGCGGCGAGCGCGCGGACCTCGGCGGCGAGCTGTCCGGCGGCTACTACGTGACGCCGACGGTGTTCGAGGGCGACAACAAGATGCGGATCTTCCAGGAGGAGATCTTCGGCCCGGTCGTCGCCGTCACGCAGTTCTCCGACTACGACGACGCCATGAAGACCGCCAACGACACCCTCTACGGCCTCGGCGCGGGCGTGTGGTCGCGCGACGGTTCCGTCGCCTACCGAGCGGGCCGCGACATCCAGGCCGGCCGCGTGTGGGTGAACAACTACCACGCCTACCCGGCGCACGCGGCGTTCGGCGGCTACAAGCAGTCCGGCATCGGCCGCGAGAACCACCGCATGATGCTCGACCACTACCAGCAGACCAAGAACCTGCTCGTCAGCTACTCCCAGAACGCCCAGGGCTTCTTCTGATGGCCCGCGTGGCCCTGACCCCGGAGGCGGCGGAGGTTCTCCGCCGCCTCCGGACCGACCACGGCGAGCTGATGTTCCACCAGTCCGGCGGCTGCTGCGACGGCTCGGCCCCGATGTGCTACCCCGCCGGGGAGTTCCGCACGGGGTCGTCCGACGTGCACCTGGGCGACCTCGCGGTGGACTCGTTCTCCGTGCCCGTCTGGATGTCCGCCGCCCAGTTCGAGCACTGGAGCCACACGCACCTGACGATCGACGTCGTGCCCGGTCGTGGGAGCGGTTTCTCGCTGGAAGCGCCACTGGGAGTGCGCTTTCTGGTGCGCTCCCGACTGCTCGCGGAGCGGTGGAGGGCGCGGTGACGATTGAGGTCGCCGCACTACCATGCGCGCATGACCGTCCAATGCGGATGCTGCGGAGCCGAGATCGCGTCAACGGACCGCATCGACTACCGGTTGAACCGTCCGGAGCAACTGATCGGCGTGCCTGGCGAGCAACTCGCCGCGCCGACAGGCGGACTGCTCGTCGGGCCGGACGGTGACACGTACATCCGTTGTCTGCTCCCGGTTGCGCTGACCGGCGGAACAGAGCTCGTGTTCGGCGCGTGGATGCGGATCAGCAAAGTCGACGCGATGTACGCCCACGCCGTGTGGGACAACGACAGCGAGTACGCGAACCTGCGCCTGTCCGGCAGGTTCGCGAACGCCATCAAGCCGTGGGACCTCCTCGGTGTGCACGCCGAGGCCGCCGTCCTCAACGCCGACGAGCTGCCGTACTACACCTCGCACCCGTTGCTGGAGCGCGAATGGGACCGCGACGAGGTGCTGAGCCGCATCCGCCACCCGTTGCCGGTCGCCGTCCGCGAGAAGTTCGGTGAGGTGTGGACCATCGAGCGCACCGAGGGCATGCGTTGCGTGATCGAGGGCCGCACGGTCCGGTTCTCGAGCCCCGGCCGGTGTGTGAGCATCGACGTCTACGCCGACCTCACGGACGGCAGCCCGAGTGACTTCCTGGGCGCGGTGCTCGACGGCTACCCGGCGACCGCGGAGCACTCCGTGCAGCACGACGGCGAGGAGCTGCGGCACGCGTTCTGGCTCAGCGAGGTCATCGACGGTCACGAGGAGCAGGTGTTCCACGGGCACGTGGTGCGGCGCGGCACGATGCTGTCCGTGCGGTGCGTCTACCGCTACCCCACCGACAGCGCGTGGGCGCAGCACGTCCTCAACAGCGTCCGGTACGCCGGGTGAGCGCCTGCGCGTGCTGCGGCGCCGAGGTCGACGAGTCCGGGGCCATCGACCTCGACCTCGGCCTGCCGCCCTCCGCGTCGGGTGCCGAACGCCTGGCGGGCGGCAACGTGCTGGTGGGTTCCGGGGCCGCGTACGTCCGGTGCGCGCTGCCCGTCGAGCTGACCGGCGACCTGGAGCTGTGGTTCGACGCGTGGATGCGGGTCAGCGTTCCGGACGCTCGGCGCGCGGCCGCCGTGTGGGGTGCTCCCTCGCTGCGGCTGACCGGCACGTTCGCGCACGACATCAAGCCGTGGAACGACCTGGACGGTGCCGAGGTCGTCGGGGAGGTGGTGGAGCCCGGTGCACCGCTCGAGCTCGTCGCGCACCCGTTGCTCGGGACGACCTGGGACCGCGACCGGGTGCTGAGCGCGTTCCCGGTGGAGCTGCCGATCTCGATCCGGCAGCAGCTGCGCGGCCCGTGGAGCGTCGAGCGCACCGCCGGGACCATCCCGCACCTGCTGCCGG
The DNA here is from genome assembly GCF_035525475.1 of Lentzea sp. GTDB lineage: Bacteria > Actinomycetota > Actinomycetes > Mycobacteriales > Pseudonocardiaceae > Lentzea. The sequence continues at coordinate 2,791 of NZ_DATLEC010000037.1, read as the reverse complement.
ACGGCCTGCGGTTCGCGGGGCCCGGCCGGACGGTCTTCCTCGACACCCGCAAGGCGCCGGGCACACCCGCCTCCCGATTCCTCGAGACAGCGCTCGCGGGTGCGCCGGACGTGCCCGCCGACCAGCGGTTCCTGGTCGAGAACGGCGTCGAGCTGCGACACGCGTTGTGGCTCGGCGTTGGCTCTCACCACGAGTTCCACGGGCACGTCGCGCGGTTCGGTGAGCTGTTGCTCGTCACGTGCCTCTACGACGACCCGGCCGACCACGCGTGGGCGCGGCACGTGCTGAACAGCGTCCGCTACGGGGCCTGACCGAATGTCAGCCGCATGTCGTCCAGAGCGACGCTGACCAGCGGCGTCCGCCCGGTGAGGTAGCCCAGCGGTCCGTCGGCCGGAATCATCCACCCGGTCCTGACCAGGCGGATCCGGCCGGACATCGCCGCGCGTGCGCGCACGTCCCTGCCGTCGAGGCGTTGCGCGGTGGGGCCGGCGAACTTCCACCGGCCGGGGAGCGGGACGCCTCCGGTGGCGGCGACCGCCGCGATCGACGAGCCCCGGCCGAAGCGGGCGAGCTGCTTCGGGATGGCCCACAGTTCCCGGCCGCCGTCCCGGGACGCCTCGCTGTCGACCCAGATCTGCGGCACCGACACGGCCACCGAGCCGCGGTCGCGGACCGGCGCGGCCACGAGCAGCTCCTCGTAGGTGAGCACGCTGCCCGGTTCGTACGACACGAAGGCCACTGCCACGAAAGTGTTGCCCGCCAGCGTGATCAGCCGCGCGCCGGTGGGCAGGTGGTCGCTCGGGACCTGGCCGCGAGGAACTCGGAACACCGAGATCACGGCAGATCCCCGCATGTGCCACGGTTCAGGTGGGTACCGCACGCCACGACCGTACCGCGATCATGGTCGGTTCATCCGGCACACCACGTCGCAACGTCAGGGAAATCCCAAGTTTGCACGAGTGATCTGGACCACCTGGCGGACCGGACCCACGATTCCCGCCATGAATGTCCTGCTGGCCTTCGCACTCACCGCGAGTCTCACGTCGCCGGTACACCTGCCCCCGACAGCGCCGTGCCCGGAGAACGTCCCCGCCGGCACCACCTGCTACGAGGGCCGGGACGCCAATGGCGCCTACTACACGATCGCCGTGCCGAAGAAGTGGAACAAGACCCTGGTCGTGCACTCGCACGGCGGGCCCGACCTCGGTGACCCCACACCCGAGCGCACCCGTGACGACCTGAACCGCTGGGCCGTCATGGTCAAGGAGGGCTACGCGTGGGCGGGCACGTCGTACCGGCGCGGCGGCTACGGCACGCGGATGGCCGCCGAGGACACCGACAACCTGCGCAAGATGGTCAGCGCGATGCTCAAGCCGCACAAGGTCTTCCTCCACGGGCAGTCGTGGGGCGGCAACGTCGCGGCCAAGACCATCGAGCTGTACCAGGGCTATGACGCGGCCCTGCTCACCAGCGGCGTCATGGCCGGCGGTTCGCGCGGTTACGACTACCGCGTCGACCTGCGCGCGGTCTACCAGTACTACTGCGGCAACCACCCGCGCCCGTCCGAGGTGCAGTACCCGCTGTGGCAGGGACTCCGCGCCGACTCGACGATGACGACCGCCGGTCTGCGCGGCCGCATCGAGGAATGCCTGGGCGTCGCGGGAAGTCGCACACCCGAGCAGCAGCAGAAGCTGAACGACGTCCTGGCGGTCACGAAGATCCCCGAGGAGACCCTGAACTCGCACCTGAACTTCGCGACGTTCACGTTCCGCGACATCGTGCACAACCGCCTGGGTGACCGGAACCCGTTCAGCAACACCGGTGTCGTCTACAAGGGCTCGCACGACGACACGGCGCTGAACGCGGGCGTCGAACGCTTCGCGGCCGACCCGGCGGCCCGCGCCGAGCTCGCCTACGACAGCGACCTCACCGGCAAGATCGACATCCCGGTGCTGTCGGTGCACGCGATCGGCGACCCGACGGCATTCGTGGAGCACGAGTCCGCGTACCGCGACACCGTGCTGAAGGCCGGCCGGTGGTACAACCTCGTGCAGACCTTCACGACCGAGGCGACGCACAGCGCGTTCAGCGACTCCGAGTACGCGGCGGCCCTGCGGTCGCTGCAGGCGTGGGAGAAGTACGGCGTGCGCTCCAACCCGTTCCTGATCGCCTCCTCCTGCCGCGGCCACGACGAGAAGTACGGCACGGGCTGCTTCTTCGACCCGCGGTACCGCCCCGCCTCCTACGAGTCCAGGGTCGCGCCCCGCGAATGACTTGACCTCCAGCTCGCTGGAGGTACGAAGATCCAGGACATGAGCGACACAACCGAGATCGAGAAGCTCGTGGCCACCGTCCAGCACTCGCAGCAGAACGAGCTCGCGGAGGAGTTCATCGGCCTCTTCCGCGAGGACGCGATCTGGACCACCGCGCACGGCAGGCGGCTCACGGGCCTGGACGAGATCGCCTCCTTCACGCGCCAGAAACTGCCCGGCTCGACGAAGGAGGCGACCGCCGCGTACGAGGTGGAGAACGTCCTGTTCATCCGCCCCGACGTGGCGGCCGTGAAGATCCGCCAGCGCCCGGTCACCCTCGACGGCACCGCGATCGCCGACCAGAACGAGGGCTCCCCGCTCTACGTCCTGTCCAAGGAGGACGGCACCTGGAAGATCGCCGCGGGCCAGAACACGATCGTGCTCTGAGCGATCAAAGGACGTCATGGCGATGAGCTGCGGCTCGGCCGGACCGGTCGCGGATCTCGAGCTCACCGCGGTCGTGCACGCGCCACGCACGC
>NZ_DATLEC010000035.1:0-107017 GCF_035525475.1 Lentzea sp. | reverse complement strand
CGCGTGGATGAACGGATCGAAGCGGGGATGGGCGGGGTACAAGGTCGCGGACTCGGTGACGACGCACCAGGCGTTCGGTGTCGGTGTCTACGCCTTCAACCAGGCGGATCCGAGCATCGTGACGGACAACGCGTTCGAGGCGCCGAACCGGTCGGGTGTGCGGTTCACGCACCTGGTCGCGGTGTCGCTGGGTGGTGTGGGCACGATCGCCAACGTCATCAACGGCACGGGCGGCCAGGCGGACCTGGCGAACCAGGTCCGCTACGTCGTGAACTACCCGTGACCGAGGCGGTCCAGCTGCCTCTTGCGTGACGACTCGACGGACGCCGCGAAGCTCTTGGTCGCGGCGTCCGTCCCGTTCTCCTGCTCGCTGCGGGCGAGCTTGGCCGTCTGGTCCAGGTGCTCGTGGAGCTTCTTCACGAGCGCGGCCGGATCCGTCCTGATGACCAGCAGGTCCGCTTCGGAGACCAGGCCCGGCATCTGGTGGCCGGCGTGCAGGTTGGTGTCCGGCAACCCCGCTTCGTCCCGCAACCGCCGCAGCTGGACCAGCTCGTCCGAGTGCGACGCCTTGAGCTCGGAGGCGAACTCCCGGAGCTCGGCGGGGGCGGCGTCGAGGGCGGGCAGGAGCTGTTCGTTCATCGGGATCATCAGCTGCACCCACGCCGTGTCCGTGCTGGTGACCGGCGACGGGGCGGCGGGCGCGCCGGGCGGCGCGGCCGAGCACGCGGACAGCAGCAGCAACGCGGAAACACCCCAGGGCACGCGCCGCCCTGGGGTGCATGAGGAGGAGAACCTCACCGCGGCAACCGGTAGTCCGGTCCGAGCGCTGCTCCTCGATCCGGCTTGTACAGGTCGAACCCGCGCGGGTCGCACTGCAGGCCGCCGTTGATGCAGTGGCGGACCAGCGCTGCCTGCGTGGGGGCGTCCCAGGCGTTCATGAAGTCGTAGTGCCAGGTGTAGCCGCGGCCGCTGGAGAGCCGGACGCGCGACATGTCACCGGACACCGGGAACGCCATCTTGAACTCGATCATCGGCACCGCGACCGGGTGGCTCGGCGGGCAGACCAGCGTCGCGCGGTCGGGGTAGGCCATGTGCGACTTGTGGTCCGCCGAGTCGAGGTCACGGCCGTTCCAGCAGCTCGGCGCCTGGTAGCGGACGTTGAGCTGGGTGCCGGGCGTGCAGTAGGCGGGGATGTCCCAGTTGTGGAAGCTGTCGCCGCACTCCCAGCCCTCGACCGCGCCGGGCGCGGTGCGGAACTGCTCCTGCGTCGCCGTGGGACTGCCGACCACGAACCGGATGCCCGGCGGGAACGGCACGACGTCCTGGTACCTCAGGATGCCGGACTTGTAGTAGATGACCTGCGGGAAGTTCGGCGGCACGATCTGGTCGCCGTTGTAGACCGACGGGAACCAGTAAGCCGACTTGTCGTCCGGCGTCCTGCAGTTGGTCTGCCCCGCCTTGAGCGAGTCGTTGGTGCTGCTGGCCTTGGTGGACGCGTTGCCGAGGAACGTGTGCATGTGCGACGCGCCCGGCAGCCCCGGGAAGACGATGGGGTCGTCCGGGAGGTGGGTCGTGACCGAGCAGTTCGCCTGGAACTCGTGGTGCGTGACGAGGTCGTCGGCCTGGGCCGACTGGTTCGCGACGACGATCACCGCCGTCACGAGTGCGGCCGCGGCCGCTACCGCGCTGAGTTTCTTGGACACCTGTGTCCTCCTGCCGACGTGGGGAACCGGCTTGGGAGAGCGCTCTCCCAAACAGCGTCCCGCTCCCGTCCCGGAGGTGTCAAGACCGGTTCTTTGACACTGCCGACGTCTCGTCGTAACGTTCGGCGGCAGGGTTGTGAGAGCGCTCTCCACGCACACATCCCTACTTGTGGCAGGAGGCGCGATGGTCCGCGTCCGCTCCATCTGCACGGTCGTCGCCGTGCTGCTAGGCCTGGCGGTGCTCCCCGCTCACGCAGCTCCGGTCCTGCTCTCGCAGGGCAAACCCGCGGTCGCGTCCTCGACCGAGAACGGCGGCACGCCCGCGTCGGCCGCGGTCGACGGTGACTCCGGCACTCGCTGGGCGAGTGCGTGGAGCGACCCGCAGTGGCTGCGGGTCGACCTCGGCGCGACCTCGGCCGTGACCCGTGTGGAGCTCGACTGGGAGTCCGCTTTCGCGACGGCGTTCGAGATCCAGGTCTCGGCCGACGGCAACGCGTGGCAGACGGTCCGTTCGGTGACCGGCGGGACCGGTGGCCGGCAGGGCTACGACGTGAGCGGCACCGGCCGGTACGTCCGAGTCCACTCGACTCAGCGCGCCAACGGTTACGGCGTCTCGCTGTGGGAGTTGCGGGTCTTCGGTGAGCAGGGTTCGAACCCGCAGCCCGGCACCGGCGTGCACGTCACCGGGTCGCAGGGCAACTGGCAGCTCACGGTGGACGGCAAGCCGTGGACGGTCAAGGGCCTGACCTGGGGTCCGCCCGCCGCGGACGCCGCGCGGTACATGCCAGAGCTGAAGGCGATGGGCACCAACACCGTGCGCACTTGGGGCACCGACGCCTCGACCCGTCCGCTTCTGGACGCGGCGGCGGCTCAGGGGCTTCGCGTGATCAACGGTTTCTGGCTGCAGCCCGGCGGTGGTCCGGGTTCCGGTGGTTGCGTGAACTACGTGACCGATGCGCAGTACAAGGCGGACATGCTCGGCCAGATCCGGCAGTGGGTCACGACCTACAAGGATCACCCCGGTGTGCTGATGTGGAACGTGGGCAACGAGTCGATCCTCGGTCTGCAGAACTGCTACTCCGGCACCGAGCTGGAGAACCAGCGCATCGCCTACGCCCGTTACATCAACGAGGCCGCGCGAGCGATCCACGCAATCGACACCAACCACCCGGTGACGAACACCGACGCGTGGACCGGTGCATGGGTGTACCTGAAGGCCCATACGCCCGACCTCGACCTCTACGCCGTCAACTCCTACGGCAACGTCTGCCAGGTGCGCCAGGACTGGATCAACGGCGGCTACACCAAGCCGTACATCCTCACCGAGGCCGGCCCCGCAGGTGAGTGGGAGGTGCCCAACGACGCCAACGGCGTGCCCGCCGAGCCGACCGATGTGCAGAAGCGCGACGGCTACACCCAGGCCTGGAACTGCATCGTCGGCCACACCGGAGTCTCCTTCGGCGGCACGCTGTTCCACTACGGAACCGAGTACGACTTCGGCGCCGTGTGGTTCAACCTGACTCCCGCGGGCAAGAAGCGGCTGTCGTTCTACGCGGTGCAACGGGCGTTCGGCGGCGCCACGCCCGCCAACACCCCGCCGGTCATCTCGTCGATGAACCTTCCTCAGACCGTCGCCGCCGGTGCCCCGCTGGCCATCGACGTGGCGGCGTCGGATCCCAACGGTGACGCGATCGCGTGGTCGGCGGCGTTCAACAGCAAGTACATCGACAACAGCGGTGGCCTGGCGGCGACTCCGGTCCAGGTCGACGGCACCCGGCTGACCGTCACCGCGCCGGACCGCCTCGGCGTGTGGAAGGTCTACGTCATGGCCGAGGACGGCCGCGGCAACATCGGCATCGAGACCCGGTCGGTGCGGGTCGTCGCGCCACAGCCGTCCGGTGTGAACGTGGCCCGGGGCAAAGCCACCACGGCGTCGTCGTACCAGCAGGTGGGCGACGGGGCACCGTTCCCGCCGTCGAACGCGGTGGACGGCAACGCCTCCTCGCGGTGGGCCACCGACTGGGCGGATCCGCAGTGGATCCGCGTCGACCTCGGTGCCGTCACGACCTTCCAGCACGTGCAGCTGGTGTGGGAGGGCGCGTTCGGCCGTGCGTACGAGATCCAGGTGTCGGACGACGGCAACAACTGGCGCTCGGTCTACGGCACCGCCACCGGCAACGGCGGCGTCGGCTCGATCGACGTGACCGCGACCGGCCGGTACGTGCGGCTGCACGCCACGCAGCGCGGAACCGGGTGGGGCTACTCGCTGTACGAGTTCGGCGTGTACCGGCGGTGATTTCGGGCAAGTGGGTGGATTCCACCACCGCATGAGGTGAATCCCCGGCGGTTTTCGATCTCCGGCCCCGGCGTCATGACTAACTTCGGCGCAATGACCGTCGAAGTGGCGCTGGGACCGGAATCGAGCACATGGGACCGCCTCGGTCAGTGGCGGTTCCTGCTGGTGATGCACCGCGCGCTCGTGCTGCAGGCCGCGCATCCGGCCGTGGGTGCCGCCGTGGCCGAGTACTCCGTCTACAACGCACGCCCGTGGCGGAGGTTGTTGCGCACGCTGGAAAGCCTGCACACCTACGTCTACGGCAGCGCCTCCGAGCAACGCCGCGAGCTCGCCCGGCTCGACCGGCTGCACCGCCGCATGCAGGGCACCGACGGCTACGGCAGGCAGTTCGACGCGGGCGACATCGCGGCCAGGGCCTGGGTGCACCTGACGTTGTTCGAGGGCGTGCTGACCATGCAACGTCTCGGCGGCGACCCGATGTCCGCCGAGGAGACCGCCCGCTTCTACGACGAGTGGCGACGGCTCGGGCAGGAGTTCGGCCTGTCCGCGGACGACCTCCCGGCCACGCCGGAGGAGTTCCAGAGCTACTTCGACCACGTGGTGGCCGACGTGCTGGAGGACAACGCGACGGTTCGCGACCTGTTGTCCGGCAGCGTCTACCGCGTGCCGCCGCCACCGGGCCTGCCGATCCCGGACCTGATCTGGGCACCCTTGCGCTACGCCGTGGTGACCGCCGCCGTCCAGGCGACGGCCGTGACGCTGCCCGCCGTCTACCGCGAACGCCTGCGCCTGACCACCTTGCCGGGCCTGGGTCTTCTGGTCGACGGACTGCACCTGTCCGTGCGCATGGCGTTCGACTTCCTGCCGAAACCGTGGCGCTACATGCCTTTGGCGGCCGCGTCGATCAGGGCCGCCGCCTCCCCGCGGGCCGAGGCCGCGCCCGAGTCGTTCTTCGGGACGGTGCTGGACCAGAACGGCGACGGAAGGCTGCGCTGGCCGGACCTGCTGGCGATGGCCCGCGAGATCAGCACGCACTTCGACCTGGACGAGAAGGACGAGGACCACGTCCACGAGGCGTTCCGGTCGTGGTGGGAACAGCTGTGCGCGGCGACCGGCACGCCGCCGGACGGCATCGTGACCGCCGACGCGTACCACGTGGCGCTGGCTGAGGGGCGCTATCCGGGTGCGCCTTCCCGCGAGCACGGCTACGGCGCGGTCGCGGCCGCCGTGCGCGGGCTGATCGACCGGGACGGCAACGACGAGGTGCGGCAGGACGAGTACTCCCGGCTGCTCGACCACAGCCCGCGGCGGCACGAGCTGATCGCCGCGATGCGGGAGCTCGACCACGACGGGGACGGGACGATCCGGGCCGCCGAGCTGGAGCAGGTGCTGCGGGAGTTCCTGGTGGGGGAGCGGGACTTCGAGGCCGCTCGTCAGCTGCTCGGCCGGATCTGACCGGGCCGGTCCAGCGGTGGCCGCGCCTGCACCAGCCCGTTCATGTGCGCGTAGGCCACCGCGTGCACCCGGTCCCGCAGACCCAGCTTGGCCAGCACCCGCGACACGTGCGTCTTCACCGTCTCGTCCCCGACGTGCAGCCGGGCCGCGATCTCGGCGTTGGAGTGGGCCGCCGCCACCAGTTGCAGCACCTCGCGCTCCCGCGCCGTCAGCAGGGCAAGCTCCGGCGGCGTGGGAGGCGGCGCGAGACTGACGGCGAACCGGGCGATCAACCGCTGGGTCACGGAAGGGTCGATCAGCGCATCTCCACGAGCCGCCACGCGCACCGCCGAGATCAGCTCCTCCGGCGGCAACGACTTCAGCAGGAACCCGCTGGCACCGGCCTTGAGCGCCCGGTACACGTACTCGTCGGAGTCGTAAGTGGTCAGCAGCAACACCTTCGTGCGGTTCGCGGGGTCGGCCAGGATCATCTCGGTCGCGCCCAGCCCGTCCAGCTTCGGCATGCGGATGTCCAGCACGGCGACGTCCGGGCGCAGGCGGGCCACCTCGGACACCGCCGCCCTGCCGTCGGCCACCTCCGCCACGCACTCCAGGTCGGGCTGCGTGTCGAAGATCGCGCGCATGCCCGAGCGCAGCATCGCGTGGTCGTCGGCCAGCAGCACCGTCAGGGTCATGACGCCTCCAGGGGGAACGTGACGACGGTGCGCCAGGTCCTGCCGTCCGGTTCCAGGCCGGAGCGGGTGGTGCCGGCGAACATCGACGCGCGGTTGCGGATGCCCACCAGGCCCCTCCGCACGGAGCCGGAGCCGTTGCGGGCGCCCGCCGTGTTCTCGGCGGTGACGACCAGCGCCGCCGGAGCGTACTCCAGCGTCACGGTCACGCCGGACGCGTCGCCGTGGCGCAGGGCGTTGGTCAGCATCTCCTGGATGATCCGGTAGACGGTGACGTCCAACGACTCCGGCACGTCGCGCCGCCGGCCGCTCACCTCGAGGCGTGCGGGGACGCCCGCGGAACGGACGCCGTCGAGCAGCTCGTCGAGGTTGTCGAGGCCCGGTTGCCTGGCTCCCTCGGACTTGTCGCCGTGCAGGAGGTCCAGCAGGTGCCGCAGGTCGACCATGGCAGCGCGGCTCGCGATCTCCACGGAACGCAGGGAGAGCGCGAGGCGGGTGTCGCTGTCGGGCAGGCCGAGGCGGGCGGCGCCGGCGTGCAGGCCTATCGCGCTCACGTGGTGCACGATCACGTCGTGCAGGTCGCGGGCGATGGCGCTGCGTTCCTCGCTCACGGCCTTGGTGACGGCCGCCGAGGCGTCGCGCCGTTCCATCTCCGAACGCTTCTCCATCTCGGCGAGGTACGCGCGGCGGGCGGTGGTGTAACGGCCGACCAGCCACGGGAGCACGGCGGCTTTGGCTGCCACCAGCAACGCCGTCACCAGGCCCTGGCCCACGAACAACGAGCACGTCACGAGGCTGGCGGAGAGCAGGCCCAGCGACAGGTACGCCGGTGTGCCGCGCAGCCAGGCTCCCGCGCGGTAGCCGGCGATCAGCAGACCGGCCTCGTTCGCGTCGATGCCCCTGCCGAAGGCGAGGAGGACGAGCACGGGCAACGCCGCCTGCGCCGCGGCCACCCAGCCGGAGAGCTTCGCGGGACCGGCCAGCGCCGCGTCGACGGCCAGCGTCAGCACCAGGACCACCGCCGTCCGCCACAACGACTTGTGCTCGAGCAGCACGAATCCGGCATCGGCGACCATGCACACGGCGGCCACCAGCCACGACTGGTGCTTCAAGGGCATTCTGATCGAGTCCATCGCACGGTGATCCTGCCGGATAAGCGGCCCTGAGGTCCTCCCGCTTCGCAGGGGTCGGAAATCCCCCGCGCGGGGGACCCGGATTCAGTCCCGGCAGTGACGCGTCGGCAGGCCATGATCGATACGTTGTGGCGCGATGAAGCGAAGTGGTGTGATCCTGCTGCTCCTGCTGGGCGCGATCCTCGGGGTCGTGGGCCCGGCGGCGGCCGACGGTGCCCAGTCCGGCGCGGACGTCCACGTCGCGCAGAGTCTCGGCGACCGCGACCTCACGGTGATCATCCGTCGGGTCGCGGAGGTGCCGGGACCCGTGCACGTCGACGTGGTGACGCACGCCGGGTCACCGCCGGGGGAGATCACCCTGACCGCGCGTGCGGTCGGCGCGGAGACGAGCACGGCGAAGGTCGTTCTCGGTGCCACACCAGGGTTCTACTCCGGTGTCGTGCACGTGGACCGGCCCGGTCCGTGGGAGCTCGCGGTCGACGAGGCGAGCATCCCGTTCGTCGTTCCCGCGCTCGTCGCGTCGCCGTGGGAGAACGCGACCTACGGCGGGTTCATCGCGGCGGGTGCGTTGCTGCTGCTGGCTTTGCTGCTCGCGGTGGCAGGGAAGCCCGGCTTCGCCCTCGTGCCCACGGCGGGCATGGTCGCCGCGATCGCGGTGGGGGTGACCGCGGCGTTGCTGTCGCCCACCATTCCGCCGATCCCGGCTCCGGGCACACAGCTCGACCCGACGTTCGACAGCGTCATGAACCCGTACGGGAGAACGTCCGTCACGGACTTCTCCCGGCCGCCGGTGAACCTCGTGCCGCGCAGGGAAGGCAACGACCTGGTGCTCGGCCTGACCGACGGGTCGTCCGGCCGGCCGGTGGACGACCTGCTGGTGCACGACAACGCGTTCATCCACCTCGTCGTCGTGTCGCCGACCGGCACCCTCCGCCACCTGCACCCGATCCGCACCGCGCCCGGCGAGTACCGCGCCCGGCTCAGGGATCCCGAGCAGGGCAGGCACGCCGTCGCCGCGGAGATCGCCCGTCGCGGCGGGGGAGTGCAGCTGCTGCGGTCGAGCATCGACGTCGCCGGCACGGGCTCCGCGCCGGAAGCCGGAAAGGCCGACGTCACAACGGAGATCCGGGAGACCGGCAGGCCGAGCACGATCACGGCGAAGTTCGGCGAACGGGACCTGCAACCGTGGCTCGGGATGCTCGGGCACATGATCGTCGTCGGGCCCGTCACCGGCAGTCCGGTGACCGCGCCGATCTGGGCGCACGTGCACTCGATGATCCCGCCGGTCCCCGGCATGCCGGACAAGCCGGACGAGAGCGTCGCCGCGTACGGGCCGGACGTGCCGTTCACCTACTCGTTCCCGTTGCCCGGCAAGTACCTCGTGTGGATCCAGGTCGAACGGGACTACTCGGTCGTCACCGTCCCGAAGGAGATCGACGTCCCGGCGGCGAAGGGGGTTGCGACCAAGTGAGGCGTTACGCGCTGGGAGCCCTGGCCGGGGTCGTCGCACTCGTGGCCGCGCTGCTCGTGCTGTGGCCGCGGGACGTCGAGGCGCGGCCGCAGGTCGCCGAGAGCGGCCGGTTCCGGTTCGAGCTCACGCCCGCGAGCACGAAGTCCGGCAGCACCACGCTCGACCTGAGGATCACCGACCGCGCGGGCAACGCCGCCGGCGGCGACGTGACGGTCGAACCGGCGATGCCGCTGATGGGCCACGCGCTGGCCCCGATCACCGCGGCGCCGGCCGAGCCCGGCCACTACCGGGTGGGCGACGTCGGCCTGTTCATGGCGGGGCAATGGGAGATCACCGTGTCACTCGGCACGGAGCGGGTCGTCATCCCGCTGCTGCTCACCTGAAGGGGGAGGAAATCGAAGTGGACATCACAGCGGTCGCCGCGCCGTCGGCGAGGGTCGGCGTCCCGAGGGGACTGGTGCCCGCGAGCGTCGTGCTCGCCGGTGCCGTCACCTCGCTCGTCGGACTGACCTGGGACATCCAGTGGCACTCCGACGTCGGCCCTGACACGTTCTTCACGCTGCCGCACCTGTTCCTGTACGCGGGCAGCGCCATCTCGGGTCTCGCGAGCCTGCTCGTCGTGCTCACCACGACGGCGAACACCAAGCGCGACAAGGCGGTCGACCCGCTCGTGGGCGGCCGCGCGGTCGGCGTCTTCGGCCGCACGTTCGCGGCACCCGTCGGCTACCTGATCTCCGGCATCGGCGCCGCGCTGTTCCTGGTGTACGGCCTGTGGGACCAGTGGTGGCACGGCCTGTACGGCTTCGACGCCGTGATCGACTCGCCGCCGCACATCGGTCTCCTGCTGTCGATCTCGATCACGATGGTCGGCACGGTCATGATCTTCGCGGTCGCCCGTGACCAGAAGTGGGGCACCTACGGCGTCGCGGGCGCCGCGGCCACGCTGCTCACGTTCAGCATGGTGACCGTGCTGGGCCTGCGCGCGTTGCCCGGCGGACCGGTGAACACGGTCAACGCGGGCAGCGCGTTCTTCTCGGTGATGATCCTGTTCACGGGCGCCTACGTCCTGAACCGCCGTGGCGGCGCGCTCGCCGTCGGTGTGGTGGTCGCGGCGCTGCAAGCCGTGTTCTGGTGGTTCTCACCGTGGGCCACCGAGGTCTACGCGGACGCCACGGGCCTGCCGCTGCGCGACTACGCCGACGGCATCCCCGGCCTGCCCAACATGATCCCGATGAGCCTGATCCTCGTCGCCGTCGCCGTGGAACTGCTGCGCGGCCTGCCGGCCTGGGTGCCGGGCCTCGTGGGCGGCGTGATCATCACGGGCCTCTCGCCCGTGCAGCGCATCCTCGTCAGCGGCGGCAACTTCCCCAACATGGAACGGTACGTGGCCACCGTCGTCGCGGGCGCGGTGCTCGGCGCCCTCGCGGGGATGCTCGGCCGCCGGTTCGGCCAGATGCTGCGCCACCTCGCACCGGCGAAGGAGAACAGCCATGCGTAGAACGTTGCTGGGACTCGCGGGCGCGGTCGCGCTGCTGCTCGGCCTCACCGCCCCGGCGCTCGCCTTCGAACCCGTGAACGTCGTCCACACCGAGAAGGTGCAGGCGGGACCGTACAACCTGACGGTCGGCTTCAGCACGTGGCCGGTCAAGGCCATGCAGTCGCTGGACTTCACGTTCGCGCCCGAGGACGGCATCGCCGACAAGAAGGGCACGCTGACCCTCGTCCACGGCGACAAGGAGATGGGCGACGACCCGTTGGCGCGTCATCCGCGCAAGCGGGAGGTGTGGGGCCTCGACATCCAGGCACTGCCGGAGCCGGGCACGTGGACGTTCAAGTTCGCCATCGACGGCCCCGCCGGACCGGCGACGGGCGAGCTGAAGAACCTCCAGGTGATGGAGCAGCCCGGGCCGCCGATGGGCCTGTCGTGGGCGATCAGCACGATCCCGTTGTTCGGCCTGATCGCGCTCATCGTGATCGCGTGGCGGCGGACGAGGACTCCCGCGCGGGACTGAGACCAGGTGGCTCCCCGAGAATGCGGACCCAGGGGAGCCATCCACCTGATCAGGTGAAGTTCGGTCCGAAAGGATTGAGCGGCTGGAACTGCGGTCTCGCGGTCCGGTAAGCCCTCGGCGTGCGTTTGCCTCACGCGGTTTGGATTGGCGGGCTGTTGGTGCCCGCGTTGCTCGCCGCCACCGGCGTGGTCGTTCACGGCGGTGGCATCGAACGGACGCTGGACGCCGAGGTGCGGACAGCGCTGGGGAAGGCGGGGTACCACGGCGTCGTCTCGGTGAGCGGCCGGTCGGTCGTGGTCAGCGAGGTCTCGCCGCGCTCGGCCGACGCGGTGCGCGCCGTGGTGTCCGACGTGTCCGGCGTCGGCGCCACCGACGTGCGCACGGCCGAGCCGGAACAGCTGCTCGTCGCCCTGCGCGGCGCCGAGCTCCTGCTGTCCGGGGCGGTGGCCGACGACGTCGAACGCCGCGCGCTCCTCGACGCGACGAAGGCGGGCGACCACCGCGTCACGGCGGCGCTGCGGCTCGGTGGCACGCTGCCGATCCCGCCCGCCGTCGTCGGGCGGCTGGTCTCGGCCGTGTTGTCCGCCGAGGTGTCCGACGTGACCGCGACCGTCCACAACGGTCAGGTGGCGGTCGCGGCCCGTGTGCCCGACGAGGGACGCGCGAAGGCCCTGCGCGACGCCGTCAGGGAAGCGACGAACGGTCTGCAGGTCACCGACCGCGTCGAGGTCGGGCCGTCCACCGTGTCCGGCGACCTGAACGTCGAGGCGCTGCACGACTCGATCAGCCGGCTGGTCAACGGCAACGGCGCGATCCGGTTCGTGCAGGGCACCACGGCGTGGGAGGGGCACGGTCCTGTGCTCGTCCAGCGCGTCGGCCGCATGCTCCTCGTCGCACCGCGCGCCTCGGTCACGTTGGTGGCGCACGGCACCGATCCCACGATGGCGGAGAAGCGCGCGCAGATGGTGCGCGACGTGCTGGTCGGCCAGGGAGTGTCGTCCGCGTTGATCGCCACCGAGACCCGTCCCGCCCCCGATGGCGAGTACGACCCGGCCACACGCCAGGTCGACGTCGTCGTCCGTTAGGAGTTCCTGTGCTCTGGTTGTTCTCGCAGATGTTCGTGCTGTGCGCGGTGTCGTTCGCCATCGGGTCGGTGCTGACGTGGCTGTCGGTGCGCGGCCGCTCCAAGGCCGACCCGCCGAAGCAGGTGCTGGCCCTGCCCGCGCCGCGGCTCACGGCGGAGAAGGTGGTCGTGGAGCGGCCGGCCGAGACCCCGGTGGACCGGCAGAAGTCGTCGCCGCTCAAGGGAAACTCGAAGACGATGGTCTACCACACGGCCGACTCGCCCTACTACCGGCGGATGAAGGGCGACATGACGTTCGCGTCGGAGGCCGAGGCCGTGGCGGCGGGGTACCGGATGTGGTCCACCAAGGGCCGCGTCAAGGTGTGATCCGCTCGATGACTTCAGTGTAGGTCGAATTGAATGCCTAGCGCATTCACCTGACAAAATGCGGCTCGTGCTGCTGGAGGTGAGGCTTCTCGCGACGGTGTCCCGGCTCGCGGGCCCGGTCCGCGGCGCGGGAGTCGTCCTGATCAGCCTGTTCGGCGCCTTCTCGACGAGCACGCCACTGGGCTGGGGGCTGTTCGCGTTCGTCGCCCTCACCTCGGTCGCCGACTTCCGGCTGCCCCGCGTGGCCCTGCCGGTGGCGTTCGTGCGGGTCGTGGTGCTGTCGGTGGCGCTGGACGGCAGCGCGGGGCAGTGGGTGCTCACGGTGCTGACGACGACGTTGATCACCTGGCAGTGGCAGTGGCCACCGAGGGTCACGGTGCCCGCGGCGGCGGCGTTGCTCGCGGTGCAGGTCGTGGTGACCGGTCCGGGCGTGCTGGTGCGGGCGGTGCTGGAGTCGGTGCTCGCGCGGCTGGCCTACGAGCTGCTGCGCCGGTCGAGCAGGCGGGTCGACGTGCTGCGGGAGCGCGCCGCCGAACAGAACCGCGCCGCCGCCGTCGCACTGGACCGCGGCCGCCGGGAGCGCGAGTACCTGGCCCTGCTGCACGACACGGCGGCGGCGACGTTCCTGATGGCCGCGCACGGCGGCGATCCGTCCGCGGTGGCCGCGCAGGCACGCCGTGACCTGGTGGTGCTGGCCGAGCGGGGCGACGCGCAGGGCACCGCGGACCTCGGCGCGGCGCTCGCGGCGGTGGCCAGGGACAGCGCCGTGGACGTGCGGGTGTCCGCCGAGGTGGTGCCGGTGCCGGCCGGGGTGGCGCTGGCGTTCGTGCGGGCGGTGCGGGAGCTGCTCACGAACGTGGAACGGCACGCGGGGACGGGCGTGGCGGAGCTGGCGGTGTCGCGGGACGGGCGGGGCGCGGTCGTGGTGCTGCGCGACGACGGCCGGGGCTTCGTGATCGATGACGTGCCGGAACACCGGCGAGGGCTGCGCGGGTCGGTGGTGGAACGGCTGCGGGCGGCCGGGGGAGCGGCGGTCGTCGAGTCGGTGCCGGCGCGGGGGACGACGACGCGGCTGGTGTGGCCGGCTGATGACTGACCAGGCGGTCTTCGCCACCACACGACGCGTCCTCGTCGTCGTGATCTTCGCCGTCCAGCTCGTCCTCACGCTGCCCCCTCTCGTGGAACACCGCCACGGCCCGGCCGCCTGGCTCGCCTACGGCCTCCTGACCGCGGTTCTCGGCATCGTGGCCGGTCACGTCGCGGCAGGCCGGGCCGTGCTGCCGGGAACCGTCGCCGCACCCGTCACGGCCCTGGTGCTCACCTCGTCGGTGCTCGCCGCGACCGGCCTGCCGGACGGGGCGTCGTTCGAGCCGCCCGACTGGGCGTTCGGGCTCGTCGGCTGGTACCTGCTGCTCGTGCTGGTGGAGCGGCCCAAGATCCTGGTGGCCGCCCTCGCCGCCCACATCTGCTTCTGCGTCGCGTGGTTCGCGCACACCGGCAACGGGGACGTGGGAACGGCCGGGGTGGTGATCCTCAGCGGCACGAGCTTCCAGCTGGGCATCCTGGTGATCACGCGGGTGCTCCTGCGCGACGCGCGGCTGGCCGCGCAGGCCGCCACCGAACGTGACGCCGCCCGCATCCGTGAAGAGCTCGCGCGACAATGGGAGCAGGACCTGCGGGCCGGGTTCGAGGGGCAGCTGGGCGCGTTGCTGCCGTTGCTCGTGGACCTCGCCGACGAGGTGGTGAGCATCGCCGACGAGGCGACTCGGCTGCGGTGCTCGGTGGCGGCGGTGCAGCTGCGCAGGTTGTTCGCGGAGAACGACGACGTGCCGGACCCGTTGCTGCACGAGCTGACGGCCTGTGTGGACGTGGCGGAACGGCGTGGTGTCGTCGTGTCGCTCGCGGTCAGCGGCACGGCCACGGCGGTGCCGACGGAGGTGCGCCGGGAGCTGGTGGCGCCGATGGCCCAGGCCCTCGCCGCCGCCGGTGGACGTGCGAAGGTGAGCCTGCTGCGCACGGCCACCGAGGTGCGGGTGGCGGTGGTGGCGGACGCTCCGGGTGTGCTGCCGGAAAACCCGGTCCCGCCGGTGTCGGTGACGGTCGAGACGAGTGTCCACAGCGGACTGGTGAGGAGCGAGGCGCGATGGCGGACGACGTGACGGCGGTCGTGGTCGACGACCATCCCGTTGTGCGCGCGGGAGTCGAGCACTGGCTGTCCACCGAGGGCATAGCGCTCGTCGCGAGCGGTGAGGACCCGGAGGTCGCGTGGACAGAACCCGGTTCCAGCGCCTCGGTGGTCGTGCTGGACCTGCACCTCGGCGGTGTCGCGCCCGCGATGTCCGCACTGCGCAAGCTCGTCGAGGACGGGCGCAAGGTGGTCGTGTACTCGATGCGCGCCGACGACGAGGTGGTCCTGCAGTGCCTGGAGCTCGGGGCGCTGAGCTACCTGACGAAGGCGGAGGGCGCCGAGCACCTGGTGCAGGCGGTGCGCGCGGCGGCGGCCGGGCAGTCGTACACGCCCCCGGCGCTGGCGGGCGCGCTGGCGGGCGACTCCTCCGAGACGCGTCCGGCGCTGTCGCCGCGGGAGACCGAGGTGCTCGTCGAGTGGTTCCAGTCGGAGTCGAAGGAGTTCGTGGCGCAACGGCTGAACATCACGCTCAGCACCGTGAACTCGCACCTGGAGCGGATCAGGGTGAAGTACGCCGCGATCGGCCGCGAGGCACCCACGAAGGCCGCGCTCGTGGCACGGGCGATCCAGGACGGCCTGATCGGCCTCGACGACCTCTGAGCCGCCGTGTGGTGCGAACGACCGATACCGCCGTTCGTCGCAACGACCTACCCTCCACGTGACCGTCCGTAGTCGTCCGAGGAGTCCCGCAGTGACGCACGCCCGTGGCCCCCTGTTCATCGCCGCCGTCGCGACGGCGGGCCTGCTCCTGTCGGCCTGCGGCTCCGAGACGACCGGTACGGCGACCCCCGCGACCTCGGACACGACGACCGCCGAGACGACCTCCTCCAGCGCGAAGGCGAGCACCACGGCGTCCGCCCCGCCCGTCGCCGCCGGCGGGAACGTGACGGCGCCCGGCACGAAGCTCAAGGTCGGCGCCCAGGCGGTCATCCCCTACACGCTGAGCGACAAGAGCGGCACCATGGGCGTCACCCTCGTCGCCATCGAGCAGGGCGCGAAGGAGGACCTCGTGAAGTTCGGCGACAAGGCCAAGAACATCACGCCGTTCTACCTGCGGGTCAAGGTCGAGAACCTGAGCGGCACCGACCTGAGCTTCACCTCGGTCTCGCTGCGCGGCCTCGGCGCGGACGGCAAGGGCACCGGCGTGATCATCAGCGGCGACACCGCGAACTGCGACTCCAGCAGCGCGCCCAAGACGTTCACGACCTCGGGCGCGTCGTACGAGACCTGCGTGCTGAGCGGGGCGCCGGACGGCCTGAAGGTCGCCGCGGCCGAGTACAACCGGTCCGAGTACGGCAAGTCGCCGATCGTCTGGGAGAGCTGAGACTCCGCTCATCAGAAGTACCGCGGTCACACGCACCCCGACCGGGAGTTCCTCGGGAACGTGCTTATCTGCCAGAACCTCACGAAGAACGCGGCTACTGTCCTGCACGGCCTGGTGGCGTCACCGCCGAGCTGATCAGCTGGCAGGGCGCGCGCGGCGACTGTGATCTCGGCTGGCCGGCGTGGGCGGGGTAGGCGGACCCGCTGCACGGCCTCGCCCCGACCCCGGCCGTATGCCGGGTATCGAGGCGAAGCGGGGGACTCAGCCAATGGTGTCGCGTCGGCGACGGAGAAGGAAGAAGGCGCCGCCCGCGAGCACGAGCGCCGCGCCCGATGCGCCGACGAGCGGCGTCGTCGCGGACGATGCGCTCTTCGCCTCCTTCGCGGGGCCGTAGCCGCTGGACATGCCTTTGGTGTCGTACTCCGATGCGGGCATCTTGTCGGCATAACGGGCCTTGACCAGCTTCTGGTACTCGCTCAGCGACATCGCCGACCGGCCGCCCAGTCCTTCCCGCGCCTGGTCGTTGAGCGGCTCCACCGTGATGAGCTTCAGCTGGTACCAGCCGCGGATCTGCGGCTCGGTGAACACCAAGGCCCCCGCGACGGCCTTGCCGGCGAGTGCGACGTCGCCGTCGCCTTCGCGCACCGCCGCCAGGTGCCAGCCGCCGCCCTGCGTGGGAGCGAGCATGACGGTGGCCTGACGGTCGTTGACGGTGGTGCTCAGCGAGGACACCAGACGGGTCAGCTTGATCGCTTCGGTGGCGATCGGCTGGGACGTGCCCGCGACGAAGCCCGGCGTGATCTCGCTGACCGCCAGCGGGTCCTTGATCGTGAAGGCCGGCATGCCCTCGCACGGATTGGTCTTCTCCGGAATCGTGTGGACCGCGTCGGACCCGCCCGCGGGCACCGGCACGGTGAGGAAGCGGCACACGGCGTTACGGGTGTCGATCGACCTCACGGTGTCGAGAGCGGCCTGGTAGTCGGGGATGTCCACCGGGAGCGGGTCCTCGGCCGGGGCGGCGTGGACGGGGCCGGCGACGGACAGCAGCGCGGATGCGCCCAGTGTCAGGACAGCGGTCAGGCGGGAGAGGCGCGAAGCCGCCTGCCACCTGGACGTTCTTGGTTCGCGCACGATGCCTGCCTTAACGGGAGATGCCGATTCGGGAGTGGGTCCACTTGAACGAGCTGTTGTTGACGTAGTCGTTGTAGTTCCACCACGTGTAGGTGGTGGTGTCCGGCCACGGGTCGGCGACCGCGATGGTGTTGTTCGAGGTGTCGTAGCCGTAGACGACGTTCATGTGGCCCCCGCCGGAGGTCCACCCGATGCGCGCGCCTATGGGACGGGCGGCCTTGACGTCGGTGTAGACCTGGTTGAACGAGGCCGCGCTGCCCAGACCTGAGCCGGGGCGTGCCATGCCGAGGCTGCTCCATCCCCTGGCCATGTCGTCGAGCGTGGCCGGCTGGTTGTTGCAGCCGTAGGCCGGCTGGGCCCGGCTGCAGAAGTCCGTCTGCGTGCTGCCGAGGCTGTGGTACTTGGCGATCGTCAGGCCGGAGGCTGCCCAGCACCACTGGGTCTTCTCCTGCTTGTACATGCTGATGTTGTCGTATCCCGATTCCGCTCGAGCCGCGCCTGCCGCGGTCACGAGCAACCCCGAGGCCGTCAGCGCGATGGCCGACGCCGTGATCGCGAATCTGGATCTGCCCATTTCCCTGTCCTCCTGCGTGCGATGAGTACCCGGAGATCCAGGGGTATGAAAGCGTGAAATCCGTTGCCACGCAGAATCGACGCACGAATACGCCCGCAAGAGTGAACTCCGCATAATGTGAAACCGATTCCTTTCAGGATCGGTGCGATGAATCGTTGAACATCAACAACGCGCCATCGAAAATTCCGCTGACTTCCATCCCTTTCCCGCGAGGGTTGCGGAACTGCACTCTTTGCGGTGGTGGCGACAGCGGAAAAGGCCACCATCCGCTTCCGTCAACGGAAGTGCGAGGGTGACTTGAACACTTTGAGGTGAATGCACGAGGTTCACCACGGCCCGCAGGCCTTCCGGCGCCAGTGCGGCGCTCCACGTTCGGGGCCAAGCCCGCGACCGTGTCGTCGCCGTACGCCGGGCGTCGACCCCTCGACGGGGCGCGAGCCAACCATCCACGCGCCTGTCAGCGGCCCGCGGCCGAGATCCTGCTGTTCGCGCCGGCGACGGGCCGCGAGGTCGGCCGAGTAGTCCGTGATGGCTTCACCGGTGACCGGACGCCGCGGCGGATCACTGCCACCGACTGACGCTTACCGGCACCTGGTGACGTATCCGAGGCCGGCTGACTGACGCCCCGCTCTTTCCCGGACGCTCCCGGACGTGAACGAGACCGCGTCGTTGCGCGGTTGCGCCGTCAAGCGTCGGAATTTCTGTTCCGGGACGACCGGCGGATCGGTCTGACCTGAGATGTCGCGGCCAGCCCATCGAGCGCTGATCACGACAGGAGTTTGGCGACGCCGAACTCGAACCGTTCGTCGAAACTCCCGGTGAGAAAAGGAAGAACACGCGTCAATGAGGCGCGCTCTCCCATCTCGGGGCTGCGGGACCCGTCCGGCACCGCCTGCTCCTCCTGAGCCAGCCCGAGAACGAAGTAGATGAGACTCCAGCAAGTCCAGGCGGATTCGCGCTCCGGCAACCCACCCTCCAGCAACGCGGCCACCAACGCCTCAGCGGTGTCCAACGTGGCCGGTTCGGCGGCGTAAGTCCCAGCCACCACAGCGGCGCCATCCCGATGTGCCAGCAGGGCAAGCCGATAGCGGCGAGCGATCTCCGCAGCCCGTTCACGCCAGTGCGAAGGCAGCCCCGACAACGAAACGCCGGCCACGATCGCGTCGGCCATCAGCTCTTCCAGCCGCGCCTTGGTCTTCACGTGCCAGAGCACGGTGTTCATCCGGACGTCGAGCCGTTGGGCGATGGCCCGCATCGACACCGCTCCGGCGCCGCGTTCGTCGAGGATTTCGAGGGCGGTGCGCACCACGTCCGCTTGACTCTTGGTCACTGACCTAGTCTACTCGGCTCCCAGTTGTTGGTCAGTGACCAAGGGAGTGAGTGTGGACGTCGTCATCGCCGGTGCCGGGCCTACCGGGCTGTGGCTGGCTGGGGAGTTGCGGCTGGGCGGGGCCTCCGTCACGGTCCTGGAGGCGCGGGAGGAGCGGGACCCGAACTCCAAGGCGCTCACGATCCACCCGCGCACGATCGAGATCTTCGACTGCCGCGGTGTCGTGGAGCCGTTCCTGGCGGAGGGCATCCGCATCCCGAACGGGCACTTCGGCGGGCTGCCCGACCGCCTGGACTTCTCCGCCCTCGACACGCCCTACCCGTTCACGCTGGCCCTGCCGCAGGCCCGCACCGAGGAGCTGCTGGAGGAACGCGCTCGCGCGCTGGGCGCGACCGTCCTCAGAGGCCGGCGGGTCGTGGGTCTGATCGGCGACGGGGTCGCGCTGGCCGACGGTTCCAGAGTCACGGCGAGGTATGTGGTGGGTTGTGACGGGACTCGTAGCACCGTGCGCGAGGCGGCGGGCATCGACTTCCCCGGCACCGACGCCACGACGTGGGGCTGGCTCGGCGATGTGGTGCTGGATGCGCCGCCGGCCGGTGGGTTCGCCAGCGTCGCGGGGGAGCGCGGTGGCCTGATGGTCGTGCCGTTGCCCGGTGGTCTGCACCGCATCGTCGGGGGAGATCCCGGGTCGAACGTCGCCGCGTGGCCCGGTGAGCTGACCCTTGACGAGCTGCGCGTCACGGTGAAGGCCATCGCGGGAACGGACTTCGGCATGCGCGACCCGAAGTGGTTGTCGCGCTTCGGCAACGCGACGCGCCAGGCGGTGGCCTACCGGTCCGGCGCCGTGCTGCTGGCGGGGGACGCCGCGCACATGCACTTCCCGACGGGCGGAGTCGGTATGAACGCCGGCATCCAGGACGCACACAACCTCGGTTGGAAGCTCGCCGCCGTCGTCACCGGGAGGGCGGGCGAGTCGCTGCTCGACACCTACCACGACGAACGCCACCCCGTCGGGGCCGCCCTGCTCGAGCACACCAGGGCTCAGACCGCGCTGATCACGGGGTATTCGGAGGAGGTGCGGGCGTTGCGGTCGGTCATCAGCGGACTGATCGCCGCCGCGCCGGACATGTCGAGGATCCTCGCCGAACGGCTTGCCGGGCTGGACGTGGACCACGGGACCGGGCGGCGGGTGGCGGACCACGACTCGGTGTTCGCCCGGTTGCGGTCCGGGGAGCACGTGGAGACCGAGGCCGGTCTCGTGCGGCCCGACGGTCATCTCGCCTGACGCGGGGGCGCGGCGCCCTCCACTCTGAAGGCGCCGCGACCCGTGTTCAGCGGATCAGGAGTGCGGACAGGTGTCGCGGTACTCCTCGATCAGGGTGCTGCGGCCCGGCGCCGGGCAGAGGAACTGCTCGTAGCGGGTGTCGTTGTCGATGAACCGCTTGAGCCACGAGATGCTGTACTTCGCGATGGTCGTGTTCGGGGAGTTCGGCGCGAAGTGCGTGGCGTTGTTGAGCTCCAGGTACGCCTTGTCCAGCGTGGACGGCAGCGTCGTGTAGAACGGCTCGGAGTGCGACGAGACCGGGGCGACCGAGTCGCTCTCGGCACCGACCACCAGCGTCGGGACGCGCACCGACGACCAGTTCTTCGTGGTGTGCCAGCCCGTCAGCGGGATCGCCGCCTGCAGGGCCGGGCGCTGGCTCGCCGCGCGCAGTGTGCCGCCGCCGCCCATCGAGTGACCCATGACGCCGAGGCGGGAGGAGTCGATCCGGCTCCGCACGCTGCTCTGCTGGGTCAGGTAGTCGAGGGCCGCGAGGAGCTGGGACGCGCGGCTGTCGGGCTGGTCGTAGATCGTGATCGTGTCGATCGTGAACACGACGAAGCCCTGGGACGCGATGCGCGGGCCCAGCCACGCGATGCTCGACTGGGTGCCGGTGTAGCCCGGTGAGATGGCCACCGCGCCGAACGTGCCGGAGGCGGTGCTCGTCGGGTAGTAGATCGTGCCGCCGCCGAAGCCGCTGACCAGCGACGACACCGAGGTATCCGACACGGCGAACGGGCCGCGCGTCGCCTCGATGCTCGAGTTGGTCGGGGCGGGGCCGCGTTCGTACGGGTTGTCCGCCGCCTGGGCGGCGGGGGCGCCCACCAGGGTCATGGCGAGCGCGATCGGAACGAATGAACGAAGTCGCACGACTTTGTACACCTCATTCGGCAGGGGTGAATTCGGGGACACACCGACCCTGCAACCCCGTCTCGGACGTACGCATCGGTACAACCACCGGTTGCGCCGAGGAACTTCGGAGAAAAAACTAACAGTGGTAGGTGAAATTCGTCGCGACCCCTTCCGCAGGCCGCCGGAAGGTGGTGACACTGGCCCCATGCTGCGTGGCCGGGACAGGCAGCGCGTCGCTGTCGACGCGTTCCTCAGGCGTGCGCGCAACGGGCACGGTTCGGCGCTCGTGTTGCGCGGCGAGCCCGGCTGCGGCAAGTCGGCCATGCTCGACTACGCCCGCCAGTCCTACGAAGCGGTGCTGTGCGTCGACGACGTGCGCCACCTCGACGACGACCTGCGCCGGCTCGCCGCGGACGTCGCCGACACCAGCGCCGCGCTGCTCATCGCCACCGAGACCGAGACGTTCGGGCTGCCGAGCGTGGTGCTCGAGCCGTTGGACAGGGCGGCGAGCCTGCTGCTCCTCGACGACCTGCTGCCCGGCCTGCCCTCCGCGCTCGCGGTCGACCTCGCCGAGCTCGCCTGCGGCAACCCCCTCGCTCTCCGGGAGCTGGTCGAGTCGCTCACCTCCGACCAGCTCGGCGGCACGGCTCCGCCACCGGAGGTGCTGCCCGAGTCCAGCTCGCTGCGCGCCCGCATGCTCTCGCGGTTCGAGGCGTTGTCGCCGCAGGCCGGGCACGTCGTCACGCTGGCGGCGGTGGACGACGAGCTCACCGCCGAGGAACTGGCGCGGCTCACCGGCGACCTCGACGCCGTGACGGAGGCGGGCGCGCTGCTCGACCCGCGCCGGTTGATCCGCTCCACCCTCCACAACGGAATCCCGACCGCCCTGCGCTTCCAGGCGCACGCCGAGCTCGCGCGGGTGCTCCCACCGGGACCGCGCCGCACCTGGCACAGCGCCGTGACCAGCAAGGACGGCAGCGAGCACGCCGACACCCTCGCCGCCGGCGCCGAGCACGCCCGCCGCTGCGGCGACTTCGTGACCGCCGCCCGCGACCACGGCCGCGCCGCCCAGCTCACCACCGAGCCGGAGGAGAAGGCGCGCCGCCTGCTCAGGGCCGCCGCGGACCACTGGGCCCACGGCGCCCCGCACCGGTCGCGCGCGGTCCTGCGCACGGCGGTCCGGATGACCGACACGGTCGAGCTCAGAGCGCTCATGGACCTCGTCGTGGGCGGCATCGACCTGGGCGAGAGCCTGCCGGACGTGGCGGCGGACCGCCTGGTCCGCGCCGCGCAGGGGCTCGTCGGAACGCAACGCGGGCTCGCCGTGGCGGCGCTGGGGTTCGCGGGCGAGGCGGCGAGCATCGCCGGTGACCCCCGCCGGCACACGGCCGTCGCGGAGTTCGCGCGGTCGATCCGCCTGCCCGACGAGCACCCGGTCACCCGGCTCACGCTCGACCACCTGATCGGCATGTCCGCGACGCTCTCCGGACGCCACGACGAGGCGATGCCCGCGTTGCGCTCGGTGGTCGACCTGGCCGTCCAGGTGCCAGGGCCGCAGGCGCGGATCTGGGCCAGCCAGGCCGCCTACGTGCTGGGCGACGCCACGCGGTCGTTCGAGATGGCCACCAGCGCGGTGACGTCGGCGCGGGAGAGCGGGTACACCGCGCTCGTGCCGTGGGCGCTGGTCTACCGGGCGCTGTCGGCCCTGCTGCTCGACCAGCACACCGCGGCGCTGACCTCGGCCACCGAGGGCGTGCACGCGGCCACGGCGATCGGCCAGCACAACGCCGTGGTCGACCACCTGACGATCCTCGCGCTGCTGGCGGCGTTGCGCGGCGACACGGAGACGGCGCTGCACCGCATCGACACCGCCACCGAGCACATCACCGAACGCGGTCTCACCCGGCCCGGCACGTTCGGCGCGTGGGCGTTCGCGTGCGTCGACCTCGCGCGCGACCGGCCGGCCGACGCGCTGGACCGGCTGCGCCTGCACCACGGGCACGCCGGCATCAAGGTGATGGCCGCACCGCACCTGGTGGAGGCCGCCGTCGCGTGCGGCAAACCGTCCACGGGGGACAGGGCGTTCGAGCGGTACGAGAGGTGGGCCGGCGCCACCGGGAGCGCGGCACGGCTGGCCCTCTCGCACCGCTGCCACGGCCTGCTGGAGACCGGCACCGCCGACGAGCACTTCGAGGAAGCCATCCGGCTGCACCGCGCCAGCGGCACCGCCCTGGAGCTCGCGAAGACCGAGCTGCTGTACGGCAACCGGCTGCGGCGCGGCCGCAGGCCCAAGGCGGCGCGCGAACACCTGCGCGACGCGGTGCGCATCTTCGAGTCGTACCAGGCCGACCACTGGGTCGAGCGGGCCCGCGCCGAGCTGCGCGCGGCGGGCGACTCGACCGGTGAGCGCAAGGACCACTCCGACCTGACGCCGCAGCAGGCGCAGATCGCCACCCTGGTCGCCGAGGGCGCCACGAACCGCGAGATCGCCGCGCGGTTGTTCCTGAGCCACCGCACCGTCGAGCACCACCTGCGCAACATCTTCGCGCGGCTCGGCGTGCGGTCGAGGGTCGAGCTGATCAGGAGGCTCGGCTGAAGGTGAACCACAGCAGCGGAGGATCCTTGCGCGACAGCTACCGGCACTGGCAGCGGATTCCGACCCGATGGGCGGACAACGACGTCTACGGCCACGTGAACAACGTCGTCCACTACGCGTTCATGGACACGGTGATCAACACGTGGCTGATCGCGTCGGGGCTCGACATCCACGGGGGCGCGGAGATCGGCCTGTGCGTGGAGTCCCACTGCAACTACCGCGCCTCGGTCTCGTTCCCGGACGCGCTGGACGCGGGCCTGCGGATCGGCCACCTCGGGCGGTCGAGCGTGCGCTACGAGGTCGGTTTCTTCCTGGAGGACAGCGAGGACGTGGTGGCGGAAGGCCACTTCGTGCACGTGTTCGTCGACAGGACGACCCGCAAACCGGTCGAGATCCCCGCGCACCTGCGCACCGCGATGGAAGGCCTGGTGGTGGCGTGAAGACGCGAGGCGCTGTGCTGACCGCGGTCGGCGGGCCGCTGGAGATCGTCGACCTCGAGCTGGACCCGCCCGGTCCCGG
Source organism: Lentzea sp. (assembly GCF_035525475.1). Lineage (GTDB taxonomy): Bacteria > Actinomycetota > Actinomycetes > Mycobacteriales > Pseudonocardiaceae > Lentzea. Next base: position 82,991 of record NZ_DATLEC010000035.1, on the reverse strand, counting down.
CGAGGTGCTGGTGCGCGTGCACGCCACCGGCCTGTGCCACTCCGACCTGTCCGTGATCGACGGCTCGCGCGTCCGGCCGTTGCCGATGGTGCTCGGCCACGAGGCGGCGGGCGAGGTCGTCGGGGCGGGCCCGAACTCCGAGTTCGCGCCGGGTGACCACGTCGTGCTGTCGTTCGTGCCCGCGTGCGGCGCGTGCCTTCCGTGCTCGTCCGGCAGGCAGGCGCTGTGCGAGCCGGGAGCCGCCGCGAACCGCGAGGGCACGCTGCTCGGCGGGCAGCGCCGGTGGACGCTCCCGGACGGCACGCGGCCGCACCACCACCTCGGCGTGTCCGGGTTCGCCGAGTACACGGTGATCTCCGACCGCTCGGCCACGCTGGTGCCGCCGGACCTGCCGCTCGACGTCGCCGCGCTGTTCGGGTGCGCCGTGCTCACGGGGGCGGGCGCGGCGTTCTACAGCGCCCAGGTGGTGCCGGGGGACAGGGTCGCGGTCTTCGGGCTCGGCGGTGTCGGGCTGTCGGCGGTGCTCGCGGCCATCACCGCGGGCGCGACCCAGGTCGTCGCGGTGGACGTCGTCGAGCACAAGCGGCAGCTCGCCCTGACGCTCGGCGCGACGCACGAGGCCGCCGGCGGACCGGACGTCGTCGCCCACGTCCGCGAGCTGACCGGCGGTGGCGCGGACAAGGTCATCGACACGACCGGTGTCGCGGCCGTGCTCGAACAGGCTTACGCCGCAACGGCTGTCGGCGGCACGACCGTCACGGTCGGACTGCCGCACCCGGACCGCACCATCACGCTGCCCGCGCTGAACCTGGTCGCCGAGGAACGCACGCTGAAGGGCAGCTACCTCGGCTCGTGCGTGCCGCGCCGGGACGTGCCGCGGTTCATCGACCTCTACCGCGCGGGACGCCTGCCGGTGGACGGGCTGCTGTCCGGCCGGTTGGGGCTGGACGACATCAACGACGGGTTCGCCCGGCTCGCCTCCGGTGAGGCGGTGCGGCAGGTCGTCGTCATGGGGTGATGCCCGGTTCGATCCGTCCGGGCAGGAATCGGGCAGGACAGGTGTTCTGTCGGATGTTGACGGCCCAGGTTGGTCTGGTCCAATGTGGGAGCGCTCTCATGTTCGCCGCTTCCCGCAACGGTGCGGGCAGCGATCCCTGTACGGACAAGGAGATCACATGCGCACCACCATGCCCAGAATCGTGCCCGTGCCCGTGCTCGCACTCGTACTGGTCGGGGCCACCTTCACCACCCCCGCACAGGCCTCGGCCGAGGCGATGTCACCTGGCCTGCTCACCGCGATGAGCTCGGCTTTCGGGCTCACCGAAAGCCAGGCGCGCCTGCGCCTGGAGAAGGAAGAACGCGCGTCGGTCCTCGCGCCGCGCGCGGAGACGGAGGCCGGCACCTCCTTCGCCGGCACCTGGTTCGACGAGAAGACGAACAAGCTGGTCGTCGCCGTCACCGACCAGGCGGCGGCCCGCGAGGTCGAGGCCACCGGCGCCGACGCGGTCGTCGTCGGCCGGTCCGCCAACTCGATGAACGCCCACAAGAACCGCCTCGACGCCCTCTCCAAGACCGGCGCCGTGCCGGCGGCCGTCGCGAGCTGGCGCCCCGACCCCAGGACCGGCACGGTCGTGGTGAACGTCGAGGCGGGCAAGCAGACGGCCGAGGTCGCGTCGTTCCTGGAGAAGGCGCGTTCCTTCGGCGCCATCACCGTCAACACCGAGGGTGTCCAGCAGCCGCAGACGTTCGCGGCGGGCACGGTCGGCGGCGACCCGTACTACACCGGCAACGTCCGTTGCTCCATCGGCTTCTCGGTGCACGGCGGCTACGTCACGGCGGGCCACTGCGGCGGCAACGGCGCCGCGGTGTACGGCTGGGACCGCTCCTTCCAGGGCAACTTCGCCGGTTCGTCGTTCCCCGGCAACGACTACGCGTGGGTGCGCACCGGCGGCGGCTGGTGGACCGTGCCCGTCGTGCTCGGCTGGGGCACCGTGAGCGACGCCCTGGTCCGCGGTTCGTGGGAGGCGCCGGTCGGCACCTCCGTGTGCCGCTCCGGTTCGACCACGCACTGGCACTGCGGTGTGGTGCAGGGCCGCAACGAGACCGTGAACTACCAGCAGGGCGCGGTCTACGAGATGGTCGGCACCAGCGTGTGCGCCGAGGGTGGCGACTCCGGCGGTTCGTTCATCACCGGTGACCAGGCGCAGGGCGTGACGTCCGGCGGCTACGGCAACTGCTCCAGCGGCGGCCGCACCTGGTTCCAGCCCATCAACGAGATCCTGCGCGTCTACGGGCTCACCCTGCACACGGCGTGACCGGGGAGGGCCGGGCGTCCAGGGAGGCGCCCGGCCCTTGCTCAGCGCCCGGGGAGGTGTTGCCGGGAGAGGCGTTGCCGGATCTCGGCTTCGAGCACCTTGCCCGCCTTGGACCGGGGCAGGTCGGGCCAGACCTCGACCTGCTTCGGCGCCTTCACACCGCCGAGCTGTTCCTTCACGAACGCCTGCAGCGCCTGCTCCACCTCCGCGGAGTACACGTTGAACCCGCTGGTGATGATCATGTCTTTGGCCCGGTCGACGATGGAGAGGAAGTTGTCCTCGTCGAGGTAGCCGATGTCGCCCGTGTGGTGCCAGCCGTGCGCGCTCACCTCGGCCGTGGCAGCGGGGTTGCGGTGGTACCCGGCCATCACCAGCGGCCCCCGCGCGACGATCTCGCCGCGTGAGCCGCGAGGCGGCAAAGCCCCGTCCGAAGCCATGATCGCGACCTGGGTCAGCGGCGTGGGCCTGCCCGCCGAGGACAGCCGGGCGGTCGCGATCGAGCCGTCGGGCCGGAAGCGGTCGGCGGCCGCCGCCAGAGCCCCTGCCATGCCCGCGCCAATCTGATAACTCGTCATTGAGTCGCCTCCTTGGGCGAGATGGCTCACGCGCCAGCCGAGACTTGACAGTCGTCAAGTTTTTCTTTGACAACTGTCCAAGGTTTTTCGGGCAATTGTTCAAGGTTTGTCTCGGTGGGCGATAGGATGCGTTCCGTGACCGATGTCGCTCAGCGCAAGCAGGATCGCATCGCCCGCCGCCAGGTCGACAAGTTCGGCGCCCGGCGGACCGAGCTCGCCGCGGCGACCCTGCGCACGCTGGCCGAGCTGGGCTACGCCCGCACGAGCCTGCGGGAGATCGCGCAGAACTCCGAGTTCTCCCACGGCGTCCTGCACTACTACTTCGCCGACAAGCGCGACCTGATCACCGAGGCCGTCCGCCAGTACGAGGTCGTCTGCGTGACGCGCTACGACGAGGTCGTGGCCGGAGCGAGGACGGCGGAGCAGCTGCGCGACGAGTTCGTGGAGATGTTCTTCGACATCCTGGCCCAGGACGCGACGCTGCACCGCCTCTGGTACGACCTGCGCAACCAGAGCCTGTTCGACCCCGCGTTCCGCGCGGCCGTGCTGGAGATCGACAGCCACCGGGAAGCGATGGTGTGGCGGGTGGTCACCCGGTACGCCGAACTGCGCGGCGGTACGGTCCCGGGGTCGTCCGGTCTCGTCTACCTGACCCTCGACGGGGTGTTCCAGCGCGCGTTGCTGCACCACTTCGCGGGGGACGCGGAGGCGGTCGCGGCGCTGCGGGCCGAGCTGCCGGGCGTCGTGGACCTGCTGGTGCGCGCGGCGTGATCACCATGGTGGTGCTGCTCAAGGCGCGGGCCGGGCTCAGCCGAGCCGAGTTCGTCGACTACTACGAGAACCACCACGTCCCGCTGGTCCTCCGCGTCGCGCCCGCGCCGGCGCTCTACGCCCGGCACTACCTGCCGGAGGCCGACATGAGCGGCAACCCGTCGGAGTTCGACGCCATGACCCAGCTGAAGTTCGCCGACAAGCAGGCTTTCCGGGAGTGGTTGTCCCTCGTCGCCGCGACGGATTCCGGCATCGCGGAGGACGAGGCGCGGTTCCTCGACCGCTCCCGGATGCGGTCATGGGTTGTGGACGAGCGCGTCAGCTGACGCACTGCGCACGCGGAGGTGGGCCCAGCCGACGAGAGCGGCCGACATCCCCGTCAGCGCAAGGCTTCCGATCATCACCGCCTCCTCGAACCGCGTGGTCTGCAGCGGGCTCCACCCCGGCTGCGCGATGCTCCCGGCGAACAGCCACGCGAGCACGGTGCCGCTGATCGCCACCCCGGCGGCCGAGGCGGCCTGGGAGGCGGTGTCGACCAGGGCGGCGCCGATCGACGTCCGGTTCTCCGGCAGTCCCTTGAGGACGTTGACGCCCGCCACGGCGCCCACCACGCGGATGCCGATGGCGACCAGCACCAGCGAGCACGCGACCGGCGCGTACCCGAGTCGTCCGAGCAGCGCGTAGACGGCGAGTCCGGCCACGACGGACACCGACCCCAGCAGGACCGCGCGGTCCAGGCCCGCCCAGCGCACGAACCGGGTGACCACCGGCCCTCCGGCGATCAGGACGGCCACCTGCGGCAGCATCCCCGCCGCGGCCAGGGCAGGGGACCAGCCCCAGTCGAGCTGCAACTGGAGCGTCACGAGGTAGGTGAGACCGGCCGCCGCCAGGCCCGTCGCGGCCTTGTAGGCGAGACCGCTGGCGACCAGTGGACGGGCGACTAGCGCGAGGTCGAGCAACGGATGGCGGGCTGTGCGCGCGCGAACCACGTAGAACACGCCGGCCAGAAGTGCTGCGACCGTTGTGGCCCAGGGAATCCACGAGTGGGAGCCCGCCTCGACGAAGAACGTCGGCACGAGCAGCGCGAGCACGATGGTCGCCGTGCCGAGCACGCCGCCGAGGACGTCGGCGGGCGAGCGGTGGAGCTCGGTGTCGGCGGCGATCCCGCGGCCGATGCCGACGAGGGCGAACAACGAGATCGGGACGTTGACCAGCAGCAGGGCCTGCCAGGGCGCGATGGTCAGCATGAAGCCGCCGAGCGGCGGGCCGACCGCGAGGCCAACCAGGCCCACGGTGGAGATGAGCGTCATCGCGCGGACGCGCAGGTCGTCGTCGGTGAACAGCCGGAACGCCAGCGCGATCGAGCCGGGCGTGGTCATCGCGGCGGCGACGCCCATCGCCGAACGCACGACGATCAGTGCCGCCACGGATGTGACGAACACGGTCGCCAGGCTCGCGAGGCCGAGCAGCGCCAGGCCGGCGAGCATCACGCGGCGGCGTCCGAAGCGGTCGGCCACGGCGCCGAACACGAGCATCAGGCCGCCGAAGACGACGGCGTAGGAGTTCGACACCCACTGCAGCGCGGTCGTGGAGGCGTCGAGGTCGCGGCCGATGGTGGGCAGCGCGACGGTGAGGATCGAGTTGTCGAGCATCTCGAACAGGAACACGGCGGACAGTCCGGCGAGGGCGATCCACGCCTCACGCAACGAACCGGGGGAGGTTGACACGAACACTGTTCTACGGACGAACACTGTTCGTGTCAACTAGGCTGGGGGCATGAGCAACGAGCGCGGCGCGTCGCGTGAGGAATGGGCGACCCGGATCGCGGCACTGGACCAGCGGCCCCCGGCCCGCAAGGAGCCCATCACGGTCGACCGCATCGTCACGACGGCACTGCGGATGGTGGAGTCCGAGGGGTTCGACGCGCTGACGATGCGCCGTGTCGCCGCCGCGCTCGACACGGGACCGGCCTCGCTCTACGCCCACGTGCGCAACAAGGCCGAGCTCGACGACCTGCTCATCGGCACGCTGAGCAGGAACGTCTCGCTGCCCTCGCCCGACGCCGCGCGGTGGCGCGCGCAGCTCCACGACGTCTGCGCCCAGCTGCGCGACCAGTTCCTCCGGTATCCCGGCATCGCGCGGGCCGCGCTGTCCGCCCGTCCGGCCAACCTCGACACGCTCCGGATCACCGAGGGGATGCTGGCGATCCTCCTGGCGGGAGGAGTCGAACCCCAGCGGGCGGCGTGGGCGGTCGACGCCGCGCTCCTGTACGTCAGCGCCTACACGTTCGAGGCGTCGCTGCGGCGCGACCCCGACCAGGACGGGGACGCCCGCCTCGTCGACAGGGAAGAAACCGTCGCGCGGCTCAAGATGCTGCCGGTGAGCCGATTCCCGCACACGGTCGCGCACGCCGACAAGCTCAACGCGGGCGAGGGTCACGAGCGGTTCGACTTCGCCCTGAACCTCCTGCTGCGGGGAATCGCCTGACCGGCAAGGCCCGTCAGGCAATGCTCGCCGAGCTGCGCTACGTTCGGATGAGTGGGTTAAGAGAACAGCCCCGTCAGCACGATCGAGCCGTGGACGGAGCTGTTGTGCTGCCTGCTTCTGCGCAATTGAAGATTTCCATCGTGTCCGCGAACGATGTTCCCGGTTGGCGTGACGCGCACGTCCGCGACCTGGCCGGGGCTCTGCGGGCCCGCGGACACGACGTGACGGTCCACCACCGACGGCACGCCGAGGACGACGAGCTGTACCTGGGCGACTTCGTCGACGAGCTCCGCACCGAATGGGCCGGCTCGCTGCCGGACCTCGTGCACGCCCACTTCTGGCGTTCCGGACTGGCCGCTTTGCTCGCCGCGCAACCGTTCGGCGTGCCGGTGGTGCAGTCGTTCCACGGTTTCGGCCAACGTGTGGACGTCGAGCGGCTGGTGGGCAGGCAAGCGGCGCTGGTGCTGGCGGGCGGCGAGGACGAGCTGCTCGACCTGACCGCCGCGAACGTGCCGCGGCCGCGGATCGGGCTCGTCGCGCGGGGCGTCGACGTCGACCTCTTCCACCCGTACGGCAGAACGGCCCCCCGCACCGCGTTGCGCCGTGTCGTGACGGTCGTGGACCCGTTGCTGGACAACGGTGTCGCCGACCTGGTGGCGGCGCTGCCGCGGTTGCCGGACGTCGAGCTCGTGGTCGCGGGCGCGCGAGCGGGTGACGTGGACCGCCTGGGCCGCTGGGCCCGCAAGCTCGGCGTGGAGGACCGCGTCCAGCTGATCGGGCCGGTCGCACGGGAGGACTTGCCGGCATTGCTGCGTTCCGCGGACGTGGTGGCGTGCGTGCCGTCGCGGCCGTCGTGGGATGCGTTGCCGTTGGAGGCGATGGCGTGTGGCGTGCCGGTGATCGCGACCGCGGTGGGAGGACTCACCGATGCCGTGATCGACGGGGTCACGGGTGTCCTGGTGCCGCCGCGCGACCTGAAGCGGCTGGTGAGGACACTGCGGCTGGTCCTGGACGACACCACGCTCAGGACCGCCTGCGGGATCGCGGCGGTGGACCGGGTCCACGCCCGCCACACCTGGCCGGACGTCGCCACGGGCATGGAGCGGCTCTACCGCGGGCTGCTCGACCCGCCGGCGCCCGCACAGCGCCGGCGATCCGGACGAGCGGAGGCCGGCACGGGTGAGGTCGCACGGAGCTGATGACGAGCGGGCCGCCGCCGTGGTCCTGAGCCAGGTGGTCGAGCAGATGCCGTCGAGGGTGGTCGCCTTCGAGGGACCCGGGCTCAGGACCGTCGCCGCCACCGGGGCCTGCCGGGAGTGGGCGGGGTGCGTCGGTGAGACCGCGCGGGAGGCCTTCGCCGAGGTCGGCGGGCGGCCAGCGGCCGAGGCCGTCGAACGGGTCTACGCGACGGGCGGGGCCGAGTGCCTGCGGGATCTCCGCACCGAGCCTGGCCTGGACGTCCGTGCCGAGCACTTCTGCGACTGGACCATCACGCCGAGGCGCGGTGGTGACGGCGAGGTCGTCGGAGTGACCGTCGACGTGGCCGACGTGACGGAACGCATGGCCGACCGGCGGCGGGCGGCCGACGCCGAACGCCGCCAGGCGGAGGCGACGGACGCGGTGCGGCGCGAGTCGCACCCGCGGAGCGTCCCGCTGCTGCCGGGAGCGCAGGTCGCCGCGAGCTGCCTGCCTGCGGCCGGCGGCGACTGGTTCGACGCCCTGGTCCTCCCGGACGGCAGGCTGGGCCTGGTGGTCGGCGACGTCGTGGGTCACGGCCCGGCGGCGGGACAGCTGAGCGTGGTCCTGTCCGAGCGGCTCGCCGCCACCGGTGACGCCGTGGCGGCCATCCGGTCCGCCGACGCCGCGGCCCACCGGATCCCCGGCGCCGGGTCGGCCACGGTGTGCGTCGCCGTGCTCGACCCCGGGACAGGCCTGGTCGAGCACGCGTCAGCCGGTCCTCCGCCACCGCTGGTCGTCACGGCCGGGGGAGCGCGCTTCCTGCGCGGCCCTGGAGTCCCGCCGCTCGCGGTGGGCGGCGAGCGGGACCCGCGGGTGGGACGGGCGGCGCTCGCTCCCGGTGACCTGGTCCTGCTCCACACCGGCGGTGTCCTCGACCGGCCGGGGCGCACGCTGGCCGAGTGCGCGGACGAGCTGGCGCGGGCCGCCGAGGACGTCGCCGCGGACCGGGCGTTCCGGGGTGAGCTCCCGCTGGCGGCCGACCGGCTGTGCACGGCCCGATGCCGCGCATCGAGGAGGACCCGTCCGTCCCGCTGATCCGCGTGACCGGACCCGCGGACGCGCGCACCGCGGCCAGGTTCGGCCAGACCGTGACCATCGCGGGGGCCACCGGCACCCGGTCGCTCACCGTCGACCTCGGCGACGTGACCCAGCTGGCCGGCGCGGGGGTGTCCGTCCTGCACCGGCTCACCGCCCGGCACCGCGACAACCGCACGGAACTGCTGCTGGTCGCCGGCGCCGGGACCGCGGCGGACGTCGTCATGACCCTGGCCGGCCTCGGCCACGCCACCGGACACGGGTGACCTCAGCCGTGGGAACTAGCGCGTCAGCAGGTCGCGGATCGCCGCGGCGACGACGTCCGGCGCCTCCTCGGCCATGAAGTGTCCACACGAGACGGTGCGGTGGTCGAGGTCGGGTGCCCACCGCCGCCACAACGCCTCGGCGTCGAAGCCGAGCGCCGCGCCCCAGTCCTGCTGCAGCACGGTGACCGGCATCCGCAGCTGTGCCTCGCTGTCGGCGGTGTCGTGCTCGACGTCGACCGTCGCCGACGCCCGGTAGTCCGCGATGATCGACGTGACGGCCTCGCGGCTCGCCCGCAGGTACTCGGCGCGGACGTCCGCGGGGAACGGCTCGGTGCTCCAGATGTCGAGGAAGTGGCCGAAGAACGCGTCGGGCCGGGCGCCGATCAGCTCCTCGGCCAGGCCGGGCGGCTGGGCCATCAGGAACAGGTGGAACCCGACGACGGCGGACGTCCCGCGCATCACGTCCCACATGTCGAGCGTGGGCAGCACGTCGAGCGACGCCAAGTGCGTGACGTGGCCGGGGTGGTCGAGGCCGGTGCGGAACGCGACGAGCGCGCCCCTGTCGTGGCCGGCGAGCGCGAACCTGTCGTGCCCGAGCGCTCTGGCGACCTCGACGACGTCGGCGGCCATCGTGCGCTTGCTGTAGGTGAGCCCGGTGTCGGCGGGCTTGTCGCTGTCGCCGTAGCCGCGCAGGTCGGGCATGATCACGGTGTGGTCGGCGGCCAGGTCGGCGGCGACGTGCCGCCACATGAGGTGGGTCTGGGGGAAGCCGTGCAGCAGCACGACGGGGCTGCCCTCGCCCGTGGTGGCGACGTTGAGCTCAACGCCGTCGCCGACCTGGACGCGCTGGTGGTCGAATGCGGTGTGGTTCACGCCCCGAGCTTCGCCCTGCCCGATCAGCAACGGATCAGCGCCGGAGTCAGCGCGTGGTGATGTTCGGCGTGCTCGGCCCGCTGACCGCGGGTTCCGCGCGGCTCGGCGGTCCCCGGCAGCGCGCGGTGCTCGCCCGTCTCCTGGTCGCCCGCCGCCGCGTCGTGCCGGTGCGGACGCTGGTCGCCGACCTGTGGGAGGAACCGCCCGGCGGCGCCGTCGGGACCGTCCAGACCTTCGTCGGCGCCCTGCGCAAGGCACTCGAACCTGACCGTCCACCTCGGACGCCCTCGTCCTTGCTGGTCACCGAGGGCGCGGGTTATGCGTTGCGGGCAACGGAGGTGGATGCCTGGCAGTTCGAGGAGATGCTGGGCGGCGACCTGTCCGTCCTGGACAGTGCGCTGGCCCTGTGGCGCGGTCCGGCCTACGCGGAGTTCGCCGACGAGCACTGGGCGCGTGCCGAGATCGACAGGCTGTCCGAGCTGCGGCTGGTGGCGGTCGAACGCCGTGCCGAAGCCCTGCTGGCCGCTGGTCGTGCCGCCGGGGCCGTCGCCGACCTGCGCGCTCACGTGGCGTCACACCCGTGGCGGGAGAAGGCGTGGAGCCTGCTCGCGCTGGCCCTGTACCGCGAAGGCCGTCAGGGTGACGCGCTGGAGGCCGTCCGCTCGGCCCGGCACGCGCTGGCGGAGAACCTCGGCGTCGACCCCGGACCGGAGCTGCGCGCGGTGGAGGCGGACATCCTCGCCCAGTCGCCCCGGCTGATGCCCGCGGTCACCCCGGCGCTGGTGGGCCGGTCCGCCGAGCTGGCGGCGCTGTCCGGCGCCGTTCCCGCGGCGGGGCTGGGCATCGCGCTGGTGAGCGGTGAGGCCGGGGTGGGCAAGACGGCGCTGGCCGAGGAGTTCCTCGCCGTGCTCCGCGGCCAGGGGTGGACGACCGTGTGGGCCCGCTGCCCCGAGGACGCGCCGGTGGCGTGGCCGTGGCAACAGGTGGTGGAGGCGCTGGGCTCGGCGCTGGTCCCGGGCGACCGCTTCCACCTGCGCCGCGCCGTCGTGTCCACAGTGGAGTCCGCGGCGCCGGTGCTGGTAGTGCTGGACGACCTGCACCAGGCCGACGAGGAGACCCTGGCGGTGCTGGCCGCCTTCACCACGACCCGGCTCTCCGGACGCGTACTGGTCGTCGCGACCACCCGGTCCGCGGTGCCGTCCGAGGCGCTGGCCCGCGCCGAACCCGTCCGCGTCGCGCTCGGCGGGCTGGGGGAGGAGGCGGTCGGCGCGCTGGTGCGGTCCATCTCGGCGGGGGCGGACGTGCGGGCGATCTTCGACCGCAGCGGCGGCAACCCGTTCTACGTCAAGGAACTGGCACGGTTGTTCGCGGCCGAGGGGTCGCTCGGCGTCCCGGCGGGTGTGCGGGAGGTGATCCGGCACCGGCTGGCAGCCCTGCCCGAAACCGCCCGGACGGTGCTGCACCAGGCGTCGGTGCTGGGGCGGGACGTGGAGGTGGAGCTGCTCGGCCTCGTCGCGGGCGAGGACGTGCTCGACTCGCTGGACCTCGCGCTCCAGGCCGGGTTCCTGGTCGAGGTCGCTCCGGGACTCGCCCGCTTCACGCACGTCCTGGTGCGCGACACCGTGTACGAGGAGGTGTCGCTGACCCGGCGGGCGCGCTGGCATTCGGCCGTGGCCGCGGCGCTCGAGTCGCTGCGGCCGGACGACGTCGTGCTGCTGGCGCACCACCACCTCCTGGCCGGAGCACGGGGTGCGGCGGCGGTCCGGGCGCTGGCGGGAGCGGCGGAGGCCACCCGGTCGCCGCGCGAGGCCGTCGGGTTGTGGAGAGCGGCGATCACGGCGGCCGGCGGCACCCGGCTCGACCTGATGGTCGGGCTGGCCAGAGCGCTGGCGGTGAGCGGCGACCTCGAGGCCGCCCGGCAGCAGAGGTCCGTCGCGCTGCGGGCGGCCTCCGACCCGCACACCGTCGCCGAGGTCATCGGGTCGTTCGACGTGCCCGGCGTCTGGACCACCAACGACGACCCCGCCCACTCCGCCGAGCTGGTCGCCGCGGCCGAACGCGTCCTGCCCGCGTTCCCCGGCCCCACCGCCACCCGAGCCCGCCTGCTCGCCACCGTCGCCATGGAGGACCGCGGTACCGGAACCCGCCTCCCGGAGGCCCGGGAAGCCGAGGCCATCGCCCGCGACCTCGACGACCCCGCCCTGCTGGCGTTCGCCCTCAACGCCCGCTTCATGCACACCTTCCACCGCACCGGCCTGGCAGCGGACCGCGCCGCGATCGGCGAGGAGCTCGTCACCCTCGCCGCCACCCACCACCTGACGACCCACGAGGTGCTGGGCCATCTGATCCTCGTCCAGGCCGGCGCCGCGCTGAACGACTTCGCCACGGCCGACCGGCACGCGTCCGCCGCCGACGAGCTCGCCCGGCGCCACGACCTGCCCCTGGTGAGCGTGTTCACCGACTGGTACGCGGCGCTGAAGCTGGCAGCGGCCGGACACGTCGCCGAAGCCGACCGCGCCTACCGCGCCGCGGCCCGGCGCGTCGAGGGCACCGGCATGTGGGGCATGGAGCGCGGTCTGCTGCCGCTGGCGGTGCTGAGCCTGCACGGTCCGTCCACAGTGGACCTCGACGAGGACTGGGGACCGTTGCGGGACTGGGTGAGCCCGCTCGTCCTGCCGCACGACGAAGCTCGGGAAGCCGCGCACGCGTTGCCGCGGGGACCCGCCGACCTGCTCAGCGAGGTGCGGGCGTGCCTCCTGGCGATGGTGGCGGAACGCCTGGAGGACGACGAGCTCCTCGAACGGGCCCGCGTCCTGCTGCGGCCCGCACGGCACGAGCTGGCCGGAGCGGGGACGGGCCTGGTCACGTTCGGCCCGGTCGCGAGGTTCCTGGGGCGTGTCCCGTGAGTTTCATCGAACGGACTCACGGGACGCTCTAGGCGGCTAGCGCCGGTCCGAGCAGCAAGCCGCCGTCCAGCACGAACTCCGACCCGGTCGCGAACGCCGACTCCGGCGACGCCAGGTGGAGCACCAGGGCGGTGACCTCCTCCGGCGTGCCCAGCCGCGGCACCGCGAACGGCGCGGGGGAGTAGAGGTCGCCGATCGCGGGCTGACCGGGCGCGACCGGTTCGGTGATCAGCGGGGTCGAGATGACACCGGGGTGGACCGAGTTCACCCGGATCCCGTCGCGGCCGAGCTCCAGCGCGGCGGTCCTGGTGAGCCCGCGCAACGCCCACTTGCTCGCCACGTACGGCGCGTAGTACGGCGATCCGACGTGGGCCATCGTCGAGGCGATGTTCACGATCGACCCGCCTCCCGCCCTGCGCAACGACGGCGTGAGGTGCTTGATCCCGAGGAACTGCCCGGTCAGGTTGACGGCCAGGGCGCGGTTCCAGACCTCCAGCGCGGTGTCCTCGATCAACGCCGCCGCGTGCTGCGCGCCCGCGTTGTTGACCAGCACCGACACCGGCCCGAACCGCGACTGTGCCGACTGCGCCGCCGTGGCCCACGCGTCCTCGTCGGTCACGTCGAGGCGCACCGCGAACGCCCGCTCGCCCAGTTCGTGCGCGAGCTTCCGCCCCGCCTCCGGATTCCGCGCGGCGATCACCACTTGCGCCCCCTCCGCGTGGAAGCCGCGCACGTGGCTCTCGCCCATTCCGCTCGTCGCGCCGGTGACGAACACCGTCCGGCCGTCGAACCGTCCCATGTCGATCTCCAATGGTGAGTTGAGTGACTCACCTCGGACCGTAGGCGCGATGCGATGGCGAGTCAAGTGACTCACCTCATGGCACAATGATGGCGTGCCGACCTACCACCAGCGCCTCGCGGAGCAGAAGCGGACGGCGATCGTCGACGCCGCCACCGCGCTGTTCCTGGAGTCCGGGTACGACAAGACCTCCCTCGCGCGCATCGCGGACGCCGCCGGGGTGTCGAAGGCGACGCTGTTCAAGCAGTTCCCGACGAAGGCCGAACTGTTCGACGCGATCGTCACCGACTACTGGCGGACCGAGGAGGGCGCGCTCACCCCGCCGCCCGGCGATCCCGCGGCAGGCCTGACCGCGCTGGGCAACCGGTACGTGGCGCTGCTGACCCGTCCGGGCATGGTGGCGTTGTTCCGCATCGTCATCGCGGAGGCGCCGCGCTTCCCCGAGCTCGGGCAGACCCAGTTCAAGCTGGGCAAACAGCCGTTCTTCGACGCCGTCCGCGACTACCTCGCCGCCGAGCACCGCGCCGGCACGCTCGTCGTCGACGACCCGGTCCTCGCCGCGACCCAGTTCCTCGGCATGATCTCGAACTTCGCGTTCTGGCCGCGCATGCTGCTGATGAACTGGGCGCCCACGGGGAAGGCCATGGCCCACTCGGTGGCCGAGGCCGTCCAGACGGTTCTCGCGCGCTACGCCGTCACAGCGGCAAGCGGCGCAGAGCGGGCTTGAGCACCTTCCCCGAACCCGTGCGCGGCAACGACGACACCACCTCGAAGTACCGCGGGATCTTGTACCGGGCCAGGCGCGGAGACAGGAACGAGCGCAACGAGGCGACGTCCACCGCGGCGCCGTCCCGCGGTCGCACGAAGGCACGGCCGACCTCGCCCCATCGCTCGTCGGGCACCCCGACCACGGCCACCTCGGCCACGTCGGGGTGCGAGGCCAGCGCGTTCTCCACCTCGGCCGGGTACACGTTCTCGCCGCCCGAGATGAACATGTCCTTCAGCCTGTCCAGGACGTGGAGGTTGCCGTCGAGGAGGCGCCCCAGGTCACCGGTGCGGAACCAGCCGTCGGCGGTGAACGCCGCGGAGGTGGCGGCCGGGTCGTTCCAGTAGCCGGGCGTGACGTTCGGGCCCTGCACCTCGATCTCGCCGGTGTCGGAGAGCCGCAGGTCGCCGAAGAACACCGGCGTCCCGGCCGACCCCGCCCTGGCCACGCTGTCCGCCGCCTCCAGGAACGTGGCGCCGGGCGCGGTCTCGGTGAGGCCGTAGCCCTGGCAGAACACGAGCCCGCGGTCCTGGTACGCGCGGATCAGCGCGTCCGGCACGGCCGCGCCGCCGCACAGCAGCACGCGCAACGACGACAGCGAGGCGTCCGGCCAGCGCGGTGACGCGACGACGTCGGCGAACATCGTGGCCACGCCGAACATCAGCGTCACCCCGTGCTTCTCGACCAGGTCGAGGCACACCTCGGCGTCCCAGCGCGGGGTGATCACGCAGTGCCCGCCCTTGATGAACGTGGGCAGCAACGTCTGGGCGAGCGCCGCGACGTGGAAGAGCGGTGCGGCGACCAGTGCCACGTCGTCGGTCGAGAGGTCGATGCCGATCATCAGGTTGAAGGTGTTCCACAGCAGGTTGGCGTGGGTCAGCACCGCGCCCTTGGGCCTGCCCGTGGTGCCGGAGGTGTAGAGGATCAGCGCGGGCGCGGAGATGTCGACGGGGACGTCCAGGAAGTCGTCGGAACCACCCGCGAGCCAGTCCTCGTAGGAGTCGAGAGACACGGCCCGTGGATGGTCCGTGACATGCGACGGCGCGTGGATCAACACGTGCGCGCCGCAGTCGGCCAGCTGGTAGCCGACCTCCGCGGGCGTGAGGCGGGAGTTCAGCGGGACGAAGATCGCGCCGAGCTGGTGGGTCGCGAACATCGTCTCGGCGAACGACGGGTGGTTGGGGCCGAGGTACGCGACGCGGTCGCCGTCGCGCACCCCGAGCTCCCGCAACCGCCACGCCAGCCGGGTCGTGCGGACCGCCAGCTCGCCGTAGGTCGTGGAGACGTCGTCGTAGGTGAACGCCTCACGCTTCGGCGCCATGCGCGCGCGGCGGTGTGGCCAGCTGCCCAGTCCCGCGTTCCGCATCACCGTCTCCCGTCAGGCTGGTCCTGCTGGTCTCGTGCAACAACAGCGTGCACACGACGGTGAGCACGCAGAACGCCGCCAGGATGAACGGGATCGCACCGGTCCCCGCGGTCCGCTGCACCTGGGCGAAGAGCAGCGGCGCCAGACCCGCGCCCAGTCCCGCGAGCTGGTAGCCGAGCGAGGCGCCGGTGTAGCGGCTGCCGGTGCGGAACAGCTCGCTGTAGAGCGCGGCGAGCGGCCCGTACATCATCGGGTGGATCGCGGCCTGGCCGAGCACGAGCGCGATCACGACGAAACCGTTGTCCACCAACGGGAACAGGACGAACCCGTACGCCGCCATGAGCACCGCGCCCGCGAGGACGACGGGCCTGCGCCCGAACCGGTCCGACGTCGCGGACCAGCCGATGATGCCGATCACCGCGCAGGCGGAGGAGATCGTCACCGCGTTGAGGACGGTCTGCCTGCCGATGCCCGTCTGGACACCGTAGGCCAGCAGGAACGTCGTCAACGTCGACTGGGCGACGAACGCGGCGAGACCGACGCCGATGGCGAGCAGCAACGTGCGGGGGTGGTTGCGCAGGACGTCCAGCAGCGGCGCCGAGGTGCGCTTCCGCTCGGCCTGGAACACCGGCGTCTCCTCGACCTTCAGGCGGACGAACAGGCCGACGCCGAGCAGCACGAGGCTCAGCAGGAACGGCACCCGCCAGCCCCAGGAGAGGAACGCCTGTTCGCTCATCAGCGCGGAGGTCGTGCTGAGCGCCAGAGTGGACAGCACCATGCCGAACGGCGCGCCGGCGTTGGTGAAGCTCGCCCACAGGCCGCGCCGCGACGTCGCGTGCTCGGCGGACATCAGGACCGCGCCGCCCCACTCACCGCCGACCGCGACGCCCTGCAGGACCCGCAGCAGGACGAGCCCGGCGGGAGCGAGCCAGCCGACCTGGGTGTAGATGGGGAGCAGACCGATGAGGAAGCTCGCCACACCCATCAGGCTCATGGTGAGCACGAGCATCCTCTTGCGCCCCAGCAGGTCGCCGAAGTGTCCGAAGAGGACACCACCGAGCGGCCGGGCGAGGTAGCCGGTGGCGAACGTGCCGAAGCTCGCGATCGTGCCGACCAGCGGGTCGAGCGAGGAGAAGAACACCTTGTTGAACACGATGGCGGAAGCGGTGGCGTAGAGCAGGAAGTCGTAGTACTCGATCACGCTGCCGAGGAAGCTGGATGCGACGGCACGGCGTAACTGCGTTGTTGTCGCCATGGCTTCACCTCACGCGTAGTGGCGGTATATGCCCCGTGCGACGCACGCGGGCTTCTCGGAACCCTCGATCTCGACCGTGAAGTCGATGGTGATCTGCACGCCGTCGCCCGCGACCTCGTCGGCGGACGCGACCCGGCCCTTCAGGCGGATCTTGGCGCCGACCGGCACGGGAGCGGGGAACCGGACCTTCTCGAGGCCGTAGTTGATGCTCATCCGCACGCCGGAGACGTCGAGCAGTTCGGTCATCAGCGGGATGAGCAGCGCGAGCGTGAGGTAGCCGTGCGCGATCGTGCCGCCGAACGGCCCGGTGGCGGCGCGTTCGGGGTCGACGTGGATCCACTGGTGGTCGTCGGTGGCGTCGGCGAACGTGTCGACGCGGTTCTGGTCGATCTGCAGCCAGTCGGTGTGGCCGAGGTCCCTGCCCGTCAACGCCCTGAGCTCTTCGAGTCCGTGCACGGCGGTGGTCATGCGTCCTCCTTGACGAGTCCGAGCAGACGAGCGGCGTTGAGCTTGAGGATCTTGGGACGCACCTCGTCCTTGACGTCGATCTTCGCGAAGTCCGCCAGCCAGCGGTCGGGCGTGATCACGGGGTGGTCGGAGCCGAAGAGGACCTTGTCCTGCAACAGGGTGTTGGCGTAGCGCACGAGCTGCGGCGGGAAGTACTTCGGCGACCAGCCGGACAGGTCGATGTAGACGAACGGCTTGTGCGTGGCGACGGCCAGGGCCTCGTCCTGCCAGGGGAACGACGGGTGCGCGAGCACGATCCGCAGGTGCGGGAAGTCGACGGCGACGTCGTCGACCAGCATGGGATTGGAGTGCTTGAGCCGGATGCCGCCCCCGCCGGGCACGCCGGCGCCGATCCCGGTCTGTCCACTGTGGAACAGCGCGGGCACGCCGAGCTCCTCGATCACCTCGTAGAGCGGGTAGGCCATCCGGTCGTCGGGGGAGAAGCCCTGCAGGCTGGGGTGGAACTTGAACCCGCGCACGCCGTGCTCCTCGACGAGCCTGCGCGCCTCCCGGACGGCGGCGCGGCCCTTCCACGGGTCGACGCTCGCGAACGGGATCAGCACGTCGGCGTGCTCGGCGCAGGACGCGGCCACCTCCTCGTTGGAGATGCGCGGGTGGCCGGTGGCGTGCTCCGCGTCGACCGTGAAGATCACCGCGGCCATCCTGCGCTCGCGGTAGATCTCCGCCGTCTCGGCGATGGTCGGTTGCCGGTGCGCTGCCTTGAAGTACTTCGCGGACGCCTCGAGCAGCGCGGGGCTGAGCGAGCTGTGGCCGTCGCGGGAGATCTCGGCGTGCGTGTGGACGTCGATGGCGACCAGGTCGTCGACATTCACGGTGCCACCGGCGCGGGGATGCCGTAGGTCTCCGGTTCGAACTCGCCCCACTGCTCGGCGATGTCCGCCGCCTTCCAGCCGCCGCCGGAGAACAGGACCTGCTTCTCGGCGGGGTGGGACCACAGTGCGAGCCGGTCGCCGCCGATGCCGATCGCCTGTCCCGTAATGCCTTTCGCCGCGTCGGACGCCAGGAAGACGATCAGTTCCGCCACGTCCTCGACCGTGCCGAGGCCCTCGTCGCGCCGCACCCACTCCGGCAGCGGCGCCCCGGTCCGTTCCGACTCCTCGATCAACGGCGCGAACACCGGGATCGTCTTCGTCATCTCGGTGGCGGCGACCGGCACGACCGCGTTGACGGCGATGTCCGACCGCGCGAGCTCCAGGGCCCAGGTCCGTGCCATCGCGGCGATCCCGGCCTTGGCGGCGGAGTAGTTGGTCTGCCCGAAGTTGCCGCGCTGGCCCGCCGGCGACGAGACCAGCACGAGGCTGCCGCCGGTGCCCTGCTCCCGCATCCGGACCGCCGCCGCGCGGGCGCACGTGAACGTGCCGCGCAGGTGCACGTTGATCACGGCGTCGAAGTCGTCGTCGCTCATCTTCCACAGCACGCGGTCGCGCAGGATGCCCGCGTTGGTGACCAGCACGTCGAGCCGGCCGAACTCCTCGACGGCGGCGGCCACGAGCCGGTCCGCGGTGGCGGCCGTCCCGACCGGCGCGACCACGGCCGCGCCGCCGATGCTCGCGGCGACCTCCTCCGCGCTCTCGTCCACGTCGTTGACGACGACCTTGGCCCCGTTGCGCGCCAACGCTTCCGCGTAGGCCCGCCCCAGCCCCCGGCCGGCGCCGGTCACGACGGCGACCTTCTCCGACAGCTCCATCCGACGAGTCCTCTCCCCTGGGAGTCGCGGTCAAAAGTAAGGCACATTCATGACGCTCGTCTAGATGTTGCCCAACATGTATCGTGGGTCCGTGACGCCCCAGTCCTTGATGCTCAACTTCCTCGGCCTGTACGTGCTGGGCCGGGACATCGCGGTCTACTCGGGGAGCCTGATCGACGTCTTCGGGCGCGTGGACGTCTCCGAGGAGGCCGTGCGCTCGACGCTGACCCGCATGACCTCGCGCGGCCTGCTCACCAAGCACCGCAACGGCCGCAAGGTCTACTTCGGACTGACGCCGCGCGCGACGGGCGTCCTCGAGGACGGCGGCCGCCGCATCTGGCAGCGCGGTGCCGTGAACAGGGAGTGGGACGGCACGTGGACGCTCGTCGGGTTCTCCCTGCCGGAGGGCCGCAGGGGCGCTCGTCACGACCTGCGCTCCCGGCTGCAGTGGGCGGGGTTCGGTCCCGTGCAGAACGGCCTGTGGATCGCCCCCGGCGCCCGTGACGTCACCGAGGTGGTCGCCGAGCTCGGCCTGGCGGAGAACGTCACCGTCTTCACCGCCCAGCACGCCAAACCGACCGAGGCCGCCGACCTCGCCACCCGCGCGTTCGACACCGCCGCGATCGCCGCCCGCTACCAGGACTTCCTGACGCGCTGGCGCGAACCGGACGACACGCTGCCCGACGACCTGGCGCGCCAGCTGGTGCTGCACGCGGACTGGCTCGACCTCGTGCGCCAGGACCCGCACCTGCCGGCCGAGCTGCTGGCCCGCGACTGGCCCGCGATCGAGGCGGAGCAGGTGTTCCAGGCGCTCGCCACCCGGTACGTCGAGACCGCGACACCGCTCGCGTCCGCGGCCATCGAGTCGGTCGCGGTCTGACCGTGCGCGTCGCCGTCGTCTCCGGAGGCGATCCCGGGCACGTCGTCCCGGCGATCGCGCTGTGCCTGAGGTTCGCGGAGGCGGGCGACACGCCCCTGCTGCTGACAGGAGAACGCTGGGTCGACGCCGCCGCCGGTGCGGGGATCACGGCGTCACGGGTCACCGGCCTCGCGCTGTCCGACCTGCGGGAGTGCGCGGATCTCGGCCGCGCCCTGCACGACCAGGCCGCCGAGCTGGCGTTGGCGCTCGTCCCTCGGCTACGTGCGCTCGCACCGGATCTGGTGGTGTGCGACGTGCTCGCGCTGGGTGCGAGCATGGCCGCGGAACTGCTCGGCGTGCCGTGGGTCCAGCTCTCGCCGCATCCGCTCTACGAGCCGTCGCGCGGCCTGCCGCCGATGGGAAGCGGGCTGGCTGCCGGGACCGGTGTGCGGGGGAGGCTGCGTGACGCCGTCCTGCGCGCGATGACGGCCCGCTCGATCCGCCAGGGCGAACGACAGCGTGCCGTCGTGCGCGAACGGGTCGGCCTTCCGGCGCGCGGACCTGACCCGGCCGCGCGGTTGATCGCGACCTTGCCCGCGTTGGAGGTGCCCCGCCCGGACTGGCCGTCGAACGCGCACGTCGTCGGGCCGCTGCTGTGGGAGGCGAGCCGGGAGACGCTCACCCCGCCGCCGGGCACCGCTCCGCTGGTGATGATCGCGCCGTCGACGGCGTGGACCGGGTCCGTCGGCATGGCCGAGATGACGCTGGAAGCGTTGCGGGACGAAGGCGTGCGGGCCGTCGTGTCGACGTTCGCGCCGGTTCCCGGTCTTCCGCCGTGGGCGCGTTCGGGTCCCGGCGGGCAGGACGAGCTGCTGCGCCAGTCGTCGGTGCTGGTCTGCGGTGGCGGGCACGGGATGCTGGTCAAGGCGTTGCGGGCCGCCGTCCCCGTCGTGGTCGTGCCCGGCGGCGGCGACCAGTGGGAGATGGCGAACCGGGTGGCGCGCCAGGGCGGTGGCGTGATCGTCAGGCCGTCGACCGTCGAGGGCCTGCGGGACGCCGTGACACGCGTCCTGGGCGATCCGGGGTTCGCCGCCGCGGCTGCTCGGGCGGCCGCGGCGGGGAGTGATGTTCGTGATCCTGTGGAGGTATGTCGGACTGCGTTGAGTCTTGCGCGATGAGAGCGCTCTCCCTTTCAATGAGGGCATGCGCAGGTCAATGACGATCCTCGTGGTGGCGGCGTTGGCGGTCTCGTCCGCCTCGCCGGCGGTGGCGCGGCGCGCCGCAGCTCCTGACCTCTATCCCGCCGTGGGTGCGGGAACCTCCTTCCTCGACCACGCCGACCTGCTGGGCACCGTCCCGGAGCCGGCCTGGTACGAGGCGAACATCCCGTTCGTCGACGTGCCGGACCGCGAGATCCGGGACACCTACTACTACCGCTGGCGAACCTACAAGGAGGCGCTCAAGTACACGGGTCCCCGCGACGGCTGGATCGTCTCCGAGTTCCTCGGTCCCGTCGGCTACTCGGCGCCGAACGGCGGCATCGTCGCCGCGGCGGGCCACCACGTCTACGAGGGCCGGTGGCTGCGCGACCACCGCTACCTCGACGACTACGTGGACTACTGGCTGCGGGGCTCCGGCGCGAGCGCCAAGCCCGCCACCGACTTCCTGAACAAGAACACGACCGACTGGGCGCACCAGTACTCGTTCTGGGCCGCCGACGCCGTGGCCGCCCGTGCCGCGGTCGACGGCCGTTCCCGGTTCGCCACCGACCGCCTGCCCGAGCTGATCCGCCAGTGGCAGCGCTGGTCCCCGCAGTTCGACTCCGACCTCGGCCTCTACTGGCAGACGCCGGTCTGGGACGCCATGGAGTACACGGCCAGCTCGTACCAGAGCCCCGACCCGTACCACGGCGGCGACGGTTACCGCCCGACGCTGAACGCCTACCAGTACGGCGACGCACGGGCGATCGCGCAGCTGCTCAAGGCACGCGGCGACGTCACCGGCGCCCGCCAGTACGACCAGGCCGCCGACGCGCTGCGGTCCGCGCAGGAGCGGTGGCTGTGGGACGCGAACGGCCAGTTCTACAAGCACGTCATGCGCGACGACAACCCCGGCCGCGCGAAGATCGCCGACCGCGAGTCCATCGGGTTCGTGCCGTGGTACTTCCACATGGCGCCTTCTCAGAACAGCGCGGCGTGGGCCCAGCTGAAGGACCCGCAGGGCTTCGCGGCCACCTACGGCCCCACGACCGCCGAACGCCGCAGCCCGTACTTCATGCGCGACGCGTTGAGCGGTTGCTGCCGGTGGAACGGCCCGAGCTGGCCCTACGCCACCAGTCAGACGCTGACCGCGCTGGCCAACCTGCTGATCGACTACCCGGCGCAGTCCTACGTGAACCGCGCCGACTACCTCTCGGTGCTGCGCGGCTACGCCCTGACCCAGCGCAAGAACGGCCGGCCGTACGTCGCCGAGGCCCACCACCCCGACGAGAACCGGTGGATCTACGACGGCCAGGGCCACAGCGAGGACTACAACCACTCGACGTTCAACGACAACGTGCTCTCCGGCCTGCTCGGCATCCGCCCGCAGCTGGGCGACGACGTCCAGATCGCCCCGCTCGCACCGTCCACGTGGGACTACTTCGCCGCCGAGAACGTGCCGTACCACGGCCACAACCTCACCGTGCTGTGGGACCGCACCGGTTCCCGCTACGGCAAGGGCGCCGGGCTGCGCGTCTGGGTGGACGGCCGGCTCACCCACAGCCAGCCCGGCCTGTCCGCGGTGCGCCTGTCGATCCCCGCCCGCGGTTCGGGTGAGTTGCCCGAGCTCGTCGACGACTTCGCCAACGTCGGCAAGACCGGTTACCCCACGGCCCGCGCCTCCTTCAGCTACAGCGCCGACCCGCCCGTCAAGGCGATCGACGGTCAGGACTTCCACCTCGACGTGCCCGGCACCCGCTGGACGACGTGGACCAGCCCGAACGCCTCGGACTGGCTGGAGGTAGACCTCGGCGCGCCCGCGCCCGTGTCGGACCTGCGGGTGACCTTCTACGACGACGGCGGAGGAGTGCGGGTGCCGACGTCCTACGACCTGCAGTACCGGGGCGCGGATGGTCAGTGGCGCGACATCCCCGGACAGCAACGGACTCCGGCGTCACCGGTGGCGCGTCAGGTGAACCGCGTCCTCGTGCAACCCGCCCTGACGACCGACCGGGTGCGGATCCTGCCCCGCCGCGCCGATGGTGGAGCGGTCGGGATCACCGCGTTCTCGTCGTGGCGTTCACCCGTGCGCGGGCTGACCGCCTCGGTGCCGGAGTCCTTGCCGGTACGGGCCGGTGCCGCCGTGGAGACCACCACGACCGTCACCGCGTCGCGGTCGCTGGCGGACGTCCGGTCGGTTCTGGCCGTGCCCGCCGGGTGGAGTGCGGTTCCGTTGACCTCGGCCTCGGCCACGCGGCTGCTGCCGGGGCAGAAGCTGGTGACGCGGTGGCGTGTCACCGCGCCCGCCGGGCTGCGGCTGGGGGAGTCGGCCCCGGTTCGCGTGCTCGCGACGGCTTCCGGTGACAGCGGGACGAGCACGGCGTCGTCGTCCGCGCAGAGCGTGTTCGACCCGGCCGACTACGGCGCCGTGGCCTGGGACGACACGTTCGACACCGACCGCCTCGGGTCGTACCGGGTGGACGGGCCGTTCTCCGAGGCTTCGCCTTCGTTCACCGTGTCCGGCGGCGTGCTGACGGCCAGTGCCTCGTCACGCAGCGGGTCGGTGCTGGCCGCGCCCGTGGCCGGTGATGCTCGCGGGACCGCCGTGATCGTCGAACCCCGGTCGTTCGCGGGGTCCGCGCCGGAGGACAGCCTGTTCCTCGGTCAGACAGCGGGGAACAGCGACTTCGCGCTGGCCTGGTTCAACAACGCGGGCAAGGCTTCCGGTGTCGACGTGACCGTCGGCGGGACCCGCCGTGGTGACGAGGCGACCGGAGGCTGTTGCGCCGCGCTGAACTGGGCGGCGGGGGACCGGCTCGCGGTCGTGGTGCGGGACGGGCAGCTGACCAGCTGGCAGGAGCACGACAAGAAGTGGACGCTGCTGCGGTCCGCGCCGATCGGGGCTGCCGTGGATCCCGCGGTGGTCGCGGGGTGGGCGCCGGGGCTCGGGCTGCGGCTGGACTCCGGGGCGTTGGTGATCGACCGGTTCACCGTGCTGCGCCGGGCGTGAGGACCCGTCCGGGGTTCGCGGGTCGCGCGAACCCCGGACGACGCTTCTACTTGCAGTAGTCGAACGCGTAGTCGCGGTTGCCCGGACCGACGAGGTACCGGTCGCGCAACGTGGTGGTCGCCGGGGTGTCCGGGTCGTTGCACACGTCCTTGAACGTGCCGCGCAGGTCATCGGTGTACTCGATGTCCATCACGTGTGCGCCGTACACGTCGGAGTACGACGAGCACTCCTCCCAACGGTGGCACTCCTCGGACACCGCGAAGTCGAAGCCGACCTCGGAGCGTGCGCGTGCGGCCTCTTCCGCGGAGTTCTTCTGACCGATGGCGAGGTTCTTGCTGTGCGCGCGGTCCGCGAGGAGCTTCGCGTAGGCCAGGTTGTGGCTCACGGTCAGCTTGTTGCGCGAACGCGAGTAGGAGTCGAGGTTGTCGACCTCGACCGCCTTGAAGCCCTTCGACGCGCACAGGTCGATGGTGCCGCCCATGATGCCCGCCAGCTCGGTGCGCTTGGCGGCCGTCGAGGTGTCGAGCAGGAACTCGTCCGGCCACTCCGGGTCGATGATCGGGTTGCCGGAGGAGTCCTTCAGGATGAGGTGCTTGCGCTGGTTCAGCCAGACGTTCTTGTCGCCCGGCTGGGTCTGGAACCCGTTGACGTAGCAGATGTTGTAGAGGCCGGCCGCCGTGGAGGCCGTGCTGTCGCGGGTCACCATGGTGACGCCGCTCGGCGGGGTGTAGGCGGCGCCGAGCTGGTAGTCGAGCACCGCGCCGGTGGGTGGGAGCTGGACTGCCGCCGCCTGGCTGGACGTCGTCAGCGGTCCGGTCACGCAGGCCAGGGCCAGTGCAGCCCCGGTGAGGGCGCGCGCAGGGAAGGTCATGTGCGCCAAACTCCTTGATCGCTCAGAAGTGGTGATCGGGTCTGAGCGACCGTACCGGTAGGAGTCCTCTGGAGGCCAGCAAACAATCTCATTCGGTCACGATGCTTGCTTGTTTGAGCGTTTCGAGCTTAGTGTGCCCGACCACAGAGCAGCCGCGTTCCACCACCTGAGGGAGTCGACATGGGCACAGGGCTGAGTCGCCGCACGGTGCTGACGATGGGCGCCGCACTCCTGATGACCGCGGCCTGCGGGACGGGCTCCGGCGGCAACGGCAAGATCAAGGTCTGGCACGGCTACACCGACGCCGAGGCCGCGGCCCTGGGCAAGCTCACCGACCGGTGGAACACCGCGCACCCCGAGCAGCAGGTCGAGCTGGTGTTCAACGGCGGCAACGACAACGTGCTTCAGAAGACGCTGGCGTCCTTCGCCTCGGGCAACCCGCCGGAGGTCGCCTACCAGTACGGCTCCTCGATCACCGGGCTCACCGGCCGCGCGCAGACCCAGGACCTCACCGAACTGGTCAAGGGCGACGCCGAGTTCCGGTGGGACGACCTGTTCGCCGCCGGGCGCGAGGCCGCGACGGTGAACGGGAAGATCTACGGCATCCCCGCGCTCGTCGACAACCTCTCCCTCGTCTACAACAAGAAGCTCTTCGACGACGCCGGCATCGCTCGCCCCACCGAGTCGTGGACGTGGGACGACTTCCGGTCGGCCGCGCGGAAGCTCACCGGCGACGGGCGGTACGGCTGGGCCTACGTCAACGACGGCACCGAGGACACCGTCTGGCGCTTCCTCGCCCTGCTCTGGCAGGCCGGCGGCGACCTGCTCTCCGCGGACGGCAAGAAGGCCGCGTTCGCCTCCGACGCCGGGCGGCAGGCCATGCAGCTGTTGCGGGACATGGCCGTCACGGACAAGTCGGTCTACCTCGACGCGGGCGACCAGCAGTACGTCAACCTCTTCAACTCCGGCCGGATCGGCATGCTTTGGACCGGGCCGTGGGACCTCAGCGCGATCAACGACGACGTCTCCTACGGCGTGCAGATCCTGCCGGGCAAGGTCAGCCACGCGACGATCGCGGGCCCGGACACGTTCGTCGTCTTCGGGGACGACGGCCGCGAGAACGCGCTGCCGTTCCTGAAGTGGCTGCTCTCCGCGGAGATCCACCTGGAGTTCGCGATGGAGACCGGGCACCTGCCGATCCGGCAGTCCGAGGTGGACCTGCCGAAGTACGCCGAGTACGAGGAGAAGTACCCCGCCGCCAAGGTGTTCGTCGAGAACCTCGAGAAGAACGTCACGAAGTCGCGGCCGAACATCCCGCAGTACCCCAAGATCTCGCAGGTCCTCGGCACCGCCGTGCAGTCGGTGCTGCTCGGCCAGGCCGAGCCCCAGGCCGCTCTCGCGCAGGCGGCGGCCGAGGTCGACCAGGCGCTGGCGGGTTCATGACGACCGACCGGCGCAAGCTCGCCGACCACGCCGCCGGGTGGGGGTTCGCGGCACCGGCCGTGGTCCTGATCGGCGTGTTCGGCCTCGTCCCCGTGGTGTGGTCGTTCGTGCTCTCCCTCCAGCACACCGACCTCACCTCGCCGGGGACGTTCGCGGGCGGCGACAACTACGCCAAGCTCGTCGCCGACCCGCTGTTCTGGGACGCCGCCCGCCGCACGCTCGTCTACGTGGTGCTGTTCGTGCCCATCACGCTCGCGCTCGCGCTGCCGATCGCGGTGATGCTCAACCAGCGGATCCGCGGCGTCGTGCTGTACCGGCTCGCGGTGTCCGTGCCGCTGGTGACCTCGACGGTCGCGACCGGCATCATGTTCAGCTGGCTCGCCAACCCGCAGTTCGGGCTGGTCAACGCCGCGCTGGACGCCGTCGGGCTGCCGAAGCAGGGCTTCTTCACCGATCCCGGCCAGGCGTTGTTCGCGGTGGTGGCGATGACGGTGTGGGGCTGGCTCGGGTTCGCGGTCATCATCTACCTCGCCGCGCTGCAGAACGTGCCGAAGGACCTGATCGAAGCGTCCTCCTTGGACGGCTGCGGCCGTGCTGGGTCGTTCTGGCACGTCGAGCTGCCGCTGGTCTCGCCCGCCACCGGGTTCCTGCTGGTCTGGCTCACGATCAACGGCCTGCAGCTCTTCGACGCGGTGTACGTGACGACCAAGGGCGGGCCGCTGCGGGCTACCACCGTGCTCGTCTACCACCTCTACAACGAGGCGTTCGTGAGCTTCGACGGCGGTTACGCGGCCGCGATCGGCTGCGCGGTGTTCCTGGTGATCGGCGCGTTCACCCTCGCCCAGCTGCGGTTCAACCGCCGCACGTCCCACTACGAGGCGCGATGACGAGGCCCAGTGCGCTGCACCTGATCCTGTTCCCGCTGTCGCTGGTGATGGTGACACCGCTGGTCTGGATGGTGCTGGTGTCGATCTCCACCCAGGAGGAGTCGCGGCGGTTCCCGCCCGGCCTGCCGAGCGGGGTCGAGTGGGAGAACTACGCCGCGGCGGTGCGGGACGCGCCGCTGGGGACGTGGCTGGGCAACAGCTTCGTCGTGTCCGTCGTCTGCGTGGCCGGCAACCTGCTGCTCTGCTCGCTGGCGGGGTACGCGTTCGCGCGCATCCGGTTCATCGGGAGCAAGGTCGCGTTCGTGCTGATGCTCGCGACGCTGATGGTGCCGTTCCAGATCGTCATGCTGCCGTTGCTGATCATGATGCGGGAGCTGGGGCTCGTCGACACCCTCGGCGCGCTGATCGCGCCGAACCTCGCCACCGCGTTCGGGGTGTTCCTGATGCGGCAGTTCTTCACCACGCTGCCCCGCGAGCTGGAGGAGGCCGCGCGGATCGACGGCGCGAGCAGGCTGCGGACCTTGTTCCAGGTTTTGCTGCCGTTGATGCGGCCGACCCTCGCGACCCTCGCGGTGCTCACGTTCCTGCAGACGTGGAACGACTTCCTGTGGCCGCTGATCGCCGTGCAGAGCCCCGGGGTGATGACCGTCCAACTAGGACTGCAGAGCTTCCAGGGCGCTCACACCACGAACTGGCCCAAGCTCATGGCCGGTACCGTGCTGAGCCAGCTGCCCGTGCTGCTCGTCTTCTTCTTCGCTCAACGGTTCTTCGTGCGGTCGGTGGCCGCCGCGGGCATCAAGTGACCGACCAACCGGAGGATTGCCCCATGCACATCAGGTCCGCCGCGGAGCTGCACACCACCGCCGAGATCGACTCGCAGCCCGCCTGCTGGCGCCGGGCGATCGCGCTCGCCGCCGATCCCGGGGTCGCGGCGGCCCTGCCCGCGCCGGGCGAACGCGTCGCGGTGCTCGGCTGCGGCACGTCGTGGTTCATGGCCCAGTCCTACGCCCGGCGGCGGGAGGACGAGGGGCTGGGGGAGACCGACGCGTTCGCCGCGTCCGAGTTCCCGTTCGGCCGGACCTACGACCGCGTGGTGGCGCTGACCCGGTCCGGCACGACCACCGAGGTGGTCGACGTGCTGCGCCGGCTGCGTTCGCGCGTCCCGACGACGGCCGTCGTCGGGACTCCCGGCACGCCCGTGACCGAGCTGGCCGACCAGGTGGTCGCGCTGCCGTTCGCCGATGAACGCTCGGTGGTGCAGACGCGGTTCGCCACGACAGCGCTCGTGCTGCTGCGCGCGCACCTCGGCGAACGGCTCGACCGCGCGGTCCTCGACGCGGAACAGGCGCTGGCCGAACCGCTGCCCGCCGACCTGGTCGAGCACAACCAGTTCACGTTCCTCGGCGGCGCGCCCTGGACCACCGGCCTCGCGGCCGAGGCGGCGCTGAAGATGCGCGAGGCGTCGCTGAGCTGGACCGAGTCCTACCCGGCGACCGAGTACCGGCACGGGCCGATCGCGATCACCGACGAGAGCTCGCTGGTGTGGGTGTTCGGCACCGCCCCGGAGGGCCTCGACGCCGACGTCGCCGCGGCCGGCGGCCGGTGGGTCGCCCGCGACCGCGACCCGCTCGCCGAGCTCGTCGCGGTGCACCGCCTCGCCGTGGAGGTGGCGCTGCTGCGGGGCCTCGACCCCGACACCCCGCGCAACCTCACCCGCTCCGTGATCCTCGACGCCCCGCTGCTGGAAGGCTGACCAATGGTGACCATCGCGTTCGTCGGCGCCGGTTCCGTCGAGTTCACCCGCCAGCTCCTCCGCGACATCCTGTCGTTTCCCGAGCTGGCCGACGCCACCATCTCGTTGCACGACATCGACTCCGAACGCCTGGAGGTGGCGGCCGCACTCGCCCGCCTGACCTCTTCGCAGGTGCGGGTCCGCACCTCGCTGTCGCGCCGCGAGGCGCTGGAGGGCGCGGACTTCGTGGTCAACATGGTCGCGATCGGCGGCCACGCGGCGACGTTGCGCGACTTCGACGTGCCGGAGTCGTTCGGCCTGCGCCAGACCATCGGCGACACGCTCGGCATCGGCGGCATCTTCCGTGGCCTGCGCACGTTCCCGTTCCTGGACGGGCTCGCGGCGGACATGCTCGCCGTGTGCCCGGAAGCGTGGCTGTTGAACTACACCAACCCGATGGCGATGAACATCCAGTACCTGGCGACCGTCGCGCCGCGGTTGAAGGCGGTCGGCCTGTGCCACTCGGTGCACTGGACGATCCACGACCTGAGCGCGCTGGTCGGCGTGCCGCACGAGGAGGTCGACTTCCTCTCCGCCGGCGTGAACCACCAGGCGTGGATCCTGCGGTGGGAACACGGGGGCCGCTCGCTGTACCCGGCCCTGGACGCCGCCATCGCCGCCGACCCCGAGCTGGCGCGGCGGGTGCGCGTCGACGTGTACCGCAGGTTCGGCTTCTACCCGACGGAGACGAGCGAGCACTCCTCCGAGTACGTGCCGTGGTACCTGAAGCATCAGTCCGAAGTGGACCGTTTGCGGATCCCGGTCCGCGACTACGCGTCGATCAGCGCCGAGAACGTCGCCACGTACGAGAAGACGCGCGACGCGCTGGCCGCGGGAGACCAGCCGCCTCCGCTGGAGGACGAAGCGGTGGAGTACGCGCCGCAGGTGATCCACAGCCTGGTGACCGGCCGTCAGCGCACGATCCAGGTGAACGTCGCGAACGACGGCCTGATCTCGAACCTGCCGTCCGGCGCCGCCGTGGAGGTGCCCGCGACGCTCGACCGGCTAGGCGTTCACCCGCACGTCGTCGGTGCCCTGCCCCGCCAGCTCGCCGCCCTGAACCGGAGCTTCCTGAACGTCGTCGACCTGACGGTGGCCGCGGCGGTCGAGGGCAACCCGGACCACGTCCGGCACGCGGCCCTGTGCGACCCGGCCACGGCCGCAGCCCTGACGGTCGGCCAGATCGACTCGCTGGTGGCCGCTCTGACGGCCGCGCACGGTGATCTGCTGCCCGCTGCTCTCCGATAACGCTCAACTCGATTGCGTGGTTATCGCGTTATTCGTGCCAATTCGAGCAGTATTCGTGCGTTATAGTGATCGGATGCGTCAAGAGCAGCGGCTCGCTGCCATCCTCGGCAGGCTCGCGGACGCGGGCTCGGTGACCGTGACCGGGCTCGCGGAGGACCTGGGCACGTCCGTCGCGTCGATCCGGCGCGACCTCCAGTCGCTGGAGGAGCAGAAGCTGCTCAAGCGCACCCACGGCGGCGCGGTGGCCGTCGAGGTCATCTACGAGCTGCCGCTGCGCTACCGGGTGGGCCGCCGCGAGGAGAAGCGCCAGATCGCCGAGGCGGCCGCGCGTCTCGTGACGGAGTCCGTCCACTCGGTGGGCCTCAACGGCGGCACGACCACGACCGAGCTGGCCCGCCTGCTGGCGGTGACCCGGTCGCTGAAGGTCGTGACGAACGCGCTCAACATCGCCTCGGACCTGTGCCCGCGTCCCACGATCGACCTGGTCGTGACCGGCGGCGGCGTGCGCCCGGAGAGCTACGAGCTGGTGGGCCCGCTCGCCGACCGCGCCCTCGCCGGCATCAGCCTGGACCTGGTCTTCCTCGGCGTGGACGGCATCGACGCGCGCGGCGGCATCACCACGCACGACGAGGTCGAGGCGAACACCGACCACTGCCTGCTGCGCACGGCCGACCGCGTGGTGGTGCTGGCCGACGGGTCGAAGGTGGGGAAGCGGGCGTTCTCGCGCATCGCCGACATCACCGCCGTGCACGTGGTGATCACGGACGCCTCCGCGCCGGTGGAGGAGCTGGAGAAGCTGAGGGCTGCCGGGGTCGAGGTCGTGGTGGCGTAGGGGAAGAGGCTGCCGCTCCGCTCGGGGAGAGATCACGGTGGCGCGCCGTTGTGGTGGCCGCGGAGCCGCGGGCTTCGCGGCTCCGGACCAGCCGCCTGGAGATGGCGGTCAGAGCGCCAGCTGCCCGGTGACCCCCAACACCGTGTCCCCGCCCACCCAGATCTCCCCGTCGGCCCGCGACAGGTGCACCCGCCCCCGCCGCCCGATCGCCGTCCCCTGCGCCGCGACGTAGGACGAGCCGGCCAGACCGGCCGGGATCAGCCACTGGGCGATCGCGGCGTTGAGGCTGCCCGTCACCGGGTCCTCGTCGAACCTGCTGCCCTCGTCGACGAACGCCCGCACCTCGAACGCCGCGTCCCCACCGGCGGGATGCGGCCCCACCACACCCACGCTCGAGAATCCGCCGAAGTTCGCGTAGTCCGGCTCCACGGCCAGCACCGCGTCAGCGGAGGCGAGCAGCACCGCGACCCAGCCGGGGCCGTTGTCCGCCCACTGCGCGTCGACGATGTCCTCCGGCCTGACCCGCAACGCGGAAGCCACCGCCAGGAGGTCCGACAGCGTCACCGGACCGCTGCGCACCAACGGCGGCGCGGCGAACGCGAGCCGTGCGCCGTCCGCCCGGACGGTGACCAGCCCGGCGCCGCACTCCTGCACCAGGCGGCCCGGAACGCGCGGCACGCCGCCACGGGCCAGCCAGGCGCGGGCCGAGCCGAGCGTGGGGTGGCCGGCGAAGGGCAGTTCGCGGCTGATCGTGAAGATGCGCAGCCGGTAGTCGGCATCGGGAGTGGTGGGCCGGAGCAGGAACGTCGTCTCGGCGAGGTTCGTCCACCGGGCGAACGCCGCCATCTCCTCGTCGGTCAGGCCGTCCGCGTCGTGCACCACCGCCACCGGGTTGCCGTACAGGAACTCGTCGGTGAACACGTCGACCTGGCTGAATCCTCGCACCGCGTCAGCGTATCTACAGCCAGCCGCTGCTTTCGGCCACCTTCACCGCTTCGGCACGGGTGCGCGCGCCGGTCTTGCCGATCGCGGAGCTGAGGTGGTTGCGGACGGTGCCTTCCGACAGGTGCAGCGCCCGCGCCAGGTCCGCCACCGTGCCGCCGTCGCGGGCCACGGCGAGCACGTCGCGTTCACGGTCGGTCAGGGGGCTCCGGCCGGTGGCCAGCGACTCGGCCGCCAGCACGGGGTCCACGACGCGCAGTCCTGCGTGTACGCGGCGGACGGCGTCGACGAGCTGTTCCGGGCTCGCGTCCTTCACCACGAACCCCGCCGCGCCCGCCGCCATCGCCCGCGCCAGGTAGCCCGGCCGCCCGAACGTCGTGCAGACGATCACGCGGCACGACGGCAGCGCCTCGCGGAGGTCCGCGGCGGCGGTCAGGCCGTCCTTGCCCGGCATCTGCACGTCGAGCAGCGCCACGTCGGGGGAGGTGCGCAGGGCGGCCGCGACGACCTCGTCGCCGGTGCTCACCTTGGCGACCACCTCGACGTCGGGCTCCAGGCCCAGCATCGCGGCGAACGCGCCCAGCACCAGCGCCTGGTCGTCCGCCAGCAACACCCTGATCACGCGACCTCCCGGACTGATCTTGTCACGCCACCTCCGCGCGCAGGCGGTAGCCGCCTTCGGCGAGCGGTCCGGCCTGGACGGTCCCGCCGTGCGGGGCCAGGCGTTCGGTCAGGCCCCGCAGACCCGTTCCCGGGATGCCGACGCCGGCGCCGCGCCCGTCGTCCCGCACCTCGAGCCAGGTGTCGCCCAGCCGCACCGAACACCGGGTCGCCGCCGCGTGGCGCAGCACGTTGGTGATCGCCTCGCGCAACACGTACCCGAACACCCCCTGCAGCTCGGGTCGCACGTTGTCCACCGCGTGCGGCAGGTCCGCCTCCACCCCGGCGGCGCGCAGGGCCGCCCGCGCGCCGACGACCTCCGCCGACAGCGACACCTCCCGGTACCCCGAGACGGTCGCGCGCACGTCGCTCAGCGCCTGGCGGGTCAGGTGCTCTACCTCGCGGATCTCCTCCAGCGCCCGGTCGGCCGACGAGCTCTCCAGCAACCGCCTGGCGACCCCGGCCTTCAGCGTGATCGTGGTGAGGCTGTGCCCCAGGACGTCGTGCAGGTCGCGGGCCAGCCGGTTGCGCTCCTCGGTCCGCGCGAGCGCCGCGATCTCCTCCTGCGCCAGGGACAGCGCCTGGTTCGCCCGGATCATCCTGCCCATCGCGAGCATTCCCAGCGAGATCGACAGCAACGTGCCGAGCTGGCCGCCGTCGATCCCCAGGTCCCGCTGGAGGTACATCGTGGACGCCAGCGCCACGAGCACCGACCCGTCGATGGCGATCGCACGCCACGGCGTCAGCACGATCGCGACCGTCGACATGATGTAGACCATCAGCCCCGCGGTCGACATGCCCATCCAGAACACGACGACCAGGCCCAGGACGGTCAGCGCCAGGCAGATCAGCGTGTTGACGTTCTCGCTGCCGCTCGACCACAACCACTTCGGCGCCAGGAGCCAGCCCAGCCCGTAGGAGACGAGCAACAGCACCAGCGCGGACCGCTCCAGCACGCTCCGGTCGCTGACGACCACGTCGTAGATCACGGCCGGCACGTAGAGAAGGACGAACACGAGTCCGAACAGGAACCACTTGCCGTTGCCGTCGCGAGAACGCACGAGGACGAACCTAGCTCTGCGTGCGATAGCGGCGCACCGCGATCAACGAAAGCACAGCGACCCACGCGACGATGACCAGCAACGCCGTCTTGACGTCCACGCCCGAGACGAACGGCGCCTGCGTCAGCTGCTTCACCCAGTACGTCGGAAGGATCTTCATCACGGTCGCGAGCCAGTCCGGCGCCACGTCCGCGGGGATCCAGATCCCGCCCAGCAGGCCGAACAGCATCGACGCCAGACCCGTGATCGCCTGCATGCCGTCCGGGGTCGCGACCAGCCCGATCACGATCCCGAGCAGCACGAACGGGATCGCGCCCAGCCACAGCGTCGCGAGCACGCCCGCCCAGTGCGGCGCGTCCATCCGCACGCCCTCGACCACGCCGACCACGCACACCAGCAGGATCCCCGGCAGACCGACCAGCATGGCCAGCGCGCCCTTGGCCATCAGGTAGCCCGAGCCGCTCAACGGGGTCAGCCGCAGCTGCCGCTGCCAGCCCAGCCCGCGTTCGACGGCGATGCGCGCGCCGATCGTCAACGGGCCGGCCATCACGCCGAACAACGCCATGTTCATCATCAGCGAGGTGGCGACCGGCAGTCCGTTGGGGAACGTGCCCTCTCCGCCCCCGTAGAGGTTGACGAACAGCACCAGCATCACCGCCGGCACCACCACGGTGAAGATCAGGTACCGGCCGTTGCGCACCGCTCGCTTGAGCTCCAGTGCCAGGAAACGGGTGTTCATCGGTCCTCCTCCCCGGTGAGCGCGAGGAACGCGTCCTCGAGCCCGAGCGCGGTGATCTCGATGTCGTGGGCTTGCGGGTATCGCGCCAGCAGCGCACGCACTGCGGCGTCGGAGTCGGTGCAGGTCAACGTGATCTGGTCGCCCCGCCGTCCGGTCGAGCGCACACCCGGCAGGTCGAGGTCCGCCGCTCCCGGCACGACCGCGCGAAGCGTGCGACCGGACACCGCGGCGCGCACCTGCGCCACCGAGCCGTCGGCCACGATCCGCCCTGACCGCATCAGCACCACGCGGTCGGCGTACTCCTCGGCCTCGTCGAGGTAGTGCGTCGCGAACAGCACCGTCCGGCCGGTGTCGGTGTAGGCGCGCATCTGCTGCCAGAACGCCCGCCGCGTCTCGACGTCCATCGCGACGGTGGGCTCGTCGAGCACCAGCAGGTCCGGCTCGCACACCAGCGCCAGCGCGAACCGCACCCGTTGCTTCTGCCCGCCGGAGAGCTTCGTGCACCTGCGGTCGGCCAGGTCGGCGATTCCCGCCTGCCGCAACGCCCGAGAGACCGGCATCGGCCTGCGGTGCAGCGCCGCGATCAGCCCCACGGCCTCGGCGACCGTCGCGTCCTCCAGCAGGGCGCCGCTCTGCAGCATCGCCGAGATCTGACCCTCCACCACGGCCTCGCGCGGCGACCTGCCGAACACGCTGATCTCCCCGCTGTCCGGGGTGGACAGCCCGAGCAGCAGGTCGACCGTCGTGGACTTGCCGGCACCGTTCGGGCCGAGCAGCGCGACCACCTCGCCGGGGGAGATCACGAGGTCGACCCCGTCGACCGCCCTGACCTCGCCGAACCGCTTCCTCACGCCGCTCAGCGCCACTGCGGCGCCTGCCCGCACAGTTGTCTCCGTCATGTCCTCGATGCTCGGTGCGGGAGGCTTGACGCGAGGGGTTCGAGCGTCACGACCTGGGCATGACAGATGTCATGGGCACCGGTCGATGTGATCAGGTCGATCGGCCCTCTCCGATCCGGCGGGTCGCGGCATACGGTGGAGGGGTGACGACCACGTCTGAGGCCGTGAGCCAGGCGGACGAGCGCATCCGGCGCCTGGAGGCCCGGCTGGTCCGCGAGCACGTCGAGGTGCCGCCGAGCCTGGTGCACGAGTGGATCGAACGCGCGCGGGCGCGCTTCGGTGGCGCGAGAGTGCAGGACTACGTGCCGTTGCTCGTGGCACGGGCGGTGCGGGCGTCCGCGCGGGAGTTCCCCGTCGACGTGCCGGAGATGTCCGGGACGTTCCTGACGAGCTGGGCGCGCAACACGGCCCGGCGGCTGCTCGCGGACGAGCTGCCCCGCAGGTGGGAGCACACGGCCGGGGTGGCCCGCCGCGCCGGGCACGTGGCGCGCGTGCTGCCCGCCGAGGACCGCGAGCTGCTGGTCGCCGCGGCCTGGCTGCACGACATCGGCTACGCCTCCGAGCTGAAGGACACCGGTCTGCACTCGCTCGACGGGGCGCGCTACCTGCGCCGGGCGGGCGTCTCCGAACGCGTGTGCTCCCTCGTGGCGCACCACTCGGGCGCGGCGGCCGTCGCGGAGCTCGTCGGGCTCGCCGGCGAGCTCGCGGAGTTCCCCGACAACCGGGGACGGCTGCGCGACGCCCTGTGGTACTCCGACATGTCCACCGGCCCGGACGGGCAGCCGACGACGGTGCAGGGCAGGCTGGCCGAGATCCGGCAGCGGCGAGGCCCCGAGGACCCGGTCGTGCGGGCCCTCGCGATGAACGGCGACGAGCGGCTGGCGGCGGTCAGGCGGACGCACAGGTTGTTGCGCCGGGCCTTCTGGAGATGACGGGCTCGTTCTGGTGGGACGTGGCGATCGGTGTCGCGGCGGCCCTGCTGGTGGCGTGGGCGGCGCTGGTCGTCGCGCTGGTCGTGGTCCGGCCGCGCGGCGGATTGCTGCGCGAGGCGCTGCGCCTGCTGCCCGACGTGCTGCGCCTGGTCCGCCGGCTCGCCGCGGACAGGTCGTTGCCGCGCGGGGTCCGGGTCAGGCTCTGGCTGCTGGTGGTCTACCTGGCGATGCCGATCGACCTGGTCCCCGACTTCGTCCCCGTGCTCGGGTACGCCGACGACGCGATCATCGTGACCGCAGTGCTGCGCGGTGTCGTGCGGCGGGCGGGGCTCGACGCCGTGCGGGCGCACTGGCCGGGGACGGACGACGGGTTCGAGGCCGTCGCGCGCCTCACCGGTCTGCGTCGCTGACCGGACCACCCGGCTCGCGGGCGGCCGTTGCACACCACCGTGTGTCTCGACTCCGGAACACGGTCGCGGCGTTCAACGCATCGCGCCCCTGGTTCACTCGGCCGGGTACACCTTCTGCCAGGAACGGGGGAAGTCGCATGGCGCGCACTAGCGTTGTGCGCCATGGGGTTCGGCAGGGTGTTGAGCGCGGCGGCGTCCGCGCTGGTGATCATCGCGGCGTCGGTCCCGGCCGCGCAGGCCGTCGTGCGGCAGCCGTTGCTGCCCGACCTCCGCCAGGCGCCGGTCGGGTGCCCCGGCGGGTACGGCGGCGACCCCGGGCTGTGCCGTGACTGGGACGTCTGCATGGTCACCGACCCCAGGAACCCCAGCGGCGACTGCGTGACGTCCGGTGCCATCAGGGCGGTCCGGTTGCGGTTCACCACCGCCGAGGACAACGTCGGCGCGGGGCCGTTGCTGATGTACGGCCGCCGTTCCGGCGCGAGCGGCGACCAGATGGAGGTGCGCCAGGGCTTCCAGGCCGCCAGGGGCGCGCCGATCCCCGCCACCTTCGACGAGGCCGAGCGCGCCACCACCACCTCGATGTACTACGAGCCCGCCAAGGCGCACCGGCACTGGCACCTCATGAACTTCGTGCGGATGCAGCTGCGCACGCCCGGCGGCGAGACCGTGGCCGCCGACCGCAAGAACGGGTTCTGCCTCGGCGACCGGTACCGCACCGCCGACGCCGGGGCGCTTCCCGGCGCGGCGCACGTTCCCGGCAGCCCGGAGGACCGGCTGGCCGAGCGGCTCGGGCAGAACCGGTGCGGGTACCGCGACCCCGGCGTCACCGAGATGTTCGAGGGCATCTCCGCCGGCAGCGGCGACGACTACCGCTACGACGTCGACTTCCAGTGGCTCGACCTCACCGGCGTCGCGTCCGGCACCTACGACGTGGTGAACACGGTGAACTCCAACCGCACCCTCGTGGAGTCGGGCTACGACAACAACTCCTCGTCGATCTCGATCTCCGTCCAGTGGCCGGGCGGCGCCGCGAGCAGGCCGTCCGTGATCACCGAGGCGCCCGCCGTGACGCTGCTGCGCAGCTGTCCCGGTCAGGAGCGTTGCTCAGGACAGCGCACGCCGGGCAAGAGCACGTTCGCCCGTGTGCAGGGACCGGTCGCGGTCACGCCCCGGTGCGGGTCGACGGCCCCGGATGAGAGCTGTTGTTGTTGCTGTGCGGGCGAACCGGCCACAGGGGTCCGGGAAACAGCGGCAGCAGTCCGGTAGCGAGCCGCGGCACGGCTCACGCGAGAAGCTCGACGAGCTGAAAACCGCGTGCTGTGGTCAGGTTGAGGACATGAGCGCACCGCCGGAGTGGATCGCCGTCGAGCACAGGTTCGCGGGGCTCGACCGGCGCACGTTCAGACCGGCGCTGATCGCACTGGCCGTCGCGCTCGTCCTGGCGTACGGGCTGCCCGCGCTCAACGCGGCGATCCCGTGGCACAACGAGATCAAAGCCGGTGACGTGCTGGACCTCGGCGACGGGGCGACAGCGGTGCCGCCGGTCGGGTGGCAGCTCGAGAGCGGCACGCTCGCCGGCTCCGGCTCGGTGTCCCCGGCGAGCCCGGACGTGCGGCTGGCCACGGGTGGCGCGACGATCGCCCTGCGCGGCGCGTCGTTCACCGGGACGGCGGACGCGTTCCTCGACCAGGTGCTGCGGGCGGAGGGCGCTCAGGGCGTCGAAGGGTCACGCGGCACCCTGACGACCACGTCCGGGCTCGTGGGGGTGGTGCAGAGCGCCACGGCGCCCGGTGGCGACCAGGTGGACGCCGCGTTCAAGATGGCGCCCGGCCCGGCCGAGACCGCGCCCGCGTTGCTGGTGGTGGTGCGCACCGCGCCCGGACAGTTCGAGCGGTACCAGGACGGCGTGGGCGAGCTCCTGCGGAGCATCACGCCGGGGGCGAACCGATGACCGCCGCGAAGTCCGCGCAGCTCGACGCCATCGAGCGGTCGGGGTGGGGACTGCCGTTCCGCCTGGTCCAGCCGCACGACCTCGCGTTCTGGGTGTACGCGCTGGGTGTGGGCGG
The DNA here is from genome assembly GCF_035525475.1 of Lentzea sp. GTDB lineage: Bacteria > Actinomycetota > Actinomycetes > Mycobacteriales > Pseudonocardiaceae > Lentzea. The sequence goes on along the minus strand of NZ_DATLEC010000035.1, from coordinate 44,273 downwards.
CGGCGCGCTGGCGATGTTCCGCTACTTCGGCCCCGGTGCCCGCTTCTACGGCCCGGCGCTGACCGGCGGTGTGCTGCTGTTCGGGCTGTACCTGATCCCGTGGCTGCTGCTCCTGCGCCGCCACAACCGCTACACCGCGCAGCCCGGCTCGCTGCTGGCGGCGGCGTTCGTCTGGGGCGGGGTCGCGGCGACGTTCTTCGTCGCGCTGCCCGCGAACACCGCTCTGCTGGAGATCTGGGCCAAGGCCGGAGGCACGGTCTTCGCGCAGAACTGGGCGGCGGGGCTGACCGCGCCGATCACCGAGGAACCGGCCAAGGCGCTCGGCCTCGTCCTGCTGATCGGCCTCGCCCCGCGGCTGGTGCGCAGCGCGTACGACGGGTTCATCATCGGCGCGTTCACCGGACTGGGCTTCCAGGTGTTCGAGGACGTGCTCTACGTCTACAACGGCGCCACGCAGACCTTCGGAGTCGGTCAGCTCGGCGCGTCCGTGCAGATCTTCCTGCTCCGGGGCGTGAGCGGGATCGTGCCGCACGCGTTGTTCAGCGCGATCTTCTGCGCCGGGCTGATGTGGGTGCTGGGCAGGACACCGGGGGAGCGCGACGTGCCGCGCGGCGTCCTGACGATGCTCGCCGCGATGGTGTTCCACTTCGCGTGGGACGACATGGGCGGCCTCAGCGGCGGCATCGGGATCGTCGCGGTGCTGCTGCCGTTCGTGATCGCGGCCGTCGAGCTGACGGCGTTGTTCTCCGTGCTGCGCCACGCGGCGCGGCAGGAGCAGGCCTGGATCCGCGCCGTGCTGGAGCCGGAGGTGGAGAACGGTGTGCTGGACGCGCCGTTGCTCGACGCGGTCAGCGGGTTGCGGCGGGACCGCCGGAAGTACCGCAAGCAGACGCGCGACCGCCGCAAGGCGAGGCACCTGCTCGAGGCCGCCGCCGATCTCGCCCACGAACTGGCTCGCGGACGTGGGCAGGAGACCGGCGGCGTCGAGCACGCGCGGGCGGAACTGGTCCGGCTGCGCGGGAGCTGACCTACGGCTTGTCGGACACCTTGATCTTGCCCTCGATGATCTGCGCCTTGTAGCCCTCGAGGATGCCCTGCAGCTTCGCGTCCACCTTGCCGCCGGACGTCGCGTAGCCCACGCCGTCCACCTTCAGGTCGAACACCTTCGGCAACGACGCGAGGTCGTTCTTGGCGGCGGCGCGGAAGAAGTCGTACACGGCGACGTCGACGCGCTTGAGGCTCGACGCGACGATGACGTCCTTGTTGGCCGCGACCGCCGGCTGGTTGTACTGGTCGGCGTCGCAGCCGATCGCCAGCACGCCGGCCTGCTTCACGGCGGCGAAGACGCCGAGGCCGGACGCGCCGGCGGCCGGGTAGACGACGTCCGCGCCCTTGTCGATCAGGCCCTTCGCGGCCTCCTGGCCCTTGGGCGGGTCCTGGAAGCCGGTGAAGTCACCGGCGGGGGTGATGTACTTCTTGTCGAACTGGACCTTCGGGGCCGCGGTCTTCGCGCCCTGGACGTAGCCCGCCTCGAACTTCTGGATCAGCGGGATGTCCACGCCGCCGACGAAGCCGACGTGGCACTTCTTGCTCTGGTAGGCGGCGACGACGCCCGCGAGGAACGCGCCCTCCTGCTCGGCGAAGACCAGCGGCGTCACGTTGGCCGCGCCCTCGACCGCCGAGTCGACCAGGCCGAACTCGACGTTCGGGAACTCCGGCGCCACGACCTTGAGCGACTCGGTGTAGGCGAAGCCGACGCCGACGATCGGGTTGAAGCCCTCGGACGCGAGCTGGCGCAGCCGGGTCTGCTTGGCCGCCTCGTCCTCGTTCGGCGCCGCGGAGAGCTCGCGGGTGTTCTCCTTCTCGACGCCCATGTCCTTGATCGCCTGGTCGAACCCGGCGGCGGCGAGGTCGTTGAACGACGCGTCGCCCCTGCCGCCGATGTCGTAGGCCAGGCCGATCTTCAACGCGCTGCCGTCGACGCGCTCACCGGCGGCGGCGCTGGTGCTCGACGTGGCGGGCGCGCTCGGCGCCGCCGAGAACTCGCACCCCCCGCCCGCGGCGGTGGTCGACCCGGTGGTGCCGCCACCGGAGTCCTTGGCGCAGGCGCTCACCACCAGGGTCAGCGCGATCGCGGCAACGGCTGTGCCACGTGTGGGACGGCGCACGGTCGATCTCCCTCTTGCTCGGTTCGAGGAGCGGACGGTACCCCGAGCCGCTCCCCGACCGGTCAAGCGTTCAACTACTGGGAACGAGGTCCTTGTGGAACACGAGGAAGTCGCACGGGCAGGCCAGGTGCGGCACGAGCGCCGGGTGGTCCACGGCGAAGTCGCCCTGGTGCACGACCCGGTAGCCGATGCGGGTGTACCAGCCGCGCAGGAACTCCTTGACCGGGTGCTCCCACTCCCGCGGCACGAGCAGCTCCAGCTGCATGCGCGGCAGGCCGCGGTCCCGCGCCCAGGTCTCGGCGAACGACACGAGGTCGCGGCCGATGCCGGTACCGCGCTCCTCCGGGGCGGCGACCAGCATGCCGAACTCGCCCAGGTCGTCGCCGAGCTGCTGGATCCGGACGGCGCCCACGACGCGGTCGCCGGAGCGCGCCACCGCGATCTGCCCGGTCCGGATGAGGTCCGCGACCTCGGCCTCGGTGGTCCGGGCGGCTCCCTCGGCCCACAGACCCTTCTCGGCGTCGGCGTAGACGCGGTTCACGAGACCGGTGATCTCCGGCGCGAGGCTCACGTCGGAGACGAAGCCCACCGTCACCACGGCGCCGGCTGGGTGGTCGCGGCGAGCTTGTCCGCGTGCTGCAGCACACCGAGCTCGCGCAGCATCCGGTCGCGCTGGGCCGGGTCGTGCGCGACGTGCGAGGCGTGCAACGCCTTGCGCAGGCGCGCCTTCCGCCACGGCGTCCACCGGCTCGCGAGGGCGAGCTTGGCGGCCCGCAACGCCGCCCTGTCACGGGTGCGCGCCAGGGCGTCCCGGTGGTCGTCGCCCAGGCCGAGCAACGACAGCAGGCGCTCCCGCAGCTCACGGCCGACGCGCGCCCACGTGGTGGTGCGCTGGCGTGCGGCGCGGATCTCGATGCCGAGCGCGAGGTGCAGCATCACCAGGCCGAGCACCGGTCCGAGCAGGACGCGGGCGGTGCCCGCGACCGGTCCGGACAGGCTGAGGGCGGCGAACGCGGCGAACGCCGTCAGCGCCCACGCCACGAGCCGGGCGGGGCCGGGGCGGCCGTTCTGGCGGACGCCTCCGCGCATGGCCCAGCCGCACGCGACGAGCGCCGCCTCCATGACGGAGAAGAGCGCGACCCGCTCCCAGGTGTCGGTGATGCCGAGGCGCTGTTCGAAGAAGCGCCACGAGGTGTCGACGCTGACACCGATGCTCAGGAGGGCGACGGCGTAGAAGCCGGCGGCGCCGTGGGGCTTGGGCGTCTTGTGGGGCTCGGACGCCGCGGCGGGGGTGACGACCTCGGCCACGGGTGCGGTGATCGGGGGAGCGGGCGCGGTGACCGCATGAGCGGATGCGGGGCTAGTGGCCGGTGCCGCAGGTGCCAGATGGGCGGCGACGCCCTTGTCCATCTCGTCCAGCTTCGCCAGCAGTTCCGGCGTCAGCAGCACGTGGCCCGACGTGTCGGTCAGGCCGTTGCGGGCCCGCCAGTCGTTCACGATCGGCGCGGCGTGGGACCTGCTGGGCACGGCCTGGCCCTGCTTGCCGAGCCAGCGGCGCACGTCTTCCACCGTGCAGCCGCGCGGCAGGTGCTCCAGCGCGTACCGAACCCGCTCTTTGTGCGTCGTCAGCTTGGCCAACTCGGCGTCGTGGCCGGTGATCTGGCCGACCTCGTCCGTGGTCACTCGTGCTCTCCGTCCTAAACGTGGATGCGCAGGGACACGCGGACCCGGCGGAACCCTACCGCCGCTACGGGGCGTGAAGGTCATCGCCCGAGAACGTTGACACTGTCACTGTTGCAGTGTCATTGTGGAGGGGTGTGGACGCTCGACGAGTTGCTGGACCGCGTCTCCGCCGCGTTGACGGCGGAGTACTCGGGCGCGCCCAACGGGCGTGTCCGGGACGTTCCCGACCGGCGGGCCGTCCGCTGGTACGCGACGACCGGGCTGGTCGACAGACCGTCGGCCATGCGCGGGCGGACCGCGTTGTACGAGAGGCGTCACCTGCTCCAGCTCGTGGCCGTGAAGCGGCTGCAGTCGGAGGGGAGGACGCTGGCCGATGTCCAGGCGGAGCTGGCGGGCGCCGACGACCCGACGCTCGCCGCCATCGCCCGCGTTCCCGAAGAACTGCTCACCGCCGATGACGCTGTGTCGCCGCAGCAGGTCCGGCCCCGTTTCTGGGCCGAACCCGTCGCGGCAGCGGCGCCCAGGACGCAGGACCAGGCGGTCGCGCTGAACGGCGTCGCGCTCGGCGGGGGAGCCGTCGTGCTGGTGCCGGGCACGCCCACCGCCGCCGACGTCGCGGACATCGCGGCCGCCGCGCGACCGCTGCTCGACCTGCTCGCCGCCCGTGGCCTGCTCACGAACGAAAGGGAACCGTCATGACCATCTCCGTCGCCCCGATGAAGGCCGCCGAGGGGGACCGCATCGGCTGGACGACCGAGGACGCGGGCATCGGCGCGTTGAAGACCGAACGCGGCAACCTGCCCCTGGAGCGCCTCGACGTCCGGGCGACGGTGACCGGCCTCGTCGGCAGGACCGTGCTGACGACCGGGTTCGTGAACACCCACGACACCGCCCTCGAGGCCACGTACGTGTTCCCCCTGCCGGACCGCGCCGCCGTCACCGGCATGAAGATGACCGCCGCCGACCGCACCGTCGAGGCGGAGCTGCAGGAACGCGCCGCCGCGCGGCAGGCCTACGACGACGCGATCGCGGCGGGCAGGAGAGCGTCCATCGTCGAGGAGGAACGGCCCGACGTCTTCACCATGCGGGTCGGCAACATCCCGCCGGGCGAACGGGTCACCGTCGAGCTGACCCTCGTCGGGCCGCTGGTGTTCGAGGACGGCGCGGCGACGTTCCGGTTCCCGCTGGTGGTGGCGCCGCGGTACATCCCGGGTGAGCCCCTGGAGGGCCCGTCCGCCGGCGACGGGCACGCCGCCGACACGGACGCCGTGCCGGACGCGTCGCGCATCACGCCGCCGGTGCTGCTGCCCGGCTTCCCGAACCCGGTCGAGCTGCGGATCGGCGTGGAGATCGACCCGGCCGGACTGGAGCTCGGTGAGGTCCGGTCGAGCCTGCACACCGTCGAGACCGAGGGCACCACCGTGACGGTCGCACCAGGGGAGCGGGTCGACCGCGACTTCGTCCTGCGCCTGGCGTACTCGGGTGCCGGCTCCGCGGCCGTCTTCGTGCCCGACGAGGACGACGACGGCGGCACCTACCAGGTCACGGTCCTGCCGCCCGACCTCGACACCCCGGTCCGTCCGCGTGACGTCGTCCTGCTGCTCGACCGCTCCGGCAGCATGTCCGGCTGGAAGATGGTCGCGGCCCGGCGCGCCGCCGCCCGCATCGTCGACACACTGACCTCGGACGACACGTTCTCCGTGATCACCTTCGACGACCGCCTGGAACGTCCCGATCTCGGCGGGGGACTCGTGTCCGGCACCGACCGCCACCGCTTCCGCGCCGTCGAGCACCTGGCGAAGGTGCAGGCGCGCGGCGGCACGGAGATGTTCGAGCCGCTGCGGGAGGGCCTGACGCTGCTCGCGAAGGCGAACGAGGAACGCGACCCGGTCCTCGTGCTGGTCACGGACGGGCAGGTCGGCAACGAGGACCAGATCCTGCGCGACATCGCGCCGCTCATCAACCGGACGAGGGTGCACGCCGTCGGCATCGACACGGCCGTCAACGCGGGCTTCCTCGGAAGGCTGGCCGCCGCGGGCGCGGGCCGGTGCGAGCTCGTCGAGAGCGAGGACCGGCTGGACGAGGCGATGACCCACATCCAGCGCCGGATCGGCGCGCCGCTGATCACCGACGTGGTCGTGTCGCCCGAGTCCGGCCTGCCGAAGCCGCCGTCGGCCATCTACCCCGGCGTGCCGCTGGTCGCGTTCGGCCGGTACCGCGGCGAGGTTCCGGAGACGGTCACCGTGCGCGGCCGCACCAGGGACGGCGCCGAGTGGCGGGAGACCCTGACCGTGCGGCGGCACACCGAGCAGGCGGTCCGCGCGCAGTGGGCCCGTGCCGCGCTGCGCGACCTGGAGGACCGGTACGCGACGGGCGACCGCGCGGTGGAGCAGGAGATCGTGCGGACCTCGTTGGAATACGGCGTGCTGTGCCGCTTCACGGCGTTCGTCGCGGTGGACGACCGGGTCGTGTCCGACGGCGAGGTGCACCGCGTGGTGCAGCCGGTCGAACAGCCGGCGGGCTGGGAGTTCGCCGCGCCGAAGTTCGCCGCGGCGCCGATGGCCGCCGCCCCGATGATCGCCGCGCCGGGCGGTTTCGCACCGGGTGGCGCCGCGCCGATGGGGCGCTTCCGCGGGGCACCGGACGGGTTCGGCGCGCCGCCGCCCCCTCCCGCACCGCAGTCCTCCGGCCGCGCCGGCGGTGGTGGCCGGCCCGGTCCGACGCCGACCTGGATGCGCGCCTCCGCGCCCGCTCCCGCCACCGACGACAGGGCCGAGCTGCGCCAGATCGTCGAGGTGGAGGTGCGGCGCCTGGAGGAGGCGGCGGCGAAGCCCGCCTGGGAACGCCGCGACCTGCTCGCCGACCTCGCCAGCAGGCTCGGCATCCTCGTCGCGGGCCGGCGGGGCGAGGAGTACGAGGCGCTGCGGCGCCTGGTCGGGGAGCTCACCGCGGACGGGGACGTCGACCAGCTCTGGGCACGGGCTCGGCAGGTGCTCCGGGAGTTCGCGGGAGAACCCGCCCCGCGGGAGGAGCGCCGCCGGAAGTTCTGGCGCTGAACGGCTCCGTCCGCCCGCACGAGCTGACGGATCACTTCGGAGTGTGAACGACGCCGAGGGCCTGCCCGCGATCGATCATCGGGCAGGCCCTCGGCGGGCGTCGGGTGCTAGTCCGGCGGTTCCTGGCCGTCCGGGCCCTCGTCGTTGATCACCCGCTTGGCGGGGGCCTCCTCGGGAACGCGGGGTTCCTCGACGTCGTTCAGGTCGGGTGTGCCCGGCGAGTGCGGGGCCTCTGGGTTCAGCGGATCGGTCATGACGTGCGGTTACCCGTCGGAGGCTCGGCCGAACACGGACCCCCCGGTTGTGTCTCACCACAAAGGGGCTTAGCGTGGGGAGCAGTGTCTGAACGTGGAATCATCAACGTGAGGTCGTCTACAGGTTCTCCGGGTTGGGCAGCGGCTCGCGTCGGCGCTTCACACGGTTTGCCGATGGGAGCGAGGCTTATGGGCCAGCAGTCCAACGGAGCGGTCGAGGTGCTGACCGCTCACATCGCTGAGCACGACGGAATAGTCGTCGTGACCGTCGCGGGTGAGGTCGACCGGATGACGCCGGACTCACCCCTTCTCAAGGCCGCCGACGCGGTGCGAAGACTTCCCGCGGGTGTCGTCGTCGACCTCAACGGCGTGACCTTCTTCGGATCCGCCGGTGTCAACATGCTCGCCGCCGTGTGGCAGCAGGCGGAGGCCTCGGCCGTGCCGCTCGCCGTCGTCGCGGGCAAGCGCCCGGTGCTCATGCCGCTCGCGATCTCCGGCGTGGACGTGCTGCTCACGCTGTACCCGAGCCTGCCCGACGCGTTCAACGCCCTCCGGGCCGTTCCGCCGCCCAGGCAGCGCTGACACCTCTCACGCCCCGGCCGTGCACGGCACGACCGCCCACACGGCCTTGCCGGGCGGTTGCTCCGTCACGCCCCATTCCCCGGCCAGCTGGTCCACGAGCACGAGACCGCGGCCCCGCGCGGAGTGCGGCGACGACGGCTTCAGCACAGGCGGGATGGGCGAAGCGTCCTCGACCACGATCCGGACGCCCTCCGGCTGCACCTCCAACAGCAGCCGCGCGGGGAACTTCCCGTGGTCGTACACGTTCGACACGAGTTCGGTCACGATCAGCTGCACGTCGAGCAGGTCGTCCTCGTGCAGCCGCGGCAACGCCGAACCCGCCCACCGGCGGACCTCCGCGATGTCGATCACATCGTCGTTCAGCTCCAGCACGAGCGGGGTACCAGGGGGCTCGCCTCCGACAGCCAAGAAGGTGCCTTTCTGTCACTGGTGTGCTGCGTGAACGTACCTCCAGCGCGAACACGCTAAACGCGTTGACCATCTGTCGGGTCTTCCGTTGGTTCACAGCTAGTGTCTGCGGGTATTGACCGCCTGAGGAGGCATTGAGTGACTGCAGATGCAGGGCACGCCCGGCGTTTGACCGAGCTGCTGCGGACGAACGCCGAGCCCTTGATCGACAAGTGGGTGGGCGACGCGGCGGCCCTGTTGCGCGGCAGGTCGACCAGGGCGGAGCTGGAGACCGACTTCCGGGAGTTCTTCGCGGCGCTGCTGCCGCTCGCCGACCACGACAGCTCCGACGTCGGCGGACCGGAGTTCACCGAGATGCGGTCCCTGCTCGACGAGTACTCCCGCGCCAGGGTCCGGGCGGGCTTCACGCCGTCGGAGACCGCGGCGAGCGTGTTCTCGCTCAAGCAGCCCGTCTTCGAGCTCACCGCGGACGACACCGACCCGGAGCTGTTCCGCGAGGTGCTCGCGTTCTCCCGGCTGCTCGACGCGCTCGGCCTGCTGACCTTCGAGGCCTACTCGCGCGCCCGCGAGGGGATCATCCGCGAGCAGTCCGAGCAGCTGCTCGAGCTGACCACGCCCGTGGTCAAGATCTGGGAGGGAGTGCTGGCGGTGCCGCTGGTGGGCACGCTCGACTCCGCGCGGACCCAGGTCGTCATGGAGAAGCTGCTGGAGATGCTGGTCGACACCGGCTCCGAGCACGCCATCATCGACATCACCGGTGTCTTCGCGGTCGACACCCAGGTCGCGCAGCACCTGCTCAAGACGGTGGTCGCGGCACGGCTGATGGGCGCGGAGTGCATCGTGTCCGGCATCCGCCCGCAGATCGCGCAGACGATCGTGGCGCTGGGCATCGAGTTCGGCGACATCGTGACCAAGGCCTCGCTCGCCGACGCCCTGCGGCACGCGCTGCGCCGGGAAGGCGTCGAAGTCGTGCGCAACGAGGTCGGCTGATGGAACGCGTCCCGATTCTGAAGATCGGCGGCGTCCTGCTGGTCTCCATCCAGATCGACCTGCAGGACCAGAGCGTGCTGGCGCTGCAGGAGGACCTGGCGGAGAAGATCAGCGCCACCGGCGCCCACGGCGTGGTCATCGACATCTCCGCGGTGGAGATCGTCGACTCCTTCATCGGGCGGATGTTCGCCACGATCGCGTCCATCTCCCGGCTGTTCGACGCCGACACCGTCGTGGTGGGCATGCGTCCCGCCGTGGCGATCACCCTGGTGGAGCTCGGGCTCACGCTGGGCGGCGTCCGCACGGCGCTGGACCTCGAACGAGGCATGAAGATCCTCGGGCAGCTGGGTCGTCAGCGCCGGGGTGTGCTCGCGCACCCCGGCGAGTTCGCGCGGGACGCCTGATGCCGCCCCGGTCCGAAGGGCCGGAGGAGGTAGCCATCAGCGCTGACGACGACGTCGTGCGTGTGCGTCAGCTCGTGCGCACCTATGCGCAGCAGACCAAGCTCTCGCTGGTCGACCAGACCAAACTGGTCACAGCGGCAAGCGAGCTCGCCCGCAACACGCTCATCTACGGCGGCGGGGGCTTCGCCCGCGTCGAGGAGGTCAGTGACGGCCACCGGGCCGGGGTCCGCGCCTCGTTCCACGACGAGGGACCGGGCATCCCCGACCTGACGCTGGCGCTCGCCGACGGCTGGAGCAGCGGCAGCGGTCTGGGCCTCGGGCTCAGCGGCGCCAAGCGCCTGGTGGACCAGTTCGACCTCGACACCGAGGTCGGCCGCGGCACCGTCGTGACGGTGGTCAAGTGGAAGAGGTGACGGCCGCGACCACCTGCCTGCCGCTGGTGCGCGACGAGGCCTGGCTGCCGGTGGAGGAGACCGCCCACGTGGGCAGGATCCGCCGCACGGCCACGGCACTGACCCAACGGCTCGGGTTCACCGCGAACCGCACGGCGGAGGTGGGCCTCGCCGTCACCGAGATCGGGACGAACCTGCACAAGCACGCCCGGCAGGGCGTCGTGCTGATCCGCACGGTGCGCGGCGAGCGGGACGCGGCCGTGGAGGTCGTCGCGGTGGACCGCGGACCCGGCATCGGCGACATCGCGCTGGCGTGGCAGGACGGGCAGTCCACCACCGGTACGCTCGGCGTCGGACTGGGCGCGGTGGCCCGGCTCGCCACCTCCTGCTCCATGACCTCGCGCCTCGGCTCGGGCACCGCACTGGTGGCGCGGTTCGCGCCGACGAAGGTCTGGACCCCCGAGTGGGGCGTGGAGAGCGCCGCCGGGATCACCAGGCCCATCAACGGCGAGGAAGTCTGCGGTGACGCCTACGCGTTCTGCCGCGGCGCGGACAGGATGACGCTGATGATGTGCGACGGCTCCGGGCACGGACCGCTGGCGGCCGCCGCGTCCGACACCGCGGTGCGGCTGTTCCGCGACCTGGCCCCGATGCCGCCGGACCAGCTGGTCACGCGCCTGCACCAGGCGCTGCGCGGCACGCGCGGCGGCGCGGTGGCGGTCGCCGACATCGACCTCGTCGCCAGGACCGTGCGCTACTGCGGGCTGGGCAACATCGCCGGAGCCGTCCTCGCCGGCGACCGCAAGCAGGGCATGATCTCCGTGCCCGGCGTGGCGGGACACCAGGCGCGCACGATCCGGGCGTTCGACTACCCGCTGCCGGACCGCGCCGTGGTGGCGCTGCACTCCGACGGCCTGACCGAGCGCTGGGGCGTCGACTTCGGCGCCGACCTCGTCCAGGACGAGCCGGTCCTGATCGCGACGACGCTGCTGCGCGAAGCCGGAGTGCGCAACGACGACGCGAGCGTCCTGGTGGCCCGACCGGCATGACCACGACCGAACTGCTGCGCCTGTCGGTCGGCGACGAGCGCGACGTCTTCCTCCTCCGCCAGCGCGGACGGCAGGTCGCGGCCGCCGTCGGGCTGGACGGTCAGAACCAGATCCGGGTGGCGACGGCGCTGAGCGACGTCGGCCGGGAGCTGGTGCGGCAGGACGTCGTCGCCACCGCTGTCTTCCGGCTGCGGCCCGGCCCGGCCCCCGCGCTGCTGGTCGAGCTGGTGTGGCACGCCTCGGAGGTGGCCGGGTCCGGCCCCGGCTGGGACACCGCGCGCAGGTTGATGGACGAGCTGGTCCTGACGTCCAGGGGCGTGACGCTGGTGAAGAGCGTGCACCTCTCGGTCGCGGTCGACGAGGGCCTGCTGCGGGAGCTGCGCGAGACCGCGGGCGCCACCGCGCTCGACGAGCTGCGGGCCCAGAACCAGGAGCTGCTCGAGACGCTCGAGCACCTGGAGGCCAAGAGCGCCGAGCTGGAGAGGCTCAACGAGGAGCTGGAGGAGACCAACCGCGGCGTCGTGGCGCTCTACCAGGAGCTGTCCGACGAGCTGGAGCAGACGAACCAGGGCGTGGTCGCGCTCTACGCCGAGCTGGAGGCGAAGTCCGCCGAGCTGCGGGAGGCGGCCGCCGCGCGCATCCGGTTCTGGTCGAACATCAGCCACGAGCTGCGCGCGCCCATCAACTCCGTGGTCGGCCTGACGCGCCTGCTCAGCGCTCCCGGTGGCGACCCGATGACCGACGACCAGCGCCACCACGTCGACCTGATCAACGAGTCCGCGGCGACGTTGCTGGCGCTGGTGAACGAGCTGCTCGACACCGCCAAGGCCGAGTCGGGCAGCCTGCAGCCGCGGAGGGCGCCGGTCGCGCTCGACTACGTGATCACGCAGCTGCGGTCGTCGTTGCGCCCGCTGCTGCGCACGGGCGACGTGCGGCTGGTCGTGGAGGAGGCGGTCCCCGAGCTGCCGACGCTCGTGACCGACGAGACGATGCTCGTGCGGATCCTGCGCAACGTGCTGTCGAACGCCGTCAAGTTCACCCCGCACGGCGAGATCCGCTTCACCGCCCAGCCGGGGCCGGGACAGGACGAGATCCGCTTCGTGGTCGTGGACACCGGCATCGGCATCCCGCCGGCCGAGCAGGACAAGGTCTTCGAGGAGTTCTACCAGGTGCCGAACGCCCTGCAGGTGGGCGCGAGCGGCACCGGCCTCGGCCTGTCCTACGCGCGCAAGCTCGCCGAGATCCTCGGCGGCAGCCTGACGCTGAGCAGCACGCCGGGCGTCGGCACCGAGGTCGTGCTGACCCTTCCGACGGGCAGGGACGAGTTCACCCGGCCCGCGCCCGTGGCGTGCGCGCTGATCGCGGACAGCGACGAGAAGGTCCGCGGGCAGCTGCGGGAGGCGCTGGCCGGCATCGCGGCCGAGGTGGTCGAGACCGATGACGGCCGCAGCGCCCTGAACCTCGCGAAGTCCCGGCGTCCCGACCTCGTCCTGGTGGGCGCGAACACGCCGCTGATGAGTGGCAGCGCGGTGCTGTCGGTGCTGCGCCTCGACCCGGAGCTGAAGACGGTGCCGGTCGTCATCGTGTCCGGCGACGACCCCGGCGGTCTCGCCCGCAGCGTGCACAGCCTCGGCGCCGCGCTGCTGCACGAGGCGGGGATCACCACGGAGACGATGACCCGCGCGATCAGGGACGCACAGTTCACCGCGCGCAGGACGGAGGGCCGATGAACCCGACGGCGATGGGGGGCGGACCGGCGAGGGTCCTCGTGGTCGACGACCTGGAAGCCAGCCGGTTCATCGCGTGCAGCTGGTTGCGCCGCAGCGGCCACACCGTCGTCGAGGCGATCACGGCGGCCGAGGCGCTCACGGCGCTGGAGAGCCAGTCGTTCGACCTCGTCCTGCTCGACGTGCACCTGCCCGACATGAGCGGCTACGACGTCACCGAGCGGATCAAGGCCGACCCGCGCACCAGCTCCATCCCCGTCGTGATGCTCTCGGCCACCTACATCGAGCCAGAGGACAAGGTCATCGGCCTCACCCGCGGCGCCGACGCCTACCTCACCGAACCGGTCGACCCCGCCGAGCTGCTGGCCAACGTCGAAGCCGCTCTGCGCTACCACCGCGCCCGTGCCCTCGCCGAGCACCTCGCCGCCCGGCTCACCCGCCTGACCACCGCCACGTTCGCCATCAACGCCGCCACCACGTTCGACGCGCTGGTGGAGGCCGCGGCGATCGGCGCGGCCGACATGTTCGACACCGAGGCGACGGCCGTGCTCGGCACCCCGTCCGGCGCCGTCCGCGTGGCCGGGGCGGGCTTCCGGCCGCCGCAGGGACCGCCGCGCCCGGACGACGCCGACGTCGAGCGGTGGATGTCGTCGCTGAACCCCGGCGTCGGTGTCGGCGTGGCCGTGGTCGAGTCCGACGCGTGGTCCGCCGTGGCCGCGGTGGCCCGCACCAAGCTCCGCAGGTCGCCGATCTGCATCGCGGTGTCGCCCGAGTCCGTGAGCAGTGAGGACGACCGCAACCTGCTGTGCCAGCTCGCCCAGGCGACGGCGCTGGCGGCGGAGGGCCTGCACACGTTCGCCGAGGAGCACTCGCTGGCGCTCACGTTGCAGCGCAGCCTCCTGCCCCGGGAGCTGCCGCACCGCCCGGAGCTCCCGATGACCGCCCGGTACGTGCCCGCGCAGAGCAACGCCGAGATCGGCGGCGACTTCTACGACGTGATCGAGCTCGACGGCCTGCTGCTGATCGCCATCGGAGACGTGTGCGGCCACTCCATCGGGGCCGCGACGATCATGGGCGAGGTCCGCCACACCCTGCGCGCCTACGCCGTCGAGGGCCACAGCCCGGTCGAGATCCTGCGCCGCACCGACATCCTCCTCGAGCGCTTCCACCCGACCGGCGGCCTCACCACGATGTGCCTGCTGCTGGTCGACCTGGAGTCGGGCACCGTGGACGTGGCGAACGCAGGCCACGTCCCCCCGCTGTTCGCCGACTCCTCCGGAGCGCGCTACGCCCCCGTCCAGGGCCCGCTGCTCGGCATCGGCCTGGAACACCCGGAAGCCACCACGGTCCCGCTCCCACCCGGCACGATGGTGCTGCTGACCACCGACGGCCTGGTCGAACGCCCCGGCGTCGACCTCGACGAGGGCATGGAGAAGCTGCGCGCCGCCGTGTCGCACACCGACGACATGGACGAGCTGGCCGACCGCCTGCTGGCCGAGCTCGGCCAGGGCAAGCAGGACGACATCGCCCTCCTCGTGCTGCGACGGCTCTCGTGACCCCGCCTGTCGTGGACATGCCCGTGGCGCGGGGCGTGTCGATGTCGGCGTTGCGGCGCTCCGTGACCACGGCCCTGGCCTCGCTCGGCGAGGACCACCTCTACGACGTGCAGCTCGTGGTGACCGAGCTGGTGGCGAACGTGCTGGACCACACGCCCGGCACCGGCCGCCTGCGGGTCCTGCGCTCGGCGAACCCGTGCCAGGTGGTGGTCGAGGTGGACGACGCCTCGCCGTCGGCGCCGGTGTACGGGCGGTCTCGGCTGGGGGAGCACCGGGGCCGCGGGATCGTGGTGGTGGACAACATCTCGCGCGAGTGGGGATGCCGGGCTCGCGGGGAGGACGGGAAGACGGTGTTCGCGGTGGTGGACTGCACCGGGTGACGGCGTGCGGACCGGGTGCCTGTCCGGCGTCTGGACGGGGATTGCCGCGGACGGGCTGACGCCGCAGTCCGCTTGCGTTGTTGTGCTCCCGCCAGCTCGCTCAGCGTGTCGTGCGCCAGAGAGGTCGAGGACCCTTCTCGGCCCCGCCTTCGCCGTGGCGGATCGTTGTGAAGCTGCCGCGCTCCGCCGCCCTCAGCGCGTGGTGTGCGCCAACCCGGACAGGTCCAGGATGCGCGCCGGCGCCGACCCCTCCGCCGCCACCAGCGACATCGGGCGCTCGCGTTCCTCCGCGCGCTTCAAAGCCTGCAGCAGCAGGGCGATGCCGGAGCTGCTGAGGTAGTCGAGTCCCGTCAGGTCCACCTCGACCGGCCGCTCGTCCGCCACGTCGACCCGGCTCAGGAGCGCCTCGCTCAGGTTCTCGACCGTGGCGATGTCGAGCTCACCCGTCAGCAGGACGCGCTGCACGCGGTCGTCGCCCCCGTCGGTCAAGCCGGTGACCGCCTCCACGGCACGCCCCCGCTCCGGCGGCGGAGTGGCCGCGGCGTCCGAGGAGAAGGGGACGTGGAAGCGGATGGTCGTGCCCTCGTCGTTCGCCACCAGGTCGGCGGAGTCGCTCAGCGCGCGGATCATCGCCAGGCCGCGGCCGCGGTCGCCCTTGTCGGCGGGGGCCGGGCGCCAGCGGCCCTGGTCGGCCACCGTCACCCGCACGCCACGGCCCGTCCACTCCAGCGACGTGTCGAACGTGCCGCCGCCCGACGGGTAGGCGTGGTCCACGACGTTCGCGGCGGCCTCGCCCAGTGCCAGTTCCAGGTCGTAGACCGCGTCTTCCGACAGGCCCGCGGCGCCCGCCCAGGTCGTGGCGGTGCGGCGGAGTGCGGAGAGCTGCTGCGGTTCGGCGGGCAGGCTGCGGTGCAGCGGGGCGGGCAGGTGGCGGGCCACCACGAGGGCGACGTCGTCGGCCTGGCCGCCGGTCAGCACCCGGTCGACGATGTGCTGCACCAGGAAGGCGGGAGCCAGCCTCGACGCCGCGTCCACCGCTGCGACCAGTCGCCGCATGCCCTCGTCGAGCACCTCGCCGCGGCGTTCCACCAGCCCGTCGGTGTAGAGGACGACGGAGGCGCCGGGCGGCAGCGGTGTCGCGTGCTGCGGGGGCATGACGAATTCGGCGGCGCCGAGCACCGGGCCGATCTCCTCGCCGAGCGTGCGTGCGCCCGTCGCGTCGACCACCAGGGGTGACGGGTGGCCCGCCGACGCCCAGCAGAGCTCGCCGATGTCCGGGTCGAAGACGATGCACGCGCAGGTGCTGCCCACCGCGCCGTTCACGCGCAGGGCGAAGACGTTCAGGCGCCGCAACGACTCCGCGGGGGAGTGGCCGTCGAGCAGGTAACCGGTCAGCGCGCTGCGCAGCTGGCCCATCACCGCGGCGGCGGCCGGTCCCTTGCCCACGACGTCGCCGACCGTCAGGCCGACCCTGGTCTCGCCGAGGGGGACGACCTCGTACCAGTCGCCGCCGATCTGGGAGTGCTCGGCGGCCGGAAGGTAGCGCGCGGCGGTCGCGAGCCTCGGCAGCGACGGCAGCTCTCGCGGGAGCAGGCTTTCCTGCAGCGCCGCCGCGATCTCGTGCTCGCGTTGCAGCAGCAGTTCGCGTTCGGCCTCGGCGCGTTGCCGCTCGGTGACGTCACGGCCGATCGCCTGCAGCCCCGTCGGGGTGGGCTGGACGTTCAGCTCCAGGGCGATCGTCGTGCCGTCGGCGCGCCGCAGCGAGACGACCTGGGAGGTGGAGAGGTCGGCCGGCAGGCCGTCCACGAGCAGGTCGGCGATCGCGGTGCCGATCAGCTGGTCGGCCCGGTAGCCGAGCAGGTGGCCGGTCGCGGGGTTGACGGAGACGAACCGCGTCTCCCGGTCCAGCATCCAGATCGCGTCCGTCGCGCGTTCCACGAGCTGGCGGTGGAGCTTCTCGCTGTCGCGCAACGCACGGTCCGCATGTACGCGCTGCAACGACTCCCAGCACCGGTTCACCACGACGGACACGAGTTCGATCTCGTCACGCGTCCAGTTCCGGACACTGGCCTGATGGACGGCCATCGCGGCGACGAACCGCCCGCCGCGCAACAACGGCAGGCAGATCACGGCACGAATACCTGTCACGCGATAGGCGGCGAGATCCTCGTCGTCGAGCCGTGGGTCGTTCAACGAGTCGTTGACCACCCACGGTTCGCCCGCGCGCATCGCCGTCAGCGCGCCGTTGCCGAACTCCCGCATCGCGAACCGGCCCGGCAACGGCGGCAGGCCCGTGGCGTAGTCGCCGCTCATGACGAAGTGGTTCTCGTCCGCCTCCGTGCGCGCGTAGGCACACCGGTCCACGGCCATGTGCTCGCCGAGCAGCCGGGTCGCGAGCGCCATGAGGTCCTCGGCGTCGTCGAGCCGTTGCGACTCGCGGTCGAGCAGGTCGAGGAACTGCCGCCGTTCGGCCGCCGCGCGCTGCGCGGTGACGTCGACCAGCACACCGCTGCGAACGGTGCCGTTCACCCGTGTCGTCTCCAGCAGCCACACGAGGTTGCCCGCGGCGCTGCGCACGCGGTAGACGATCTCGTAGTCGTCCGCGCCCCAGCGCAGCCGCTGGCTGTCCTCGCGGTCGTCGGGATGGGTGATCTCCGCCCAGAAACCGGGGTCGGAGAGCCAGCGGCCGGGCGGGTGGCCGAGCACGCGTTCGACGGCGCCGGAGAGGAAGGTGACCACGCGGCCACGCGACTCGCCCTGCCAGACGACCACGGGCAGGTCGTCCACGAGGGCGGTGATCGCTGGCTGCACCGCGGCGCTCCTCTGCGAGTCGGTGGAGTCCACGGCGCCGGCCTCTTGGCGCGCGTCCATGCGCATCGTACGGCGATCGACCAGCTGCTTGCCGATCGCGCCCGGCTTCGACCGGCGGTGCTCGTCGTGCGGAGGGCCGGGAGGGCCCATACGGTCGACTGGTGATCGTGGTGGTGGGAGCGGGACTGGCGGGTCTGAGCGCCGCGCTGGAGCTGACCGCGGCGGGCGTCGAGGTCGTCGTGCTGGAGGCGGCCGACGAGGTGGGCGGCCGCGTGCGGACGGACGTCGTCGACGGCGTGCGGTTCGACCGGGGCTTCCAGATCATGCTGCCCGCCTACCCCGAGCTGGAACGGCTCGACCTGGGGCCGTTCCCGTTGCGGCACCTGCGATCCGGCGTGTTCGTGCACGACGACGGCCGGCACGACCTGCTCGCCGACCCGCGGAGCGGACCGTCCGCGTGGGACGGGCTGCTGCGCCAGCACGTCCTGGGCGCGCGCGACCTCGCCGCGCTGTCCGGGTTCTCCGCACGGGACGTTCTCGGGCCCGCCAGGCCGTTGCTCACCGCGCCGGACCGCACGACGCGAGAAGAACTGCGCGGCCTCGGCGTCACCGACCGCGCGGTGGAGGCGGTGTTCCGGCCGTTCCTCTCCGGCGTGTTCCTGGAGAGCGAACTGAGGACGTCGTCGCGGTTCTTCCACCTGGTGTGGCGCAGCTTCGCCCGCGGCGGTGCGGCCGTGCCCGCGCTCGGCATGGGCGAGCTGCCGAAGGCGCTGGCGGCGAAGCTGCCCGAGGGCACCGTGCGGCTGGAGACCCCTGTGCACGCCGTGCACGACGACGGCGTCGACCTCGAAGGCGGAGAACGCCTCGGAGCCGAGGCCGTCGTGGTGGCGACGGACGGCACGACGGCGGCCCGGTTGCTGCCCGGCCTGGTCGAACCGCGCTGGAACAGCGTCACCACCTGGTACTTCCGGCCGCCGCGGTCCCCGTTGCGCGACGGGTGCCTGGTGGTCGACGCGAACGGCGGCCCGGTGGTGAACACGGCCGTGATGTCGGAGGTCTCGCGGCCCTACTCGCCGCACGCCCCGCTCGTGCAGGCGACCGTTCTTCGGGAGGCGTCCGAAAAGGACGTCCGCGATCACCTGAACCGCTTGTACGGCACCGACACCGCGCGATGGGAGGTGCTCCAGAGGTACGAGATCGCGCAGGCGCTCCCGAAGATGGACGCGCCGCACCGGCTCAAGCAGTCCGTGCGCGCGGGCGACAGGCGTTACGTGTGCGGCGACCACCGCGACACCAGTTCGCTCCAGGGCGCGTTGCACTCGGGCCGCCGGGCCGCCCACGCGGTGCTCGCGGACCTGCGCACCGCCTCGCGGGAACGCGATCGCGAGGTGTCCTGACCGATCCGGTGAACGACCGTGACAGGCGAGACCTTCCGTGCGTCCAGGCCCAGTGCCCCCTGTGAGAGGAGTCCCGTTGTCCAGAGCCGGCCACCGCGTCGTCCAGCTGCGCAAGCCGTTGACCGAGGACGAGCGGCTGTCGCTCGTCGAGCAGTCCGTGCTGTGCCACCCGGCGGTCCACAGCGTCGAGATCGAGGTCGACGGCGACATCCACGCCGAGGTCGTGCTGTGGCACCGGAGCCCTCGCGAGCAGGTGGTCCGCGACCTCGAGGCGGCGCTCGGCACGATGGCCGGCGGCGTGCGCCTGACGGTGACGGCGGTGGCCCACCGCAGGCGTGGGCGGGTACTTCTCGCACTGGTCTGAGGTTTACAAATAGCGCACTATTGTCAAAACAACTTTACGTCGCTTACCGTTCTGTCAACCTCCTGAAGGAGTGTGGCATGAGCGACAAGAAGGCAACGGTGCCCGTCGGCTCAACCGAGCGGTGGAGGGACGGCAAGCGCTACCTGTGGCTGCTGGGGCTGGTCGTGCCGTCCCTGGCGTTCCTGGCGATCGGGCTGCACGCCGCCACGGGCTGGGGCGTGTGGTTCTGGATCGGCCCGGTCGTGGTCCTGGTGGTCGTCCCGGCCATCGACCTCATCGCCGGGCTCGACCGCGGCAACCCGCCCGACGACGTCATCGAACGGCTGGAGAACGACCGCTACTACCGCTGGATCACCTACCTCTACCTGCCGATCCAGTACGTCGGCTTCGCCGTGGCGTTCTGGACGATCGCGCGCGGCGACCTGTCCGTCGTGGACAAGATCGGGCTCGCCGTGTCGATCGGGTGCATCGGCGGCATCGGCATCAACACCGCGCACGAGCTGGGGCACAAGAAGGAGAGCCACGAACGGTGGCTGTCGAAGATCGCGCTCGCGCAGAGCTTCTACGGCCACTTCTACATCGAGCACAACCGCGGCCACCACGTGCGGGTCGCGACGCCGGAGGACCCGGCGAGCAGCAGGGTGGGGGAGAGCTTCTACCGCTTCTGGCCGCGCACCGTCGCCGGTTCGGTCGCCTCGGCGTGGCGGCTCGAACGCAAGCGGTGCGCGCGCCGCGACCAGCACCCGTACCGGCTGGGCAACGACGTGCTCAACGCGTGGCTGATGTCGGCGGTGCTGTGGGCGGCGATGATCGTCTGGCTCGGCGCAGGCATCGTTCCGTACCTCCTGGTCCAGGCCGTGATCGGCTTCTCGCTGCTGGAGGTCGTGAACTACATGGAGCACTACGGGATGCTCCGGCGGAAGGTCGGCGCGCCGGGACGCCGCCGGTACGAGCGCGTCGATCCGAGCCACAGCTGGAACTCCAACAACATCGCCACGAACGTCCTGCTCTACCACCTGCAGCGGCACAGCGACCACCA
Source organism: Lentzea sp. (assembly GCF_035525475.1). Lineage (GTDB taxonomy): Bacteria > Actinomycetota > Actinomycetes > Mycobacteriales > Pseudonocardiaceae > Lentzea. The sequence goes on along the minus strand of NZ_DATLEC010000035.1, from coordinate 24,013 downwards.
CGCCAACCCGACCCGGCGCTACCAGACGCTGCGCGACTTCGCCGAGTCGCCGGTGCTGCCGACCGGGTACGCCGGGATGATCCTGCTGGCACTGGTGCCGCCGCTGTGGCGCCGCGTGATGGACCCGCGGGTGCGCGCCCACTTCGGCGGCGACATCGGCCGCGCCAACATCCAGCCGGGCAAGCGCGCGGCGGTGCTCGCGCGCTACGGCGGCACGGGCACGAGCGAGGACGTCCTGGTGGACACGCACGGCGACGCGACCGCCGGCGGGATGTGCCCCGGTTGCGGGTACGTGTACGACGAGAGGACCGGCGACCCGCGCGAGGGCTTCCCGGCGGGCACGCCGTGGTCGTCCATCCCGGACTCGTGGTGCTGTCCCGACTGCGGGGTGCGGGAGAAGATCGACTTCGTCGCGCCGGGACGGGTGGCGTCCGCCTAGGATCAAGTCCATGGGCGAGACAACTGCGGCCTCTGCGGGCGGTCGCCGCCTGCCGATCATCGAGGCGGCGATCGAGATGACCGCCCGCAACGGCTGGGCCGCGGTCACCATGGGCAGGCTCGCCGAGCAGGTCGGCGTGAGCCGCCAGACCGTCTACAACGAGATCGGCTCGAAGAACGCGCTCGCCGACGCCATGCTCGCCCACGAGCTGGGCCGGTTCCTCACGGCGGTCGGCGACGCGTTCGACCGCCACGGCGACGACCTCGTCGAGGCGATCCACGACGCCGTCCGCAACGTGCTGGAGCTGGCCCGGGGCAACCTGCTGGTCCGCGCCATCGCCTCCGCGACGCACGGCGCGGACACCGAGCTGCTGCCGTTGCTCACCACGCAGGCCGACACGCTGCTCGCCGAGGTCGAGGCGATGCTCGTCGCCCGTGTCGCGGCCTACCGGACGGGGCTGACCGGCGAGCAGGTCGGCGTCCTCGTCGACCTCGTCGCCCGCGCGGTGCTCAGCCACGTGATCCAGCCGACCGGAACTCCCGCCGGCACCGCCGACGGCCTCGCGTGGCTCGCGTCGCGTGTTCTGGAGGCACCTGCGAGGAAACCCCTGCGCTACGGCTGAGGGATACGAGGATCGATGATGCGTTGTCGCGTGGATTTCCATACAGCGCAAAGAAATCTGTAACACAGGACGCGGCCGGGCGGATTTATCGGCCATGTCGAACGGTTTGGTCCGCGTGACCGGTGAGTCCGTGCAGTTCACCGACTCGGTCTCGCGCATCGCGAAGTCGTTGAGCCCGCTCGGAGAAGCGGGAAGGCACGTCGCCGAGTCGTACGCCCTGAACGCGGAGATGCAGCGGCTGAAGCTGAGGGAGACGCGCGCCGCCGACGACAAGGAGATCACGCTCAAGCTGCTGGACCAGCGCAGACGCGAGTCGAGCGCGTCCCTGCGGCAGATGCGCAAGCACCTGGGCCGGGCGGACGCGAGTGCCGGGGCACTGCGCGAGTGCATGGTCACCATGCAGCGCGAGACCGTCAAGCCCGGTCTGCCGCTGGCCGAACGCCGCGCGTACGTCGAGCTGACCCAGCACTTCACCACCGCGCTCGTGCAGCACCACTCCGACCTCACCGGCGGCGTGGCGAAGGTGATCGACAAGGTGCTCAACGGCTCGGGCGCGCAGGCGCTGAACACCGTCCGCCAGGGGAAGTCGCGCAACCGTGGCCGATAGGCGCAACGGCTGCGGCGGGTGCGCGCTCTCGCTGGTCGCCCTGTTCTTCGGCCTGCCGTTGACGATGCTGCTCGTCGCCCCCGCCGTCGCCGCGCACATCGTCGTCACCGGGTCGGAGGCGCAGGCCGTCCACCTCCCGGAGTGGGGGTGGATGTCGGCCGCAACGCTGCCCCTGGCCGCGTTGCTGGTGCGGGTGGCGTTGAGCAGGAACGGCAGGCTGCGCGGCCGGTCCACGACGAGACCGAAGCGCTGGCTGGGTTTCCTCACGCGGAGCCTGACGCTGCTCGGTGTGGTGAACGCCGTCGCGTTCGTGAAGCTGAACCCCGGCGAGCACGTCATCGACGACGGCATGGGCCCGCTGCTCGTCACGGCGGCCGCCGGTGTCGGCGCGCTGGTCGTGATGTCGCTGTGGGACCGCCGCCCGAGGCGGGTCACGGTCGAGGAGGTCCGTGCCGCCGCGGCGGAAGCCGACCGCGCACTGCGCCAGGTCCGCGCCGCCAACGACCGCGTGCGGCGCCAGGCGGAGCAGGTGCGGGCACGGGTGACGAAGCTGCGGGCGAGCGGCCCGCCCGGCCACCCGCGGAGCCGGCCGAGGCAGGCCGGGCGCGACACCGGCCGGTCCGACATCGACTTCCACTCCCTGCGCGTCTTCCACCGCGAGTCCTACCAGTGCGCCGACACCGCGCACATGGCCTACCGGTCCGCGCAGACCTCGCTGCACACGATGTCGTACCTCGTGCGCCGGGCACGGCTCGCGCCGCACCGCATCGTCATGCCGAGCCGGGCCCGCGCCGAGATGCACGCCGTGGCAACGCACCTGGCCCGCTCGCACGGAGAGCTCAGCGTCCAGGTCGAGGAGGGACTGGGCGTCGTCCGCGATCTGAACGCCGGCACGTCCGAGCTCAAGCACGAGATCCGCGACAGCTGCGGCGCGCAGGGGCGGCAGTGGTTCGAGGAGCTGGAGGAACGCATCGACCAGGCCAGGGAGGAACGCCGCCTGAGCCGTGACGGCTGAGCGCCCCGCAAAAGAACAGTCTGTCTCTGAAGAGTTTTCAGTACTAGCTTTCGCCGTCGTGAACGGACAAGTGACAGTCCTGGCAGGCCCGCCCGCCGCGGGCAAGACCGCGGTGGCCGGGCTCCTCACCACCGGCGCCGGCAACCCGGCAGTGCACCTCGTGACAGACCAGTTCTACCGCTCGATCCGCACCGGTTTCGTCCTGCCGTTCCTGCCGGAGGCCTTCCGGCAGAACGAAGTGGTGCTCGACGCGATCGTCAGGACCACCGCGACGTTCGCCCGCGGCGGCTACGACGTCGTGGTCGACGGCGTCATCGGACCGTGGTTCCTGTCGCACTTCCGCGCGCTCGCGGAGCAGGGCCTGCCGGTGTCGTACATCGTTCTCCGGCCCGATCTGGACACGACGCTGGCGCGGGCGAGGGGACGGGTCGGCGAACTGAAGGACGTCGATGCGATCACCGGTCTGCACGGCGCTTTCGCCCAGCTCGGAGATCTCGAACGCCACGTGATCGACAGCGGCGGTCACGACGTGGAGCAGACGGCCGCCGTGGTCCGGCGTGTTCTCGCGTCCGGCGAACACCGGCTGCGTCAACCCCGCAGGTAGCGCGTCACCATGTCGACCAGCTCGCTCTCCACCGTCTCGATCGCGAGCCCCTGCGGGAACGCCGCGAGCCGGTGGGTGTTGATCTCCACGGTGAACACGATCAGCTCGGCCGCGGCGTCGAGGTCCCGCACCCGGACGTCCGGGTGGCGGGCGAACAGGTCGCGCACCTCGGCCACGCGCCGCTCGCCGTGCCGGACGATCGTCTCGCGCAGCTCGGTGGAGACCTGGCCCTCCTCGAGCATGATGCGGAGCAGCCGCGGGTCGTCGCGGTGGTTGTCGACCGCGTCGCGGACGAGTGCGCGCACCACCGCCTCCAGGGTTCCCGGCGAGAGGTCCAGTTCGTCGGCCTGGTGCCAGGCGCCGCGGTCGATGTGCCGCACCATCAGCTCGGCGAGGATCGCGTCCTTGTTCGGGAAGTACTGGTACAGCGAGCCGATCGAGACGCGGGCCTGCTCGGCGATGCGGTTCGTGGTGCCCGCGGCGTACCCGTGCTCGGTGAAAACGTGAGCAGCCGCGGTGAGGATGCGGTCGCGGGTGAGCTCCGCGCGGACCTGGCGGGGCTTGCGACGTGGTTCGACAGGGCGGCTGGCCGACGGCATGGCGTCCTCTCCGGGGCGGGGCGAAAGCGAGTACCCAAGACCTGAGCAAAAGCTCATAATAGTGCCATGAGCTGGGAAAACGCGAACATAATCGACACCGCCGACAAAGTGGAGGAGATCGTCGGCAGGCCCGCTTCGATGATCATGCTCAAACAGCTCGGCGCGCTCGACGCCGGGTGCGTGGAGCTGCTGGCCCGCAGCCCCGTCGCGGCCTTCGGCTACCGGGACGCGCGCGGCACGAGCAGGACGACGTTCGTCGGTGGCAAGCCTGGCTTCGCGCGGGTGCACTCGCCGTCGCGGATCTCCTTCCCGATGGACGAGAACGCCGAGGGGCCGGCGTCGATGGTGTTCCTCCTGCCGGGCGTGGGGGAGACGTTGCGGGTCAACGGGGTCGTGCGGCGGCACGCCTTCGACGTCGAGGAGGTGTTCATCCACTGCGCCCAGGCCGTGCTGCGGTCCGGGCTGTGGCAGCCGCCCGTGCCGGCGCGGACGGCTCCCGAGGTCGTCGGTGACGGTCCGCTCGCGCAGCCTGGAGTCGCGGACTTCCTCGCCACCGCGCCGTTCCTTGCTCTGTCCACATGGGACTTGAGCGGTGGCGGCGACACCAGCCCGCGTGGCGAGCAGGGGGCCGTCGCGCGGGTTCTCGACGGCCGCACGCTCGTGATCGCGGACCGCAAGGGCAACAAGCGCACCGACTCGCTGCACAACCTGGTGCAGGACGACCGGCTCTCGCTGGCCGCGCTCGTGCCCGGCCGCACCGGCGTCCTGCACCTGCGGGGCAGGGCGACGATCACCGTGGACCCGGCCGTGCTGGAACCGTTGGCGCTGCGGGGGATCCCGCCGCACGCCGCGCTCCTGGTGGACGTCGAGTCCGCCGAGCTGACCACCAGCGACGCCGTCACGCGGTCCCGGTTGTGGACCACGGTACCGGCGGACGTACCGGACCTGATGGCGCTGGCCGGGCAGCACCTGGCCGCGAACCTCCCGAAGCGCGGACTGGCCGGATTCCTGGTCAAGGCGGGGAAGCTGGTGCCGTCGCGGTGGCTGAGGGCGGTGATGAACGTCGCCTACCGCTCGGGCCTGCGCAAGGAGGGCTACGAGCTCGCCACCACCGCTCCTCGCGCCACGCGGGAGGAGCCGCTGCGGGAGGTGCGCGTCGCCGAGGTGCGCCGGGAGACGCCGAGCGCCGTCACGCTGGTGCTGGAGGACGGCGAGCCGTTCGACTTCCTGCCCGGCCAGTTCTTCACGCTGGTGAGCGACGACCTGCGCAGGCCCTACTCGGCGTCGTCCGCGCCGGGCTCCCGCCGGCTGGAGGTCACGGTCAAGCAGGCCGGCCGGTTCTCCGCCCACGTGCACTCGCTCGCGGTCGGCGACCGGGTGTCGGTGCGCGGCCCGTCCGGCGCTTTCCACCTGCGGCCCGGAAGCGACGTGGTGATGATCGCGGCGGGCAGCGGCGTGACGCCGATGATGAGCATGATCCGCGCACTGCTCGCAGGACCGGACCACCGCGTCGCCCTGCTCTACAGCAACCGCAGCGCCGACGAGACCATCTTCGACGCCGAGCTGGCCCGGTTGGAGGAGCAACACCCCGACCGCCTCTCCGTCACGCACGTGGTGACGTCCCGCGACGGACGGCTCGACGTCACCGGCATCCGCGAGTGGGCCGGTGATCTCGCGTTGCCGGACGCGCGGTTCTACCTCTGCGGCCCGGAACCGCTGATGGACGCCGCACGGCAGGCGCTGGACGAGCTCGGCGTCCCGAACGACCGCGTCCACGCGGAGCGCTACACCACCGTGCTCACCTCAACGGGGTCCACCACACCGCAACGGATGCTCGTCGAAAGCAGAGGAGAAACCATTGGCGCAGCGGTCGTCGAACCGGGTCAGACGTTGCTCGACGCCGGGCTCGCGGCCGGCCTGCCGCTGCCGTACTCCTGCACGGTCGGCAGCTGCGGCGACTGCGTGGTGAAGCTCCGCGCGGGCGAGGTGACCCAGGAGGAACCCGGCGGCCGGGTCCGCACGTGCACCAGCGCCCCGCTGACGGAAGTCATCCTCGACGTGTGAACGGTGGGAACGCTCTCACCTGGAGAGCGGCTGCGTCCAGGAGGGATCTGCGGAACGGTGACGCTCGACAACGATGTCGGGAGGTCTCGTGAGACGTTGAGTTCGCGCGGTGCTGGTCGTGGTCGTCATCGCCTTGGCGCTGCTCGTGCCCGGCGGTCCCGCACGCGCGGGCACCGTGCCGGACCACCCGGAGTTCCCGTACCCGGCGACGACGTACTCGGAACCGTTCCGCGGCCGGTTCCACCTCAGCTCGCAGGCGGGGTGGATGAACGACCCCAACGGGCTGGTGTTCGCCAACGGCCTCTACCACTTCTTCTACCGGCACAACCCGCACGGCCTGGAGTGGGACACGATCTTGGCGGCCTGTTCCTCCGGCAGAGGCCGAGCCGGCCCGGTGGCACCACAAGGCCGACTCCACACGCGCTCTTGCCGCGTCAGCCCGGTAGCACCGCCCGCAGCGACGCCAGCGGCACGTGGTGCTGCCCCGCGTGGACGTCGCGGTCCCGCAGCCCTCCCTGGGAGACCGGCCGGGGGAACGAGATCTTGACGACGTTCAGCGACGGGATCCGGAAGATCTGCACGTCCTCCGCCCGCACGCCGTAGAGCCGGGCGACGACCCGCTCGTCGATGATCTCGGGTGCGGCGGCCAGCGCGTAGCCCGCCTCGTCGCGCATGAACAGCTCCATCGTGACCCAGAACGGACCGGCGTTCTTCGACCGGACCTCCAGCGCCAGATCCGCGAACGTGGGGTCAGTCATGGGTCGGGGCCTTCCGGTGGTCGGTGCGGAACATCTCGGTGGGGGAGCGGGTGTCGACGACGTGCTGGAGCACGAACTCGTAGACCGCGCCGCGTTCGGTCTCGGCGGGGGAGGTCGCGAACGCCAGGCTGGGCAGGTAGGCCATGTCCGGTGTCGGCAGGTGCAGCATCAGCGGGTTCGCGACCTTGGCGACGGCGGTGGCGAGCTCCTGGGTCGCCGCGCGGACCAGCAGCATGACGCCGATCTCGCGGGGCGGGCGGGTCGCGGGGTCGAGGTTGCCCAGCACGGCGTCGTAGCCGTAGCGGCGCAGGTCGAAGGAGTATTCGGTGCCGTCGAGGCCGAGGGTCTGCGTGACGCGTGTGGTGAAGACCTCGACGAAGAAGTCCGCCCAGGCCTCGATGTTCGCCAGGATGTGCTCGTCGCGGATGGCGGTGAACGACATCGTCTCGTAGCCGGTGATCCTGGCGCCCTCGAGCTTGACCGTGTGCTGGTCGGCCTGGTGGAACCGGGAGCCCTCGACGCGGACGCGCCGGTCGTCGAGCGCCGTGTAGGTGGCGTCGGTGACGTCGAGCTCGCCGGCGGGCTCGCGCATCCGGAACGGGTTCACCGTCTCGTAGAGCATGTGCGCCGCTACGGAGATCGGCGTGCACGCGGCGTCGGGGTCCAGCGGCTCGATGGTGAAACCGGTCTGGTCGATCGTGGCGAGCACTCCGCCCGTGCGGGGGTTCGTCGTGCACTGGCCGCCGCATTCGACGATCTTCGCCGCGTGCCACGCCGGGCCGGGCGGCATGCCGTGCATCAGCGGGAACGCCGCCGCGACGGCGGTGTCGGTCGCACGGCCCGCGAGCACCACGTCGGCTCCCGCGCGCAGGGCTTCCTCGATCGGCTCGTGGCCCATCATGCCGACGATGTGAGTGCAACTGTCCACAGTGGCCTCGTCCAGCTCACCGGCCGGTGCCAGCGGGTGCACGGCGCCGGAGCGCAGCCGTTCCTTGACGAACGCGGCGTCCTGCTCGCTGAAGATCGTGGTGACGGAGAGGTCGAGTTCCTCCTCCACCAGGAGGTCGTCGACGATCCCGGCGATCCACTCGACGCCCGAGTCGGTGCCGCTGGTGCCGCACGACCCGATGACGAGCGGGATGCGGGCCGTGGCCGAGGCCCTGAGCATGATCCGCAGGTCGCGCTTGACGGCCGCGGCGGTCGTCTTGGCCGTACCCGATCCCAGGTAGTACGGGCCCGAGTCGGTCGAGCCCGCGTCGACGGAGATGACGTCGGCGCCGAGCTCGAGCCCGCGGTCCATTGTGGACTGCGCGAACCCGGCGCCGAGCATGCCCGTGGGCGTCAGCACGCGGACGGATTTCATGAGCGGTTGTCCTTCCGATGGTCACAGAGAGGTGGCGTGCCGGCGGTTCACGACGGCGACGCGCAGGACCACCGCGGTGGCCAGCGCGCAGAGCAGGGCGATGTCGAGGAGCATGTAGCGCCACCCGGTCACGTCGATCATCGCGCCGACCAGGCCGGGTCCGATGAACCCGCCGGTCGCCCAGCTGACCGTGTACAGCGTCGTGTACACGCCGATCACGCGGGCGGACGGCGCGAGGTTCCACAGCACCACGGCGGCGTTGATCACGAACCCGGCCGCGCCGACGGCACCGGCGCAGAACGCGATCACGGTGGTGGTGGGACTTGGCGCCAGCGCGCCGAAGGCGAGTGAGACGCCGAAGACCACGATGCCGATGGTGATCGTCCGGATGCGTCCGACGCGTTCGGCGAGCAGTGCCGCGGGGTAGGCGGCGGCGAGGAACGCGATGCCGCTGGGGAACGTCAGCGAGCCGGCCTCGCCGCGGGTCAGGCCGAGCGTCTCCATGCCGTAGGGCGTGAGCAGGGCGCGTGAGGAGAACCAGGCGGACCCGAACAGCAGGACCACGCCGATGACGAGCAGCCGGCTGCGGTCCGGATCGCGGACGATGTCCTTGAGCAGGTCGAGGAGCCGGACCTCCGGTTCGCCCGTGGCGGTGTCCTCGGCGAGCGCGGCCTGGTACCCCCGCGACCTGTTGTCCCGCACCCGTGAGACGAGCACCGCCGTGCACACCAGCATGAGCGCGGCCGGGACGGTGAACGAGAGCTTCGGGTGGTCGTCCACGAGGAACGCGCTGATGAGAGCGGACACCAGCACGGTGAGCCCGGAGGCGATCTTGACGAACGCGTTGGCCCTGCCGCGCCGTTCCGGCTCGATGAAGTCGGGCAGCAGTGCCTGCGCGATCGGCTTGAAGCTGTTGCCCGCCAACGAGTACACGAAGATCACCGCGATCAGCGCCGGCAACGCGGTCGCCAGCGGGATCAGCGTGAACAGCACCGCCGCGAGCGGCATGCCGACCGCGAGGTAGGGGATCCGGCGCCCCCACCGCGTGCGGGTGTTGTCGGAGCGGTTGGCGATCCAGGGCTGGACGAAGATGCCGAGCAGGTTGTCCATCCCCATGAGCAGGCCGACGATCGCCGTGCTGGCGATGTGCTCGCGCAGCAGCGGCGGCACCTGGGCGTCGTAGAAGTCCCAGGTGGCTTCCTGCGCGAAGACGGCGAGCGCGACGTAGAACGTGATGCGCCGGGTGGTGCGCCGGTCCGCCGGCGTGGCGAGTGTGGACACATAAGCCTCCGTTGGCCTGTGGGCGCCCTCACCCTAAGATGCTATAGCAAAACGGTCAAGCAATAGCCTGGTGGTCTGACGTAGTATCCGGACTCGTGACGGCCGACGAGGACCCCCGTGAGACGCTGGCCGGCCGGGCGTACCGCTCGGTCCAGGAGGCGATCACCGCGGGTGAGCTCGCCCCCAACGAGAAGATCACCGAACGGGGCCTCGCCGAGCGGCTGTCGATGAGCCCGACCCCGGTCCGCGAGGCCATCCGCCGCCTGGAGCAGGACGGCATGATCAAGCGGATCGGCCCGCGCACGGTCGTGGTCGCCGACATCGGCGCCACCGCCGTCGAGGACCTCGCCGAGGTGGAGGTCGCGCTGCGCGGTCTCATCGCCCGGTTCGCCGCCCGGCACGCCACCCCGGCCCAGCTCGACGAACTGGACGCGATCCTCGACGAGGCCGACGACCTGCTGATCGTCATCAAGCAGCGCGCCGCCGAGGACCGTCCCGTCGAGAAGCACCTGAACGGCCTGCTCGACGTGATGCAGCGCTTCAACGACGCGGTCGCGGCGTGCGCGGGCAACGCCGTCCTGGTCAGGCTGCTCGACCAGACCAGGGTGTTCACCAGGGCGGAGCGCAGGACCAGGACCCTCGAACGCGTCCTCGCGAACCACGAGCGCAACCTAGAGCGCTACGCCTCCCACCGCGCGCTCGTGCGAGCCCTGCGCGCGGGCGACCTGGTGGCCGCGGAACGGATCGCGATCGACGACGTCCAGGCGGGGCTCGACGACCTGCGCCGCGAGCCGCGGCGGACGGTGGCGCCGGGACCGGTGACCTGACCCGGCGGGAGCGCCGGGACGGCGTGGACATGCACGCGATCAACCGGCGCGATGGCGGGTGCTCTCACTGCGGCAGGCAGACGACCTGGGACGACGTCGTCGGCCGCGAGGTCCTGGCCGCCGCTGTCGCCGAAGAGATCGGCTCCCGCGCGGCGGCCCTGCTGGCCGACCTGCTCCGAACGCTCAGCCGGTGTGGCGGTCGTCCGCGGCCGCCGTCTGGGTGAGCACGGCGACGGTCTGCTCCAGCCCCCGCTGCACCTCGTCGCCCGACGCCTCCCGCACGCTGTGCAGGCTCACCGTGATGCGCGAACGCCCCGGCGCCACCTCCTCGATCTGCAGCTCACCGTGGTAGTCGTCGGGGCCCTCCGCGCCCCACTCGAGCGTGCGCCGCTCGGTGTCCGGCCGCACCCACGCCTCGCCCTCGACGTGGTGGCCGTGCACCTCGGCCTCCACGTGCACCTGCTCGCCGCCCCCGGGCTCGGCCGCGGTCATCTGCGGGAAGTAGCGGGGCAGGTTCGTCGGGTCGGCCAGGAAACCGAACAGCGTGTCGGCCGGGATGTCGGCTTCCGCCGTGTGCGTGTAAGTCGCCATGCCAGGCGGATACCCGCGATTCTCAGCCGCAGACTCGCTCGACCAGGTCACGCCAGCTCGCGACCAGGTCCTCCACGACGGTGCCGGGATGGGTCGTTCCCGAGTCCTCCGGTGCCCGCAGGTACAGCAGGATCGGCCCTTCCAGTGCCGCGACCAGCTGCAACGCCAGCGTTCCGCTCGCCGCCGCGTCCGGAACCGCCTCGCTCAGCAGCATCTGCACGTGGAACAGCGACGGGCTGCGCTCGATCGGCGTGGGCTGGGCCGGGTCGAGCGTGGCGCGGGCCAGGGCGGTGCGCTCCACGAGGAACTCGAGCCGCGCCCGCCCGAACGCGACCAGCCGCTCGACCGCCGGCGCGCCGGGGCCGAGCGGCGGAGGCCCGCTCAGCAGCTGTTCCTGGAACCGCTTCTCCTCCTCGTCGAAGAGCGCGAAGAAGATGCCCGCACGCGTGCGGAAGCGGCGGAAGACGGTTCCCTTGCCCAGCCCGGCCCGTTCGGCGAGGCCGTCCATGGTGACCTTGTCGACGCCGAGCTCCTCGACCATCTGCCTGGCCACGTCGAGCAGGTGGGCGCGGTTGCGCGCGGCGTCGGCCCGCTCCTCACGCGGTGGGTGCAGCGGCAGCGCGACGGGGTCCACGGGCTGAACGCTACCCGCTGGTCACCACGGTTCAGGACTGCGGCGCGAGCTGACGTCCCCGCAACGGCGCGAGCGCGGTGCTCCACGCGATGAGCTCGTCGAACAGGGTGGACAGCGTGGCCACCTGGGCGTCGGACGGCGTGAGCGTGGTGTAGCCCTCGAAGTCGTGGTGCATCGACAGCGACACGCTGGTGCGCACGTCGGCGAGCTTGAGCTCACCCGCGATCAGCCGGAGGTGCTCCACGGCCCGCGCCCCGCCGACACCGCCGTAGGACACGAAGCCGACCGCCTTGTTGTTCCACTCCGCGAAGAGGTAGTCGATCGCGTTCTTGAGCACGCCCGACGTCGAGTGGTTGTACTCGGGCGTGACCATGACGAACCCGTCGAAGCCCGCGATCTTCGCCGACCACTCCTTGGTGTGGTCGTGCTGGTACTGCTGCATCATCGGCGGCATCGGCTCGTCGAGGTGGGGGAGCGGGAAGTCCTTCAGGTCGACCAGTTCGAACGTGGCGTCCGTGCGCTGTTCCGCGTGCTGGAGGACCCACCTGGCCACCTGCTCGCCGTTCCGGCCGGGGCGGGTGCTGCCGATGATGATCCCGATGTGCGTCATGTCCTCAGTCCTTTGCCGGGCCGCGAGGTAATCGGACCGTACCCCGCTTTCATAAGCGGACTCTACCCCGTTTTATCGCGGTCCGGCTGGTGGGCCGGGTCACGTCATCCCGGCAAGGAGGTCATGTCGAGCGGACGCGGCCTTTGGTCAGGCCGGCCAGTTGCGCAAAGCGGTGTCGGCGATCCCCTGGAGGTCGGCACGGCTCACGCCGCTGGCGGCCTGGACCGCGATGCCGAACGCGACCGTCATGACGTACAGCGCGAGCCCGCCCGCGTCGGTCTCCGGCGGCAGGTCGCCCTCGTCGACAGCGCGCCGGAACCGCGTCTCGAGGAGCCGGCGGCCGTTGTTCCGCCACTCCGACAGGATCTCGCGCGCGGGCTCCCCGGACTCGCCCGCCGCCAACGACGCCTGCACGCCGAAGCATCCAGGCGGACCGTCCGGCTGGGTCGTCGTGCGCACCGCGCCGTTGAGGAACGCCGTCGCCACCTCGCGCGCGGTCGGTTTCTCGACCGCGCGCAACGCGTAGGAGGCGGGGCCTTCGTCGTAGCGTGCGAGCGCTTTGCGGAAGAGCTGCTCCTTGTTGCCGAACGCCGCGTACATGCTCGTCTTGGTGATGCCCATGGCGTCGGTGAGGTCGGCGAGGCTCGCGCCTTCGTAACCCTGTCGCCAGAACACCAGCATGGCGGCCTGCAACGCCTCGTCCGCGTCGAAGCCCCTGGGTCTGCCGATCGCCGTCACGCCCCCAGTCTACCCCTTCGGTACCGATCGGTCTGGAAGTGCTACGGTCGATTTCAGTACCGATCGGTACGGAAGAGGTGGAGGGGTAATGGCTCAGTTCGAGGGCAAGACGGCGGTCGTGACCGGTGGGAGCAGCGGTATCGGTCTGGCGGCCGCCCGGCGGTTCGCCGCCGAGGGCGCGCACGTGTTCATCACCGGCAGGCGCCAGGGCGAGCTGGACGCGGCGGTGGAGCTCATCGGCGATGCCACGGCCGTGCGGGGAGACATCGCCGACCCGGCGGACCTGGACCGGCTCTACGACGCGGTCCGCGCCAGGGGCAGGGGAGTGGACGCGCTCTTCGCGAACGCGGGGATCGGCGGGTTCGCCTCGCTGGAGGAGACCACCGAGGAGCACTTCGACCAGATCTTCGGCATCAACGTGCGCGGCACGCTGTTCAGCGTGCAGAAGGCGTTGCCGCTGCTCAACGAGGGTGCCGCGGTGATCGTGAACTGCTCGGTCCGCGCCGACGACGGCGTCGCGGAGTTCGGCACGTACGCCGCGACCAAGGCCGCGCTGCGCTCGTACGTCCGCACCTGGGCCAACGAGCTCAAGGGCAGGGGCGTCCGCGTCAACGCCATCTCACCCGGCACGATCGACACCCCCGCGCTCGCCGGCGTGTCCGAGGAGGCCAGGGCGGGCTTCGCGGCGGGGGTGCCGATCGGGCGGGTGGGGACGGCGGAGGAGGTCGCCGACGCCGTGGCGTTCCTCGCCTCGGACCAGAGCAGCTTCATCGTCGGCGCCAACCTCTACGTCGACGGCGGCGAGAACCAGCTCTAGTTGGGCGACCCGGCCCGTTGGCGAACTCACCCGGCAACGTTCCGGGCCACACCGCTAGCGCCCTGCCAGCTCCTCGCGGATCACGGCGGCGAAGCCGTCCACATCGGACTCGGTGGTGTCCCACGAGGTCATCCACCGCACCTCGCCCCTGGCGGTGTCCCAGTCGTAGAAGCGGACCTGCTTGCGGATGCGCTCGGCGGCGTCCGGCGGCACCGTCGCGAAGATCGCGTTCGCGGCGGTGTCCTGGGTGAAGGCGAGTCCGGGCAGCGACCCGTCGGCGATCCCGGCCTCCAGGGCCGCGCGCAACCGGGCGGCCATCGCGTTCGCGTGGGCGGCCGTGCGCACGCCCAGGTCGTCCTCGAACAGCGACAGCAGCTGCGCGGAGGCGAACCGCATCTTGCTGGCGAGCTGCATGGTGGCCTTGCGCAGGTACCGCAGACCGGTGGCGCGGTCCGGGTCGAGCACCACGACCGCCTCCGCGCCGAGCAGGCCGATCTTGGTGCCGCCGAGGCTGAGGACGTCCACACCCGCGCCGGTGGTGAACTCGCGGAACGGCACGCCGAGCGCGGCGGCGGCGTTCCACAGCCGGGAGCCGTCGACGTGCAGGGCCATCCCGCGCTCGTGGGCGAACTCGGCGAGCGCGCGGATCTCGTCCGGTGTGTAGAGCGTGCCCATCTCGGTGGTCTGCGAGATCGTCACGGCCAGCGGCTGGGCGCGGTGCTCGTTGCCCCAGCCCCACGCCTCGCGCGCGACGAGGTCCGGCGTCAGCTTGCCGTCCGGGCTCGGCACCGGCAGCAGCTTGAGGCCGGTCATCCGCTCCGGCGCGCCGCCCTCGTCGACGTGGACGTGCGCGGTCGACGCCGCGACGACGGCGCCCCAGCGCGGCAGCACGCTGGTCAGCGACAGGACGTTCGCGCCGGTGCCGTTGAAGACGGGGAAGACCTCGGCGCGCTCGCCGAAGTGCTCGCGCACGACCTCCTGCAGACGGGCGGTGTACACGTCCTCGCCGTAGGAGACCTGGTGGCCACCGTTCGCGGCGGCGATCGCGGCCATCGCCTCGGGCAGCACGCCCGCGTAGTTGTCGCTCGCGAAGGCCCGCCAGGCCGTGTCGTGGATCGTCATACCCGCCAGTATCCGTCCCTTCAGGACAGGACCGGTTCCACCCCGGTCAGCTCGCGGCTCGCCTCCCACAGCGCCGCGCCCGTCCGCGGGTCCGTCATGTGCGTGTGCGGCTGTTCGACGCGGGGAGCGCCACGCAGCCCGAACTGCCGTGGACCCAGGAGCTGGCCGCCTTCGACGCCGGGGTCGAGGACCGCGCGGACCGCGGGCCGGGCTCCGGCGTCCTTGCCGTGCAGCAGAAGTCCCGCGGGCAGGCCGAGCAACCGCGTCGCGGCGGAGCGCGAGTGCACGCCGGGGCGGGACGGGGTCAACGAGTCCAGTGCGCCGCCGGGGTGGACCACGATGCTGCGGCAGGTGCTGCCCGCGGCGCGCAGGCGGCGGTCCAGCTCGAACCCGAAGCTCATCTGGGCGAGCTTGGAACGGCCGTAGGTGCGCTTCGGGTCGTAGGCGTCCATCGACTGGAGGTCGTCGAGGTCGAGGCGCTCCGACCGCGCCGCGAAGCTGCCCGTCGTGATGATGCGCGCGCCGGTGAGCAGCGGCGCCAGCCAGTGCGTGAGGGCGAAGTGGCCGAGGTGGTTGGTGGCGAACATCAGCTCGTGGCCGTCGACGCTCTCGCGGCGCGGCGGTGTGTCGAGCGCGATGCCCGCGTTGAGCACCACGGCGTCGAGGTGGTCGAGCCCGACGGCGTCCGCCGAGGACTTCAGCGACGACAGGTCCGCGAGGTCCAGCGGCACGTGCCGCACGGTCGCGTCCGGCGTGCCGGCGAGGATCGCGGCACGGGCGGCCGCGGCTTTCGCCGCGTCACGAGAGCCCAGGGCGACGGTGGCGCCGGCCGCGGCGAGCTGTTCGGCGACGAAGTAGCCGATTCCGGCGTTGCCGCCGGTCACGAGGACGTTCACAGCCCTGGCCATCCCTTCTTCAGGTGCTCGAACGCCTCCGCGAGCGCGGCTTGGCGGTCGGGTCTGGCGGAGGCGAGGTCCGGCGTCTCCAGGACGTAGCGGGCCAGCACGTGCAGGGAGTCGTCCGGTTCCGCACGCCCGGCGGCCTCGGCGAGCAGGACCGCCAGGGTGTCCTGGCAGGCGATCCAGACCGTGCGCGCGTAGGCCCGGAGGGCGGGAGTTCCCATGATCAGGTCCATGCGCCGCCGGTACTCGGCGGGAAGGTCGTCGGCGAACGGGGCTCGTGCCGCGAAGAACGCGTGCAGTGCGTCCAGGGCCGAGACACCGCCGGCGCGCTCGCGGACCGCCGTGGTCAGAGAGGCCGCCCGTTCGGTGCTGTCGTCGAGGACCAGGGCTTCCTTGCCGTTGGGGAAGTGCGCGAACAGCGTCGCGACCGCGGTGTCGGCGGCCTCGGCGATCTCCTTCACCGTCACGTTGTCGTAGCCGCGGGCGAGGAAGAGCTCCAAGGCCGCGTCGGCCAGTGCCTTCCGCGTCATCGCCTTCTTGCGGTCGCGCCGCCCCGGTGCCATGACGACACTTTAAATCAGAACCGTTCCGAAACTGAATTCATTCTGGTTTCAGGCGTGGTAACGATGTGAGGGATCGTCACGATCCGTTGTGTATGGGGCGACGGGCAGTGCAGGTCGAGTGGGAAGAGCCAGTCCGGGTCCGGTGTCTGGCGGTTCTGTTCCTGACCATCGCGGTGGTGCACAGCGCGCTCGCGGCGCTGGAGCACGTCGCGTGGCCGGTTGTCGTGGCCATGGCGTGCTTCGGCGGCACGATGCTGCTGGAGCGACTGCTGGTGGCGTGGGGAGTGCGCCGACGCGACGTGGCCCGGCGCATCCTCGGCGAAGGACTCGCCGCGCTCCCGTACGTCAGCCGTCGTCGCCCTAGTGCGATCCCTTGCCCGGCGCCTTCGCGGGTCCCTGCCCCTTGTTCGGGTTCTTCTGCTTCTCGTCCTTCGGCGTCGCGATCTCCGGACTGGCGTCGTCCTTCTTCACGGCCTCGACGGGCACGGTGACGACCTGCGTCTGGGTCTCGACCTGGACTTGGACCTGGGTCTGCGTCTGCGGTGAGTTCACGACGGGAGCCCCCGTCGTGACGGGAGCCCCCGTAGTGACGGGCGCGGCCGGCGTCGGCGCGGACTCGGCGGGTGGTGGCGAGGGCAGCACGACGGCGGCGATGCCCACGGCGGCGAACAGCGCCACCACGATCGGGCCGACCACCGCACGATGCCGGCGCGCGATCGCGACGGCGCGCGTGGGCGGCTCGCTCGACTCGCTCGGCTCGCGCAGAGCCCGCGCGCACTCGGCGGCGGAGGGGCGGCGGCGCGCCGACAGCGACGTCATCAGGGTCAGCAGCCGGTGGAGGTTCGCGGGCAGGTCGGCGGGAATCGCGGGCCGGCGGTGCAGGCGCGCGACCGCGGCCTCGATCTCGCTGCCCTGGTACTCGCGGTGCCCGGTGAGGCATTCCAGCAACACCAGACCGAGCGCGTAGACGTCCACCGCACCCGTGAGCTCCTCGCCGCGCACCTGCTCCGGCGAGAGGTACGCGGCCGTGCCGACCACCTGGTCAGGCCGGGTGAGGCGAGTGGTGTCGACGACCCTGGCGAGCCCGAAGTCGGCGAGGTGCGTGTTGTCGTCCTGGTCCAGCAGCACGTTGGACGGCTTGACGTCGCGGTGCACGACACCCATCGCGTGCACGTAGGCGAGCGCGTCGGCGAGATCCGCACCGATCCGCTTCACGTCGTCGACCCCGAGAGGACCTTCGACGATCCGGTCGCGCAACGTGCACCCCTCGACGAGCTGCAGGACGACGAACGGCGTGCCGTCACTGGTCCCGGCGTCGTGCACCTGCACCAGACGCGGGTGCGAGAGCGAGGCGAGCGTCTTGATCTCGTTGTCGAACCGGCGCTCGTGCGAGAGTTCCGTCCCCGCTTGGAACAGCTTGACCGCGACGTGGCGGTGCAAACGCTTGTCCCAGGCGCGGCGGACCTCGGCCATGCCGCCTGTGCCCAGTACGTCGGCGAGCTCGTACCGGTCCGCGAGCACGAGGTCTTGGGCGGGCATGGTGGCCTTCCGGTCGTCGATCAGCTATCTGCCGTGTTCCCCCGGATCAAGATCGTCAATCTTCGGCCGTCGAGGTGAGAGGAGGTTTTGATCACTCGGGACCGTGGGCTGGTGTGTGGCTGGCGTGGGTCGGCTGGCGTCGGTTCCAGCGGAGGGGTCGCCATTTGTCGTGACTCGTCGCGTTCCAGCGTGGTTGCGTGGGCAGTGTCGACGCCGGGTTGGTCATCGCCGCTTCGCGTCGATAGCGAGTGGGGCTTGACTTCGGGGCCCTTGCGAGGCGCTTCATCGGGCGGACAAGGTCGGACGCTCCGCGCCCGCCCGATCCCGGCAAGGTGGCACCTCGCACCCAAAGTCAAGCCCCAATCGCGGATCGTCGCGCGGCGGCGATGAACACCCACTCGTCGACACTGCCCGAGGGACCACCCACGCAAGGCGACCACTCGCACGGCCGGTGACCCCTCCGCTAAAACCTGTGCCAGCCACGGCATGCCGACCCACGCCAGCCACCGCAAGCAGACCCGACTGGTATTTCTATACCGCTCCAGCTAGGGTGCCGGTATAAAAATACCGGTTCCGCCGATGTGAGGTACGAAGTGATCGAACTGAAGTCGCCCGCCGAGATCGAGCGCATGCGCGTGACCGGGCGCTTCGTGGCCGAGGTGCTCACCGAGGTCCACCGGATCGCCGACGTGGGGGTCAACCTGCTCGACCTGGAGCACCACGTGCGCGGCATGATCGAGCGTCGCGGGGCCGTGTCGTGTTACTGGGACTACGCGCCCTCGTTCGGTGAAGGTCCGTTCCGCAACGTCATCTGCTTGTCCGTCAACGATGCCGTGCTGCACGGGTTGCCGCACGACTACTCGTTGCGGGACGGGGACGTGTTGTCCGCGGACTTCGCGGTCATGATCGACGGGTGGGCCGCCGACTCGGCGCGGACGTTCGTCGTCGGGGGTGCCGCCGAGGAGGATCTTCGGCTCATCCGTGCCACCGAGGAGGCGTTGGAGGCGGCGATCGGTGCCGCGCGGCCCGGTAACCGTGTCGGTGACATCTCTGCGGCGATCTGGGCTGTGGCGCAGGACTACGGGTATCCCGTCAGCACCGAGTTCGGTGGGCACGGCATCGGGCGCACCATGCACGAGGACGTGCACGTGTCCAACAAGGGGAAGGCCGGGCGTGGTCTCGTGCTCAGGACTGGGCTGACCCTCGCGCTCGAGCCCTGGTTCTGCCGCACGACCGACCGGATCGTCTACGACGAGGACGGGTGGACCATCCGGTCTGCCGACGGGTCGCGCACTGCTCATTCCGAGCACACCGTGGCCATCACCGACGACGGGCCCGTGGTGCTCACGCGGCGCGAGTCGGAGGGTGTGTGACGAGGTTCTCGTTGTGTGGTCTCAGGACTTCGCGACTGACTTCAGCAGCTGTGCCGCCACGTCGCGGAGTTTGGTGTTCGCCCGTTGTGACTGTTCCACCAGCGTTCTGAACGCCTCGTCCGCGCTGCAGGCGTGCACCGCCATCAGCACCCCCTTGGCCTGGTCGATCACGGCGCGCGACTCGATGGCCCGCTCCAGGTGCTTGACCTTGTCGCGTGAGTGCGCCCAGCGCTGTGCGTTGGTGATCGTCGCGGACGCCGCCGAGGTCAGGAGGCGCATGAGTCCCTCGTCGAACGGGTCGAACGCCGTCGCGGTGTAGCTGTAGACGGTGAGGGTTCCGATGTGGCGGACCTCGGCGTCGTTCGACTCCGGGAGGACCACCGGCACCGACAGGTACGCGCAGACGCCGGCGGCGAGGGCCGCGGCCTCGAACTCGGGCCACTGCTCGCGGTGCTCGCCGATCACCGCTCGCACGGGG
Source organism: Lentzea sp. (assembly GCF_035525475.1). Taxonomy (GTDB): domain Bacteria; phylum Actinomycetota; class Actinomycetes; order Mycobacteriales; family Pseudonocardiaceae; genus Lentzea. The sequence continues at coordinate 4,467 of NZ_DATLEC010000035.1, read as the reverse complement.
ACGAGCTCGCGCGCCGACTCCAGGGACGGTCCGCGGCCGGCCTCGTACTGCACCTCGACGAGCTTGACGAGGTCCGGGTCCGTCGCCGCGGCGGTGCGCGGGTGTTCGGACGTCACGACGGACACCGTCACCGCGTCGGCGTCGGGCATGGCTCTGGCCGCGGTCTCCGCGACCCGCGTCAGGGCGTCGTCGAGCGACTCCTCGCCGGTGACGGCTTCGTGCAGGTGCGTCAGTGCCTCGGTTGTCTCATCGAGGCGTGCCAACGGATCGGGGCGGTCGCCGTCCAGCGATCGCACGGAACCTGTCTGCACGTAGTCGGCCATACCGCCGTGCTCCTCAGTCATCGGTGGAGTCCACGACGCCGACTTCTTGACGCTCGCACAGCGCATACTAAAGGCACCGGCCACTCCGACCCGGACAGCGGCGGGCGTAAACCGGTGTGAGAACCGGCACCGGCGACGGGGTGCTGGAGTGTTCAACATCCCGCGCCGATGCCGGCCGCCCGTCCGAAGGCGGGCCTTCCAGTGCGTACACGCGCGTGTACGGCGTCCCTTCAGTACCCCGGCGGCGCCGACCTCAAGCCAGGCGATCAAGGGTCAGTGCCAGTCGGCGAACGCGGCGACGTACGACGCCACACATGCCTCGGGTGTGGCGAGTGATGTCACGACGTGGCCGTCGACCTCCAGCGGGGGATCGAGCGGCAGTTGCCGCAACCGGGGCGAGTCGCCGCCGAGCTGTTCGGCGGGCATCAGCGTCCAGCCGCGCGGGTCGCTGCCGACCTCGAACAGCACGGCGAGGAGGTCACCGGACGGCAGCCGTTCCGGTGCCAGGGGAAGGGCGGCGACGATCGCGTCGAACAGCGGTGGGTCGACCTCGCGGGCGGGCAAGCGCAGACCGTCCGGGTCCAGGTCGCAGAGCCTGACGGCCGCGTCGCCGGCGGCGGGGTGCTTGCGCGACACCACGACGTGCAGCGGTTCGGACCACGCGTGCGCCGCCGTCACGGTGGTGCTGCTGAACGCCCCGCGGACGAGCGCGACGTCCAGTTCCCCGGCGCGGACGGCGTCGACGCGCGCGCTGACCGGGAGGGTGACGAGGTGCGGTTCGAGGACGCGGTCGCCCTCGCGCAGCCGGGCGAGGGCGCGGTCGAGGCGGGGCGTGACGCAGGAGGCCACGCCGATCCGCAGGCTCGCGTCCAGCTCACCGGCCACCAGCCGCACCCTGGCCGCCGCCGACAGAGTGTCCCTCGCCGCGGCGAGGACCCGTTCGCCCGCGGGGGTCAGCCGCACGGTCCGGGACGTGCGGTCCAGCAGCCGCACGCCCAGCTCGCGTTCGAACCGGGCGATCTGCTGGCTGACCGCGGACTGCACGATCCGCAGCCGCTTCGCCGCGTTGCCGAAGTGCAGCTCCTCGGCGACCGTCACGAAGTACTGCAGCGTTCTGAGCTCCACGCTCCCAGATCTATCACACGATGTGATCGCTGCGTTCTCCGCTTGATCGTTGTTCGTCCTGGCCGGCGCCGGTGGGATGGAGGCAGAACACCGAACGGAGAACTGACATGACCACCTCCACCCTGGGCATCATCGGCACCGGAACCGTCGGAGCCGGAGTCGCGCGGCGCGCCGTCGACGCGGGCCTCGACGTCGTGCTGAGCAACTCGCGCGGCCCGGAGACGCTCACCGGCCTCGTCGAGTCGTTGGGCTCCCACGCCCGTGCCGCCACACCTGCCGAAGTCGCGCGCGCGACCGAGGTGATCCTCGCCGCCGTGCCGTTCGGCGTGCACGAAAGCCTTTCCCGCGAGGAGCTCGCCGGGAAGATCGTCATCGACCCGATGAACTACGTGGTGACCGACGCCTGGCGCAGGCCGGAGCTGGACGGCGACGAGCTGACGTCCAGCGAGCTCGTCCAGCGGCACCTCTCCGGCTCGAAGGTCGTGAAGGCGTTCCACTCGATCGGCTCTCCGCAGATCGCCCAGCTCTTCCGCGACAAGGGCGCCGCCGACCGCAGCGCGCTGCCGATCTCCGGTGACGACGCCGTGGCCAAGAAGGAGGTCGCCGATCTCCTCGACGTGCTCGGCTTCGACGCGGTGGACCTGGGCCCGCTGGCCGAGAGCTGGCGCAGCGAGCCCGGCACACCCCTGTACGCCACGCCCTACGTGGGCGCGCCGACGGCTGATCTCACCCCGGCCGAGTGGGTCGCCTGGGTCCAGTCCGCGCCGGGGGTGCCGGTGTCCGCGGCCGAGGTCGAGCGCCTGGCCGCGGAGACCGTGCGCGGCCCCGCCGGGTTCCGGTGGTGATCAGACGCTGACCCTGCTGTAGCGGCTCGCCGGGCGGGGCAGGCCGTAGTGGTCGCGCAGCGTGCGGCCGGTGTACTCGGTGCGGAACAGGCCGCGCGCCCGCAGCAGCGGCACGACGTGGTCGACGAAGTCCTCCAGCCCGGACGGCAGCAGCGGCGCCATGACGTTGAACCCGTCGGCCGCGCCGGTGGTGAACCACAGCTCGATGTGGTCGGCGATCTGCTCGGGCGTGCCGGCCACGACCTGGTGCCCGCGGCCGCCGCCGAGCCTGCCGAGCAGCTGCCGCAACGTCAGCCGCTCCCGTTCGGCCAGGTCGCGGACCAGCTCGAACCGGCTCTTGGCGCCGTTGACGCGGCTGACCGGCGGGAACGGCGGCAGCCGCTGGTCGAGCGGGTGATCGGTGAGGTCGATGCCGATCAGCTCGGTCAGCTGCCGCACCGCGCGGGCGGGGATGATCAGGTCGTCCAGCTCGGCGGCGAGCGCGGCGGCCTCGGCCTCCGTGCCGCCGAGCACGGGGACGATGCCGGGCAGCACCTGGAGGCCCTCCGCCGGTCGTCCGGCCTCGGCCACACGGCGCTTGAGGTCCGCGTAGAACGCGGTGGCCTCGCCGTGGGTCTGCTGCGCGGTGAACACGGCCTCGGCCCACGCGGCGGCGAACGCCTTGCCGTCCTCGCTCGACCCCGCCTGCACGAGCAGCGGATGTCCCTGCGGGCTGCGCACGGCGTTGAGCGGGCCGCGCACCGAGAAGAACTGTCCTTTGTGGCCGATCTCGTGCACCTTGGTCTCGTCGGCGAAGACGCCGGACTCCCGGTCGACGACCAGGGCGTCGTCCTCCCACGAGTCCCACAGCGCCGTGACGACGTCGAGGAACTCACCGGCACGCCGGTAGCGCTCGGCGTGCTCGGTGTTGACCTCGCGGTTGAAGTTCTGCGCCGACCGGTCCTGGGCGGTGGTGACGATGTTCCAGCCCGCGCGGCCGCCGCTGATGTGGTCGAGCGAGGAGAACAGCCGCGCGAGGTTGTACGGCTCGCTGAACCCGGTGGAGGCGGTCGCGATCAGCCCGATCCGCTCGGTGGCCTGGGCGAGCGCGGTCAGCAGCGTGATCGGCTCGAACCGGTTGGCCGTGCTGTGCCGCACGTCGCCCCAGATCTGCACCCCGTCGGCGAGGAACACCGAGTCGAACGTGCCGCGCTCGGCGATCCGCGCCAGGTTCTGGAAGTGCGCCACGTCGTCGAGCGCGCGGGGGTCGGTGCGCGGGTGCCGCCAGGCCGCCTCGTGGTGGCCGACGCCCATGAGGAACGCGTTGAGGTGCAGTTCGCGTGCGGACAACTTCAGACTCCCAATCGGATCGGGTTGCGGATGTTCAGGGGGTCGGCGTACACGGCGTCCAGCTGCACGGCGCCCGCCGCCACGCCCAGCACGTCCGTGCCGAAGCTGCTCGCCAGCACGGCCGACGCCGAGGGGCACACCCGTGAGGTCGCGGCCACCTCCGCGCGCAGGGCGGCGGCGCACTCGGGCAGCTGGATGACGCCCAGTTCGGTGACCACGACGACGTCCGGGTTGATGATGTCGACCAGCGCCGCCGCCGCGCGGGCGACGACCTTGGCGCGTTCGACCAGCAGCGCGGTGGCCGCCTCGTCACCGCCGACGGCGGCGTCGGTCAGGTCCACGATGGACGGTCGGTCGATCACGCCCTCCCGGTGGGCCCGCCAGGCCCAGGCGCGGTCCGACACGGTGGCCTCCAGGCAGCCGTTCCGGCCGCAGTGGCAGCGGATCGCCGGGTCGCCCAGCGCCAGGTGCGCCACCCCGCCGGCCGCCGAGCGCGCGCCCCGGTGCGTGCCGCCGCCGGTGATGATCGCGGCGTCCACCACGTTGCCGACGAACAGGTGGACCAGGGACTCGTGGTGGCCGGCCGCGCCGAACAGCTGCTCGGCCCGCGCCAGGGCCCGCGCGTGGCTGTCCACCAGCACCGGCAGCCCGGTCCGGGCGGAGAGCAGGTCGCGCACGGGCACGTCGCGCCAGCCGAGCGAGGTGTGCTCGACCAGCACGCCCGGCTCGGTGTCGACCCAGCCGCCGGTGGCCACGCCCAGGCCGAGCGGGACGCGTCCCGGGAACTGCTCGGCGTGCAGCCGGACCAGGTGGTCGGCGGCGTTCGCCAGCACCTCCTCCGGGTC
>NZ_DATLEC010000156.1:0-44867 GCF_035525475.1 Lentzea sp. | reverse complement strand
CCGAACACCTGGTAGCCGCGCAGCGACACCTTCAGCAGGCTGGTGTCCAGTGTGGTCGCGTCGACCTCGTGCTCGATGTCGGCAGGGACGAAACCGTTGGCGGCACTGCGATCCGGTACCGCGTCCGCACCGGCGAGGTCGGCGAGGAGCGTGTTGTAGGCGGCCGCGTCGAGCTCGTAGTCGCGCCACAGCGCGCGGTGGTCCAGGTCCGGAACGCGCAGCTGCGTGCCCACCGCGCGCAACGCCGTCACGTCACGGCTGGCCAGCAGGGCGTCGAGCCGGTCGAGCGACTCGATGGCGGCCTGCCGGTTCTTCCGCAGCGAGAAGAACATCCGCACCCGGCTCCAGGCACGGGACGCGGCGCGCACGTCGGCGTCGACCCTGCCCAGCACGTCCTCGAGCGGCTCGCGCAGGGGACCGACGAGCTGGTTCGCCCTGCGCAGCTTGGACATCAGCTGCAGCAGCTCGGTCTGGACGCGGTCAGCGCGGTCCGGGTTCAGCCGGACGGTCGTGTCGCGCGCGACGCCGTCGGCCACGGCGCGGGCGATCCGCACGATCTGCTCGGCGGACTGCCGGCCGACTCCGGGCACGCCGTCGAGCTGTTCCGGGCGCGCCCCGGCGATGTCGGCGACGGTCCGGTACCCGGCGTCCTTCAGCGTGCTCAGCCGCAGGTTCGCCTTCGTGTCCCGCAGCTTGTCCACCGGCATGGCACGGAGCTGTTCTGCCACCAGCGAGTCGTGGACCGCCTGGTACTTCGCGGCGGCGAGCGCGCGCAACCGGTCCGGTTCCGCGCGCACCTCTGCCGCCTCGGCACCGAACGCCTTCGCGGCGGTCAGCACCTCGCGGGCGTGCCCACCGACCTTCGACGAGTCCACCTGTGTCCTTTCGCCAGGCGGTCCCCTCGAACCGCGATCCGTGGCAAGGATGCCACGACCGGCCTGACGCGCCGGACCGGTCGACCTACTGCCCTTCACCTGTCAGCTGGCCGGCGAAAGGAGTTGGTTCTCTCCTGAGCCGATGATGGTTCAGGCCCAGGTGACCGGAAGCCCGTGGACGCCGTAGATGTGCATGTTCGTCCGCAGCTTCACCTCGTCGGCCGGGATGGCGAGCCGGAGGTCCGGGAAGCGGCGCAGCAGTCCTTCGAACCCCGCGCGCATCTCGATGCGGGCCAGCTGCTGGCCGAGGCACTGGTGGATGCCGTGCCCGAACGCGACCTGGCCGCGGACCTTGCGGTGCACGTCCAGGACGTCGGGGTTCTCGAACCGCCGCGGGTCGCGGTTGGCGGCCAGCAGCGAGACGACGACGGTCGCGCCGGCGGGGATCGTCTCGCCGCCGAGCTCGATGTCCTCCGTGGCGTAGCGGAAGAAGATGTCCGCGACGGACAGGTAGCGCATCAGCTCCTCGACGGCGTCGGGCAGCAGGTCCGGGTTCCCGCGCAGTTCCGCGAGCTGCTCAGGGTGTTCCAGGAGCGCGAACGTGCCCAGCGCCAGCATGTTCGCGGTGGTCTCGTGACCTGCCAGCAACAGCAGGAAGGCCATGCCGGACAGTTCCTCGATGGTGAGGTCCTCGTCGCGGGCCAGGTCCGAGAGGATGTCCTCGCCGGGGTCGGCGCGCTTGGCCGTCACCAGTTGGGCGAGGTAGCCGAACATGGCGCCGATCGCGGCCATCTTGTCCTCGAGCGTCACGTCCCTCACCATGAACTTCGACGAGTTCTCCTGGAAGGTCTCGCGGTCCGCGTAGGGGACGCCGAGCAGTTCGCAAATCACCAGCGACGGCACCGGGAGCGCGAACTCCCGCACCAGGTCGACCGGCGGGGTGAGCTTCGCCAGCTCGTCCAGCTGCTGCTCGGTGATCGCGATGATGCCCTCTTCGAGCTGCTTCATCCGCTTGACCGTGAACGCGCCGGTGAGCTTGCGGCGCAACCGGGTGTGATCCGGCGGGTCCATGCTGATGAACAGGCCCGGGGTCTGCGGGGACGGTTCGGCCGCCACGGGCATGCCGGGCGTCTCGTAGGGCACGTGGATCACGCCGAGGTCCTGGCGGTTGCTGAACCTGGTGTCCGCCATGACCTGCCGCACCACGTCGTACCCGGTGATCAGCCAGCCCTCGTGCCCGTCGGGGAAGAGCATGGGGCTGACCGGCCGGGCCTCGCGCAACCCGGTGATCCGGCTGGGCGGGTCGAACGGGCCCGCGTCGCGGTCCATCGGCAGGCCCTGTGGCACGGAGACCGTCTGGCTCATCGCATTTCCCCTCGTGGTGGTGTGGTGTCACCACGATCACCGAGAGCCCGGACGCGGCACTGTCACCGCGCTGACACGGCCGGGAAGCGGTGTCAGGACGCCAGCGTCGTCGCGACCAGCTCGTCCCAGGCCGTCGACGCACCCGCGTGAGCCGCCTCGTCGAAGGCGGCGTCACCGAGATGGCTTCGCACCGCCTGCTCGATCCGGGACACGTCGGGGTTGCACCGGTTCACCAGGCCGAGCACGGTCGCACTCGCCGCCAGCAGCAGCGCGGCCTGCTCGTGCTGCCCTCGACGCAACGCCAGGTCCGCGACACCGACGATCATCTGCGCGATCATCGGTGCGTGTCCCATCTCGGCCGCTGCCCGGCAGGCCGCCGCCCGGTGCTCGCGCGCCTCGCCGAGATCGTCGGCGAAGTAGCCGTGCAGGTCGTGCACCGCCGCGCGGATGTGCGGCCGCTCCGCTTCGTCACCCAGCAACTTCGCCGCGACGGCGAACTGGTCGAACGCGTCCTCGGCGTTCCCGTTCCACCGGGCGAGCTCGGCCTTCGCGAAGGCCAGGGCGGACAACGTGCCCGGCCAGGTGACCCCTTCCGCACGGCTTGCTGCCTCCGCCATGGCCGCCGCGCCGGCGTCCTTGTCCCCCATGAGCCAGTACAGCCGTGCTTGCCGTGCGCGCATCTGGATGACGTCGTCGACAGCACCGAGTTCGGTGACGACCGCGATCGCCTGGTCGAAGTGCTCGCACGCCTCGATGAACTCGCCGCGCAGGGCGAGGCGGTCCGCCAGTTCGGTCTGCGCGAAGGAGATCCCGAACCGTTCGCCGAGCACCCGGAACCCGACGAGCGCCTCCTCGAAGCAGGCCTCCAGGTCTCCGCCGTGGCCGAGCATGATCCGCATCTTGCCGATGTGGAGCCGGGACAGTGCCCGTACCCAGGGGTCCTCGTCGTGCAGCAACGACTCCCACGCGGGCAGGACGGCGTCCGGCTCCCGCAGGACCCGTTCCAGCGGGACGACCAGCCTCAGCGCCGGGTGGTGGTGCCGGCCGCTTTCGCCGAACTCGTAGGCCTTGTGGACCCACTCCGCGGCTTCCAGCACGTCGGACGGTCCGGAGGTGACGAACATCGAGGTGAGGGCGTACACCACCGCGCGGATCCGGTCGGGGACCTCGCCGGGGGTGCCGATGGCCGCGGTGATCAGCTCCATGCCCTCGGCCTTGCGGCCGATGAGCCACCAGTACCAGCCCGCGGCCGCGGCGAGCCGCATCGCCGCGTGCGCCTCACCCGCCGCGAGCGCGCCCCGCATCGCGGAGGTGATGTTGTCGTGCTCCGTCCTGAGGATGGCGAGCCACTCCAGTTGCTCGCTGCGGCGCAGATGCGGATCCGCCGTCTCGGCGAGCTCGGTGAAGCAGGTCAGGTGGGCCTGCCGCGCCGGCATCGACTCCCCCGCCTCGGCGAGCCGCTGGGCGGCGTACTCCTTGATCGTGCCGAGCATCCGGTAGCGCGGTGCGCCGTCGTCGGCGGAGACCAGCAACGACTTCTCGGTCAACGCGGTGAGCAGGTCGAGAACCTCGTGCTCCTCGACGGCATCGCCCGCGCAGACCCGCTCGGCCGCCTCCAGGCTCGCCCCTCCCGCGAACACCGACAGCCTGCGCAGCACCACCCGTTCGGCGTCGGTGAGCAGTTCCCAGCTCCAGTCGACCATCGCGCGCAACGTGCGGTGCCGGGGCAGCGCGGTGCGGCTGCCACCGGTGAGCAGCCGGAACCTGTCGTCCAAGCGGTCGGCGAGCTGCTCGATCGACATGGTGCGCAACCGGGCCGCGGCCAGTTCGATCGCGAGCGGCATCCCGTCCAGCACCCTGCAGACGCGTTCCATCGTCCGGGTGTCACCGGCGAGGTCCTTGCGCACCGCGAACGTTCTGTCCTTCAGCAGCTGAACGGCCTCCGGCAGGGCGAGCGGTTCGACGGACCACAACGCCTCCCCGGTGATGCCGAGCGGTTCCCGGCTCGTCGCGAGGATCCGCAACCGCGGACACTCCCCGAGCAGCCGGTGGGCGAGCGCGGCCGCGGACTCGACCACGTGCTCGCAGTTGTCCAGGACCAGCAGCATCTCCCGGTCGCGGACCGCGGTGACGAGCCGGTCCACCGGCTCCAGGTTCGACGCCTCACCGAGAAGCGCGTCCCGCAGGCCGAGCCCGGACAACGCGGCCTGGGCCACGTCCGCGTCCGTGCCGATCGCCGCTAACTCCACCAGCCAGACCCCGTCCGGCAGGTCGCCGAGCAGCGTACGCGCGCTTTCCGTCGCCAGCCTGGTCTTTCCGGAGCCACCCGGGCCGGTGAGGGTGGTGAGCCGGTGGTCGGAGACGAGGCCGCGGACGGCGGCCAGATCGGCGTCCTTGCCGACGTAGCTCGTCAGCTCGGCGCGCAGGTTGGTTTTGCGGTTCTCCTTCCGCTGCCCCATCTCGCCGCGCAGCAGGGCGACGTGCAACGCGGACAGCTCCGGTGAAGGGTCCACGCCCAGCTCGTCGGCAAGCGCCTCCCTCGTTCGCTGGTACGCCAGCAGCGCCTCGCTGTTGCGGCCGGCCGCGACGAGAGCGCGCATCAGTGCGGCGACAAGCTTCTCCCGCACCGGATGCGCGGCCACCAGGTCGGTCAGCTCGGTGACCAGGCCGGCACCGTGACCGAGACCGATCTCGGCGTCGAACCGCTCTTCGATCGTTGCCAGGCGCACCCCGTCGAGGCGGGTGGCCGCCGCGTCGAACGCTTCACTGTCCTGCAGGCCGATGTCCTGCAAAGCGGGACCGCGCCACAACGCGAGAGCCTCCCGCAACCGCTGTGCACGCAACGGTCCCTGGTCGTTGCGGGCCTGGCTCCCCAGCCGTTCGAACCGCACCGCGTCGACCGAGTCGGGATCCACCGCCAGGCGGTAGCCGTCCGTCAGCCCCTCGACCACCGCGCGCGGAAGCGCCTTGCGCAACCGGGAAACCAAGCGCTGCAGGGCGTTCACCGCGTCGGCAGGCGGGTGCTCGCCCCAGATCCAGTCGACGAGCGTCGCCTTCGGGACCACGTGGCCGGGGTTGAGCGCGAGTGCGACCAACAGCCCTCGCAACCGTGCGCCTGGCACGTCCGCGAGGGTGCCGTCGTCCGCGCGAACCTCGAAAGGTCCCAGAATCCCGATCTGCACCTGGCCGATCCTGCCACTGACGGCTGGCGGATCGCTGACGCCGGAACTCAGGCCGCCGCGGGGTGGATGACGATGTCGTCGAGCCGCGTCCGGGCGTAGACCGTGAGGGAGTCGCCGTCGGCCTGTGCGGGCAGAGAGCTGCGCACCACACCCTTGGTGCTCTTCGCGTCGACCTCGGCGGAGGTGCCGTCGCTGACCCCGATCTCGATGCCACCGGAGGCGTTCGTCGCCTCCACCTGGCCGCGCGTGACCCGTCCGATCCGGATGGGACAGCCGGCCGCCTTGGCGACGACGCTGCCGTCGGCCCGGCCGATGTCGAAGCTGCCGTTCGAGCCGCCCAGGTCGACGTCGGAGCGGGCGTGGCCGATCCAGACCTTCCCCGACGTGCCCCGGTACCGGACGACACCCTCGACCTCGCCGATCCGCACACCGGCCGAGCTGCCCTCGATCACGGCGGGTCCGGCGACGTGCCCGACCGCGAGCCCACCCGCGCCGAGGTTGCCCCGCAACGCGGCGACGCGGTCGAGTTCGACATTCCCCGACCCGATGTTGACCTCGCAGTCGCCGAGCACACCGTCGGCCCGCACCTCCGTCCACGCCGTGTTCAGGACCAGGCCGGATCCGGCCGGCAGTTCGACGGTGATGACGACGGAGCCGTTCTGGTCACCCGACTTGGTCGTCTTGACCGCCAGCACGCCGGCGGCGAAGTCGACCTCGGTCTTCTCGGCGACCTTCACGTCCTTGGAGCTCGCGCTGTCGACGGGCTCGACCCTGACCACCGTCTCGGGCTTCTCGCCGGCGATGATCCGCACACGGGCGCCCGCGGTGGTCAGCGTGGCGGTGATCGGGTTCGGCGTGGTGAACGTGGACATGTCGTGTCTCCCTGGTGGCTGGCCTTCGTGGTTGTTGTGACCACATTCGCTCGCAGGCCGGACACACGACTGTCACGGTCCTGACACCGGCGACGACACCGATGTCAGGACCCGTGTCAGCACACCGAGGACTCAGCTGATGACCTGCTCCGCGCGCCGCAGGTTGTGCACGAGCTCCACGGCTTCGAGGACGTCGCCCGAGACGACCAGCGCCTTCCGGTCAGGCGCGCCGGCCGGAACACGGCAGGGCACCCTGTCGCTCGGGACACGGAGCAGGTGACGTTCGTGGAACGTTCCCGTCTCGCCTGGCCAGGTAGTTCTTGACGTCGATCACGACCTTCCCCCCGAGTTCCTCGACCGGCAACCGGTGTTGTAGCCGGATGCTCAGTCGTCACCAGGCGAGAACGCCGCTCTCGTCCTGCAACGTCCCCGTGGGACCGTCCACGCCGAGGGTCGCCAGCCGCACCACGACCTTCGCGCTGTCCTGCGCCGACCGCCCGATCCCGAAGGCCGCGGTCATGTCGGTGGCGGTCGTGCCGGGCTCGACCGCGTTGAACTTGATGCCCGGGTTCGCCTTGGCGTACTGGACGGTCAGCATGGTCGCCGCCGCCTTGGACGCGGCGTAGAGCGCGAGCGGCATCCGGTACTCGGCGCGGTCGGGGTTGGTGACGGCCCAGAACGAGCCCATGCTGCTCGACACCGTGACGACGGTGGGATTCGCGGACTTCCGCAGCAGGGGAAGCGCCGCCTCCGTCACGCGCACGAACCCGACCGCGTTGACGTCGAAGGCCCGCAGGGCCGCGGGACCGTCGAGGGCCTCGTTGGCGAGGATGCCCGCGTTGTTCACCAGGACGCCGAGGCTGCCCTCGTCCGAACCGATCCTCGCGAGCGCGCTGCTCACCGAGGCGTCGTCGGTCACGTCGAGCTGGACGAACCGGGCACCGATGTCGGCCGCGGCCTTCTCGCCCCGCTCGGTGTCGCGCGCTCCGATGTAGACGGTGTGGCCCAGCTCCACGAGCTGCTTGGCCGTTTCGAAGCCGATGCCCTTGTTGGCGCCGGTGATGAGTGTGGTGGTCATGTGTTCGCCCTCGGCTGTGTCGTGGTGAGTGGGGTCAGCGGGTGAGCTGCCGGCGAAGCTCGCCGGCGTCGTGCAGGGCGGTCATGTGCACGAACCGTCCATCCCGGACCTGGTAGATGGCGTACTCGGTGATCTCGAACGACGCGCCGGTGGGCGTGACGCCCAGCCACTCCTTCACCGGGGTGCCGGTGTTGACCAGGCGCGCGGCGAGGCGGTCCCCGTCGAAGAGCAGCTCCTCCAGCTCCCAGTGGAGGTCCGGAACCGCGTCCACGTCGGCCTTCTGCACCGCGAGGAGGTCGTCGCGGGTGGCCGGCTCCCCGTTCAACGTGGTCCGCTCGTCGATGAACCGGTCCATCCGGTCGAACCTGTGCGCGTTGAGATCGTTGATGTAGCGCAGGTAGAACTCGCGCAACTCGCTGTCGGACACCTCGTGCCCCTTCCTCGCGCCACTCGACGCGGTTATGGATCGATCGGTCCAGAACTCGACCGTACCACGTTCTGAATTGATCGCTCCAAAACGCGTAGGCTGGTCCACGTGGAGACGACACGACAACGCGCGACCGGACGCCCACGAGGCTTCAACGCCGACGAAGCGCTCGACCGCGCCCTGCTGGTCTTCTGGGAGCAGGGGTACGAAGGCGCCAGCCTGACGAACCTGACCGGCGCGATGGGCATCTCGACGGCCAGCATGTACGCGACCTTCGGCAACAAGGAGCAGCTGTTCCGCAAAGCCTTGGAGCGCTACGACGAAGGCCCCAGCGCCTACGTCGTTCCAGCCCTGGCCGAACCGACCGCGCTCGGCGTCGCCACCGCACTGCTGACCGGCACCGTGCGCACCACCACGTGCCCGGAGCGGCCGCACGGATGCCTTGGTGTGCAGGGTGCTCTGGCCACCGGCGAGGCCGGACGCCAGATCCGCGCCCTGCTCGTCGACTGGCGCAACAAGGGGCACGCGCGCATCCGCGACCGGTTCCAGCGCGCCGTCGACGAGGGCGACCTTCCACCGGACACGAACCCCGGGCTGCTCGCGCGCTACGTCCACACCTTGCAGGCGGGCATCGCCGTGGAGGCGGCAAGCGGCGTCAGCCGCGAAGAACTCCAGGAACTGGCCGACGCCGCGCTGCGCCACTGGCCGGCCTGGTGAGGGTCGTTCTCAGTGACGTTCGCCGCTGACCGGACCCAGGAACGGGTTCGTCCCCTGCGCCCAGCCGAGGAAGCGCCTGCCATCACCGCGGCGCATCGTTCCCGCCGGTGTGAAACGACCACCGTCGAGCACCCGCAGCAGCCCTTCCGCGGCGGGTGCGAGCCGAGTGCCGAAGAACTCGACCCTCAACCGCTCCGCGTGTGACAGCTGCACAGCGGGGTCGCAGAAGCTGAGCAGGAACAAGGCCTGGCGCCACGCGTACGCGGTGTTCTTCACCGTGATCAGCGCCGCGTGCAGGTGGTCGGCCCGCTGGGCGTGCCTGCGCGCGATCCAGCTGAACGTGCGCCACGCCAGTTCCGGCGCGCGTTCACGCAGCTCATCGGTCAGATCCAGGGCATCGACCAGCACGGCGAGGTTGTGCGTGGTCAGGATCTGGCTCTGTTCCAGCAGCATGCCGTTGGCCGCGACGGAGCCGCCGGTCGTGCCCGCGCGCCGGCGGCACAGCGCCGTGAAGTCCGCGGCGGTTCGCTTGCCCCAGCGCAGAACTGTGCGCTGGGGCTCGGACCAGTCCGCGGGCAGGTCGTAGTAGTTCGCGTAGAGCGTGCCTGCCAGCAGACGGCCCGCCACCACGGCGGCGTCGCGCCACTTGGTGGTGAACGTGCCCATGAAGATGTCCGCGGCCACCTCCTCCACGAGCGGCAGCTCCAGCCCCGCTTGCTTCGCCAGCGCCCTGATCTCGGTCACCAGCGGGTTCGGCAGGAGTGCGTGCGGGAACGCGGTGAGCGCCAGCATCGTGATCTGCCGCAGGGCCTGATGCGCGGCTGTGGCGTTGTCCGGCTTGGGTGACCTGCAGGGCGCGAGCGCCTGGACCCACGGCAGCTCGGTGAACCGGACCTGGTGCTCGAGGTTGAGCAGCAGCAGGCCGCGGCGGCGCCGGAAGGCCGTGTAGGTCTGCTCGTGCAGCCCCGCCACGACCGGGTCGTCGATCGACGCGCTGAGCAGCTGCGAGGTGAGCTGCGGCAGCACGACCGCCAGCGTTTCGCCTGAAGTGATCACGCCGAGGCGCACCAACTCGTCCGCGGGCGCTTCGAGCGCTCGCGTCGCCTTGTGCACCAGACAGTCCGGCATCGTTGCGCCGCAAGGAATCTCAGCGCTCGCCTCGGCTTCGGACACCGCGGCCGTCGCGATGTCGAGCGACGGCAGACCGCCGTCGGCCGGGAACCGGTCGAGCCTGCCCGCGAGCACCCCGGCCAGCGCGGCGTTCGTCGGCGCCATGACGGCCGCCACGTGCGTTGCGTGCCACGCGCCGCGTTGTTCCGTCTCCGGAGCACCCCGGCGGCTCACCGTGTTCGCGATGGCACGGCGGATCCAGCCGACCTCCCGCGCGGTGAGCGCGTCGCTGCCGTGACCGCAGGACTTCAGCGCACGGTGCAGCCTCGCGAAGTTGTTCTTCGGGTTGGTCTGCCTTGCCGAGGGCGCGACGGTGCGGCACAGGTCGGCGAAGTCCACGAGCCACCGCGCCCTGGCCGATGCCCAGTCCGCGGGCCACGTCCGGCACGGCCAGCCGCCGTGCACGGCCCCGTTCTCGTCGAGCCGCGGCAGCTCACCGTCGACGGTGCGGCACCACAACGCCACCAGCCGGTCGTACAGCGGATCCCACGCCGTCAGCGTCGCGCGCATCTTCACGATCTGAGCAGGCACCCGCACAGCACGCAGGGACGCCACGGCATCCTGCACCGAGGCCACGCGAACAGCGGAGCCCGACGGCCGGGCAACCGGTTCGAAGCGCGGCGTCAACCGCAGCCGGTGCATCAACGGCCGCAGTTCGGCGACCAGGTCGAGAGCTTGCTCCGGAAAACCCCTGTCCAGGAGCAACGCCACGACGGGCAGCGCCGCGTCCTCCGGCACCTCGACCCGGAAACGCCCGCCGCGAACCGCGTCCAGGAGCTCGGCCTGACCGGCGTCGCCGAGGTACCACAGGTTGAGCCGTTCCCGCTCGTTGCCGCCGGGAACCCCGTCCGGGAGGGAAGCGGCGCGGGCGGTCTCCTCCTCGGACAGCGGCACCTCGGCCAGGTACCGGCCGGTCGCGAAGCCACCGTGCGCGACCTCGAGCGTCACCCATGCCGGGGTGTCGGCGACCGGGGTGCGGGAACCGACCGCGAGCGTGCCGTCGGCCATCCCGCCGACGACGTCCTCCCAGCGCCGCCACTTCCGCAGCGCCCGCTCCCGGTCGGCCTCGGTGCCAGCGGAGATCGCCGCGGCCAACGCCCGCGCCAGCTGGCCGGTCGCGTACTCCGGCGAAGCGGTGCGGATCTCGTCGGACACGGTGAACTCCCCGGTTGATCGGACATGGAGGCGGGAATCGAACCCGCGCCCTCCCCGTCCCGAGCGGGGTGATCTACCACTGATCTACTCCATGAGGTGCGCGAATCGTAACGACCACGCACACGGTCCGCTCGCGATTTACCCGACGTCGGCACGTGCGCCCGTTCGATGAGCTCGAGATCCGCCGGCTCGGTTTCGCGGTCCGGGCGGTCGAGGCTGTGGCTGTACGGCAGGCCGTCGGCGGAGCACCACCGTTCCGGGTGGACGGTGTCCCGGTCCATCCCCTCGGCTGCCATTTCCGCCACCACGGGGTCGTCACTTCGCTTGCACCCGGTGGCAGCGGCCTGGTCCGCCGAACTTCAGGTCTTTCCAGCAGGTGCCGTCCTCCTCGGTGAACTGGACGAAGAGCGCGCCCTTCTGCCGCATCGCGATGGCCCGGAGCTGGTCGTCGGAGAGGACGGCCAGGGTTTGCCCTGCCTGCAGTTGGACGAGACAGTTCCCCCGGTTCTGCACGGCCGCTTCACGAAGGGACTTGGCGTACACCGCTTTGGCTTTCGGGCTCAGTTTCTGGAACTTGTCTTCAGTGTCAACGGGTGCACCCTCCGCGGTGAGTGGGCCGATCTTCTTCGTGACGATGTGACAATCGACGCCTTCGGACGCTTTGGCGTCGAGAGCGCGCTTCATGTCGTCGAGGCCACCAGGGTCGTTTCCGACGGTGCAGCCCAGGAACACGATCTCTCGCACGTTCGCGCTCTTCCGCACCTTCGCGGCCAGGTCGCTCAGCGGTACCGAGAAGATCGAGGTGCCGATGGCGAACTGGATCTGACCGTCGGTGCGTGCGTGCGACACGATGGTCAGCCGGCCGATGTTCTTCTTCGCCGCAAGCAAGTCCCTCAACGCGTCAGGGCTCGCGACCTTCACCACCGCAGCCCCACCGGCGTGTGCTGATGCCAACCCGTCCGACACGTCGTCGCTCGTCAGTTGGACCACGAGATCGGGCGCCGGTGGAGCGGGCGTCGGGGGTGCGCCCGCGTCGGCGATGGCAACGGCGATGATGGCGCCAGCCGCCGTGTCCTGGCCGGCAGCGACCTCAGGTTGCGACGCCGCCGACGAGAACGCGTCGTCAGGGCCGGGAACTTTCGACGTGTGGCAGGGGCCGGCCTCCAGCCGACCGCCGCCACCGTGCAGCGCGCTCTCGCGTTCGAGCATCGCTCGTGACTCTCCCCCGACGATGCCGTCCACGACAAGGCGGTGCGCGCCTTGGAAGAATCGCACGGCGGTTTCGGTCCGTGTGCCGAAAGCGCCGTCCACCGTGAGCGATGGGGTGGCGCGGACCGAGTTGAGGAGAGTCTGGACGTCCGCGACGCCTTCGCCACGCGAGCCGCGGCGCAGCAAGCCCGATGACCTCTCACGCGCCGCCGTGGCGTCCTCCACCTCGGTGGTAGCTGCCCGCTGCACCGGGGTGTCCGCCTGCTCACCGTCGGCGCACGGACATCCTTGGTGGACCTCACCGTTGCATCGCTGCACACTGGCGACCGACCCGTTGCCGGCTCCGATCAACCGGCTGACCGCCCGGTTGCCGGCCTCGGACTGGAGCAGGAGCAGTGAGGGCGCCGGTGTCCGGGCGACGGTCCGGTCCCGTCGGAGTCGGTCAGGCTGAGGAGTCACCGCAGCCGGCCTGACGGCCTCGGCTCGCATCGAAACACCTCCTCTCGGCCCCGCCCATCCTCCCAGCCGACGACGCCCACCAACACGATGTCTCGGGCAGAGGCACCAATGTTTGCCCATACGGGCACGCATAGACCGGTAGCGCCGATCTGCGAAACGCGGCAAGATCAAGAACAAAGGCGCGGGAGGCGACATGAATTCGGCGCGAGATACCAAACGTCGCATTGCGTTCTTTCGGTCTCCTGTGTGGAGACGATCCCTCACGACAGTGGTTACCGCGAACGTGTGACCGAGAACGTACTTCGTCGGCGTACGCCATCCCCTGAGCAACGCGCGGCGGCGGAACAGGCGCACCACGACGTTCGGCGCGCGATATCCCGAGCCACCAGCTGCCAGCCGACAGCAGCCACGCCTTGTCCGCGCTCGACCACCGAGCATCCTCCGACCGACGCGGAGGCGGAGTGCCGCGGTGCACGGCAACACTGCCAAGCGCACACCAGTACCGGCGAGGCAGCTACCGAGCAGGCACCAGCCGATGATCGGCTCCGCTACGGTGCTCGGAGACGATCGGAGACGGTGTGTCGCGCGACTTGATGCGATCCGCGGGTTTGCTCGGGTTCTTTCTCTGCGTGGCTGGGCTGATCATTTTTCTGACCCGGCCAGCCGCGCCCCCGGCGACCACGTCGTCCGAGCGCGGCATGGTGATCCTGTTCGAGTGCCCTGACGGGATGACAGGTGAAGCGTGCATGCAGCGTTACTCCCCGCGGTTCGACTCTGAGCCGAGTGTCGAACCTGTCGTGGTGATCGTCAGCGCGGTCGGCTTGGGCCTCGCCGTTTCTGCGCTGTGGGCCTGGCGGCGGCGGCAGAATCCGTCCGCGACTTAGCCACCGACAGGCGGACGCCAGCGAACGCACCGTTCCTGGAAGCGCTCACTCGGCATCACACCGAGAACGAGGTTCTCCAGCGCCGCGTCACCGATTCCGAAGCTGCCCACCCCGGCCTCCACCAGGAAGATCTCCCCCCACCTCGGAGATCCCCAGGCAGAAACGCCCCCGATCGAGCCACCGAGCGGAAACAACGAACACCCCAGGTCCGCGCCCCATTCGGCGAAGCGGTCCTCCTCACCGACGCAGAGCTCGGGGTCGAGTTCGAACGGCTCACGCGCGGCCGTGAGGCCCGGACCGTCGATCTCCACGTTCAGCCCGCCGAACTCGGCAAGGAACTCCGCTGCGGCCCGGTGCATGCGAAGCTCGTCGCCGGCCTCCAGCAGCTGCCGCCAGCCGGTGACGTCCACGGCCCGGCCGGGGTGCCAGCCGGCGGCGCGCAGATCCCGTTCCACGGGTGAGGAGAACCGCCCCCCAGGCACGTCACCGTCCACATCGTCCCGAAAGTCAGCTCGACCATCGTGGCATGCAGCCGGGAACTTGACGTACCTCCGTCATCCCAGGCGGGTGCTGATCGCCAGCCGGTTGAAGGCGTTGACCACGATCGCGGTCCACAGCAGGTCGGTGACGCCCTCCTCGCCGAACTCGCGGCGTGCGTCGTCCAGCACGGGCTGTGGCACCTGGCCGTCGTGCACCAGCGTCACGGCCTCGGCGAGTGCGAACGCCGCGCGCTCGCGGCCGGTGAAGTCCGGGTGGGTGCGCCACGACGCCAGGTTCTCCAGCCGTTCCTCGGTTTCGCCCGACTGTGCCGAGTGCAGCCGGATGCAGAACTTGCACCCGTTGAGCTGCGAGCACCGCAGCTTCACCAGCTCCCTCAGGCCGGCTGGGAGAACCGCGTTGTCGTCCACGGTCTTCGCCAGCGCGCTCAACGCGGTGTAGCTCGGTCCGGTCATGCGGTTGCTCCACATCGGTCGGCGGCGACGCGTGCCAGGGTGCGGTGGCAGACCTTGCCGGTGCGACCCACCGGGAGGTCTGGCACGGTGAGCAGGAACTCGGGCAGTTTGGGCTTGGCCAGACCCTGCGCGGACAGGAACGCGGTGAGGCCGGGGAGGTCGAGGTTCTGTCCATTGCGGGTGGTCACGACGGCACAGAGCCGTTCGCCCATCTCGGTGTCCGGCACGGGCACGCAGGCGACCTCGCTGACCGACGGGTGCCCGCCGATCGCCAGCTCCACCTCGGCGGGGCTGATCGTGTAGCCGCCGCGGATCACCACGCGTTTTGCCCTGCCGGTGACGTGCAGGCGGCCCGTGCCGTCGAAGTGGCCGCGGTCGCCGGTGCGCACCCAGCCGCCGTCCAGCCGGTGGCGGGCGTCCAGTTCGGGCGCGCCGACGTAGCACAGGGGTGTCATCGGGCCGCGCGCGCAGATTTCGCCGTTGACGATTCGGATGTCGCACACCGCGGGGTCCGGGACGCCCACGCCGTTCTCCGGGTTGGTCGTGTGGCAGTTCACGCCGTCCGACGAGCCGTAGACGGTGATCACGTCGACGCCGAAACGTGCGCGGCACGCGGCCAGGGTTGCCGGTAGCAGCGCGTCGCCGCTCGACACCAGCGCTACCAGGCTGGAGACGTCGCAACTGGTTGGATGGTCCGCCAGCCGACGCCACATCGTCGGTACGGCGAACACGTGCGTCGGGCGGTGCGACGCGATCAGCCGCAGCGCGGTGTCCGGCGAGAACCGCCGGGTGAGGATCAGGGTGCCACCCAGGCAGCACAACGTGATCGGCACTCCGAACGAGCCGAACGACGAGGTGAGCGAGACGAGCACCAGGTCGCGGGGCGCGGGATGGCCGCCGTGCACGGCTCGCACGTAGTTGGCCCGCCCGCCGGCGAACGCGTTGTGCGAGTAGGCGACCATCTTCGGTTCGGTCTCCGAGCCGGACGACAGCAGGATCTTCGCCGGTGCCTCCGGGTGCGGTCGTGTGTGTTTCGCGGTGCTCTCCTTTCCGGTCACCGTCCCGTTGGCGATCAGCGCGCTCGCACCGGCGCGGGAGAGCAAGGCCCTGGCGTCCGCGGGAAGCGGTAGCACCACCGCGCCGACGGCGAGCACCGCCAGTTCGGCGATGACGGCGGCGCGCCCGTCGGGTTCCTGGACACCGATGATGTCGTTGGTGCCGTAGGGAAGCCGGGCGGCGAGGGCATGGACGAGCTGGTCCAGCTCGGAGTAGGAGAGCTCGCCTTCGTCGTCGATCAGCGCCGTGCGGTCCGGATGCTCGCGGACGCGGTCGCGGAACAGCGAGTGCAGGTCGCGGTCCGGGCAGTGCCCCTGGGCGACCCAGTCGCGGCGCAGCGAAGCGGGGACCAGGTCGCGCACGACCGTCCCGGTGGCGGACACCCACGTCATGACGTGAACTCCCAGGGCGAGCGGACCAGGGCACAGCCGTCCCGGACTAGGGCACGGGCGAAGCGAGGGTCCGCGGCGAGTGCGGCCAGGTCGTCACACACCGGCACGGTCAGCGGTTCGGTGCATCGGCGCCGCGACCGGGCGTTCATCCTGCTGGCCGCGGACAGCAGCGACGAGTCGACCCCCGTGGCGCCGCGGGTCAGCGCGGCCACGATCCCGTGCGCGCTCACCACTCCCCCGAACACGTCGACGATCGTCATCAGCGAGGGCGGGACCCCGGTGTGGGCCTGCACGACGAAGTCCGTTCCCAGCGGCGGGTTCAGGCCGAGTTCGGCGCCCCAGCCAGACGCGTGCGCGTACACGATCCCCGGTCGTGCCCTGGCGAGATCGGCGGGCCGCAACGACCACCGCTCCGCCTTGCCCGGCGCCCAGTTGTGCAGGAACACGTCCGCGGTCGTCGCGAGCTCGAGTGCCTCCTCCCGTCCGCCGGGAGTGCCCAGGTCGATCTCGACCACGTCCTTGCCGTGGTTGAGCGCGTGGAACCGGGCCGACGTGTCACCGGCCATCGGCGGCACCCAGCGCGACGGGTCACCGCCGGGCGGCTCGATCCTCACCACGGTCGCACCGAGCAGGCGCAACAGGTGCCCGGCCAGCGGCCCCTGCACCCGGCGGCACGACTCGAGCACCACCAGCCCGGACAACGGGAGCAGCTCCACCGGTCGTCCACGCCGGTGACCGTCGCTCTCACCGCTCAGCACGAAGGCGGGCAGGTGCTCCACCGGCCGGTCAGACACCCGCACCAGCGTCATACCGGTGCGATGGGCGATGTCGGCGATGCGCGCCATCGGGTGCGCGGCGAGCACCTCGGCCAACCGGGGCAGCGGACAGGTCGCCGTCGCGAACCGGTGCAGGAACGGCCGCCACCCCCGGGACACCGCGTGGCCGTCCGCGCCGAACGCGGCCCAGAACCGTTGCCACACCGCTGGATCCAGCGCCTCGACCTCGAACGCGATCCCCTCGGCGGAGTGGAACGGTGGCCCGCCGGGGGAAAGCGGTTCAGCCGGGTCGTCCGCCGTCGCCGCCGCGAGGTACTGCGCGACGGCGAGCAGGGCGGCCTGCGCCAGCGAGGTCGACACCGCGTGCAACGGGATCCCGCGTGTCTGGGCGAACCTCAGCGCCTCCACGCCCAGCTCCGCCAGTTCGGCCGCGACGATCGAGGCGTAGTCGAGACCGAGAGGTGTCGGCCTGCCGAACCGGCGGCCGTGCACGTGCATGATCCCGCACGCGGCCTGCACGTCCCGCTCCCCTGCCAGCGGCAGGTCGACCGGCCCGGCCACGGACACCGCGTCGAGCGAGAGCGTCACGCGGGCCGCCTCCCGTGCACCGAGTAGACGACGCAGGACGAGGCGCGGAACCGCGGGTCCGCCATCACCGCGCGCACCGCGGTGAGCTGCTGGTCGGTCATGCCGGCCGCGATCAGCCTGTCCCGCAGGTGATGCGTGTGGTGCACCAGCAACCGCACACCTGGCGATCCCGCGCGCCACGGGACCAGCGCGGGCACCGGGTCGACGTCGACGAGCCCCGCCGCCACCATCGACGCCGCGGCCCGCCTGCCCCACGTGCCGTCCCCGCCCGCGGCGCGGAACGTCCGTTCCTTGGCGGCGAGGAACGTCTCGTAGAGCTCGGCCGCCCGTTCGTCCGGCGCGAGCAGCACCGGGCCGTAGGAGATGTCGAACTCGTCGATCTGCAACCAGCCGCCGGGCTTCAACGCACGCACCAGCTTGCGCAGCACGGCCTCGCGTTGCGGGATGTGCTGCAACACGAGCCGCGCGTGGATGAGGTCGAACTCGTTGTCCGGCAACGGGTCGTGCACAACGTCGTGCTGCAGGACCGTGAGCCCGTGCGCCGGTGCGATGTGCTCCGGCTTGATGTCGGTGGCGAGCACCGAGCCGGTGCGGGCGGCGAGCCAGTGCGCGACGCTGCTGCCGCCGGCGCCGACCTCCAGGCAGCGCCAGCCAGGGCCGACACCGGTTTCCGCCAGCCGTGCCAGCGTGACCGGGTCGTAGGCCTCGCTGAGGCACCGGTGCTGTTCGGTCGCGTGCACGCTGTGGTTGTCGAAGACGTAGGTCGTGGTCACGTCCACCTCCCTGAGCCGTTCGTGTCGGCGGCGCCCACCAGCCGCGCCAGCAGTTCGAGTCGTCGCACCTTGCCGGTTCCCGTCCGCGGCACCTCGTCCCACCGCAGCACCACGGGCTCGGCCAGCGGCGGCAGGCCGGCGACCGCGCGCCGCCATTCGGCGAGGTCCAGCTCGGTGTCGGTCACCACCACGGGAATCGGGTCCTTCCCGGACGCGGCGAGCAGGACGCACTCCTGCACGCCGGGCAGCCGGTCCTCGACGGCGTCCTCCACGGCGAGGCAGCTGAGTCCTTTCACCGTGTCCACCTCGCGGTCCAGCAGCGTCACCACACCGGTGCGGCTCACGACGCCGAGGTCGCCGGTGTTCCACCACGGCCCGTCCGCCTTGGCGTCCCAGCGGTCCTGCTCGCCGACGTAGCCCGCGCACCGGGCGCGGGTGCGGGCGAACACGAGTCCTGGAGTGCCGCGCGGCACCGGCTCCAGCGTCTGCGGGTCGACGACGCGCAGCCTTGCCATTCCCGGCATCGGCCTGCCGAGGTCGCGGGTCGTGTGCGCCGTGCGCCGGGTGAGGAAACGGAACGACAGCGGACCGGTCTCGGTCTGCCCCCAGCCCTGCATCCACAGTGGACGCTTGTGGCGCGACGCCCCCAGCATCGTCCTGATCACCGGCGGGTGCATCGCGTCGTAGGTGCTGACGAACCGGCGGACCGCGTGGAACGGGTTGTCCGGCCCGGCGGCGAGCGGCCGCCAGCGCACGTAGGCCGACGGCAGCGCCTCCAGCACGGTCGGCGGATGCTCGCCGAACACCCGTGCCGCCGAGGACGCGTCGCTGAGCAGCACGATCTCGCGCGGCGCGAGGCACAACGCCGACGCGGTCCAGCAGAACGTGCGGCCGTGCGCGTACGAGCTGGCGTTGCCCATCACGTCGTCGCGACGGGTGCCGATGACCGGCCAGCGCACCGACTCCGGTCGAGCGAGCCGGTCGATGATCGTCCGGGTGGTGTGCACGACGAGCTTGGGCACACCGGTGGTGCCGGACGTGTGGTTGATGATCAACGGATCGTCGTCGTGCCGGCGGTGGGGCGGGGGTGGCCGGGACGCGGTGAACTCGTCGATCCGCAGCACGCGCGGGGCGCTCACCTCCCTGTCGGTGACGACCAGCGCCGGGTCGAGGCGCTTCACCAGGGTCTCCAGCGTGTCGTCCGGCAGGTGGCCGGACAGCAACGCGGGCACCGCGCCGAGCCGCACCGCCGCGCACGCCAGCAGGTCGTAGTCCCAGTGGTTGCGCTTGACGACGGCGACCCGGTCACCGGGCCGCACACCCGCTTCGAACAACCATCCCGCGGCGTCGAGCACCAGATCGGCGAGCTGCGCGACGGTGTACGTGTCGCCCCTGCCGGGTGCGATGTCGAACGGCCGGTCCAGGCGCACGATCGTCGCCGCGCCGGCGCACTCGTCGAACAACGTGCCCATGTCGTGCGGCTTCACACCCGTTCCTCCCTCCTGGCCAGGCGATGCGCCGCGCGCAGACCGGACCGCACGGCGGCCTCGCTGCACGGGCTCAGGAACACCCAGTCACCGGCGTAGTCGACGACACCGCCCAGCCCCGCCTCGAACCCCGACCGCAACGCGAGGGCCCGCGGTGTCGCCTCGGGCAGCGCGTGCCGGAACCGCCGCACGATCGCCCTGCCGGTCGCCGCGCGGAGTCCGGGCACCAGGCGCTCGGCGGCGTCGACGAGTCGCTCCACCACCTCCACGTCGGGTGCTCCCATCAACTCCCCCGCGACCGACGGATGGGCCATGACCGTGACCAGGCCACGGTTCTCCGGCGCGCGGCCGGGGTGCTTGAGGTGGTCGAACATGATCGTGGACACCGTGCCGCTCTCGGCGGTCGGGACGACCACCGCGTAGTCACGACGGCCCAGCGGACGGTCGAGCAACAGGTGCGCCTTCACCACGGAGGAGAACGAACACGCGTCGATGAACTCCGATCCGTGCTCCGGGTGCACGAGACGAACCACCGGGGCGGGCACGGCCAGCACGACCGAGCGGGCACTGATCTCGTTGCCACCCAAGGAAATCCTGGCAGAGGAACCGTCGTCGACCACCCGGTCGACCGGAGCCGATGTGGTGACGTCCACCTTCGAGGCGAGCGCGCGGGCGAGCGTGTCCATGCCGTCGCGGTAGGTCCGCCAGGTCGACGCCGGACCGATCGAGGTGAGCAGCGCCAGGAACGGTGCGATGGCGGACCGTGCGGGGTCCCAGCCGAAGAACCCCGACACGACCGGCTGGCACAGGTAGTCGAGCAGGTTTCCCCGGCACGCCTGTGCGACCGTGGCGTGCGACGAGTCTTCCGGGCGTTCCAGGTCGAACCGCCCGCGCAGCAACCGCAGCAGCTCCAGCCGGGCCCGCACGGACAGTCCCGCACCGCTGAGCAGGCCGCGTGTGCTCGCGACTCCCGGCCGTGCCCGGCCGCGCCACATCGCGATGCCCCGCCCGATCCTGGGCACCTCGCCGCGGTCGATGCCGAGCTCTTCCAGCAGCCTCCACGTCTCCGGGTAGCCGGTCTCCGGGATCTGCTCGGCGCCGGTGTCGACGAGGAAGCCGTCCTCGCGCACCGTCGTCATCCGGCCGCCCACGACGTCGGCCGCCTCGAACACGCGCACCTCCCGCCCCGAGGCCCGCAGCCGGAACGCGGTGGTCAGCCCGGCGACGCCGGCGCCGATGACGGCAACGTCCAGATCGGTCACGTGAAGACCACCAGGTTCACGACGACCAGTGCCAGCACGGTGATCCGGTGGATGCGGATGCCGAGCATCCTGGCCCGCAGGATGTCGTGCTGGGCGAACCCGATCCACACCTGCCGGACCCGCAGCACGATCGTCGGCAACAGTGCGAGCGGGAACCACCACGGACCGTCCAGCACGGGCACTGCCGCGATCAGCGCGACCTCCGCCGCCGACACCGCGATGACGAAGAACATGTTGCCGCGCGGTGAGGTCAGCGCCGCGACGGTGGGCCTGCCGACCGACCGGTCCCCCGCCACGTCGTTGGTGTTGGAGTACACGCCGAACAGCAGCGGCCCCAGCCCGAACAGCAGCGCCTGGGCCAGCACGAAGCCGTCGATCCGGCCGGTGGCGAGGCCGTACGGCGCGAGCACCAGCGCCCAGCCGAGACCGGCGATGAAGAACTCCTGGAAGCCGTGGTAGCTGAGCTTCACGCCCCACGAGTACTGAATCGAGAAGAAGTACGTGACGGCGATCAACACGATGGTCCACAACGGAGTGTGTGGTGCGATCGCGATGGCGGCGAGCCACAGCAGCGCGCCGATCACCCCGGTGACCCAGCCGAACCGCAGCACCTGCTCCTCGGTCAGCGTGCCCGCCACCAGCGGTTTGCGGCACAGCCTGCGGGCAGGGGCGTCGGGCGAGTAGTTGGTGACGTCGCTGCCGTCGCGGTAGCCGGTGAGGTCGTCGAGCGCCACCATCGCGGCGATCACGAACACCTCGCCCAGCAGGAACACCCCGGTGGTGGCGAGCACACCCGCGTCGAACCGCAGCGCGGGGACGAGCAGCGTCCACACCACGACCACGCCGAGGTAGTAGTCGAGGATGTCGAGCTTCGCGAGCCGGAAGTAGGCGGTGCCACGCGCACGCGTGGCCACTGCGAACGCTGTCATCGCCGGTCCTCCAACGCGATCAGCGCGGCGAACGAGCGGTCGCCGCCGTAGGTCAGCTCGTGCCGTTCGACCAGCCTGGAGCCCGGCAGCAGGGCGAGGTAGTCGTCGAGGTCGCGCAGCCGCGAGTACCGGCCGACCGGGATGTCCGCGTGCTCGTACTCCACGAGCACCAGGTGCCGCGCCGCGCCCGCGATCGCGCGGCACGCCCTGGCGATCTCGTCCTCGTCCAGCACGTGCATCAGCACCCATACGCAGACCGCGACGTCGAACCTCTTGTCACGCCAAGGAAGTCTCTGCACGGCGGTCTGCCGGAACTCGACGCCCGGCAGGTGGGCGCAGGCCACGCGGGCAAGCTCGAGCATGCGCGGCGTCATGTCGATCGCGGTGACGGCTGCGGCCTGCGCGGCGATGACCGGGGTGATCCTGCCCATGCCGCAGCCGATCTCCAGCGCGGAGCCGATCGGGCCGAGCGAACGCAGGTGGTGCGTGACGAGCTGACGGGTCCGGGTGGTCGTGCCTTCGGCGAGCTCAGCCGGTTGCGACGCACGCATGACGCGGGTCAGGCCCGGGCGGCCGGCCCGCCTGCGCCACTCATCCGCGATCTCGTCGGGTGCGGGAACCTGCGTTGCCTGGACCTTCATCAGGACTCCTTGGCGAATCGGCACACCGCGTCCGCGATGTGTTCCACCTGCGCATCGGTCAGATGCGGGTAGATGGGGACGGCCAGCGCGCGGCGCGCGGCCAGCTCGGCCGCGGGCCAGGCGCCGCCACGGGCGTACGGGGCGAACGCGGGTTGGCGCGGAAGTGCCGCCGGGTAGTAGACGTGCGAGCCGATGCCTTGTGCGGCAAGGTGATCGCGCAACTCGGTCCGGCGTTCGACGAGCAACGAGTAGACGTAGTGGCAACGGCCGTCGCTTGCGGGCGGCGGAGCGACCACCCCGCAGCCGGCCAGGTCGCTGAAGCGTTCGGTGTAGTACTCACCGATGCGGGCGCGGCGTTCGAGCCGTTGCGGGAGCGTGGCGAACCGGTGCAGCTGGAACGCCGCCATGATCTCGTCGAACCGGCTGTTGCAGCCGATGCGGTGGTGCACGAACCGCGTCCCGCCGTCCTGGCCGTGGTTGCGCAGCATCCGCACCACGGCGCCGAGTTCGGGATCCGAGGTGACGACCATGCCGCCCTCCCCCGGCATGCCGAACGTCTTGACCTGCACGAACGAATAGACGCCCGCGTCGCCCCACATACCTGCGGGCGTGCCGCCGAGCACACCACCCTGCGCGACGGCGGAGTCCTCCAGCAGCCGGACGCCCGCGCTGTCCGCGATCGCACGGATCGCGGGCATGTCGGCCATCACCGAGAACATGTGCGCGGGCATGATCACCTTGGTGCGCGGGGTGATCAGCCGGGCGATCTCGCCAGGATCGGCGACCATCGTCCACGGGTCGACGTCTGCGAAGACCGGGGTGGCCCCGAGCAGCACCGGAGCGGCGGCGAGCGGTGCGCACCCGAACGCGGGCACGATCACCTCGTCGCCGGGGCCCACGTCCATGGCGCGCAGCACCAGTGACAGCGCCGCGGTGCCGCTGCCGCAGGCGATCGCGTCGGCGGCGCCCACCGAGTCGCGGACCACCTCCTCGAACCGGGCGGTGTGCGCGCCGAGGATGAACTTCTGCTCCGGCGCCAGACCGATGTCCTCGACGATGCCCAGCAACGCGTCCTGCTCGCCGTCGAAGAGGTCGGGCGGGAAGAAGGGCAGGGTCATGACCGTCCTCGGTAGAAGTCGCGAATTGAGCCGCAGACCTTTTCGACGTCCGTTGCGGACATGTCCGGATAGAGAGGCAGTGCGATGGTGTGGCGGCACGCCGCCTCGGCATTCGGGAAATCACCGGAACGATGTCCCAGGTAGCGGAAACAAGGCTGCAGGTGTAGAGGTACCGGGTAATAGACTTCGGTTTGCACTCCCCGCGCCGAGAGGTGTGCGGCCAGTTCGTCGCGCGCCTCGGCTTCGATCACGTAGACGTAGAACACGCCGCCTGGGCGCGCCGCGGGCAGTTTGCGCACGCCGGGCACTCCCGCGAGCGACTCCGTGTAATGCGCGGCGAGCTGCGCACGGCGGGCGATGTCCGCCTCCAGGCGGGTGAGCTTCGCGAGCAGCACCGCGGCCTGGATGTCGTCCATCTTGCTGTTCATCCCCGGCATCCCGGTCTCGGTGGAGATGCCGGGGAAGTTGTCGATCGTGCGGCCGAACCGGCCGTGGTGGCGCAGGGCGTCGACCACGCCGGCGATGTGCGGATCGTCGGTGAGCACCGCGCCGGCGTCCCCGATCGCGCCCAGCGTCTTCGTCGGGAAGAACGACAGCACGCCGCCTGCTCCGAGCAGGCCGGCATGGGTGCCGCGGTGGCGCATCCCGATCGCCTCCGCGCTGTCCTCGACCACTGTGAGGCCCAGCCGCCGTGCGACGCCGAGCAGCGCATCGACCTCCACGAGCTGCGAGAACAGGTGTACCGGCATGACGAACCTGGTGCGTTCGCCGGCGACGGCGGCCACCGAGGCGGGGGCGATGCCGTACCCGTCGGGCTCGATGTCGGCGAAGACCGGGCGGCCGCCGGCGAGCACGACCGAGGACGCGGACGCGACGAACGAGAAGGCCGGAACGACCACCTCGTCCCCCGGCCGCAGACCGGCGGCCCGCAACAGCAGCACCAGCGCGTCCGTGCCGCTGTTGACCCCGATGACGAACCGGGCGCCGGTGTAGGCGGCCAGCGCGGATTCCAGCTGGGCGACCTTGTGGCCGTGCGAGTATTTGCCGTTCTCGATCACGTCGACAATGTGTCGCCGGGTCGTGGGCCACAGTTCCGCGAATGTGGCCGATTGCGTGTGGAAAGGGACCGACAGCGTACCCACCTCCGGGGGTGAATGACCGTTTCCGAGAGTAGGGCAGCTGATCGGGACGCCGATCCGGTTCACTCTTCCTGGTCAAGAAGGAGTGGCGGGCGTTGACACCTCCGGCACCGCTGCCGCTAACGTCGAATTCGGCCTGAATTCCTAGTTCGAAGATGGGGCTCAACCGTGCAGTCACTCGTGGTGGGACTCGGCCGCGCCGGAGCAGGTCTGCACCTCCCGGTGCTCGCGAAGGCACGGGCGCGCGAGCCGCAGCTCTTCGGTGGTCAGGACGTCGTGGCGTGCGACCCGTGCCGGAGGCCGCCCGACCGGCCCGGTCTCGTCACCACCGCGAGCATCGGCTCGGCGGCCTCCGGGCTCGACCCCGCCGGCACGGTGGTGCACGTCTGCACACCGCCGGCCCAGCGGCACGCGGTGATCACCGAGCTGGCCGAGCTCGGTTTCCGCAACATGATCGTGGAGAAGCCGCTCGCGTCCGACGCCGACGACCTCGCGCGGATCATCAGGGTGCGGCGCAAGCACCGGCTGCACATCGAGGTCGTCGAGCCGTGGCTCACCAGCACGCTCACCTGGCGGCTGATCGAGCTGACCCGCTCCGGCCTGCTCGGCGCGCCTAAGTCGATCACCATCGTGCAGAACAAGCCGCGGTTCCGCCGTTCGCTCGCGGCGCCGGGCCACCCGACGGCGTTCGACGTCGAGCTGCCGCACGGCGTCGCGCTCGCGTTGCGGCTGGCCGGTGCCGCACGGGTCACCCACGCGGCGGGATCCGACCTCGAGGTCGACGGGCAGTTCAGCCCCCGGATGGGCGGCGCGGACGTCGGTCTCCGGCACATCTCGGGCGTGCGCACGGAGATCAGCTCCGACCTCACCTCCCCTGTGCGGGAGCGGCGGGTCACCGTCGACTTCGCGCACGGCAGCGCGGTCGGGCACTTCGCGGTGAGCGATGACGACGACCACTCGCAGCTGACCGTGCGGGCGAACGGCCGCGGGAAGCACCTGGTGCTCCGCGACGACTCGCTGACCGAGTGGATGATCCAGGCCTACCGCAAGTTCCGGGTCGGCGGCGAGCAGACGCGCGGGTTCAACTTCGCCGCCGAGGTCGTGCAGCTGCTCTCGGTGGCCAAGAACATCTGCGCGGAGCCGGTGGTGCCCGCGGCCCGCGCGGGAACCGGCTACGCGGCGGTGGCGCACAATGCCGGTTGAGCTCGTCCTGGCCGGTATCGCCGACGAGGCGGCGCACGACCTCACCACCCAGATCGAGGTGCTCGAAGAGCTGGGCTGGTCCGCGATCGAGCTGCGCACGATCGACCGGCGGGCCGTCGCCGACCTCACCGACGACCGGTTCGCCGCGGCGGCGACGGCGTTGGCGGACAACGGGGTGCGGGTGATCTGCCTGGACTCGCGGATCGGCAACTGGGCCCGTCCGATCACCGCGGACTTCGAGCAGGACCTCGCCGAGCTCGACGTGCTCGCCCGGCGGGCCCGGTCGCTCGGCACCCGGTACGTCCGGATCATGTCGTACCCCAACGACGGCCTGAGCGACCAGGAGTGGCGCGCCGCGGTGGTCACCCGGATCAAGACGCTCGCCCGCAGGGCCGAAGCCGCCGGCGTGGTGCTGCTGCACGAGAACTGCTCGGGCTGGGCGGGTACGGGCGCCGCGCGGATGCTCGAGCTGCTCGACGAGGTCGCGAGTCCGGCGCTGAAGCTGTTGTTCGACACCGGGAACGGCGTCGCGCACGGCTACGACGGCTTCGACCTGCTCGGCGACATCGTCAGCCACGTCGAGCACGTGCACGTCAAGGACGCGGACACGCGCGGGTTCACGATCCCCGGCGAGGGCGTCGCGCGGGTGGCGGACTGCGTGAAGCTGTTGCGGGCGAACGGCTACCAGGGCGCCTGGTCGCTGGAACCGCACCTCGCCCTGCGGCCGCACGAGCCTGGTGAGCCGGCCGCCGATGCGGTGGCGTCGTTCCTCGCGGCGGGCCGGGCGATGGCGGACCTCCTCCGGTGATCGGACCGGACCGCGACCTGCTGCTCCGCCTGCTCGGCCTGCCGACCGCCGGTCCGCTGGAGACGACGGCCGAGGTCCACCTGTGGGAGGCGATGGACGTGTTCGCCTCGGCGGCGGCCGACGTCGGCTTCCGCGTCGCGCACCTCGCCGCACCCGATCCGTCGGTCCTTCGCCGTCAGGACGTGCCGTCGGTCCTCCACGACGTGGGGCCGGAGTTCCTCGCCTGCCAGCCGAGCCTGGTGCTCCGGCTCGGGCCCGCTCACCCCGCGGTGATGTT
Source organism: Lentzea sp. (assembly GCF_035525475.1). Lineage (GTDB taxonomy): Bacteria > Actinomycetota > Actinomycetes > Mycobacteriales > Pseudonocardiaceae > Lentzea. Next base: position 18,072 of record NZ_DATLEC010000156.1, on the reverse strand, counting down.
CAACGTGCACCTCGACACCGTGGCGCCGTTCGAGCCGGAGGGCTTCGACGGCACCAGGTTCCACGGGCGCGGCGCGATCGACGCCAAAGGTCCCGCCGTGGCGATGCTGGCCGGGATCCGGGCGGCGGTCGCGGCGGACCCGTCGGTCGGCCGCGACGCCGGGGTGCTGATCCAGGCCGTGTCCGGCGAGGAGGGCGGGGCCATGGGCACGTTCGGCACCCGGCCGCTCGTCGAAGCCGGGTTCCACGGCGAGCTCAACGTCTTCTGCGAGCCGACCGGACTGCGGCACCTGCCGCGCTGTACCGCGGCCATGACGGCGAGCGTGCGGGTCGACGGCGACGACGCGATCGACGACGAGCCGCACCGGGGCCACAACGCCACCGTGCTGCTCGGCTTCCTCGCCCAGCACCTCGCCGCTGGACTCGCGCCGCGCGGCCAGGTCTGTGTGGCGGGCCTGCACACCGGTCAGCTGCACAACCGCGTCTACGGCAGCGGCGAACTGCTGTTCAACATGGCGTACGACTGCACGGAGTCGGCGCGGACCATGAGCGCTGCGATGGAGACAGGCCTGCGGACCGGTCTCGCCGAGTTCTCCGACCGCTTCCGCGACGTGCCCTTCTTCCACCGCACCGCCGCCGACGCCGCGGCGATCACCAGCCTGCGGTGGGCGAAGCGCGGGCTGCCCGCCCTGCCTGCACAGGACATCCCGCTGCTCGACGCGATCGTGCCGCGGTGGCCCGCCGGCGAACCGGCCTTCACCTGCGACGCGATCTGGCTCGCCGGCGTGCCGGGCACCCGGACGACAGTGCTCGGGCCGGGTTCGCTCGGCGCCAACAACGCGCACGCCCGCGGTGAGTTCGCCGGCGTCGACGAGCTCGACAGGTTCAGCGACGTCGTGCGCGACATCGTCCTGCGGTTCACCAGGAATGGAGGAGCATGACGGTTCTGGTGCCCTATCGGACCCTGCTGTCCACAGTGGCCGATGTGTTCACGGGAAGGGGGATGCCCGCCGACCGGGCGACGATCGCCGCCGAGGCGCTGTGCCACGGCGAGCTGACCGGCATGACGTCGCACGGCCTGGTCAACCTGACCCGGTTGTACCTCCCGCTGTTCGACGACGGCCGCACGGACCCCACGGCGGACATGGTGACCCAGACCGATCTCGGCGCGTGCGTGCTCGTCGACGCCCGGCGCACGCTCGGGCTGTGGTCGGCGAGCCAGGCCATGGAACTGGCGTGTGCCAGGGCCTCCCGGCACGGCATCGCGATGGTGTCGTTGCGCGGCGCCACGCACATCGGCTGTGCGGGCCACCACGCCGCCCGTGCAGTGCCGCACGGCATGATCGGCCTGATCGCGTCGAACTGCGGCGGCCAGCGCATCGCCCGGCCGCCCGGCGGCGCCGCCCCGATGCTCGGCACGAACCCGCTCGCTCTGGCGTGTCCGGCGGGCGACGCGCACCCGTTCGTGCTGGACATGAGCACCACCGTCGTGCCGACCGGCCGGGTGCGCGCCGCGGCCCGTGCGGACGAGCGGATCCCGCCGGGCTGGCTCGCCGCCTCCGACGGCACGCCGGTGACCGACCCGGCGGCGTTCGACCGGGGCGACGCCCACCTGCTGTGGCTGGGCGGCGATCCGGAAACCGGTGCCTACAAGGGTTTCGGCCTGGGCCTGCTGGTCGAGGTGCTCGCCGCGCTGGTGCCCGGCGCGGCGCTCGGGGCGTTGTCCGCCGACGGCGACCGGGACGACGACATCGGCGTCCTGGCGGTCGCGATCGCGCCGGACCTGCTGCGCACGGGGTTCGCCGCCGACGCGGCGTCGCTCTTCGCCGCGGTGCGCGGCTGGCCAGCGCTCGACCCGGCCGCCCCGGTGTCCTACCCCGGCTGGCACGAGGGCGAACGGGCAGCGCGGTTCCGGGAGCACGGTGTGCCCGTGCCGCGCGCGTTGTTCGAGGAACTGCGATCGGTGACGACGGGAGTGCACGCGTGATGCGGCTCGGCATCGTCGGACTCGGTGTGATCTCCCGTTTCTACCTGGCCGCGCTGGAGAGGTCACCGGACTTCACGCTCGCCGCCGTCTGCGACCGCGACCCCGCGGCGCTGGCCGGTCACGGGGTCCCCGGCTACCGCGACCACCGCGAGATGCTCGCCGCGGGCGGACTGGACGCGGTCGTCGTCACCGCGCCGAACGACGTGCACGCCGTCGTGTGCCGGGACGTGCTCGACGCCGGACTGCCGGTGTGCGTGGAGAAACCGCTGGCCACCACCCTGGCCGACGGCCGCGCCCTGGCCGGCCTCGCGGCCAGGCGGCAGGTCGCGTTGTTCACCGCCTTCCACCGCCGCTACAACAGCAACGTGCTCGCGTTGCGCGAGAGGATCGGCGACGCCGACATCGAGTCGGTGACGGTGCGGTACCTCGAAAAGATCGAGGAACACGTCGGTCACGACCGCTGGTACCTCGACGCGGCGCGCTGCGGCGGTGGCTGCGTCGCGGACAATGGCCCGAACGCGCTCGACCTCGTCCGGCTCTTCCTCGGGCCGGTGGCGCTGCGCGGCGTGCGGATCGACCGGGACGACGCCGGCGTCGACCGGCAGGCGGTGCTGGTGCTCGACCGCGCGACCGTGCGGCTCGACTGGTCGTTCCCCGGTGAGGTGAAGGACGTCGGGGTCCGGCTGGGCGACGGGTCGGTGCTCCACGCGGACATGCTGGCCGGCTACCGGGAGTTCAAGGAGTCGCTCCGGCACGAGTACGAAGGCGTGCTGCGCGAGTTCGCGGAGGCGGTGCGGTCGGGGCCGGCGTGGTCCGACGGCGGCCTGGCCGCTCTGTCCGTCGTGGACGAGGCATACCGGAGGGAGACGCATGCGTGAGGACGGGCCGAAACGGGAGATCACCGCGACCGTCGTGAAGGTGCTGGTGCACCAGCGCGACGACCGCGGGATGAGCCTGGAACCGTTCGCCAGCCGGTGCGTGCGCGAAGGCGAGGTGCACGAACTGGTCACCACCGACCACGACGACACCACGCCCGGCGCGCGGATCGACAGGGTCGGCTTCCTCGGGTTCGCCGAGATCGGGTGCGCGGGCGTGATCGACCGCGGTGACGAGGTGTGGATCGGCGGGGTTCGCGTGGGCACGGTGCTCGGGTTCGACGGATGCCACTTCCCCAACCACTACAACATCCTCATCCACGTGCCGCAGCCGCGCACCGGGCCCGACCTCGGCCTGAAACCCGAGCTGGGCGTGCGCTTCACGCAGCCGGACTGACCTCGACGAGCACAGGCCCCGGGCGGATCGCCCGGGGCCTGTGCCGTCACCAGGGTCAGCGGCCGAGCAGCGGCACGTCCAGCTTGCCCATGTGGTAGTCGCGCACAGCGAACACGAGCTCGTCGACGGTCAGTTTGCCGTTGCCGTTGGCATCGATCTTCCGGAACGCGTCGGCGGCGGCGGAAGACTCGACACCGACGGCGTCCAGCCACTTGCCGAACTCCTGCGGGCTCACCTCACCGTCCCCGTCGGTGTCGCACATCCCGACGATCGCCGCGATCGTGGGACGCACGACCCGGTTGAACCCCGAGTCGCCGTCCTGGAAGATCTGCGACTCGGCCACCTCGATGAACTGCTCCTCGGACATCGCGCCGTTCGGCCCGACGCCCGCCTTGGTCGCCAGGTACTCGAACATGCTCGTGAACGAGTCGATCAGGGCGCGCGCCTGCGGCGACGCGTGGTCCTCGCCGAACGCGTCGATGATCCGGCGGGCCTCCGCCTCGTAGTCGGACTTCTCGATCCGGCCGTTGTGGTTGACGTCCCACTTCTCGAAACGCTTCTTGAGCCGGTCGTTCTTGGCCGTGGCGGTTGTTGCAGCGGTCATTCGGGCACTCTCCTTGTCACAGAAGTTCGGAAGAACTGATGTCCGCCCGCCGGGCCTCACCCCGGCAGGCAACCCCCTGCGGCGGGCGCACTTACAGGCGCACGACCTCCTCTCCGGGAACGCGGCCCGTCACGTCGAAGAACAGCCGGGCGGTCCTCGCCAGCCGGCCGAGGTCGTAGTCGCGGTGAGCGACGAGCAGCACGGCGGCGTCCGCGGTCCGCAGGGCGGCGCCGAGATCCGGCACGGCCGGACCGAGGCCGGGCACAACACCGGCCACCGGGTCGTGGTAGCTCACGATCGCGCCGAGCTCACGCAGGCGCAGCGCGATCCGCACCGCGGCGGACTCACGGGTGTCCGGCACGTCCGCCTTGTAGGTGAGGCCGAGCAGCAGGATCTTCTTTCCCCGCAGAGGTTCTCCCTGCTCGGCAAGCATTCTCGTCACCCGTTCGACCACATAGGACGGCATCTGGTCGTCCACCCGCCGTGCGGCGTGCACGACACCCAGCCGGGTGCCTTCCCGTTCGGCCTTGTCCAGCAGGTACTTCGGGTCGACCGGGATGCAGTGCCCGCCGGCACCGGGGCCGGGCACGAACGGCGCGAACCCGAAAGGCTTGGACGCCGCGCAGTGCAGCACGTCCCACACGTCCACGCCGATGGTGTCGCAGAACATCGTGATCTCGTTGACCAGCGCGATGTTCACGTACCGGTAGGTGTTCTCCAGCAGCTTGGCCATCTCCGCCTCACGAGTGCCGCGCGCCACCACCACCGTGTCGACGAACCGCCCGTAGAACGTGGCGCAGTGCTTGGCGCACAACGGGGTGTGGCCGCTGACGACCTTCGGGGTGTTGCGCAGGCCGAACCGCGGGTTGCCGGGGTCGATCCGCTCGGGCGAGTAGGCGAGCGGGAAGTCCTCGCCCGCGACCAGCCCGTGCTGTTCCAGAATCGGCCGGACGACCTCGTCGGTGGTCCCCGGATAGCTGGTCGACTCCAGCACCACCAGGGTGCCGGGCCGCAGGTGCTCGGCGATGGTCGTGGCCGCGGCGCGCACGGCCGCCAGGTCCGGCCCGCCCCCGGCGTCGAGCCCGGTCGGCACGCAGATCGCGATCGTCTCGGCACCGCTCAGCACCGACGGGTCGGAGGTGACGGTGAAGCCACTGGCCTTCATGTCCCGCAACTGAGCCGCCGACACGTCGAGCACGTGCGAGCGGCCCTCCGCCACCGCGGCGGTCACCTCCGGTGAGGTGTCGTACCCGATCACCGACAACCCGGCGGCGACGGCTTCCGCGGCCAGTGGCAGCCCGACGTAGCCGACACCGACCACGACAAGATCGACAGACACGCATGTCCTTTCCAGCTCGTCACACGGGATCACTCCTTGACGGAGAACGAACCGCTGCCGGCGGCGACGTGCGAGCCGTGCTCCGGTTCGACGACCAGCCCTGGAGTCAGGCAGAGCGGGTCGCCGTGCACCACGACATCGGAGTCGGTCAGGTTGACCAGCACGTGCGCGTCGGGCGGGAGTTTGAAGCAACCGCTGGGATCGTCGTAGATCGCGACCGGCGTGATCTCGCTCGAGAACACCGCCACCCGGCCCGTCGCGGCCTGCGCGGGAAGGCTCACCGAGACGAGGAGAGCGGTGGCGGCGAGCGTGCCCAACATCGTGGAGACAAAACGTTTCATCGGGTCCTCCAGGTCCAGAACATCGCTCTCCGCACGCTAACAATGACTCACCGCTATCTCGGGTTCGTGACCAAATATCACGCGTCCAGGTCGTGGTCGGCCCCCACGAACATCCGAACGGGGGACATCCAGTGCGCCTCTGAGTGTTCGTCCAGCTCAGGAATCCGCATGAACGAGCAAGCGACCAGACCATCGGGCAACGCCGGCGTGACTCACCGCATTTCCCGGGCGGATCGGGATCGAGCGGCCGTTCCGGCCGGCCGTCTTGGACGTCGACACAAACACGGGGCATGAAAAGGGCCATTTGAGGACTGCGTTGACGGATTACATGATCGAAGGGGTAGATTGCGTCTCGCTAACCCAGGACCTCGGTGACGTGGCGTGCTCCTCGATGATCGTGGACGCAGAACACGAGCCGGGGTTTTCACATGCACGGGTCTCCACACAGCCTGTTCTGACAGGCCTCCTGCGCGTCGCTCGCGTATTTCCGCCCGTCAGCTGCGTCGTGAGCGCCGGCGTGACCCAGACCGGCACGGTAGTGACCGGAAGCCCCGGCAACGACGGCAACACCTGCTCCCCTGCGCTACGCCTGCCTCCTCCCGGCCGCGCCCAGGCCATCCACACCGAATTCCGTGCACACACAGCGAAATCCAGAAGAGAAACATCACCTGCGTTGATTGATGCTTGGAAACTGAATCGCACATTGGTCGATCAAAGCCGAATCCGATGCACAGTCGATTTTGCTGGGAACGCCTCGCACTGGGGCGATCATGCTCATGTCGTACCCGTCGAATAACCGAACCGGCCGTTTTCCGGCCGGGAACGGGAGTCCCGGGCATGATGTCGGCGCTCACTGCCCTGCGGCTGAGCTACCACCACTTCGTCCGCTGCAGGCCGGCCAGGTCCTCCGGTCGTGGCGCGCAGGGGTGACGCGCAGGGGTGCCGCGGTGATCTCGGCGCGTTCTGCGGGCCAGCCGGCCGTGGGTGGTCGGGGCCGTCGAACACCCGGCCTCGCTGACCACGTCGGGCCCGGTAGAGCGGTCTGGCTACCAGTCTCGGCCGTCGTCCCGCCCCCTGGATGCCGGGAACTGAAGGCGAGCGTCGGCCGTCTCATCCGGCGGAGGGCCGGCCTTGCCCAGGGACGCACCCTTCATGACCGTCCGTGCACCGGGTCCTGGCACTCACGGTCACGTCCGGCCAGTATGTTCGCGAGCCGTCGAAGCGAGGGAGTGTGCGCCCGTGGTCAGGGTGGACAGCATGGACGAGGCCGAGCGCCTGAAGGAGTCACTGCGGGGCGGGCGCGTCGCGGAGGTCGTCGGGTCGGTGACCGGCGTCGGGCTGGTGGGCGTTCCGACGACCGGCGCTGACCGCATCGAGGTCGACCCCGCCGACTTCGACCAGGCGATCCGGCACCTTTACCGGCGCCGCGACGAACTGGCGGGGCACCTGGCGGACAGCGCCGTTCTGGCCGCGCCGCTGCCCGACGGCAAGGGGCCGGTCGCTGTTCACATGCGCAGGGCGTTCGGTCTGCGGGCCAGGGACGTCGAGGGTGGCGTCCGTGCCGCGTTGCAGTCGTACGTGCGGCAGCTCGACCTGGTGATCGACGCGCTGGAGAACGTCAAGAAGACGCACGTGGCCGTTGACGAGAACACTGCCGCGGCATTCAAGGGGCAGGCATGAGCAGGCGGGACAAGGGCTACTTCTCCGAGGAGCACCGGCCGACCGCGAAGCAGGTCAGCCAGCAGAAGAGGCTCAGCAGGCAACGCCGCGCGAACCTGCACGAGGACGCCTTCGACTCCGGGACCATCCGCTGGGAGGCGTACACGCACCAGCAGATGTGGGACATGGTGCACTCGGCGGACCTGCCGGGGATGTCCGTGCGCAGCGGCCAGTGGCAGGACCTCGCGCCTCAGCTGCGCAGCACCTCCCGCTCCGTGCAGGACGTCGTCAACAGGCTCATGTCGTCGTGGCTCGGTCCGTCCGCGGAGCTGGCCGCCCAGGCGGCGTCGGCGCTGACGTCGTGGGGTGAGACGGTCGGTGACTCCGCGGAGAGGGTCGCCGACGGGCTCCAGACCTACACGACGGTGCTCCAGGAGACCAAGAGGCGGCTGCCCGAGCCCGTCCACTACTGGGCCGAGCGGCACTTCAGGGAGGGGTACGACGTCAAGGTGGTCGACGGACCGCAGGGCCTGAACCTGCTCGAGCAGCTGACCGACGACCACATGCCGACCAAGACCGAGGCGCGCAACGCCAAGGCGGAGGCGGTGGCCGTCATGCAGGTCTACGAGAACGAGAGCAGGAACACCCGCGGCACGCTTCCGGTGTTCGACACGGCACCACCGACCGCGCAGCAGCCGGGTCCGGCCGCCCCGCCGCCGACGACGGAGCGACCCGTTCCCCCGCCGCGACCCGGGCCGACACCGACGCCGCAGCCGCCGGAGCCGGTCCCTGTGCCGGATGTTCGACCGCCGGGACCGGACAACACCGACACCACCGCGGTTGCCGCCTTCGGTCCCGCCGGCGCGGGATCCTCTTACGGCTCAACGACTTTCGGCGGACCTGGCGGCGTCCACGCTGCCACGCCGGGGATGTCCGGCGGCGTCTCGTCGGGCACGCCGGGCAGCACCGGACCGGGGATACCGGGTGGCGCCACCGGGGTGCTCGGCCAGCAGGCAGGGCGCGGCACGGCGGCGGGCCTGAGCGGTCGCGGCACGGCAGGCGTGCCCGGTGCGCCGGGCTACGGCATGACGCCGCCGCCGTCCGGTGCCGGCAGGGACGAGGACCGGCACCACCCCAACCGGTACGCGGAGAAGATGGACCTCCTGGACGACATCCCACCGGGTGCGCCGCCCGTGCTGGGCGGATGAGCGACGGGTACGTCGTCGACGTCGCCGCCGTGCGCGTGACGGCGGAGCGGCTGGACGACACGGCGAGTGAGGTCGACGCGGTGGCCGCCGCGCTCGGCGAGGGTCCGGGCGGGGATCTGGGTCCGGGTGTCACGGCGGCCGCCGACGAGCTGATGCGGTCGTGGGCGGCCAGGATGACCTCGCTGCGCGACGATCTCGCGGAGGCCGCGGGCGAGCTCCGGTCGGCCGGTGCGGCCTACCTCGACGCCGACGAGCTGCGCCATGAGTGACTACCGGGGCCTCGGTTTCGACCCGGCGCCGGGTGACGCGCGCGCCGTCGCCGCGGCGAGCGAGCGGTGCCGCAACCAGGTGGACGTCCCGGGACCGCCCGCCGGGTGGGAAGGCGCCGCGGCGGAGGCGTTCGCGGCGCGGCTGGTGGACATGCGCGAGGAGCTCGAGACGGCGCGACGCACCACGGGCGCGGCCGCGGACACGTTGGACGACTGGGCGGGGACGGTGCTGGCGAACCAGCGCAGGGCGGAAGAGCTCGACGGACGCGCGCGCGAACTGCGGCGCGCGATCGAGGACGCGGACAACGCCGTGGTCCTGGCGTCCTTCCGGGGCGGGCCGGAGCACGTGGCGGCCTCGGCGCGGCTGGACGAGCTGCGCCGCGAGCTCGACGGCGTGCTGGCAGGCGCGCGAGAGCTGGAAGCCGACCACCGCAGCGCCGCGCGGCGGGTCGCGGAGCGGTTGCGGCGGCTCGTCACCGGTGGGGTCGAAGCGGCCGGACAGGTGCCGAGCCGCGAGGAGATGTTCGGTGGCGTCGTCCGCGCCTTGAACGACTACTCGGCGTTGGGCAGCGCACTGGCCGGGACGCTGCTCTCCACACCACGTACCTCCAGCGCCCCCGCCGGTGGGGCGGCTGCCTTCGCCTCGGCACTCGGTGAGCGGTGAGACTCACGCCGGTACGGGGCGTCATCCCGGTTTCCGTGGGCTCGGTCGAGACGACGTCCGCCGAGCTGTTGTCGTTGCTGCGGCAGATGCGCGGCCCGGACAGGGCGCGCGATCCCGGGCTGGAGGTCGCGGCGACGCAGGCCGCCGAGCTGGCCCAGCGCCACGACGCCGGTGTCGTGGCGCTCGTCGAGCACCCCGACGCCGACCCGGCGGTCCTGGTGGCCGGTCTGGTCGCGGTGGAGCGCGCGCTGACACCGGAGGCCGCCGAGGAGCTGTGCTTCCACCTCGCCGACGCCGGCGGTCCCGGCATCAAGGAGATGACCAGCGGCAGGACCGGCAACGGCTATCCCGTGGTGATCGTCGAGCGCATACCGGCGGACGGTGTCGGGGCGCAGCTCCAGATCGTCGTGCCCGATCCCGCGCACCCGAGGATCGCCGTGTTCACCCTGCACTCCCCCACCGGGCGCGGATGGCTGGAGCTGGCGGGCATCGCCGGGCGGTTCGTCAACGGCGTGGAGTTCACCTCGGCAGGGCGTGGCGGCGGTACTCGGACGGCGGCTGCCCGACCAGCGCGCGAAAGGCACGGGAGAAGTGCGTCGCACTGACGAACCCGCAGTCGCGGGAGATCTCGGCGACGCCGCGGGCGGCTTTCGCCGGGTCCGCCAGCAGCGCTTTCGCGCGGTCGATGCGCAACGTCCTGATGCGCTCGGCGACGTTCTGCTCTCCCTCGAACACCTGGTACAGGCGGCGGAGCGAGATGTTCAGCGCCTTGGCCACCTGGCCCGGCGTCAGGGACGGCTCGCCGAGGTGCGCGCGGATGTGCTCGAGCGCGGCGCGCCGGTGTTCGGTGGCGATGTCGGCACGCCGCAGCTTCTCCCGCAACGCGCTGCGCAGCACGAGCTCCGCCAGTCCGACCAGGTGGTGGGCCACGCCGACGGGGTCCAGCACGTCACGCGCGGCGATGGCGTGGCCCACCGCACCGGAGAACGCGGTGCGCAGGCCGGCGCTCACCTCGACGGGCTGGAACATCAGCGGGTGCAGTTCGCTGAACCCCGTCGACAGCCTGGATTCCGGCACGGTCAGCAGGACGGCGCCGACGGGCAGCACGTGCAGCGAGCAGTCGCCGAACACGTGGGTGTCCTCCGGCAGCGAGCGGTGCACCGGGCACCGCATCAACAGCTGGATGGACCTGGGTGTCCGTCCGGACGGCGAGCCGGTCAGGGCGGCCTTCGCCGCTGCCGCACCGGAAGCACGCACGACCAGCACACCGCTCGCTACTTCCGCGTCGTGCCGCACGCGGACAAGATTAACCACGGGAGTACTGATGGCACGGCGTTCACCCGCGACCGGCGCGATAGTCCTGTCGCACCTGGAGTTCGACCTGGTGTGGGAGGACCTCGGCTTCGGTGACCCGCCCCCGGCGCTCGACGTGCCGTCCCACGGCGCCACGGAGGCCGACCGGGACCGGCTGGGCGCCGAGGCGGCCGCGACGCTGGCGAGCGCCGGTCTGGTCGACGACCAGGACGACGTCGTTCCCGAGCTGGAGGAACTGCTCGGGATGCTCCACCACCACACGGTGTCGCTCGACGCGTTGGTGTTCGGCGAACAGCCGTGGCGGGTGCTGGCCGCGGTGCGGGGCAGCCGGGGCGTGCTCGCGGTGCTCAACAACGAGGAACTGGCCCTCGAACCCATCTCGGGCGACGACCTGGTGCGAGCCGTGGCGAAGGTGCTCGGTGATCGCCCTGCCGGACCCGGTGAGCAGGTGCGGCTGCCGCGGCCGGCGTATTCGGCCGCGCTGCGGGGATACGCGGAGAACGGCTACGACGCCCTGGAACGAGCGCTGGCCGACGCGGGTGTGCGCGGCAGCGCGATGCGCCCGCTGATCACCATCGCGGAGGCGGGCCGGCTCGGCGCCGGACAGCTGGCCGTGACCGGCAGCCGGGGGCGGTCGCCGGTGCTCACCTGGTCGGACACGGAGGCGGGCCGGTACGTCATCACGACCGAGGACGTCCGCGACGAGCAGTGGGTCCGGGTGGTCCCCGCCGACCTGGCCTGGATCACCCGGCGCATCGCCGACATGGTGGCCGACGCCTGGTAGGACAGGCCCGGGGCGTGGCCCGCACCGATGCGCGGCCTGCGGGACCGCCGAGCCGCACGTGGACGCGCTCGTCGATCGGCGGGTGGTCTGACGACGAGTTCCCGGCACCTGCTCGTGACCGTCGGGATCTCGACGGCCGACGAGCCCCTCTACCGCGCCATCTTCACCGAGCAGGCCACCTGTCCGACCGTCCGATCGGCTCATGGCCCTGCACCGGGGTCACACTTGCCGCCGGACCGGTCGTCATGCCCGCCGCGACCGGTTCGTCCAGCACCGCTGCCAGCACCTCCGCGCCCGCGGCCAGCGCGGCCTCGGCGGCGACGGCGGTGAGCCGGCTCAGGCGGGCCGCCAGCGCGGCGGGCCGCGACGCCATCGCGCGCTGGCCGAGCTCGAGCCCGATCAGCTTGCCGTGCAGGTCGACCGTCACCACCACGTCGTCCTCACGCGCGGTGCGGGTGATCGCGTCCAGCGCCGCGCGCGCTTCGAGCGGTCCGCGTTCTTCGTCCTCCGCCAGCATTTCGTCGATGGTCGGCGGCTCGTGCGTCATCGGACCATCCAGCTTTCCGGTGTGGTGGACTCGATCTCCTCGGTGAGCTCGGCGTCGGCGCGGATGCCGAGCGCCTCCAGGTGCTCGTCGCCGAGGACGTGCCTGGCCCGCTCGTTCGCCCGCGCGGTCGCGATCCGCACCAGGGTGAGGATCTCGTCCGCCAGCGCGGCGCGGCCGAGCCGCATCGACCGTTCGGTCAGCGTGATGGCGCGCATCCCGCCGCCCACGCCGACCTCGACGGCGATGCCCGTGGTGTGGTGCGCGTGTCCGGTGATCACGGGTGCACTCCTCCGTAGAACTTCGTTCTGCTGAGCTGGTGGGTGTTGCGGCGCACCTGGTCGCCGGAGTTGCCCTCGATCAGCGTGACCGTGTCGCCGTCGACCTTCTCGACGATGCCGATGTGCTTGCTGGTCGCCGGGCTCTGCGGGCCGGTGCCGAACAGCAGCACGTCGCCGGGCCGCACGTTCTGCTTCAGATCGCCGTTCCCGTAGGCCTTGCCGTGCCGCTGTCCCCAGCGGTAGACGTCACCGGTGAACGGCAGAACGGGGATGTCCACACCGGCCTTGCGCCACATCGCCGTGGCGAACGACGAGCACCAGTAGGTCGTTGGCCCGTAAGGGTTCCGGTTGCTGCCCGGCGGGCTCTCCCGCGTGCCGATCTCACCGCGGGCGGCGGAGACGATCTTGCCCGCCTTCGCCCCGGACGGCTTGGTCACGCCACCACCGCCGCTCCGCGCCACGCGGGGGTCGGCGATCCCGTCGTCCTCGAACTCCCTTTCCAGCGACCGGAGCTTCCGCTTCGCCTCGGCCAGCTCGGCCTTGACCAGCCGCACGTTCCGCACCGACTCCTGGGTGTACCGCGGCTCGAGATCGGCCGCGGCGGCCACCGCCTTCATCAGCGCGGCCCGCGATCCACTCGCGACACCGGCGTCGAGCAATGCCGCGGCTTTGGTGACGTACTCGTCGATCAGCCGTTGCGCGGCCGTGTGACCGGTGACCAGCGCACTGCTCACCCCCGCCACCACCTTCTCGGCCTCCGCGCTGACGGACGCCGTCACCCGGATCTGCTTGGCCAGCCGGTCGGAGCGCCGTTCGAACTGCTCCGACGTCGCACCCTCCCACTGACCGAGCGCCTTCGCGGCGGCCTGGCGCACGGCGTCCTGCTGGTCCTCCAGCGCACTGCCGGCCTGGTGCAACGCGAACTGCGCGCGCATCGCGTCGTCGGCCTTGCCCGCCAACGCGTTGCGGTGCCCGACCATCCTCCTGGCGAACTGGAGCGCCATCGCCCGTGTGTCCACGTCATCCTCGCCCGAGGTCGTCGGCGATCGCGTCGTCCTGCGCGCGGTAAGCCCGTGCCAGGCGCTCGGTCGACCGCGCCAGCCGGTCCGCGTTGCGGCCGACCCCGTCGACCTGCCGGTGCAACGCGGCCCCGAACGTCTCCAGCGCCGAGGCGAACCCGGTCTCCTTGCCGATCCGCCCGAAGCTGTCGTCGGCGATCTCCCGGACCTGCCGCACGTGCCTGCTGCCGATCGACGCGAGGTCGTCCGCGATGTCCCTGCCCTGCCGGACGTAGCGGTCCAGCGCACCGGGGCTCACCGCGAACCCGTCGCGTCCGGACTCACCGCCCCGCCGCGGTGGCGCGCTGCCGGTCGTGCCCCGTGCCGCCCGGCGCGCGACGTCGAGGTACTTGCGGTACGCACCACTGGTGTAGGTCGACCACGGCGTCCACGACTTGCCGTCACCGGACAGCGAGTTCGCCACCTTCGCGTTGACGCGGGGATCGAACAGCTCGCGGTTCGAGTCGAGCCCGTACCGCCCGCGCCGCTCGGGTCCCATGGCGCCCAGCATGTTGATCTGCCAGAGACCGTAGGAGTCGTCCGGCGGCTTGCTGTTGTGCGCGCGGGGATCCCCGCCGGACTCCGCGAGGGCGACGGCGACCGCGATCGTGAGGCCCTGGCCGTCGAATCCGGCGGCGCGGGCGTGTCGCGCGATCTGCTCGGGGCTCAACCTGCTCATGCGGTCAGCGTGACCGCTCGTCGGAGGCGGCGACATCGGCGTTGCGCGCTGAGACAGCAGCGCTGCACAGCTGGACCAGCGGTACGCGATGCACGCCCTCGTCACCGTGCCCCACTCACGGACGCGTAAACCCGATTGAGGGGTTCTGTCATTACCTGTAAAGGGAGACCCTTCCAGGCGCGCACGACGGGGAGTTTCATCGGAGGTGCCCGGGGTACCGACATCGATTGGGCGGCCCCGACGAAAACCTCCGCTATGAAAGGAATTCATGCGAGCCACGTTCATGTACGGAGCGGGCGACGTGCGCGTCGAGGACGCGCCGGACCCGGTGCTGCGGCAGCCCACCGACGCGATCGTGCGAGTCGTGCGGTCGTGCGTGTGCGGTAGCGACCTGCACCCGTACCACTCCATGCCCGCGTCCGAGCAGGGCACGCCGATGGGCCACGAGTTCCTCGGCGTGGTCGAGGAACTCGGCTCGGAGGTGACCGGGCTCAAACGCGGTGACCTGGTCGTGTCGCCGTTCGCCTACTCTGACAACACGTGCGCGTTCTGCCGCGAGGGTCTGCACACGTCCTGCCGCAACGGCGGGTTCTGGGGTGCGCCCGAGGTCGGCGGTGCGCAGGCCGAGGCCATCCGGGTGCCGCAGGCGTCCGGCACGCTGGTCGAGCTGCCCGGCGTCGAGGAGGACTCGGCGTTGCTGCCGTCGCTGCTGACGCTGGCCGACGTGTATGGCACCGGCTACCACGCCGCGAAGCAGGCACGCGTCAACGCGCGCACGACGGTGACGGTGATCGGTGACGGCGCGGTGGGGCTGCTCGCGGTGTTGTCCGCGAAGCAGTTGGGCGCCGAGCGGATCGTCCTCATGGGACGGCACCAGGACCGCACCGACCTGGGCCGCGAGTTCGGTGCCACCGACGTGGTGGCCGAGCGCGGCAAGGAGGGCATCGAGAAGGTCCGCGAGCTGACCGGCGGCGAAGGCACCCACGCGGTGCTGGAGGCGGTCGGGCACATGAGCGCCTACGAGATGGCCGTGGGCGTCGTCCGGCCCGGTGGTGTGATCAGCCGGGTGGGCGTGCCGCAGTACGAGGAGGCGCCGGTCGGCTTCGGCAGCCTGTTCGGGCCCAACATCACCCTGACGGGTGGTCCCGCGCCGGTGCGCGCCTACATCGACGAGCTGCTCCCCGCCGTCCTGGACGGCACCGTCGACCCCGGCAAGGTCTTCGACCTCACCATCGACCTGGAGCAGACGCCCGAGGGGTACCGCGCCATGGACCGCCGCGAGGCGCTCAAGACCCTCATCCGCTTCTGAGCGGGAAGACACGACGGTAAAGCACGTCAAGCTGGGCGACCTGGCGGTCTCCCGCATCGGCCTGGGCGCGATGGGCATGTCCTTCGGCTACACCGGGGCCGGCAGCGACGACGCCGAGTCGATCCGCACCACCCACCGCGCTGGACGACCTCACCACGCCCACCGGCGACCGCCACAATGAGCAGCAGATGCGGATGATCGACCGCTGACACCGATGGGAAGCGACATGGAGATCCTGCCCCGGCAGCCCAGCGCCAAGGGCCCGGCCGAGATGTTCACCGGCGACGTGTGGTTCGACGTCATCGCCAAGGGCGAGGAACCGTCGCGCATGCGGGTGAACACCGTCCGGTTCGCCCCCGGCGCCCGCACCGCCTGGCACTGCCACGCCGTCGGCCAGACCCTGCACGTCACCGAGGGCGTCGGCCTGGTCCAGTCCCGTGGCGGCGAGGTCGTCGAGATCCACCCCGGCGACACCATCTACACCCCACCGGGCGAATGGCACTGGCACGGCGCCGCCCCTGACCACTTCATGACCCACCTCGCCATGTGGGAAGCCCCGGCGGCCGGTCAGGAGTCCGAGTGGGGCGACCACGTCACCGACGAGGAGTACACCGCGCGGTGACAACCGGACGCCCCGGTCGTCGGAGTGACCAGCGCAGGGCGACACCGGCATCGGGCGCGACCAGGTCGCGGAAGTCCTCGTCCGCAGCCTGCTCACCGACACCGCGGCGGTGCGGCCCGACGCGCCGGGAGCTCTCGACGGCGCCGGTGACCCGGCCGTTCGCGCTGACATCACCCGGCTCTCCTGCTCCCCACAGCGGTGACCGCGCCCGCGAGCCCAGCCGCACGACGAAAGGACCACCCCATGCACAACGTCACCCTCAACAACGGCGTCGAGATGCCGATCCTCGGTTTCGGCGTCTACCAGATCCCGCCGGAGCAGACGGAGAAAGCCGTCAGCGACGCCCTCGCCGCCGGGTACCGCTCGCTCGACACCGCCGCCGCCTACGGCAACGAGGAAGCCGTCGGACGCGCGATCAAGAGCAGCGGCATCCCGCGCGAGGAGCTGTTCGTCGCGACCAAGCTGTGGGTCCAGGACAACCCCGCCGAGGCCAACACCAAGCGCGCCTTCGACACCTCGCTGCGCAAGCTCGGCCTGGACCACGTCGACCTGTACCTGATGCACCAGCCCTACCGCGACGTCCACGGTCAGTGGCGCGCCATGCAGGACATCCACCGCGAAGGACGCGCCAAGGCCATCGGCGTGTCCAACTTCCACCCCGACCGGCTCGCCGACCTGGTCGAGCACAACGAGATCACGCCCGCGGTCAACCAGATCGAGACCCACCCGTTCTACCAGCGCGCCGCCGACCAGGACCTCATGCGCGAACGCGGCGTCCAGATCGAGTCGTGGGGACCGTTCGCCGAGGGCCGCAACGACCTGTTCACCCACCCGGTGCTCAGCGGGATCGGCGGGGCGCACGGCAAGTCGGTCGCGCAGGTGGTGCTGCGCTGGCTGGTCCAGCGCGACGTGGTCGTGATCCCCAAGTCCGTGCGCGCCGACCGGATGGCCGAGAACATCGACGTCTTCGACTTCGCCCTCACCGCCGACGAGATGGCCCGCATCGCCGCTCTGGACACCGGCGCCTCGCTGTTCTTCGACCACCGCGACCCCGGCATGACCGTCCAGCTCGGCAACCACCGCCTGACCGGATGATCCGGTGTCGTCTCAGCTCTGCCCGGAAGGGCGTGCCAGGGTCGTTCCCGCGACGAACTCGCACGCGAACAGCTCCTGCGGCACGTCCCACGGCGGGCTGGAGAGCAGCTGAACGGCGCGGCAGCCCGTCTCCCACCTCGGCACGCGCATACCGGTGATCTCCAGACCGTCGTGCTCCGGCATGTCGAGCGTCAGCACGGAAAGGTGCTCCGGCACGGAAAGACCCCGGCGTCGCGCCGCACCGATGAGTGCGACCGCGTCGTCGGGGTGTTCCGTGATCACCGCTGTCACGCCGGTGCGCAGCAGCTGGTCCAGCCACGCGGCCGGAACGTGGACGCCGTGCAAGCCCAGGGTCGTCACCGCGGTGTGGAAACCACGCCGGCGCTCCACGGAGGCAGCGCCGAAGGGAAGTCCTATGTAGACGATGTTCCTGTGCCCGAGCGCCGCGGTGCGCGCGACGAGTCCGCGCACACCCGCGGCGTAGTCGATGTCCACGTACGGGACGAGCCCGCCGGGACGTTCCCGCCGGCCGATCGACACGAACGGGATCGCGTGGTCGGCGAGGAACGCCAGGTCGTGGTCGTCGACCACCCGGTCCAGCAGCACGCAGCCGCTCATGCCCAGGCGTTCCACGCCCGCGAAGCCCAGGTCGGCGCACAGGACCAGCCCGCTGCCGGTCCTGTGCGCCTCTTCGGCGATGCCCGCCAGAGCGGGCGTGCTCTCGCCGGGAACGACGTCCCGGGAGAGCACGCCGATCACGCTCACGGATAGGCCACCAGGTACCGCACCTGGTTGGCGGCGTTCGCGACTCCGCCCGTGCCGTTGATGACGTTGGCGATCGTGCCCACACCACCCAGCGACACCGCGACCAGGTGCGTGAACCGCACACCCGACCGGTTCGGTGCCTCGAACGCGTTGTCCGTCACGATGCTCGGATCCGCCTGGTTGAAGGCGTAGACACCGACACCGAACGCCTGGTGCGTCGTCACCGAGTCCGCGACCTTGTACCCCGCCCATCCCCGCTTCGATCCGTTCATCCACGCG
>NZ_DATLEC010000006.1:0-70806 GCF_035525475.1 Lentzea sp. | reverse complement strand
CCTTGATGTGGCTCTCACGGCGCGTCTGTTTCGATGTCTCGATGCCTTCCGACTTGATGCCCGGCTCCTTGCTGACCCACGAGGTGCTGATCACCTGGGGGACCGCGCTGGCGGCGTTCCTGGCGGTCGCCGTGCACTCGGTCTGGCGGGTCACCCGCAACGTCATCACCATCGCCCACGAGGGCGGGCACGCCCTGCTCGCCGTGCTGACCGGGCGGCGGCTCAGCGGGATCAAGCTGCACTCCGACACCAGCGGGCTCACCGTGTCGCGGGGAAAACCCCGGGGGGTGGGGATGGTGTTGACCGCGCTGGCCGGGTACGTGGCGCCTTCGCTGCTCGGGTTCGGGGCGGCTCTGCTGATCACCACCGAGCAGATCCAGCTGATGCTGTGGATCAGCATCGGGTTCCTCGCCGCGATGCTGATCATGATCCGGAACGTGTTCGGGGTGCTGTCGATCATCGTCACCGGTGGGGCGTTCTTCTTCGTGTCGTTCTACGCCTCGCTCGAGGTTCGGGATGCTGCTGCCTCTGTATTCGCCTGGTTTCTGCTGCTGGGTGGGGTGCGGCCTGTGTGGGAACTGCAGGTCAAGCGGTGGAGGCGGCAGGCTCCCCGGTCCGATGCCGATCAGCTGGCTTGGCTGACCGGGGTTCCCGCTCTGGGGTGGGTGGTGCTGTTCGGGGTGGTCGGTCTGGCCGGGTTGGTCGGGGGAGGGGCGTTGCTGCTCGGGCGGTGGTGAGGCTTCCGGGTTCCTGGTTCGAACGATTTGGTGCCGGGTGAAATACTGAGCTGAACAAGCCGCTGGTGAAAGGTGCGTTCTGTGCTGCGTGGGGATGTCGGGCTCGAGCTGGGCCAGCGGGTCGCGGGTGCTTTGCGCGCCGCTCTGGGCGTGGACATCACCGCGGAGGAAGCGCTGATCCGACCGTCCAACCGGGACGGTGCCGACTACCAGTGCAACGTTGCCATGAGCCTTGCCAAGAAGCTCGGGAAGAACCCCCGCGAGGTCGCCTCGTCGATCGTGGAGCACCTCGACGCCGGTGATGCCGTCGAGGCTGCTGAGATCGCCGGTCCCGGCTTCATCAACCTGAGGTTGCGGCGCGAGTGGCTGGAGGTGGAGACCGCCAGGTTGCTCGGGGACTCGCGGCTCGGGGTGCCCACCGTCGACTCGCCCCGGCGGATCGCCATCGACTACAGCAGTCCCAACGTGGCCAAGGAGATGCACGTCGGGCACCTGCGGTCGACGATCATCGGTGACGCGTTCTGCCGGCTGCTGAAGTTCGCCGGGCACGAGGTCATCCCGCACAACCACCTCGGTGACTGGGGTACGCCGTTCGGCATGCTCATCGAGCACCTCACGGACCTCGGGCACGGGGCCGACCACGAGATCAGCGACCTCAACGCGTTCTACCAGCAGGCTCGGCAGAAGTTCGACAACGAGCCCGGGTTCGCCGACCGCGCTCGGCGGCGGGTCGTGCTGTTGCAGGGTGGGGACGAGGCCACGCTCGAGTTGTGGCACGAGCTGGTGGGGGAGTCCCAGCGGCACTTCAACCAGGTCTACGAGATGCTCGGGATCGGGTTGTCCGCCGACGACAACTACGGGGAGAGCTTCTACAACCCCTACCTCGCGGACACGATCACCGAGCTGCAGCAGAAGGGGCTCATCGAGACCAGCGACGGTGCGCTCTGCGTGTTCCCGCCGGGGTTCACCAACCGCGAGGGCGACCGGCTGCCGTTGATCGTGCGCAAGAGCGACGGCGGGTACGGGTACGCCACCACGGACTTCGCGACCGTGCGGTACTGGGTGCGGGAGCGGGAGGTCGACGAGCTCATCTACGTCGTCGGGTCGCCGCAGGCCCAGCACTTCCAGATGGTCTTCGCCACCTCCAGGCAGGCGGGGTGGCTGGACGACGCGCACAAGGCCGTGCACACGGGGTTCGGCACGATTCTCGGAGCTGACGGCAAGACGATCCGGACGCGGGCCGGCGGGTCGCTCAAGCTGATCGAGCTGTTGACCGAGGCCGTGGAGAACTCGTACAAGGTCATGCCGGAGACGTCCGAAGTGGAGGGTGCCGAGAAGGACGCCCTCGCCAGGACGATCGGGCTCGGCGCGGTCAAGTACGCGGACCTCTCCAACGACCGGGAGAAGGACTACGTCTTCACCTGGGAGAAGATGCTCGCGACGACCGGCGACACGTCGGTGTACATCCAGTACGCCAACGCCCGGATCCTGTCCATCGTGCGCAAGGTCGGCCGTACCGCCGACGAAAGTGCTCCGCTGGTGTTGCGGGAGCAGGCTGAGCGGGAGCTCGCGCTGAAGCTGTTGCAGCTGCCCACGGCCGTTCAGGCTGCCATCGACGAGCTCGCGCCGCACAAGCTGACCAACTACCTGTTCGAGACCGCCACGGCGTTCTCGGCGTTCTACACCCACTGCCCGGTGGCGACGGCGGAGACCCGTGAGTTGCAGGACTCGCGGCTGCACTTGCTCACGCTCACGTCGCGGGTGCTCACGCTGGGGTTGTCCCTGCTGGGAATCGGGGCACCCGAAAGGCTCTAGCAGGTTTACCCCTGGTCAAGCAGAGGTACGCAGTGATCGCAACTCTTTCCGCCCAGTATCAGGGGGTCGCGATGACCTGCACCACCCGTCTGCCCAAGCCGGTCACCGAGGTGTGGGACTGGCAGATGACAGGGCTGTGCCGTGGCCAGAACAGCGCTGTCTTCTTCCACCCCGACAACGAACGCGGGTACGCGCGGGCAGCGCGGGAGGAGAAGGCCAAGGCGATCTGCGGGCACTGCCCCGTGCTCGCGCAGTGCCGCGCCCACGCGCTCGAGGCCCAGGAGCCGTACGGCGTGTGGGGCGGCATGGGGGAGGACGAACGGCGCCAGATCATCAACGCGGTCCGGCGCCGTGTCCGCGCCTACTCCTCCAGCACGTCCCGCAGCTGACGCAGCGTCTTCGCCAGCAGGCGGGAGACGTGCATCTGCGAGATGCCGACCTTCTGCGCGATCTGGGTCTGCGTCATGTTCCCGAAGAACCTCATGATCACGATCTTGCGTTCCCGCTCCGGCAGCTTCTGCAGGAGCGGGTGCAGCGCCTCGCGTTGTTCGATCATGGCGATCTCGGGGTCTTCCTCGCCGATCGTGCTGCCCAGCGAGATCGACGAGTCCTCCGACATCAGCATGTCGTCCAGAGAAGCGCTCTGGTAGGCGTTCCCGGCCGCGAGACCCTCGTGGACCTCCTCGCGGGACATGCCCAGGTGCTCCGCCAGCTCCGACGGGGTGGGCGCGCGGCCCAGCGACTGCGACAGGCGTGAGGTGCCCGCGTTGATCGCCAGGTGCAGCTCCTTGAGCCGCCTCGGCATCCGTACCGACCAGCTGGAGTCCCGGAAGTACTTCCGGACCTCGCCCATGATCGTCGGTACCGCGAACGACAGGAAGTCGCTGCCGCGGTCCGGGTCGAAGCGGTCGACGGCGTTGATCAGACCGACCGTCGCGACCTGCACGAGGTCCTCGTGCGGCTCGCCGCGGTGGCCGAAGCGGCGGGCGATGTGCTGGGCGACCGGAAGGTGCTCGGTGACGAGCCTGTCCCGCAGCGTCTCCCTCGCCGGACCGGCCGGTGTGACCGCCAGCTCCGCGAACAGCGGGGCCAGGTGGTCGTAGTCACCGCCCTTGGTCGAGGTTCTCGTCTCCTCGACCGCCTCGACGACCGCCGCCTCTTCGTCCGGCTTCGTCGTCGTGGTCGTCGTCTCTTCCGACCCGGTCACGCATCCACCGCCCCTGCCGTGGACTTCACGAGGCCGATGTGGACCACGGACCCTTCGGTCTCCTCGACCCTGGTCTCCACCGAGTCGACGAGCGCCGTCAGCACGCGCCAGCCGAAGCTGTTCTCGTCCGGTCCCGACGCCGCCTTCGTGGCGACGTTCGCCGAGACGTGGACCGCGCCGCGGTCGTCCACGTCGAAGTGGCAGCTGAGCACGGCCTCCTGAGCCGCCAGCGTGATCAGCGTCGAGCACGTCTCGTCGACGGCCAGCTTCAGGTCCTCGATCGAGTCGAGGTCGAAGTCCTGCCGCATCGCGATGTCCGCCGCGACCGCACGCACGATCGAGAGCTGCGTGGGATCCGCGGCCATCCGCAGTTCGACCCCTGACAATTGCGTCACACCCACCTCGTAGTCCGTTCTGCTGTAGGCCGGCACTTCGTTGCCGTACCCGAATCGATCTCATTTCACACGTGTACTACCGCGGCGCCCAGGGAAATCACCCTCTGAAAGCCAGATGGGGAAACACCGGGAGGAGCGCTGTGCTGGTGCACGAGAACTTCCTGGACCTCCACTTCCCGGCAGACGCGCACGAGGTGGCGCCCGTGAGGCACCAGCTCCGCGAATGGCTGCAGGACAGCGGTTTCGGCGAGGACGAGGCGAGCGATCTCGTTCTCGCGGTCAGTGAAGCGGTCAACAACTCCGTCGAACACGCTTATCCCGGCCCCGCGCGCGGCACCGTGGAGGTGCGGGCCCAGTTCGGGCACGACGGCTCCGTGGAGGTGGACGTCACCGACCACGGCCGGTGGCGCGTGCCGCCTCCCGCGCTGACGATGCGGGGGCGAGGACTGCTGCTCATGCGGGAGAGCGTGGACTCCGTCGAGATAGACCGCAGCGCGAACGGCACGACCGTGCACCTGCGCCGCGCGCCGACATCGGCGGTACCCGCGACCCGCAGCCCGTCCGAATGCGACGTGCGGGTCCACGAGACCTCCTCCGGCGTTGTGGCTGTCGTGCGCGGGAACGTACCCGTGGAGGCCGGTCCGTCGTTGCGGCGGACCCTGACCACGGCCGCACGGGGCGGCACGGTGCCGCTGACCGTCGACCTCACCGGGGTCGGTGTGGAGACGGGCGGCGTCGAGCGAGCCCTCCACGACGTCGCCGAGGCCCTCGGAGCGGCGGGGAACCGCCTCGTGGTCCGGACCAGGTAGCCCCGGTCGTGTCAGCTGCCCAGGGCGGTGTCCACGGAGTCGCTCACGCTGAGCACCTCGCCGAGGCCGGTGGCCTCCAACGGGCGCGTGACGGCTCGGGCGGTGGCGACGACCTTGAGAGCCGTTTCGGCCTTCTGGGCCAGGCGCGCGGCCTCCACGAGCACCGCCAGGCCGGCGGAGCCGAGGAACGTCACGCCGGTCATGTCGACCACGAAGGTGCCGCCGTCGCCGAGGCCGTTCACGAGAGCGTCGCGCAGCGTGGGCGCGGACACCATGTCGACCTCACCGGACACGGCGAGCACCGTGACACCGGGCGCCGGCTGCCGAACCGACAGCGCGATCGTCTGCTCCGCTCGCGGGTCCTGCACAGTCACTGATGTACTCCCTCTCGCAAACAGGGAGCCGCCACAGCAGCGGCCCCGGTGCGGCTGCTGGCTCAACCGCTGCGGCCCCACCGTACGGGAGGAACCGCTCGACAGGACAGGTCGAGGCAGCTGTACCCGGACAATGGTTGGCTCAAACGTGGAGAGCCTCCCAAAATCCGCGCGCTGTGTCGAAGGCGCGGCCGGAGTTGAGCCCGGCCGATACCGGGTGGACGCCGTGCGGTCGTCGTCGCACGACGAACGGTTGCGCAGGCAATCACATCATCTTCCGCCGCGCTTCGGGCCCGAACAGCTCGGCGCGGGAAGTGATCCAGTTAACGCTGAAGACCCGAACAGGACACGTGTCCTGAACCACAGTCCTCCAGAATTCGTGTGCAGGGATAACGCCGGAGCCCCGGTTCACGACATCCCTGATGTCACGGAAGGACTGAGATGACCACCGCCACGGAGCCCCAGCCACTGCAGACCGCCGAGCTGCCCACCACGCCGTGCAGCGTCGTGTGGAGCAGGGGTCACGCGTACGTGCTCGAGGGTTTCCGCGCTCGCTGGGTGGGTCGCGACGACCGCGGCCGGCCGCACGCGATCAGCGGCGCCGAGATGCAGCGCCGCGGCTGGACGCTCACGCGCACGGCCTGATCCACCCCCACGGGACGACCACTCGCAACCAGACGCACCGCGCGCCGTGACGCCATCCGGCAGCCCGTGCGCAGCCACTCGTTTAGAGTGCGGGTGTGCGTGACCCGGCTGATCGCCTGCTGACGATTCCGAACCTGCTCAGCGTGTTGCGGCTGGCCGGTGTTCCGCTCTTCCTGTACCTGTTGCTCGGACCCCGCGCGGACGGCTGGGCGCTGCTCGTCCTCGTCTTCGCGGGGCTCTCCGACTGGCTGGACGGCAAGCTCGCCCGCTGGCTGAACCAGATGAGCGACCTCGGCGCGCTGCTCGACCCCGCCGCCGACCGGCTCTACGTGTTCTGCACGCTGCTGGCGTTCGTGATCAGGGACATCGTCCCGCTCTGGATCGCCCTCGTGCTGGTCGGGCGGGAGCTCGTCGTGGGCCTGTGCCTGCTCGTCCTGCGCAGGCGGGGCTGGGGCACGTTCGAGGTCACCTACCTGGGCAAGGCCGCCACCTTCAACCTGCTCTACGCGTTCCCCCTGCTGCTGCTCGCGCAGGGCGACTCGGCGTGGGCCCAGGTCGCGCTGCCGTTCGCCTACGCGTTCACGGTCTGGGGCGGAGCGCTCTACCTGTGGTCGGCGCTGCTGTACGTCTACCAGTTCTTCCTGGCCCTGCGGGTCACACCCCGGACGGTCGCGTGAAAAGATCACCCCATACAGGTTGAGCACGAGGAGCGCAGTCAGTTGATTCCCGAGGAGCTTCGTTACACCGAGGAGCACGAGTGGGTCGCCGGCACAGGCGAGAACACCGTGCGCGTCGGCATCACCGACTACGCCCAGGAACAGCTCGGTGACGTCGTCTTCGTCCAGCTGCCCGAGGTCGGCCACACCGTCTCCGCCGGCGACACGTTCGGGGAGGTGGAGTCCACCAAGAGCGTCTCCGACCTCTACTCCCCGCTCGACGGCGAGGTCGTCGCCATCAACGACGCGTTGGTGCAGGCACCGGACTCGGTGAACACCGACCCGTACGGCGAGGGCTGGATGGTCGAGCTCCGCGTGAGCGACCCCGAAGCGCTGGAAGGCCTGCTGGACGCCGACGGGTACAAGGCGTTGGTGGAGAAGGAGTGACGTCGATCTTTCGCCGGATCTTCGGCCGGAAGGGGAGCCGCGCTGAGGGTGGCGACTCGGACGCGATAAGTTTTACCGGAAGTGACGGATCCAGCAGCAGGAGGAGAGCTCAGGTGAGCACGAACGACGGCCCAGGCGTTCCGCCGGAGCAGTCCCCGGAGCGGACCTCCGTCTTCCGGGCGGACTTCCTCCAGGAGATGGAGGGCGGCGCCGAGGCGCCAGCCCCGGAGCCGGCGGTCGCCGGCGTAGACGCCCTTCCCGCCGGTTCCGCGCTGCTCGTGGTGAAGCGCGGCCCGAACGCCGGTTCCCGGTTCCTGCTGGACCGCGACACGACGAGTGCAGGGCGCCACCCCGACAGCGACATCTTCCTGGACGACGTGACGGTCTCGCGCCGCCACGCCGAGTTCCGCCGGGAGAGCGGCGAGTTCGTCGTCATCGACGTCGGCAGCCTCAACGGCACCTACGTGAACCGCGAGCCGGTCGACCAGGCCGTCCTCGCCAACGGTGACGAGGTCCAGATCGGCAAGTTCCGCCTCGTCTTCCTGATGGGTCCTGGCTCCGCGGGAGCCTGACGCGTGACGGCCGGGCGGCCACGACGCGGGGTACTGAGCATCGGGGCGGTGCTGGAACAGCTTCGCCCCGAGTTCCCCGACGTGACCATCTCCAAGATCCGCTTCCTGGAAGCGGAGGGGCTGGTCCGCCCGGCACGCACCGCCTCCGGCTACCGCCAGTTCAGCGCGGCGGACGTCGAGAGGCTGCGGTTCGTGCTGTCCGCGCAACGCGACAGGTACCTGCCGCTCAAGGTCATCCGCGACCAGCTCGACACCGCCCCCGCCGACGCGGGCTCCCTCTCGCGCGCCGATCTGCTGGCCCAGGCCGGGATCACCGCGTTCCAGCTGTCCCAGCTGGAACGCGACGGCCTGCTGCGCCCCGGCCCCGGCGGCCGGTTCACCGCCGACGACGTCACCGCGCTCCGCACGATCCGGATGATGACCGGACTCGGCGTCGAGCGCGAACACCTGCGCGCGGTCCGGGCGGCAGCCGATCACGAGGTCGTTCTGCTGAGGTCCTTCTCAGATCCCGGGACGGTCCGGGAATTGGCCGGCCTCTTCGCCTCGTTGCACTCGTTGTTGGTGAGGGCGGGTCTGCGTCAATCGTCTTGATCACGTTCCGCCCGCAACAATTGAGCACACGGCCCGCTTGGCGGGTAGCGTCGAACGCATACGCCGGGGGATGCTCGGAGACAAGCCGGGTACTCCCCAACGAGTCAGAGGGAGGCGAGACCCGATGAGTGAGATGCGCGTCGTGGGCGTCCGGGTGGAGCTGCCCCAGAACCAGCCGATCCTCCTGCTCCGCGAAACCGAGGGTGAGCGGTACCTGCCGATCTGGATCGGCTCCGTCGAGGCCACGGCCATCGCACTCGAGCAACAGGGCGTCCGGCCGGCCAGGCCGTTGACGCACGACCTCCTCAAGGACGTCATCGGTGCGCTGGGCCGCAACCTCGAACAGGTGCGGATCACCGACCTGCAGGAGGGCACGTTCTTCGCCGAGCTCGTGTTCGACGGCGACGTGCGGGTGTCCGCGCGACCGTCGGACTCCGTGGCGCTGGCGTTGCGCGTGGGTGTGCCGATCCACGCGGAGGAGTCCGTGCTGGCCGAGGCGGGCCTGATCATCCCGGACGAGCAGGAGGACGAGGTGGAGAAGTTCCGCGAGTTCCTCGACTCGGTCTCCCCGGAGGACTTCCGCGGCGCGGACACCTAGACACGGCCGGGGCATCGATGCCCCGGTTTTGTTGAGTGTCGCTCTCCGTCCTGCTCGCGGTCCTCGTGCTCCATTCGCGGGTCCCACGGTTGGGCTACCTTCCGCCTGTTTCACCCGCTAAACGATCACTAAACGTCACCTGAACGTCCTACTTCGAGTGATGGTGTGACTCTCCACTTCAAGTTGAGGGTCGACACTCCCCGCGCGTCGCGTTGACCTGCCCTCGGAGCGGTCTTACCGTCGAACTCGAGTGGACGTCGCTGGTTCGCGCGAGCTGACGTAGCGGCTTGACGGCCATCGAGTTTCGTGGCCGTTCGCGAGGGGAGGCAGGCGTGGTCGAGGAAGCGCCCTTGAGGGCCGAATCCGGGCAGCAGGGTGAGCTGTTCCCGGACTCCTCGCTGCCGGACGAGCTCGTCGGTTACCGGGGTCCCGCGGCGTGTCAGGTCGCGGGCATCACGTACCGGCAGCTCGACTACTGGGCCCGGACCGGGCTCGTCGCCCCGACGGTGCGGATGGCGCACGGTTCCGGCAGTCAGAGGCTGTACTCGTTCAAGGACATCCTGGTGCTCAAGGTCGTGAAGCGGCTGCTGGACACCGGTGTCTCGCTGCAGAACATCAGGGTCGCGGTCGACCACCTGCGCCGGCGCGGGGTCCAGGACCTCGCGAAGATCACGCTCTTCTCCGACGGCACGACCGTCTACGAGTGCACGTCACCGGAGGAGGTCGTCGACCTGCTGCAAGGCGGCCAGGGCGTGTTCGGCATCGCGGTGAGCGGTGCGATGCGCGAGATCAGCGGGACCATCCACGAGTTCCCGGCCGAACGCGCGGACGGCGTCGAGATCGCCCCGATGACCGAGGACGAGCTGACCCGCCGCCGCCGCGAGCGCGCCACCGGCTGACCGTCCGGGGCGACGAAGCGCGCGTTCCGGCTGGAGTTCGGCTTCCCCGGCACCGAGAACCTGTCCTGGCGCTGCGCGCCGACCCCTTCGACCCGTTCGAAGGGGCCTTGAGCGGTCTCGGTGCTGAGATGTAGGTCGCTTCCCTGGCGACTGGCCGGGCTGCCTGCGGGTATTCTTCGCGGGTAGTCGCTGAACTCAGGCGGGAGAGACCGGGCCTCGAAACCCGGCGCCGAAGGAGCAATTCCCTCCCCGGGAACCTCTCAGGCATCCAGGACCGCTCGAGCGAGACGCCTCTGGAAAGTGGACCCCCAGGTGGTTTTCTGGGGATCCCGCCGACGGTGAAAGCCCGCCCCCGTGGCAGGTGAACCTCTCAGGCGCCCGGCATCGGGTACGGACAGAGCGGGGAGGGCACCAGGACACGTGTGCCCTTTAGGCCCCCGGAGGCGTTGATGACGCAGGACCGCATTCCGCTCGCCGCTCTCGAGCACGGCACCCCGTTCGCCGACCGCCACGTCGGCCCGCGCCCCGCCGAGCTCGCGCGCATCCTCGACGTCATCGGCGTCGGGTCGCTGGAGGAGCTGGCGCAGCACGCGGTGCCTTCGTCCATCCACGAACGCGACCTCGTGCTGGACCTGCCCGCCCCGGCCACCGAGACCGAGGCGCTCGCCGAGCTGCGCGCGCTCGCGTCGCGGAACCGGCCGATGACGCAGATGATCGGCCTGGGCTACTACGACACCGTGACGCCGGGCGTGATCCTGCGCAACGTGCTGGAGTCGCCCGCCTGGTACACCGCGTACACGCCGTACCAGCCGGAGATCTCGCAGGGCCGTCTCGAGGCGCTGCTGAACTTCCAGACGATGGTCGGCGACCTGACCGGTCTGCCGGTCGCGAACGCGTCCATGCTGGACGAGTCGACCGCCGCCGCCGAGGCGATGACCCTGGTGCGCCGCGCGGGTCGCGCGAAGTCGACCAAGTTCGTCGTCGACGCCGACACGCTGCCGCAGACGCTGGCCGTCATCCAGACGCGCGCCGAGCCGCTCGGCATCGAGATCGTCGTCGCCGACCTGTCGCAGGGCATCGAGGGCCTCGGCCTGGGCGGCGACTTCTTCGGCGTGCTGCTGTCCTACCCCGGCGCGTCCGGTGTGGTGCGCGACCAGGCCGCGGTGATCGAGGAGATCCACGCCGCCGGCGCGCAGGCGGTCGTCGTCGCCGACCTGCTGGCGCTGACGCTGCTGCGCCCGCCCGGCGAGATCGGCGCGGACGTCGTCGTCGGCACCACCCAGCGCTTCGGCGTGCCGATCGGCTTCGGCGGCCCGCACGCCGGCTACATGGCGGTCCGGTCCGGTCTGGAGCGTCAGCTGCCCGGCCGTCTCGTGGGTGTCTCCGTCGACGCGGACGGGTCGCTGGCCTACCGCCTGGCCCTCCAGACGCGCGAGCAGCACATCCGCCGCGAGAAGGCCACGTCGAACATCTGCACCGCGCAGGTGCTGCTCGCCGTGATCGCGTCCATGTACGCCGTCTACCACGGTCCCGAGGGCCTGCGCGCCATCGCGACCCGCGTGCACCGCATGGCCACCGTGCTCGCCACCGGCCTGTGCGAGGCCGGTCTGGACGTCGTGCACGGCGACTTCTTCGACACCGTCGAGGTCCGCGCCGAGGGCCGTGCCGCCGAGGTCGTCGCGAAGGCGCGCGAGGCCGGCATCAACCTCCGCAAGGTCGACGAGGACGTCGTCGCAATCGCTTGCGACGAGAAGACCACGCGTGCGCACGTCGTCGCCGTGTGGGAGGCCTTCGGCGTCACCGGGGCCGACGTGGACGCGATCGACGCCGACACCGCCGACGGCATCCCTGCCGACCTGCGCCGCACGTCGGACTACCTGACCCACCCGGTCTTCCACTCGCACCGCTCCGAGACGGCGCTGCTGCGCTACCTGCGCGCGTTGTCCGACAAGGACGTCGCCCTCGACCGCAGCATGATCCCGCTCGGCTCCTGCACGATGAAGCTGAACGCCACCGCGGAGATGGAGCCCGTCACGTGGCCGGAGTTCTCGACGCTGCACCCGTTCGCGCCCGTGGAGGACGCGGCCGGTCTGCTGAAGATCGTATCCGACCTGGAGGCCTGGCTCGCCGAGGTCACCGGCTACGACGCGGTGTCGCTGCAGCCCAACGCCGGTTCGCAGGGTGAGTTCGCCGGCCTGCTGGCCATCCGCGCCTACCACCGCGCGAACGGCAACGCCGACCGCGACGTCTGCCTGATCCCGTCGTCCGCGCACGGCACCAACGCCGCGTCCGCCGTCATGGCCGGCATGCGCGTCGTCGTCGTGAAGTGCGACGACAAGGGCAACATCGACGTGGGCCACCTGCGCACCACGATCGCCGAGCACGCCGACGACCTGGCCGCGATCATGCTCACCTACCCGTCGACCCACGGCGTGTACGAGGACACGGTCCGCGAGGTCTGCGGCCTGGTCCACGACGCGGGCGGCCAGGTCTACGTCGACGGCGCGAACCTCAACGCGCTGATCGGCCTGGCCCGCTACGGCAAGTTCGGCTCGGACGTCTCGCACCTGAACCTGCACAAGACGTTCTGCATCCCGCACGGCGGCGGTGGCCCCGGCGTCGGCCCGATCGGCGTCCGCTCGCACCTCGCGCCGTTCCTGCCGAACCACCCGCTGCAGCCCACCGCGGGCCCGGCGACCGGCGTCGGCCCGATCTCGGCCGCCCCGTGGGGCTCCGCGTCGATCCTGCCGATCTCGTGGGCCTACGTGCGCATGATGGGCGGCGACGGCCTGCGCCGCGCCACCCTGACCGCCGTGGCCGCCGCGAACTACGTGGCGCGCCGCCTCGACGAGCACTACCCGGTCCTCTACACCGGCGAGGGCGGCTTCGTCGCCCACGAGTGCATCCTCGACCTGCGGCCGTTGACGAAGGCCACCGGCGTGACGGTGGACGACGTGGCCAAGCGCCTCGCCGACTACGGCCTGCACGCCCCGACGATGTCGTTCCCGGTCGCCGGCACCCTGATGGTCGAGCCGACCGAGTCCGAGGACCTGGCCGAGATCGACAGGTTCATCGACGCCATGATCGCCATCAAGCGCGAGATCGACCGCGTCGGCGCCGGCGAGTGGCCCGTCGAGGACAACCCGCTGCGCAACGCCCCGCACACCGCGGCCAGCGTGACCGTGGGCGAGTGGAACCACCCGTACACCCGCGAGGAGGCCGTCTTCCCGGCCGGTACCGGTGCCCCGAAGATCTGGCCGCCCGTGCGCCGCATCGACGGCGCGAAGGGCGACCGCAACCTGGTCTGCTCCTGCCCGCCGCTCTCGGCGTACGGCAGCTGATCCGGGCAAGTGGGAAACGGGCGCACTCGGGGGTGCGCCCGTTTTCTCACGCTCCGGCGGGACAGGCGGGGTCGCCGCAGTCCTCCGCCTCGCTGAGACCGGGCTTGGTCAGGTCGTGCTCGAACGCGAAGTGGAAGCACTCGGGGTGCATCCGCTCGAACAGCTCGAAGTCCTCCCGGTCCAGCTCGACCGTCTCACCGCACCGCTGACACGTCTGTTCCTCTGCTGACACGGCCAGATGGTCTCACCCGCGCCGTGCGAACAGGACGGCCCCGTCCTCGCCCTCGCCGAGCAGCCACTGCGCCTCGGCGGTGAAGCCGGCCGCTCGCAGCCACTCCGGAGATCATTCGCTGAAGGGCTCCGGCCGGTGCCGTCCGGACAGGGCCAGCGAGGAGATCCACACGTCCGGATCGCCGTCCCAGTCGAGCTCCTTGATCTGGTCGACCGACCGCCGCCCGCCGATCGCCCGCACCAGCTCGAACGACGTGGTCCGCAGCGTCCCGGCGGGCTCACCGTGCCCGAGCACCCGGTCCCCGTGCTCCAGCACGACCCGCAACGCCGGCACGTCGTTCTCCCGCATCCGCTTGTCGAGCTCCTGCAACGGCCGCACCAGCGCCGCCCGCACCTCGACGCCGTCGCGGTCGCCCGGAACCCCCAGCGCCGCGCGGAGGTCGTGCTCGTGCGCGATCACCTCGGACACCAGCACCGGCCCCGTGGGCGTGTCGAACAACGGCCGGGCCAGCTCCAGATTGGCGTCCCACTCGGCGAAGGCGTCGTCCAGGGTGTTGTCGCGGCGGTCGCGCACCTGCCGTTCACCCCACTCACCCGACTCGACACCGTCGAACCGGCGGTCCACGAAGTCGCGCAGACCGCCGGCGAGGTGCGCCACCAC
Organism: Lentzea sp.; assembly: GCF_035525475.1. Lineage (GTDB taxonomy): Bacteria > Actinomycetota > Actinomycetes > Mycobacteriales > Pseudonocardiaceae > Lentzea. The sequence goes on along the minus strand of NZ_DATLEC010000006.1, from coordinate 56,828 downwards.
GTCCTTGACCGACCAGCCGGGCGTCGCCGCCACGGGCGTCTGCGGGTCGGCGCCGGTGACCAGCGCGGTGATCCGCTGCTTGGCCGCGTCGTAGGTGGGGGCGTTGGTCATCGCTCAGACCTCGTACTCCAGGGTGTAGGTGCCGCTGCCATCCTCCGCCCAGTCGACCGTCGCCGCACCTTTGGCGCGCAGGTACTTCCCGGTGCCGTCGACGATCGCGATCTCGGCCTCCACCGACGACCGGTAGGCGCCGACGTGCCGCAGCACCAGCGAGCCCTCGTCGGTGACGATCTCCTCCAGCGCGGTCGTCCACGCCACGTCGTCGCCGTAGTACATGAGGTACCGGCAGCTGCCGACACCGCTGACGTCACCCGCGTACGAGAACTCGACGTGCGCCTCGGTCAGCTTGCGGCCCTCGACCTCCTTGTAGGAGCGGCCGTCCCACGTGTTCTCGTCCCAGCTCTTCACGGCGATGGTCCCTGTTGCCTTCATGGGAACCACTCTGCTGGTAATTCCTGACAGTTCGTGTCAGGTTAGAGAGAAGCTGTGCCAGGCGCCTGGCCGACAAGGAGCCACCCCTTCGAGTGGTATCGCTCAAGTCGCCAGCCGGCGGTTACCGATAGGACCTGTACCAGTCTCAGAGGCAGGGCCGTCACACTGCCTGTGGTCATAACGAGGCAGGCAGTCAAGGCGATCCACCGTAGAAGATGAGACGTGGGTCACTTGATTGGAGCCTCGCGTCACGGCCGAAACATCCGGATCCTGATCTGGAGAAGCTGCTCCGCAGTCTTGAGAGACAGGGCTGGCGGGTAGCGAAGGGGAAGTACTTCAAGGCTTGGTGCGGCCCGCCTCATGAGGCTTGTTTCAAGACGGTGAAGTTGACCCCATCCAACCCCAACTACACGCGTAACCTGCGAGGATGGCTCAAGAGGTCTGGATGCTGGAAGGAGGACGCTTGATGGCGCGCTCGTACTACGTTGAGCTGACCTGCGTATCTTCGGCTGTTGCCAGCGACCTGGAGAACCACCTGGATGCCGTCATGGACGCGCTGCAGAGCGAGCCGGGCATCGAGGACGCGGACATCGGCGCCAACCTGGAGGAAGGCACGGTCCAGTTCTGCCTGCATCTTGATGCGGAGGACTCCTCTGACGCTCTGCGGAAAGCGCACGTGCGGGTTCGCTCCGCGCTGCACTCCGCCGGGGGAGCCACGCCGGGCTGGGAGCGGATGATCCAGGCGATCCAGGACGACGACGCGGCCACGACCGTGCGTCCCTCGGAGCTCGCCTCCTGCTGAAGTCATGAAGGAGCCCGGCCCGAAGGCTTGCAGGTCGACGGGCGGGGTTCCAGCGCATGCCCTGCGAGACGGCAGTGGCGATGACCATCTGGTTCTGGCGCTGCGGCAGTTCATGTCAGGCTGAGGCCATGAAGTCCAGCCGGCTCATGCAGGTGCTCCTGCTGCTCCAGTCGAGGGGCCGGATGACCGCGGACGAGCTGGCAGCGGAGCTGGAGGTCTCGCCGCGCACCATCTACCGCGACATCGACTCGCTCAGCGCCGCCGGCATCCCCGTCTACGCCGACCGCGGCCCGGCCGGCGGCTACCAGCTGGTCGACGGCTACCGCACCCGGCTGACCGGTCTCACCTCCGGCGAGGCCCAGTCGCTGTTCCTCGCCGGGCTGCCAGGACCCGCGGCCGACCTGGGGCTGAAGGAGTTCGCCGCCGCCGCCCAGCTCAAGCTCCTCGCCGCGCTGCCGACCGAGCTGCGCGACAAGGCCGAGCAGATCCGCCAGCGCTTCCACCTCGACACGCCGTCGTGGTTCCGCGGCGACGAGCCCACCGAGCACCTCGCGACGATCGCCGACGCCGTGTGGGAGCAGCGCCGGGTGCGGATGACCTACCGGCGCTGGGGCGACGACACCGTCGAGCGCGAGGTCGACCCGTACGGTCTCGTCCTCAAGGCGGGCACCTGGTACTTCGTCGGCAGCGGCCGCACCTACCGGGTGTCGCGAGTGCTGGCACTCGAAGCGATGGACGACGTGTTCGACCGGCCCGCGGACTTCGACCTCGCGCGGTACTGGGCCGAGTGGTCCGAGCAGTTCGAGGCCCGCATGTACGGCGAACGCATCACCGTCCGCATGACCCGGCAGGGCCTCGACAAGACCCAGTACCTGCTGAGCGGCCACCAGGCGCGGGTGATCCGGGAGGCAGCGCCGCAGCCGGGCGAGGAGTTCGGTTTCCCCACCGAGTCGACCCGGCACGCCGTCGCCGACCTGCTCAAGTTCGGCGCGGACGTCGAGGTGCTCGCACCTGCGGAGCTGCGCCGCGAGCTGATGGGCGTCGTCGAGGCGATGCGGGACGTCTACAACGGTGCGAAGCTACCCGCATGGTTCCGCTGATCTCGTTGAACAACGGAGTACGGATCCCCCAACTCGGCTTCGGCGTCTTCCAGGTGCCGGAGGACCAGGTGGCCGGTGCGGTCACGACCGCCATCGAAGCGGGCTACCGCAGCATCGACACGGCCGCCGCCTACCGCAACGAGTCCGGCGTCGGCGACGCGATCGCCGGCATCCCGGACCTGTTCATCACGACCAAGCTCTGGAACTCCGACCAGGGCTACGACTCGACGTTGCGCGCGTTCGACGAGAGCATGCGCCGTCTGCGCCGCGACGTGCTGGACCTCTACCTCATCCACTGGCCGACCCCCGAACGCGACCTCTACGCCGAGTCGTGGCGCGCGTTGGAACAGCTCTACGCCGACGGCCGTGTGCGCGCCATCGGCGTCTCCAACTTCCACACACCGCACCTGCAGCGCCTGTTCGACGAGTTCCCGACCACCCCGGCGGTGAACCAGATCGAGCTGCACCCGTTGCTGCAGCAGGAGGAGATGCGCAAGGTCCACGTCACCCACCGCATCGTCACCGAGGCGTGGTCGCCGCTGGCCCAGGGCGCGCTGCTGCGCAACCCCGACATCACCGGCCTCGCCGAGAAGTACGGCAAGACCCCGGCCCAGATCGTGCTGCGCTGGCACGTCCAGCTCGGCAACGTCGTGATCCCGAAGTCCGTCACGCCCTACCGGATCAAGGAGAACATCGACGTCTTCGACTTCGAGCTGGCCCAGGACGACATGACGGTCGTCAACGAGCTCGACAACGGCACCCGGACCGGCCCGGACCCCGACGAGTTCAACGCCGCCTGAGCAGCTCCTCCACCAGATCCGCCGCCCTGGCCGCGCCACCGGCCGCCGTGATCTCCCGCCCCAGCTCGCGGGCGCGGTCCCGGTGGCGCGGCTCCGAGAGCACCCGGTCCACCGCGGCCCGCAGACCCGCCGGCTTCCTCCTGACGATGCCGACGCCGGCGCGTGCGACCCGCTTCGCCACCTGCGGCTTGTCCAGCGAGCCGGGCACCACGACCAGCGGGACCCCCGCTTCGACGGCCGCCAGCACCCCTCCCCACCCGCCGTTGGTGATCATCAGGTCGGTGCGCGGCAGCAGCAGGTCGTGGGGGAGGAACTCCGCGGCGCGCACGTTGCCCGGCAACGCCCCCAGGGTGTCCACCGGTGCGCCGCCGGTCGTGCACACCACCAGCGCGTCGTGCCCGGCCAACGCCTCGATCGCGGGCTTGAGCAGGTCGTCCGCGTCCGTCTCCAGCGTCCCCTGCGTCACGTGCACGACCGTCGCGCCGTCGAGCTCCGGCCACCACTCGGGCAGCGCGGTCGCGACCGGGGCACCCGTCAGCCGCCCGACGAACCGCACCTGGTCCGGCACCCGGACGGTCTCCAGCGCGGACACCCCCTGTGCCAGCACGAGGTCCGGCGAGTAGAACGACTCCAGCGCGCTGGCCCTGGGCCCGAGCCCGACCTCGGCGCGCATGCGGTTGAACATCGGGTCGACGGCCACCACCGACACGGCACGGGCCAGCGGCCGGCTCACGACCAGCGGCGTGACCGCGACCGTCACCCACGGCACCGACCGGATCTCGGCGGCCATCGCCGCCCCGAACGCCAGGTGGTCCGTGACCACCAGGTCGAACCGGGTCTCCAGCACGTCGCGCGCCTGCGCCGCGCCCGTGCCGACGAGCACGTCCCGGACGTTCGCGAAGTTCGACCGCAGCCCCTTGCCGTCTCCCACGGAGGGGAACGCGTCGGCGAGCCGGGCGTCGTCGAAGTCCTCGGACCACGGCAGGTGCGTCGTGCCCTCGAACCGGTGGCGGTACTTGGCGCCGGTGTGGACCACGACGTCGTGACCGCGCTCGACCAGCTCGCGCGACACCGCCGCCATCGCGCCGATGTGGCCGGCGAACGGCATCGAGGCCAGCAGAACTCGCGATTCCCCCATGCCGGGCGCAACGAGCGGCAGAACCGCACGGTTCCCCCTACGGCCACGCACCACACACACGGACCCGGCCGGGTACCCCCAAAATCAATTCTAGTGAGCGGGTCCGACAGCGCTCAGACCTCAGCGCTCAGACCTCAGCGCTCAGACCTCAGGCCTTCGTCGACAGCACCTGGCCGAGCGCCGCCTCGACCCCGTCCACGTTCTCCACCACCGACACCGACCCGCCGGTGACCTGCGCGATGTCCGTCAACGCCGCGCGGTCCACCTCGCCGCCGATCGCGATGAAGCTGACCGCCAGGTCCGTCCCGTGCAGCTGCGACTTCAGCGCGGTGAGGTCGATCCCGCCGTCCGAGGTGCCGTCGGTGATCACCAGGACCCGGTTGACCCGCCCCGCCACGAACCCGTCGTGCGCCGCCTCGTAGCACGCCGCCAGCGCGCTGTAGAGCTGCGAGCCCTCGCTGGTCTTCAACCCGTCGAGGGCACGCCGCAGCGCCTCGCGCTTCTCCGTCACCGGGCCGGTGCCGACGAGCTGCTTGTAGGGCTTGGAACCGTCGAGCGAGCGGGCGAACTCCCACAGCCCGAACGAGCCCGACACCGACCTGTCGATCTGGCCGCGCAGGGCCGACTTCACCTTGTCCAGCCGGGGTTTCATCGACGTCGACACGTCCGTCAGCACCGTCACGACCTGGCCGCCGCGGTCCGCGGAGGCCCACGCCGACGAGATCTGCTGCGTGGTCGTCGCGTCGGCCGCCACGAGGTTCTCCGTGACGGGGGACCACGACACGCCCGGTGCCTGCGACGGCCGGTCCTGAGTGGACTCGACGCGCAGCCCGCCGCGCGCCAGGATCGCCTGCGACGACGGCTCGGTCATGAAGTCGCGGAACGCCTGCGCCGCACGCACTTCCGCCTCGCCGACCTCCGAACCGCCCAGCGCCACGTACGGGAAGTCCGCCACCGGAGCCGGGCCCGCGGGCAGCACGCCCACGAGCGGCTTCGACGGGGCCTCCTTGCCCGTGTTGTGCTTGAACAGGTCCACTTCGGACACCGGAGTGACGGAGAAACCCGCCGCGTTGACCGTCGCGCTGTCCCCCAGGCGCGCCAAGGCGTCGCGGGTCGTCGGCGGCACCTCCGGCGGCACCGCGGCCGCGAGCTTCGACAGCTTCGCCTTCGAGGCGTCCGAGCCGAGCGACTCCGCCGTCACCGGGCCCTTGCCGTCGGCCAGCGCCGACTGGATCGCCAGCGCGGACGCCGTGTTCGTCGCCGGGTCGGGCATCGCGACGCTGAACCGGCCCCAGTTCGTGCCGAACTCGGACCACTCCGTGACCTCGGGCATGTCGGTCCAGCGGAAGTCCTTCAGCACCGGCGCGGCGGCCTCGGGAGCCGCGAGCAGCACCGGTGACGTGCCGATGGACTTCGGCGCCGAGCTCACCAGCTTCGCGTTCAGCGCCGAGAGCCGGTTCGCCCACAGGGTCGAGTCGGGCACCCACGCGTGCGGGCGCTTGCCGAGCTTCTCCGCGTCCCACGTCGTCGTGAGGCCCTCCAGCACCGCGGACGAGTCCGCCGAGATCACCTCGATCGCGATGCAGTGGTCGTACACGACGGGCCGCGTCGCGCTGTAGGCGCGCGCGACGTCCGCGACGGCCTCCGCGATGCTCGGCGTCGCGGAGACGCGCAGCACCGAGTCGCCCTCGCTGCAGTTCTGGGCCAGGGCCTGCGAACGCTTGTCGAGCACTCCGCCGGCCCACGACAGGATCAGCCAGCCGAGGCCGATCAGCACGACCAGCACGACGATCAGCACGGGCCACTTGGCGATCCCGCGCCGCACCTTCGCCCGCAGCGCGCGGTGTCGAGACATCGATCCCTCACAACTACTCAGCGGACCCCGACGACCAGCGAATCACGCTAACAGGTGAACCTCGCTAGCGAAGTGAAGTCACACCAAGTACTGACTGGCACACGGAGACGAGCCGTTCCCTCAACGGCCGCGCCCGTTCGGCGAACGCGGCCTGCCTCCGAACGTACTCCGCGCGCCCCTCGGAAGTCTCGATCGGCACGGGTCCGTAGCCGAGTTCCACCAGGTCGTAGGGGGAAGCGCGCATGTCGAGCTCGCGCACGTCCACGGCCAGCTCGAAGCAGTCGGCCACCAGGTCCGACGGCGTCGCGGGCTCGAGCTTGTAGGCCCACTTGAACAGGTCCATGTTCGCGTGCAGGCACCCCGGCTGCTCGTTCAGCACCTGGTCGTCACGCGTCGGTCGCAGGGTGTTGCGAGGCCGCGCGGGCTGCGTGAAGAACCGGAACGCGTCGAAGTGCCCGCACTGGATCCGGCTCGACTCGACCACGGCGTCGGTCCCGTCGCTGCCCAGGCGCAACGGCCACGCGTTGTGCCGCACCTCCTCTGGCTGCTGCCGGTAGACCATCGCCCACTCGTGCAGCCCGAAGCAGCCGAGCCGCGCCGGCCTGCTCAACGTGGCCGTGAGCAGCGCCTGGACGAACTCGAGCGTCTTCTCGCGCTGCCGGACGAAGCTGCCCACGTCGAGCGCGACGCCCTCGCCGGACCGCTTGTAGTGCGGGAACTCCAGGTACTCGTCGGCGTCCTCCAGCACGACGCCCGGCCCGGGATGCCACCGTTCGAGCCGCACGGGCCGATGGCTGTAGTAGGTGAAGAGAAAGTCCATGACCGGGTGCTTCTCTTTGCGGAGCTTCCGCTCCAGATGCGGCCCGGTGAACCGGCGCATGCGCGCGACGTGCGAGTCGCGAAGTTCGTGCCATTCGGCTCGGGTCAGGACCTCCACGAGCGGTTACCGTACGCGGATGGCGGAGGGCGACTCCTCCGCGGTCAACCCGGCCGGCACGCCCGGCGCCGCGCTACAGCGGCGGCACGAGCCCGTTGAACGTCCGCGCGCCGTTGCAGTGCGGGCACTCCCGCCCGTTGTCGACGGTCCGCGGCGCCCCGCCGATGATCGCGAGCGTCGGCGCCGCGATGTAGCTGGCACCCCCGCACAGGTGGCAGACCGTGCGCGGTTCGGGCGTGACGGCGAAGAGGTCGTCGGCGTCGTCCTCGTCCTCGAACTCGTCGTCCTCGGCGAACTCGTCCTCGTCGTCCTCGCTCATGCCGCCCAACTTAGTGGGTGAGCTCTCCGGCGCGGGTCAGCGACTCGGAGGTGGCCTCCTCGCCGCACGCCGCGCACACGACGCGTGGCTCCAGCACGGCGCCGCACGAGTGTTGCCACACGAGGGGGAGGGGCCCCTCCGTCACGTAGGCGTCGCCCCACTCCTTGAGCATCAGCAACACGTTGTGCAGCGCACGGCCCGACTCCGTGAGCAGGTACTCGTGCCGTGGCGGGTGCTCGGAGTACTGGCGCTTCTCCAGCACGCCGGCGGCCACCAGCTTCTTCAGCCGCACGGTCAGCACGTCGCGGGAGGCGCCGGTGTTCGCGGCGATCTGGTCGAAGCGGGTGCTGCCGAGGAAGACCTCGCGCAGCGCCAGCAGTGACCAGCGCTCGCCCACCACCTCCAGCGCGTTCGCCATGGAGCAGCTTCGAGGGGTCATGTGACCATCGTAGCAGTCAGTTGGCAAATCCAACTCACGCGTCTACAGTGAGTTTGAGAATCCAACTCAGGAGGTAGTGATGAGCTTCAACGACGCAGTGGTGCTGGTGACCGGAGCCAACCGCGGGCTCGGCAAGGCGTTCGCCCAGGAGTTCGCGAAGCGCGGCGCGAAGGTCTACGCCGGTGCGCGGAACCCGGCGACCGTGGTGGACGAGAACGTGGTCCCGGTCCAGCTCGACGTGACCGACGCCGCCCAGGTCGAGGCGGCGGCGAAGGAGCTGGGCGACGTCACGATCGTGGTCAACAACGCCGGCGTGCTCGTCGCGGGGGAGGACGTCGACAGCATCAAGGCGGAGTTCGAGGTCAACGTCTTCGGGCTCGTCCGCACGACGGACGCGTTCGCGCCGGTCCTGAAGGCCAACGGCGGCGGCGTGGTCGTCAACGTGCTGAGCATCCTGTCCTTCATCGGCCGCCCGAACTGGCGCGGCTACGCGGCGAGCAAGGCCGCGGCGTGGTCGCTGACCAAGTCGGCCCGCGAGGCGTTGCGGGAGCAGGGGACCCACGTCGTCGCGGTGCACTCCGGCTTCATCGACACCGACATGGCGGCGGGCCAGGACGGGCCGAAGATCACCACCCAGGACCTCGTCGACCAGGTGCTGCGGGCGATCGAGAACGGCGACGACGAGGTGCTCGCCGACGAGCGCACCCGTGCGGTGAAGGCCTCACTGGCCTCGTGAGCGCGTGTCCTGGCGTCGGAGCTCCCACACGACGTCGACTCCGACGCGGTTGCCCATCGGAGGTACGCGGGACGGTGTGCGGCGGTCGACCTCGGTGAACCCGAGGCGCCGCGGCACACCGCTGCTCGCGACGTTGGCCTCGTCGTGCCAGATCTGGACCCTGTCCACCCCGTCCAGCGCGAAGGCGAGCTCGACCAGCTCCGCCGAGGCGGCGGTGGCGTGGCCGTGCCCGGTGTGGCCGGGGTGCAGCCAGTACCCGATCTCCACGACGTCGCCGGGGTCGCGGCGCATGGCCGTCACCACGCCGACGATCGCGTCGTCGACGGTGATGGCGTGGGGGAACGAGATCCCGCGCTCCCACTCCTCCGCGGCCTCGCAGAGGAACGCGGAGGCGGTCTCCAGGTCGTAGCCGTTGGCCGCCCACGGCGCCCACGGCCGCAGGTGCGGGAGCGACTCCGTGACGGCGCGGACCAGCTCCTCGGCGTCGGCCTCAGTCAGCTTCCGGAGCTTCATACTCCACTTTGTAGCGCAGGCGCGTCCGCACCGACCAGGACACGGTGGTCTAGACCCAGCGGACGTGGGTGCCGTCGCGCACGGTGCCCACGTACTCCTCCAGCAGGTCCTCCAACGCCACCACGCCCAGAACGGCGCCGTCACCGGACACCACGCGGGCGAGGTGCGACTGCGCCCGGCGCAACGCGGTCAGGGCCTCGTCCAGGTGCGCGTCCACCGGCACCTCCGGCAGCCCGCGCACCCGCGAACGCGGCACCAGCGTCGACCCGCCCTCCAGGTCCAGCACGTCCTTGACGTGCAGGTACCCGATCAGCCCCGACTCGCCCAGCACCGGGAAGCGCGAGAAGCCGGTGGTGGCGACGACGGACTCGATCTCGCCCACGGTCGGCGACGCGGACACCGTTGTCAGGCGGTCCAGCGGCACCAGGACGTCGGCCACCGTGCGCTCGGCAGAGGACAGCGTCTGCGCCAGGCGGCGGTGTTCGGAGTCCTCGAGCAGGCCCTCGGACCGCGACTGGCCGATCAGCAAAGCCAGCTCGTCCGGCGTGTAGGCCGACTCCAGCTCGTCCACCGGCTCCACGTCGAAGCGGCGCAGCACCCAGCGGCCCGCGGCGGTGAACATCGCCAGGACCGGCGCGATCATCCGCGAGAAGCCGTAGTGCACCGGGACCAGCCAGACCGCGGCCCGTTCCGGACCGGCGATGGCCAGGTTCTTCGGCACCATCTCGCCGAGGATCGTGTGCAGTGCGACAACGATGACCAACGCCACCGAGAACGCCACACCGTGCACCACGGCCAACGGCAACCCGACGGCCTTGAGGGGCCCCTCCAGCACAGAAGCCAGAGCGGGCTCGGCGATCGCACCCAGACCCAGCGAGCACAGCGTGATGCCCAGCTGGGCGCCGGCGATCAGCAGGGGCAGCTCCTGGGAGGCCTTGATGGCGGTGCGGGCACGGGAGGAGCCCTTGTCCGCCAGCGCTTCCAGGCGGTCGCGGCGCGCGGTGATCACCGCGAACTCCGCGCCGACGAAGAAGGCGTTGCCCGCCAGCAGCACCACGACGATGAGGAAGTTCACGACGACACCACCCGCAGCTCGGCCACGCGGTGGCGGTCCATCCGCATCACGGTCACCCTCCAGCCGTCGACGCGGATCTCGTCGCCGACGTCGGGAATCCGGCCCAGGCGGGAGAGCACCAGGCCGGCCAGCGTCTCGTAGTCGCCGTCGGGCATGCGGAACCCGGTGGCCTCCGCCACCTCGTCGTCGCGCAGCAGACCCGACACGAGCCAGCTGTCCTTGCCCAGCGAGCGCACCGGAGAGGCCTCACGGCGGTCGTGCTCGTCGCGCACATCGCCGACGATCTCCTCGACCACGTCCTCCAGCGTCACCATGCCCGCGGTGCCGCCGTACTCGTCCACGACCAGCGCCGTCTGCAGACCCGACGCGCGCAGGCGGTCCAGCAGAGCGTCGCCCTCCAGCGTCTCGGGAACGGAGTAGACCGGCCGCGTCAGAGCGGACAGAGGGGTCGACCCGCGCAACGTGGAGGGCACCGCGAAGGCCTGCTTCACGTGCACCATCCCGCGCACCTCGTCCAGCGAACCGTCGTGCACCGGGAACCGCGAGAAGCCCGTCTCCCGCGCCTTCAGCACCAGGTCCGCGACGGTCGCATCGGCCCGCAGGGCCTCCACGCGCACCCGCGGCGTCATCAGCTCACCGGCCGTGCGGTCGCCGAAGCGCAGCGAGCGGTCCAGCAGCACCGCGGTGCCCTGGTCCAGCGTGCCGTGCTCGGCCGACGTGCGCACCAGCGCGCCCAGCTCCTCGGGCGAGCGGGCGGACGCGAGCTCCTCGACCGGCTCGACGCCGAAGCGCCGGACCAGCCAGTTCGCCGAGTTGTTCATCGCGAGGATCAGCCACCGGAAGACCCTCGAGAACCCCGCCTGCACGCCGACGACCCCGCGCGCCGTCTCCAGCGGCTTCGCGATCGCCAGGTTCTTGGGCACCAGCTCGCCGAACACCATCGACAACGCCGTGGCGATCGCCAGCGCCAGTGCCAGCGACAACCAGTCGGCCACCGACGCGGGCACGCCCACCGCGGTCAGGCCCGGCTCGATCAGCGAGGCGATCGCGGGCTCCGCGATGTACCCGGTGATCAGCGTGGTCACCGTGATGGCGAGCTGCGCGCCGGAGAGCTGGAAGGACAACGTCCGATGGGCGCGGTCGATGGTCCGCGCCGTGGCGTCGCCCACCTCGGCGACGTGGCGCTCGACGGTGCTGCGTTCGAGTGCGGTGAGCGAGAACTCCGCCGCCACCGCGACGAAGGTGCCCGCGGTCAGCGCCACGACGGCGACCAGACCGAGCACGCTCAGAAGGATTCCGGTCACCTGAGCGCTCCAGCGCGACGAAGGACCGGGTTGGTATGCCAGCCTGGGCCAGACCCCATGGGGACGGCTCAACTCCTCAAGACTAAGTACGTGTACAGCCCGACGAGTCTAAGTGTGGGCAGTGGAGGCCCGCAGCACCACCTCACCCGCCACGCGGACGGTGCGGGCCTCGTCACCTCCGGCGTCCAGCACGAGACCTGCGGCGATCTCGCCCATCCGCTCCAGCGGCAGCCGCACGGTCGACAGCGCCGGAACCGTGTCGCGCAGCGTCGGGATGTCGTCGAACCCGGCGATCGACATGTCCTCCGGCACCCGCACGCCCCGTTCGCGCAGCGCCGCCATCGCGCCCATCGCCATCACGTCGGTCACCGCGAACACGCAGGTCACGCGCTTCTTCGACGCCAGCAGCTCCAGCGCGGCCTCGTACCCGCCGTCACGGGTGAAGGCGCCGTTGACCACCACGGGCGGCGTGATCCCGGCGTCGGCGAGCCCCGCCTTGAACCCGGCGAGCCGGTCGCGGGCCACCACGAGCTCGGAAGGCCCACCCAGCACGGCGAACTTCTTGTGGCCCAGCTCGGCGAGCGAACGGGCCAGCGCGCGCCCACCGGCGCGGTTGCCGGGCACGACCGTGTCGGTGCCGAGCTTCGCCTGCGACACGCACGCGACACGCCCGCCCTGCTCGGTGAACGCGTCGATCTCCGCCGCGAGCCTCGCCTGCGACGCACGGTCCGTGGTCCGCGAACCGGCGAGCACCACCGCACGCGCCCGATGCGCACGCAGGGTGGACAGCAGCTCGACCTCACGTTCGGGACGGCGTCCGGTCGTGCCGAGGACGACGACGAGCCCGGCCGCCTCGGCCACCCGCGTCACCCCCGCCGCGATGCACGAGAAGTACGGGTCGGTGATGTCGTGCACGACCAGTCCGACGAGCGAGCTCGAGTTGCGGGCCAGCGCCTGCGCCGAGGCGTTCGGCACGTAGCCGAGCTCCTCCGCGGTGCGCAGGACGCGGTCGCTGAGGTCCTCGCTCACCTGCCGCGTGCTGCCGTTGAGCACGCGGGAGGCGGTCGCCAGCGACACACCCGCCTGCTTCGCCACCTCGGCGAGCGTCACCTGTCGGGCGGACACGACCACCTCCGTCAACGTGCATGTGAGCGCTGAGACTAGCTCGGGAGGAGGTTGACGGCCGTCAAGCACCGCGGTTAGCGTGGCGGGAAAGCGCTTTCCAGCGCCGTTGCCAGGGAGGTGTGATGGCAGTTCGGACCATCGGAGTGGCGGTCAACGGCGTCACCGGGCGGATGGGGTACCGCCAGCACCTGGTCCGGTCCCTGCTGCCGTTGCGCGACGAGGGCGTGCGGTTGCGGGACGGGACCGTGCTGAAGGTGGAGCCGGTCCTCGTGGGCCGCAACGCCGACAAGCTCAAGGAGATCGCCGAACGCCACGACCTCGCCCGCTGGACCACGGACCTCGACAGCGCCCTCGCGGACCCGTCGGTGGAGATCTACTTCGACTCGCAGGTCACGTCGAAGCACGTCGAGTCGATCACCAGGGCCATCGAGGCCGGCAAGCACGTCTACACCGAGAAGCCGGTCTCGGAGACGGTCGAGGAGGCGCTCGGGCTCGCGCGGCTGGCCGACGAGAAGGGCGTCAAGCACGGGGTCGTGGCCGACAAGCTGTACCTGCCGGGCATCCGCAAGCTCAAGCGGCTCGTCGACGGCGGCTTCTTCGGCCGGATCCTCAGCGTGCGCGGCGAGTTCGGCTACTGGGTCTTCGAGGGCGACTGGCAGGCCGCGCAGCGCCCGAGCTGGAACTACCGGGCCGAGGACGGCGGCGGCATCGTCTCGGACATGTTCTGCCACTGGAGCTACCTGCTCCACGACCTCTTCGGCCGCGTCGAGGCGGTCACGGCCAAGGCCGTCACGCACGTCCCGACGCGCTGGGACGAGCAGGGCGACGCCTACACCGCCACCGCGGACGACGCCGCGTACGGGATCTTCGAGATCGAGAACGGCGTCATCGCGCAGATCAACTCGTCCTGGTGCGTGCGCGTGCGCCGCGACGAGCTGGTGGAGTTCCAAGTGGACGGCACCGAGGGCAGCGCGGTCGCCGGGCTGCGCGAGTGCTTCGTGCAACCTCGTGCCGTCACGCCGAAACCGGTCTGGAACCCGGACCTCCCGGTCACGCACCCGTTCCGCGACCAGTGGCAGCAGGTTCCGGACAACGAGGACTTCGACAACGGCTTCAAGGTGCAGTGGACGGAGTTCCTGCGGCACGTCGCCGACGGTGCGCCGTTCCCGCACGACTTCCTCGCCGGGGCAAGGGGAGTGGCACTGGCGGCGGCCGGTCTGCGGTCCTCTTCGGAAGGACGCCGAGTGGAGATCGCCGATGTCCGGCGGTGAACGCATCGTGTTCGCCGCGGCACACGTCGTGGCGAAGGACGAGCGCACGGTGGACTGGGACGCGACTCTCGCGTTCCGCCACCACCTGTGGTCGCACGGCCTGGGCGTCGCGGAGGCGATGGACACCGCCCAGCGCGGCATGGGCCTCGACTGGCCGACCGCCGCCGAGCTGATCCGCCGCAGCGCCGCGGAGAAGGCCGGCCGGATCTGCGCGGGCGTCGCGACCGACCACCTGACCGGCGAGCCGGACCTCGACGAGGTGCTGGAGGCCTACCTGGAACAGCTCGACGTCGTCCAGGAGGCGGGCGCCCAGCCCGTGCTGATGTGCTCGCGCCGGCTCGCCGCCGCCGCTCGCGGGCCCGAGGACTACGAGAAGATCTACGGCACCCTGCTCGACCACGTCAGCGAGCCGGTCGTCCTGCACTGGCTCGGCACCGCGTTCGACCCGGCGCTCGAGGGCTACTGGGGTGCGGCCGACGTCCCGCGCGCCACGCGCAACTTCCTCGAGATCATCCGGTCACGACCGGACAAAGTGGACGGCGTGAAGGTCTCGCTGCTCGACGCCGACCACGAGATCGGCCTGCGCCGCGCGTTGCCGGACGGCGTCCGCTGCTACACCGGCGACGACTTCCACTACCCGGACCTCATCGCGGGCGACGAGCACGGTCACAGCCACGCGTTGCTCGGCATCTTCGACCCGATCGCGCCCGTGGCGGCCAAGGCCCTCGCGAAGCTCGCCGAGGGCGACACGGCGGAGTTCCACCGCATCATGGCGCCGACGGTTCCGTTGTCACGCCACCTGTTCAGCGCACCGACCTACTACTACAAGACCGGTGTGGTGTTCCTGGCGTTCCTGGCCGGGCACCAGGAACGGTTCGTGCTGCTCGGCGGCCTGGAATCCGCGCGCGGCGTCGAGCACCTGGCCGAGGCGAAGCGGCTCGCCGGGATCGCCGGCGTCGTCGACCCGGAGTTCGCGGAACGGCGGTGGCAGCAGTGGCTCGCCTCTCGCTGAACCAGGCCACGGTCAAACGCGCCACCGTCACCGAGGCCGTCGAGGGGTGCGTCCGGCACGGCATCGAGTCGATCGGGCTGTGGCGCGAACCGGTGGCCGACCACGGCCTGGACCGCACCGCCAAGCTCGTCGCGGACGCCGGGCTGCGCGTGTCCTCGTTGTGCCGCGGGGGGTTCCTGACCGCGGTCGACAACCGCGCCGCGCTGGACGACAACCGGCGCGCCATCGACGAAGCCGCCGCGTTGCGCACCGACGTGCTGGTCATGGTCGTCGGGGGAGTGGCGGGCGACAAAGATCTCGCCGGCGCGCGTCAGCGCGTCGCGGACGCCATCGCGGAGCTGTCGGGGTACGCGGCGGAGGCGGGCGTGACCCTGGCGCTGGAACCGATGCACCCGGTGTTCTGCGCCGATCGCGGTGTGCTGTCGACGTTGTCGCAGGCGCTCGACATCGCGGAACGGCACCCGTCGGTCGGCGTCGTCGTCGACGCGGTGCACGTCTGGTGGGATCCGGACCTCGACGCGCAGATCGTGCGCGCGGGGCCGTGCATCGCGTCGTACCAGGTGTGCGACTGGCTCACGCCGGTGCCGGCGGATGTGTTGCTGGGACGCGGTTATCCGGGTGACGGCGACATCGACCTCGACCGCCTGACCAGGCAGGTCGCCGCGACCGGGTACGCGGGGGACGTCGAGGTCGAGATCTTCAACGCCGGCATCTGGGCGGCGGACTTCGACGAGGTGATCGCGGAGGTGGCACGCAGGTTCCACGACGTCGTGGAACCGGCGCTGTGACCACTGCACGGGGAAGCCGGTCGTCGACGGCGGCGACGACCGACCCCGGCGTGGTGCCTGTATAGCCGAAAACCAGTGCCGGATGGCCCGGAATTCAGAGAAATCTCAGGAAAGTCAGCCGCCGTTGAAGAACCGGTAGACCTTCGCGCGGTGCCTCGGCTTCGTGGTCGTGATCTTGATGACCGCGTCGAACATGGACCGTCCGAGCTCCGCGCGGGCCGCGACGGCCGGGTGCGTGGTGCTGAAGTCCTGGTCGTTCACGGCCTTGTCGCCGGAGAAGGTGCCGGAGGCGAACATCGAGTAGATCAGGATCGCGCGGTCGTCCTCGCTGAACATGATCCCGGCCTCGTTGCGGCCGTCCTCGAACCAGCCGGCCTTCGTCGCCACGCGCAGGCGCTCGTTCGTCGTGAGGTTCAGCCGCACGCCGTCGGTGAAGCTCGCGGTGGCGCGCAGGATGTTCAGCAGGTAGGCGGTGGAGGCCGCCGACAGCAGCTGGCCGTCGACCAGCTTCTGCAGCAACGTGTGGGTCTCGCGCGCCGTGGTGGTGCCGAGGAAGAACCGGTTGGGGTTCGCGACCGGCACGACCTGGGTGTGCACGAAGCCCTTGGAGCGCAGGATCTCGTTGAGCTCCAGCGCCGGCACGACCAGGCCGCACAGGCGGACCGCGGTGTTGTCGGAGACCGTCAGCAGGTTCGCCAGCGCGTGGCCGACGGTGACCTCGCTGGGGTACGCGCCGTCGAGCGCGAAGATCCCGTCGGTGTCCTGGATGACGATCGCGGACGACACCGTGACCGTCTGGTCGAGCTTGACCAGCCCGCGGTCCACCTTGTCCAGCACGGCGACCGCGACGGCGATCTTGTTCACGCTGTAGGCCTCGACGACCTCGTCCGCGTCCTCGTCGACGGCCGCCTTCG
Source organism: Lentzea sp. (assembly GCF_035525475.1). Lineage (GTDB taxonomy): Bacteria > Actinomycetota > Actinomycetes > Mycobacteriales > Pseudonocardiaceae > Lentzea. The sequence continues at coordinate 40,208 of NZ_DATLEC010000006.1, read as the reverse complement.
TCGTCCCGTCGAGGTCCGCGACCGTGATCAGCGACGACCAGGTGCCCCGCGCCTTGCGGACCTGCCGCTTGTAGATCTGGGCCACGCGCTTGCGCGACCGGTCGGCCGTCGTCGGGAAGCGTTCGATCTCGATCTCCGCTTCTTCCTGGGCTTGTGCTGCACCGTGGGAGCCGAGCACGGCCGTCGCGGCGGCGACGGTCCCCAGCCCGAACACGGACCTGCGGTTCACATTCATGCGCGGTATCCAAACAGGCGGCACTGACGTTTCCCTGACTAGGGTCCGGATCATGGAAAACGTCTTCGTGGTGACCGGAGCCTCCCGCGGGATCGGGGCGGCGACCGCCTCCCTGGCTGCTCAGGCGGGGTATCGCGTGGTCAGGGCATCGCGCTCGGCCGAAGAATCCGTCGGGGATCGCGGATGGGACGCGAAATGCGACGTGTCCTCATGGGATTCCGTGCAGGACCTCATGGCGCGGGTGGAATCGCGTTGGGGACGAATCGATGTCGTCCTCGCCAACGCGGGCGTTTCGGTGGACACGTCGTTCGTGTCTTCGGCGGGTGCGGACCCGTCCGAGTGGACCAGCATGGTCGTCACCAACGTGTGCGGCCCGGCGTTCACCGCCCGCGCCGCGATGCCCGCCCTGCTGCGCTCCGGCGGCCACCTGGTGCTGACCGGCTCGGCCGCGGGCCGCGGTGTCCGGCCGGGCAACCTGTACTCGGCGACCAAGTGGGCGATCACCGGCCTGGCGCAGGCGATCCGCGCCGAGGCCGTCGGCACCGGCGTGCGGGTCACGGTCGTCCAACCAGGACTCGTGGACACCGACGCGATCCCGGCGTCCCGGGCGAACGAGCCGAAGCTGGAGCCGGAGGACGTGGGCAGGGCTGTGCTCTACGCGGTGTCGCAGCCGTCCACAGTGGACGTGAACGAGATCCTGATCAGGCCGACCGGCCAGGCCGCCCACCGCTAGGCCCTCGTCCGCGATAGTCGCGGCCGGGGGCCCGGCTCACCCCTCGCGGAGGAACTCCACCAGCAGCCGGTTGACCTCGTCCGGCCGCTCCAGGTAGCCGATGTGCCCGCACCCGGCGATCTCGGCGTAGCGGGCGCCGGGGATCGCGTCCGCCACCTCGCGCGCCAGGCGGGGCGGCAGGACGAGGTCGTCGGCGAACCCGATCACCAACGACCGCGCGGTGATCGCCCGGTACGCCTCCAGCCGGGGTGCGAAGTCGCTCAGCGCGAGCTGCGCCCGGTCGCCCGCGGTGAGCGAGGAGCCGGCGAACTCGTAGAGCTGCAGCCAGTCCTGGGCAGAGGCCGGGTCGGCCAGCGTCGCCTGCGAGACGTTGCGGATCACCGACGCCGCCGCGTAGAACGCGGGCGGCACCTCGGCGCCCTTGTCGTAGAGGTCGCACAACGCGCGGGACCACGCCTGCTGCACCGGCTCGGGACGTCCGGAGGTGGCCATCAGCACCGCGGACCGCACGAGCGACGGGTGGGCCAGCGACAGCTCCTGGGTGATGCGGGCGCCCAGCGACGTGCCGACCACGTGAGCCGGGCCGCCGAGGTGGGAGATCACCGCGGCGGTGTCGGCCACCATGTCGTCGATTCCGAAGCCTCCACCGCACTCGGAGGACGGCTTGATGCCGCGGTTGTCGAAGTACGCGACCCGGTAACCGGCCCTGACCAGCGCGGGCACCTGGTAGGAGCGCCAGACGCGGCCGGGGCTGCCGGTGCCCATCACGAGCACGACGAGGTCGCCGGAGCCCTCGGTCTGGACGTTCAGCTCGATGCCGTTCAACGGGACGAGGGCCATGAGACCAATCCTAGAAGCGGCACAGGGGCTTGATCGCCGCGGCGTGAGAGGGATAACGGGCACACAGGTCGTCCGCGTGGCCGAACGACACGATGTCGTCGGTGTACGGCGGCACCACGACCGTGCCGACCAGCGACCAGTCGCCGGCCGGTGTGCTGCCCTGCCACACGCCCGCCGGCACGACGACCTGCGGATTCGACGCGCTCAGCACCGGCTCGGTCACCGAGCCGTCCGGGTGCAGCAGCAGCATCCGCAGCGGCGAGCCCGCGTGGAAGTGGTAGATCTCCAGGTGCTCCAGCACGTGCATGCCGGAGAAGTCCGGGCGGCGCAACAGGTAGGCGATCGCGGACACCTCGTCGGACCGGTGCGTCTGCGCGAAGTGGCCGCCCTCGACGGGGAGCTCGCGCATGCCGAGGTCGCTGATCAACTGCTCAGGGGTCACGTCATCTCCGGGAGCGGGGCACCGTGCACGACGACCATGCCCTTGCCGAGCCGCTTCGCCGTGTACATCGCGGCGTCCGCGGCACCGAGCACGTCGTCGGCGGTAACCGTGGGGTCGTGCGAAAACCGTTGCGCCACACCGATGCTGGCATGCACGCGGTGGACACGGCCGAGGACCTCGTGCGGGTGCTTCAACGTGGCCAGCAGCCTGGCCCCGATCTCGTCCGCGTCGCCGCCGTCCACCAGCACGCCGAACTCGTCGCCGCCGAGCCGCGCCACGGTGTCCTCCGGCCGGACGCTGTTCTTCAGCCGTGCGGCGACGTTGCGCAGCACGATGTCCCCCTCGGCGTGGCCGTTGTTGTCGTTGACGGCCTTGAACCCGTCCACGTCGATGAACAGCAGGATCAACGGCCGTGAGCGATCAGGAACCGCCAGCGCGCGCTCCAGCTGTTCGCGGAACAGCGAGCGGTTCGCGACGCCCGTCAACGGGTCGTGCGTCGCCTCGTGCTGGAGTCGTTCGCGAGAGACGCGCAGCTGGTCAACCAGGCGGACGTTGTCCATCAGCGTCAGCAGCTGACGCACGATCACGAGACACACGACCACGAGTCCGACGTAGATCTCCACCGGGTTGAGACGTCCGCCGGTGGCCGTGTTCCAGATGACGAACAGACCCGTGATCGCGAGAGGTAGGTACGGCACGAGCAGGTGCAGGAGGTCGGCCGTGCGCATGCGTCCGGACGTGGGTTCGAGATTGCGCACCGGCGCCAGCGCGCTGAGGAAGAAGAACGCGGGGCACAGCATGAAGCCGATGTCCGCACTCGCCGGGATCGCCGTGATGCCCTTGGAGATGTAGAAAGCGAACACCCAGCCCGACGACGACTGCGCGATACCGGCCAGTGCGATGAAAAGCATCGGCCACTGACGCACGGGCTGATGCGTCCACGACATCACCACGATCGTCACGAGCAGCACGAGGTACGCGGCGGGATGCGCGATGACGGTCGCGAAACCGGCCCCTTCGGTGGCCCACGCACGGGTGAGCGACTCGAGCGCCGACACCCACGTCAGCACGAACAGCGACCCGATCACGATCAACCCGTCCAGCACGACCACGGTGCGGCTGCGGTAGTTCGGCAGCAGGTCGTCGCCACGGCGTTTCTGCGCCTTCACGACCACCGCGGCCAGGCACAGGAACGGCACGAGCGTGAACCCGATCGGCGCGATCGTCGACGACGGCAGTTGCACGCCCAGGATCTGCTGACCCCAGATCCACGCGGACAGCCCGATCGTCAGGCTCGTCATCGCCGCCGTCATCCAGCCGTCGCGGTGGCGCGCGTAGGCCAGGAGCGCGGTCACGGCGAACACGAGCTGCACGACCTTGTCGATCGCGACACCGATCTCGCGGGGAACGGCGAGAGCGATGAGGATCATGACGGCCATGAAGGTGCCGACGCACCCCGCAACCACCCAGAACCTCTTCACCGCGACTCCTGTGATCGAAACCCGACCACCGTAGTAACGCCGGAGCGGACTTGTCGAACCGTGTCGGTGCCCGTGGCCTATAGGTGCACCGGATATGGTTCGAACTGTTGTTCGTTCGGCGATCCGGGGAGCTGTTGTGCGGGTGTTCGGGGTCGACCCCGGTCTGACCAGGTGCGGCTTCGGCGTTGTCGACGGCGGCCCAGGCCGCGTCGTGCGCGCCGTGGCGGTCGACGTCCTGCGCACGCCCGTCGACGCTCCCCTGTCCGTGCGTCTGCACGTGTTGTACATCGGTGTCTGCGAGTGGCTGGACCGTTACGAACCTCAGGTCGTCGCGATCGAACGCGTCTTCGCCCAGCACAACGTCCGCACCGCGATGGGGGTCGCACAGGCGTCGGGCGTGGTGGCCCTGGCCGCCGCGCAACGGAACCTGCCGGTCGAGTTCCACACGCCGTCCGAGGTGAAGGCCGCCGTCACGGGCTCTGGCCGCGCCGACAAGGCGCAGGTGACCGCGATGGTGACGAAGCTGCTCGGCCTCAAGGTGGCGCCGAAGCCCGCCGACGCGGCGGACGCGCTGGCGCTCGCGATCTGCCACCACTGGCGCGCGCCGATGAAGTCGCGGCTGGAGGAGGCCCAGGCACGCGCGGCGGAGCTGGCGCGGGTGCACAAGGCCAAGCTCGCCGAGGCGGCGCGCAGGAGCGGGGCATGACGGCTTCAGCGCGCACCGAAACTGTCGGTGCCGGCTGGAAGAATGAAATCAAGGGGTCCCCTTCGCGAGGGGACGCCTGCGCGAGCGTGAAGTCCGGAGGAACCAGGTGATCTCGTCACTGCGCGGCCAGGTGCAGCACGTCGGCCTCGACCACGCCGTGGTCGAGGTGGGAGGTGTCGGGTTCGCCGTCCAGGCCACCCCCACCACCCTCGCGAGCCTGCGCCGCGGCGAGGAGGCGCACCTCGCCACCGCCCTGGTCGTCCGCGAGGACAGCCTCACCCTCTTCGGGTTCGCCGACGCCGAGGCCCGCGAGCTGTTCGGCCTGCTGCAGACCGTCAGCGGCATCGGCCCGCGCATCGCACTGGCCACCCTCGCCGTGCTCGAACCGGACAAGCTGCGGCACGCCCTCGCCGAGGGCAACATCACCGTGCTCACCCAGGTCCCCGGCATCGGCAAGAAGGGCGCGGAACGGCTCGTCATCGAGCTCCGCGACAAGGTCGGCCAGCTCCCGACGCCGACCATGCCCGCGCACAGCCGGACGCGCGACCACGTCGTCGAGGCGCTCCTGGGGCTCGGCTTCCCGGCGAAGGCCGCGGAGACCACGGTCGACGGCGTGCTGGCGGACAACCCCGACCAGTCCACCTCCGCCGTCCTGCGCCGTGCCCTCGCGACCCTGGGGCGCAAGTGAGCGACGACGAGCTCAGCCCGTACGTCGCGCCGGCCGAACGCGACATCGAGACGAGCCTCCGGCCGTCCGACCTGCACGAGTTCGTCGGCCAGCAGCGGGTCCGCGAGCAGCTCGAACTGGTGCTGCACGGCGCCATGCGCCGGGGGACGGCCCCGGACCACGTGCTGCTGAGCGGGCCGCCCGGCCTCGGCAAGACGTCCCTCGCCATGATCATCGCGAAGGAGCTGGGCAGCGCCATCCGCATCACCAGCGGCCCGGCGCTGGAACGCGCGGGCGACCTCGCGGCCATGCTGTCCAACCTGGTCGAGGGCGACGTCCTGTTCATCGACGAGATCCACCGGATGGCCCGGCCCGCCGAGGAGATGCTCTACCTCGCGATGGAGGACTTCCGGGTCGACGTCGTGGTCGGCAAGGGGCCGGGGGCCACCAGCATCCCGCTCGACATCGCGCCGTTCACGCTGGTGGGAGCCACGACCAGGTCCGGCGCGCTCACCGGGCCGCTGCGCGACCGGTTCGGCTTCACCGGCCACATGGAGTTCTACAGCGCCGATGAGCTCGACCTGATCGTGAAGCGCAGCGCCAAGATCCTCGGTGTCGACGTCGCCGAGGACGCGGCCATCGAGATCGCGGGCCGCAGCAGGGGCACACCCCGGATCGCGAACCGCCTGCTCCGGCGGGTGCGCGACTTCGCGGAGGTCAGGGCCGACGGCCGGGTCACGGAGGACATCGCGAAACAGGCCCTCCAGGTCTACGACGTCGACGAGCTCGGCCTCGACCGGCTCGACCGGGCGGTGCTGTCGGCCCTGGTCAAGAGCTTCAACGGGGGACCGGTCGGCGTGTCCACGCTCGCGGTCGCGGTGGGGGAGGAACCGACCACCGTGGAAGAGGTGTGCGAACCGTACCTGGTGCGTGCTGGCATGCTGGCCCGGACACCGCGCGGTCGAGTGGCGACGCCCGCCGCGTGGCACCACCTGGGTCTGGAACCGCCCGCCGGTGATCAACTGTGGTGACCTGGCACAATCGGCGAAAGCACCTGGACATATCGGACGTGCGTCGAGGCATGTCCACTTGATCGGAGAATGATGGGCAACCTTTCGTCTTTGATGTTCCCGTTGCTCCTGGTTTTGCTGGCCGTGCCGCTGTTCCTCAGCGCGCGCAAGCAGAAGCGGGCGATGGCGGAGCAGCAGAAGCTGCAGAACGATCTCGCCCCCGGTGACAAGGTCATGACGACTTCGGGGCTCTACGGCACCGTCGCCGACGCGAGCCACGACACCACCATCGACATCGAGATCTCCGAGGGTGTCGTCACGCGGTGGCTGCGTGCCGCCATCAGGGAGAAGGTCGTCGACACGGAGGAGACCGTCGTCGAGGAGAAGGTGGACGAAGAGGACGAGGTGGCCACCGCACAGGTCGCCGAGCCCCTCGACCACAACGCCAAGAAGTAACCGACAGCGTCGTGACACCTGGAGTTGGCAACTGTGAACACCGCCAACTCCAGGTAGTGACGCGCAGCTCACGCGGCGCGCGTTACGCTGCGCGCTCGGAAACCATCGCTACTAGGAGACGGACGGATCGTGGCACCTCCGGCCGGGCAAATTCGCCCTGCGAAGTATCTGGCGAGTTTTGTCCTCATCGTGGTCGCGCTTTACGCCCTGGTCTTTTTGACCGGGAACGGTTCGGCCAAACCCAAGCTCGGTATCGACCTCCAGGGCGGCACGCTCGTCACCCTGACCGCGCGTCAGGAAGACGGCGCACAGCCGAGCGAGGAAGCGCTGAACCGAGCACGTGACCTCATCGAGGTGCGCGTCAACGGTCTCGGTGTCTCCGGTGCCGAGGTCGTGCGCGACGGCAACAACCTGGTGATCACCGTCCCCGGTGCGGACAGCGAGGGCGCGAAGGGCCTCGGCCAGACCGCCCGGCTCGCGTTCCGCAAGGTCATCGGCCAGCCGGTCCCGGCGGGCATGCCGACCGCTCCGGAGCCGTCGTCGAGCACCGCCCCGTCGAGCGGCGCCAGCACCCCGCCGTCCGCGCCGCCGAGCCAGAGCGCCGGCACCCCTTCGTCGAGCAACGCTCCGCAGGGCCGCCCCGCTCCGAACCTCGCCGCGCAGCCGTCCAGCACGCCGCCGTCCAGCACCCCGCCGTCGAGCAGCGCCGCCCCGTCGTCCAGCGCTCCCGCGTCCACGCCGCCCGCCGCCTCCAACATCGACCCGAAGGTCGCGAAGGAGATCCAGGAGGCCAAGGCCACGCGCCAGAGCACGGACCCGCAGGTCCTGCAGCAGGCCGCGCTCCTGCTCGACTGCACCAAGGCCGACCCGTTGCGCGGCAACGACGACCTCGACAAGCCGCTCGTCACCTGTGACGAGAAGGGCGAGTTCAAGTACACGCTGGCTCCGGTCAACCCTCCCAAGGAGGACACCGAGACCAAGCCGGACGACTACACGAACTACTCCCGCCTCACCGGTGAGGACATCAACAACGCCGCGGCCAACAACAACCCGAACGGCACCGGCTACGTCGTCAACCTCGACTTCAAGTCCGAGGGCGGCTCGAAGTGGGCCAAGTTCACCTCGGCCAACGTCCAGCAGTCCGTCGCGGTCGTGCTCGACGGCGAGGTCATGTCGGCCCCGACCATCCAGTCGGCCATCGAGGGCGGCTCGACCGAGATCAGCGGCAAGTTCTCGCTGAAGGAAGCCCAGAACCTCGCGAACACGCTGAAGTACGGCGCGCTGCCGCTGTCCTTCGACGCCTCCGAGGCGCAGACGGTCTCCCCGACGCTCGGCCTGCAGTCGCTCAAGGCGGGTCTGATCGCCGGCGGCATCGGTCTGGCGCTGGTCTTCGTCTACTGCATGTTCTACTACCGCCTGCTCGGCATCCTGACGATCCTGTCGCTGGCCCTGTCCGGCGTCATCATCTACGCCGTGCTGGTGCTGCTGGGCCGCCTGATCGGCTTCACGCTCGACCTCGCCGGCATCGCCGGTTTCATCGTCGCCATCGGTATCACCGCGGACTCGTTCATCGTCTTCTTCGAACGACTGAAGGACGAAGTGCGTGAGGGCCGCACGTTCCGTTCGGCCGTGCCTCGCGCATGGGTCCGTTCGCGGCGCACGATCCTCTCCGCCGACGCGGTCAGCTTCATCGCCGCCGCCGTGCTCTACATCATCGCGGTCGGCCAGGTGAAGGGCTTCGCGTTCACCCTGGGCATGTCGACGGTCCTCGACCTCGTGGTCGTGTTCCTCGTGACGCACCCGCTGGTCGCGCTGGCGTCGAAGTCCAAGTTCCTGTCCAACCCGAAACTGTCCGGACTGGGCGGCGCCCTCCGCGAAGGTGCCGCCCACCGCGCCACCTCGAGCGGCAAGACCACCGCCGTGAAGGAGGCCTGACATGGGCAACGTGTTCTCGCGCCTCTACGTGGGCAACGGCGCCTTCGACATCGTCGGCAAGCGCACCCGCTGGTACATCGTCTCCGGCATCATCCTGCTGGTCTGCATCGGCTCGATGGTGTTCAAGGGCTTCAACCTCGGCATCGACTTCGAGGGCGGCACCAAGATCTCGATGCCGTCGGTCTCGGCCAGTGGCCAGCCCATCTCGACGAACGCCGTCGAGGACGCGTACTCGAAGGCGCTGCCCGGCAAGAAGCCGAACGCCGTGCAGGCCGTCGGCTCCGGCGCCAGCGCGTCGATCCAGCTCAAGTCGCCGGCGCTGAACGTCCAGGAGGTCGCGACCCTCAAGGCGGCGCTCGCGCAGGACACCCAGCCGCAGGGCGGCCAGACGGCGATCTCCGACAGCGCCGTCTCCGCGTCCTGGGGCGGTGAGATCAGCGGCAAGGCCCTGTGGGCCCTGTTCTGGTTCTTCATCGCGGTGACGATCTTCCTGGTGTTCTACTTCGAGTGGCAGATGGCCGTCGGCGCGCTCGTCGCCGTCTTCCACGACGTCATCATCACCGCGGGCGTGTACTCGCTCATCGGCTTCGAGGTGACGCCGGCGACGGTGATCGGTCTGCTCACGATCCTCGGCTTCTCCCTGTACGACACGGTCGTCGTGTTCGACAAGGTCAAGGAGAACACCCGCGGCCTGCTGGGCCTGACCCGCCGCACCTACGCGGAGGCGTCGAACCTGGCGCTGAACCAGACCCTGATGCGCTCGATCAACACCTCGCTGATCGCGCTGCTGCCGGTCATCGGCCTGCTGGTCGTCGGCGTCGGCATCCTCGGCGTCGGCACGCTGCAGGACCTGGCGCTCGTCCAGCTCGTCGGCATGTTCGTCGGCGCGCTGTCGTCGATCTTCATCGCCACCCCGGTGCTGGTCGACCTGAAGATGCGCGACCCGAAGTACATCACGCAGGCCAAGCGCGTGGCCGCCCGCCGCGCCAAGTCCTCCGGCCCGCAGGTCGCCGAGGGCATCGAGTCGGTCGACGACGCCGCGCTCGCCTCCGACCTGCGCAAGGAAGAGGCGTACGCCGCCGCCGCGTCGGTGCCCCACCGCACCGCCAAGGCCGGTGACGCGCGCCGCCGCCCGACCGGAAAGCGCCAGCGTTGAAATTGGATCGTGCTCTGGGACTGATGCGTGAGGTCCCCGACTTCCCCCAGCCGGGGGTCGTCTTCCGGGACCTCACGCCCGTCCTCGCCGACCCGGACGCCCTGCGCGCCGTGGTCGACGCCCTGCAGGACAAGATCGACGACAGCACCCAGGTGATCGCCGCCATCGAGTCGCGCGGCTTCCTCCTGGGCGCCGCTCTCGGCTACGGCTGGCGCTACGGCGTCGTGCCGCTGCGCAAGCCGGGCAAGCTGCCGGTGGTGGCCGACTCCCAGTCGTACGACCTGGAGTACGGCACCGCGTCGCTGGAACTGCCCGCGGAGGCCATCCAGCCCGGCCAGCGCGTGGTCGTGGTCGACGACGTGCTCGCCACCGGCGGCACGGCCGAGGCCGCGTGCGCGCTCGTCGAGCGCGCGGGCGGCGTGGTGACCGGGGTGTCCGTGGTGCTGGAGATCGCCGCCCTGGGCGGACGGTCGCGGCTCGCGGGCCGGGAGGTCAGCGCACTGCTGGCGGTCTGAGCTTCTCGTTCGAAGGGACCGGCGACGTTCGTCGCCGGTCCCTTCCGCATGTCAGCCCGTGACCGGCACGACGAACCGGTGGGAGCGCATGGCCGGAGCCCCTCAGGCGCCGGGAGGCGGGGCGACGAAGGCCGCGCCGACGCTGACGAACACCAGCGTCACAAGGGACGCCGGGGCCGTGACGACCGCGATCTCCCACAGCTTCGGGGCCTTCGCGCGCCGCAGCACCAGCCAGCTCAGCGTCGTCGCGACCACCCAGCCGACGGACGAGCCGACGACCGACCTGGGATCGATGTAGCCGGGATCGTCGAGGGCGAGGTACGCCATCGTGCCGAGCCACACGAACGTCATCGCGGCACACCAGAACATCGTTCTCACGGCTCGTGAGTCTGTCAGTTGTCCGCGGTTCGCGATTCCACGGTCCCTATTTCTCGGGTGGATGCGCCGCCTATAGAGAGATGTGCACTAACGGAGCCTATGGGATCTGGCCACCCCATTCACCCGAAGGTGTGGTCTCTGACGTGCTTTTATGTCGTGATCTTGCGGTAGCGTCGAACGCGTGATCGAACAGGACTTCCGACTTCTCGCCACCGACGAACTGCTCAACGCGGTCGTCGAAGACGTGGTGGGAATTCGCGTTCTGGAAAACGCGATGATGCAGAAAATCGCGGAACTGGAACAGCGTGGCGCCGCGTCGGAGCTGGGCTACAGGAATGTGGCGCAGGTGCTGCGCCACGCCGTGCGGTGGGACCTGAAGACCGCGCGGCAGTGGGTCGCGCGTGCCGAGGTGCTGGCCCGCGGGGTCACGCCGACCGGCGCGGTGCTGGAGCCCGCGCTCCCGGCCACGGCCGCCGCGGTGGCGGCGGGGCTGCTGTCGGGCGAGCACGTCTCGGCGGTCGCCGAGGTGATGAAGGAGCTGCCGCCCGAGGCGGAGCAGCCCGTCGTCGAGTTCGCGCGGGACAACGAGCCGAGCGCGGTCCGCTCCTTCGGCAAGGAGCTCGCGTACCGGCTCCACCAGCACGACCCGGAGCCGCGCGAGACCGAGGAGCACCAGCCCGTCAACCGCCTGCGCCTGGCGTGGAAGGGCGACCAGCTCGAAATCTGGGCGAAGCTTGACAAGGTCAGCGGCGCCAAGTTCGAGGCGCTGATCGACCCGCTGGCCAAGCCCCGCCCGGCCACCCCGGAGGAGGGGCCTGACCCGCGCACCCGCGCCGAGCGCGAGGGCGACGCCTTCGCCGACCTCGTCGACCTGGTGCTGCGCGCCGACCGGCTGCCCGACCACGGCGGCGAACCGGTCACCCTGACCCTGACGATGAGCTACCGCGACCTGGCGGAGCAGACCGGCTTCGCCACGCTCGACAACCGCGAGCGCGTCCCCGCCACCCTGGTGCGCCGCCTCGCCTGCAACGCGGGAGTCGTCCCCGTGGTGCTGGGCAGCCGCTCCGAGTCGATGGACATCGGCCGCAAGACCCGCACCTTCCCCGCCGCGATCCGCCGCCTGCTGGTGGCCCGCGACCAGGGCTGCAGCTTCCCCGGCTGCGACCGGCCGCCGAAGCACTGCGACGCCCACCACATCAGGTTCTGGTCCCAGGGCGGCGAGACCTCCGTGCACAACGCGGCCCTGCTCTGCCGCCACCACCACACGTTGATCCACCGAAGCGAATGGGAGGTGAAGCTCCGCGATGGCACCCCGGCGTTCATCCCGCCGACCTGGCTGGACCCCACCCGCACCCCGAGAACCAACACCACGCACCAGGACCGCTACCGGCTCGCCGCTTAGCTCCCGTTGTCACGCCGTCGACCTGGTTCGTGGAGGAGGGCCAATGCCTACGGTCGGACGAATGACTGCGATCACCTCCACCGCCTACAGCCGGGACCTGGGCGACGAACTGCGGCGCCTGCGCGAGAAGCACAGCAGGCTGACCGGCGCCGCCTTCGCCGAACAGCTCGGCTGGGACCCGAGCAAGGTCTCCGACATCGAGAAGGGCAAGGCGCGTGCGTCGAGGTGTCGCTCGCTCAGGACGCCCTCGTGCGTGACTCGAAGGCGACTCGCGGTGACGTTCTCGTGTTCTCGGTGCACGCCTGGCGGGCGTTCGTGGTGAGCGTCGCCTGATCGGCACAGCGGAAGTTCAGCCGGCGTTCACCGTGTGAGCTGTGCCGCTCAGCGCGCTACCGGAAGTTTCCTCGCCGTGAACGCGTTATCCTCGGTACTCGCGAGACCCGAGGAGCGTGGGGTTGAGTCAAGACACCGAACCCGCTGCGACGGCTGTTCAACCGTCGGCTACCCGGCGTGTGCGCGCCCGCCTCGCGCGGCGCATCACCGCCCAACGTGCGGCCCCGGTGAAGCAGGTCCTCGAACCTCTCGCCGCCGTGCACCGTGACCTCCATCCCAAGGCCGATCTGGCGCTTCTGCAGCACGCGTACGACGTTGCCGAGGAGAAGCACCGCCCGCAGCGCCGCAAGTCCGGCGACCCGTACATCACCCACCCGCTCGCCGTGGCGACGATCCTCGCCGAGCTGGGCATGGACACCACGACGCTGGTGGCCGCGCTGCTGCACGACACCGTGGAAGACACGGACTACTCGCTTCCCCAGCTCAAAGAGGACTTCGGTGAGGAAGTCGCCCGGCTGGTGGACGGCGTCACGAAGCTCGACAAGGTCAAGCTGGGGGCGGCGGCCGAGGCCGAGACCATCCGCAAGATGGTGATCGCGATGGCGAAGGACCCCCGCGTCCTCGTCATCAAGCTGGCCGACCGGCTGCACAACATGCGCACCATGCGGTTCCTGCCGCCCGAGAAGCAGGCCCGCAAGGCCCGCGAGACGCTCGAGGTGCTGGCGCCGCTGGCCCACCGGCTGGGCATGGCGACCGTCAAGTGGGAGCTCGAGGACCTCGCGTTCGCGATCCTGCAGCCCAAGAAGTACGACGAGATCGTCCGCCTGGTCGCGAAGCGCGCGCCGAGCCGCGACACGTACCTGAGGACCGTCGTCCAGGAGCTGACCGCCCAGCTGGAGGGCGCGCGGATCGTCGCGAAGGTCGAGGGGCGGCCGAAGCACTACTACTCGATCAACCAGAAGATGATCGTCCGCGGCCGGGACTTCGACGACATCCACGACCTCGTGGGTGTGCGGATCCTGGTCGACGAGGTGCGCGACTGCTACGCCGCGATGGGTGTCGTCCACGCCGCGTGGCAGCCGATGCCCGGACGGTTCAAGGACTACATCGCGCAGCCCCGGTTCGGCGTGTACCAGTCGCTGCACACGACCGTCATCGGTCCCGACGGCAAGCCCCTCGAGGTGCAGATCCGCACCTCCGAGATGCACCAGCGGGCCGAGTACGGCATCGCGGCGCACTGGCGCTACAAGGAGACCAAGGGCACGCACAACGGCAAGTCCGTCGAGATCGACGAGATGGCGTGGATGCGCCAGCTCCTCGACTGGCAGCGGGAAGCCGCGGACCCCGGTGAGTTCCTCGAGGGGCTGCGCTGGGACCTCGCCGCGCGCGAGATCTTCGTGTTCACGCCCAAGGGCGACGTGGAGACGTTGCCTACGGGCTCCACGCCGGTCGACTTCGCCTACTCCGTGCACACCGAGGTGGGTCACCGCTGCATCGGCGCCCGTGTGAACGGGCGTCTCGTCGCTCTGGAGCGCAAGCTCGAGAACGGTGAGGTCGTCGAGATCTTCACCTCCAAGGCGGAGGGTGCGGGTCCGTCGCGCGACTGGCTCAGCTTCGTCGCTTCCCCGCGCGCCAAGGCGAAGATCAAGCAGTGGTTCGCCAAGGAGCGCAAGGAAGAGGCGATCGAGCACGGCAAGGACTCGATCACCAAGGAGGTCCGGCGCGTCGGGCTGCCGATCCAGCGCCTGGTCAGCGTCGACTCGATGCAGGCCCTGGCGAAGGAACTGCACTACCCGGACATGAGCGCGCTGTACGCGGCGGTCGGCGAGGGGCACACCTCGGCCCGCCACGTCGTGCAACGGCTCGTCGCGCAGCTCGGCGGTGTCGACCACGCCGAGGAGGAGCTGGCCGACCGCGCCACCCCGTCCACGGTCACCCGGCGACGCCCCACCGGCGACGCGGGCGTGATCGTCAAGGACGCGGGCGACGTGTGGGTCAAGCTCGCCCGCTGCTGCACCCCGGTGCCGGGCGACGACATCCTGGGCTTCGTGACGCGCGGCGGCGGTGTGTCCGTGCACCGCACCGACTGCACGAACGCGGACGAGCTGCTGAAGTCGCCGGAACGCCTCCTCGACGTCGAGTGGGCGCCGTCGGCCTCCAGCGTCTTCCTGGTCGCGATCCAGGTGGAGGCGCTCGATCGGCACCGGTTGCTGTCGGACGTCACGAAGGTGCTGGCCGACGAGCGCGTGAACATCCTGTCGGCGTCGGTGACGACGTCGCGGGACCGCGTGGCCGTCAGCCGGTTCTCGTTCGAGATGGGCGACCCGAAGCACCTGGGTCACGTCCTCAAGGCAGTGCGGAGCGTGGAGGGCGTCTACGACGTCTACCGCGTGACGTCGGCCTCGTGACGTCTGCCTCGTGACTGGGCGCCGCTAGAAGCTTCACGGGGAAGGCACAGGAGCCTCCTACCGGAATCCGGTAGGAGGCTCCTGTGTGTGCGAGGGCGCTAGCGACGCGGGATGCGCCAGTTCTGCGCCGCGGAGCCGTTGCACCACCAGATCTGCAGCGGCGTGAGGTTGTCCGACCAGCCGTTGCGCACGTCCAGGCACTGCCCGGACTTCACGTTGACCAGCGAGCCGTTCTGCACCCGCCACTGCTGGGCCGGCGTGCCGTTGCAGTCCCACAGCTGCACCGCCGTGCCGGGGTCGGTCCAGCCGTTCTTCACGTCCATGCACCGGCCGAGCGCGCGCAACGACCCGTCCGCGTCGAGCTTCCAGTCCTGCGCGCCGGTGCCGTTGCAGTCGTAGATCCAGATCGCCGTGCCCGGCCACGTGTGCCCGCCGTCGACGTCGACGCACCGCCCGGCGATGCCCTGGAGCCGGTCAGCCGGGCGGGGCAACACCCACGCCTGGCCGGCGCTGCCGTTGCACGGGGACAGGAACAGCTGCCCGCCCGCCGTCAGGCAGCGATCGCCCGCCACCAGCGCGCCGTTGGGCTCCGCGGTCCAGCGCTGGCCGGAGCAGTCCGCCAGCACGGCCTGGTCGCCCTGCACGGCGAGGCACTTGCCCAGCGCGCGGATGGTCCCGTCCGGGGCCGCCGTCCAGCGCTGGGCGCCGGTGCCGTTGCAGCTCCACAGCCCGATCGGGGTGCCGTTGGCGGAGTTCGCGCTGGCCACGTCCATGCAGGCGCCGTAGTTGCTGGTCAGCTGGCCGGTGGCGCCGTTCGGGATCCGGAACGCCTGCTGCGCGGCGGTGCCGCTCAGCCGCATGTCCCGGGACGACGCGCCGACGGAGACCGTGAAGGTGCCGTTGGGAACGCGGAACGTGCGTTCGCCGGTGTCCCAGAGCGCGAACGCCCGCCGGTCGAGCGTCATCGCCACGCGGGTCGTGGCGCCGGGGTCCAGCGTCACCTTCGCGAAGTCGCGCAGCTGCCGCGGCGGCTCACCCGCCCCGCCCGGATACCCGACGTAGACCTGCGGGACGGCCGAGCCCCGCCGGGAGCCGGTGTTGCGCACCGTGAACGACACCGTCACCGCCCCGTCGGCCTGCGTGAGGCTCAGGCCGCTGTAGGTGAACGTCGTGTAGCCGAGGCCGTGCCCGAACGGGAACATCGGCGCCACGCCCGACGCGTCGTACCAGCGGTAGCCGACGAACAGCCCCTCCGAGTACTCGTAGCTGCCCGCCGCGCCGGGGTACTGCTCCGGCGACTGCATCGGGTCGGAGTCGAGGTTCACCGGGAACGTCATCGGCAGCCGCCCGGCCGGCTCCTCCGCACCCCACAGGAGGTCGACCAGGGCGTTGCCGTTCTGCTCGCCGGGGTACCAGGCCTCCATCAGCGTCGACACCGACGACAGCCACGGCATGGTCACCGGACCGCCCGTCTCGAGCACCACGACCGTGCGCGGGTTCGCCGCGGCGATGGCCTTGACCAGCTCGTTCTGGTTGCCGGGCAGGTCGATGTCGGTGCGGTCCGCGCCCTCGGTCGTGCGGTCGCCGACGATGACCACGGCGACCTCCGCCGCCCGCGCCGCCTCGGCCGCCGCCGCGATCTCGGGGTCGGCCGCGCCGGGCGCGTACCAGTCGAGCGAGAGGTTCGCGAAGCCCGCCGCCTCGCTGTAGTCGACCACGACCTGGTGCGGCACCCCCGCCTGCAGGTCCACGGACCCCCAGCGGGTCTCGGTGCCGTGGTCGCCCCAGTTGTCCACGACCTGGCGGCCGTCGATGTAGAGGCTGCTGCCGTCGTCGCTGGTCAGCGCGAACCGGTAGGTCCCGGTCACCGGCGCGGTCAGCGTGCCGACCCAGCGTGCCGACCAGTTGTCCGCGTTCACGCCCGGCGCGGGTGACCCGGTCAGCCAGTTGAAGTCGATCACGCTGTCCGACCTCGACACCGCCGGGGTGCCGGAGAGACCCCGGTTGTTGTAGAAGTCCGCCCGCAGGCCCGTCAGCACCCCGGCGGGCACGGGGAACGGTTCGATCCGCGCGCCCACGTGGTAGGTCAGGCCGTTGCCGAGCTTGGCGCGCAGGGCGTCCACCGGTTTCACGGTGTGCTCGGGATACGGCGTCACGCGGGAGCTCCCGTCGCCGCCGGTGTGCGCCACGTCGCCGTAGATGCCGGAGAGCGCGACCTTCGTGGTGGAACCGGGCAGCGGGAGGACACCGTTGTCGTTCTTCAGCAGCACGGTGCCCGCGGAGGCCTGCTTGCGGGCCGCCGCGGCGTGCTCGGCCGGGCTGAACGACGGCGCCGGCGACGAGTCGAGCGCGCCCGTGCGCAACAGCATCCGTAACACGCGCCGGGTGCGTTCGTCGAGCACGGACTTGGTGAGCTCACCCGACCCCACGGCACCGGGCAGCCCCGCGTAGAACGTGGAGCCGCCGAACTCCTGGTCGAGCCCCGCGAGCGCCGACTTCACGCCGGAGTGGGTGGCCGGGTAGTCCGAGCCGACCACGCCCGAGAAACCCCACTGGTCGTTGAGGATGTCGTTGAGCAGAGGGAAGTTCTCGCACGCGTACGAGCGGTTGACCAGGTTGTAGGCGCACATCGCCGACCACGAGCCGCCCTGCTTCACGGCCATCTCGAACGCGGGCAGGTAGATCTCGCGCAGCGTCCGGTCGTCCACGTTGGAGCTCGCCCAGGTGCGGGCGTTCTCCTGGTTGTTGACGGCGTAGTGCTTCACCTGCGCCGCCACGCCCTGGCCCTGCAGGCCCGCGACGAAGCTCGTGCTGAGCTGACCCGCCAGGTACGGGTCCTCGCCGTAGGTCTCGAAGTTGCGGCCCGCCTGGGGCACCCGCACGATGTTGACCATCGGCGCGTACAGCACGTGGTACCCGCGCGCCTTGGTCTCCTTGCCCATGAGCTCGCCCGCCTGGTGCGCGAGGTCGCGGTCGAACGACGCCGCCACCGCCACGGGGGCGGGGAAGGCGGTCGCGGGCTGCTGGTCCCGCACCCCGGCGGGACCGTCGGTGAGGCGCAGCGGGGGGATGCCGAGACGGGGCACGCCCGCCACGTACCCGACCTCGTGGTGACCGAGTGGGGCCGAGATGCCGCGCAGCAGGGTGACCTGCTCGTCGACGGTCATCTGCTGCAGCAGGCCGTTCACGCGTTGTTCCAGAGACGTCTGCGGCTGAGCCGCCGCGGTCGCCGTTGTCGTGGTCGCGGTTGCGGCGGACACCGCACCGGACAGCAGAACGGCGATGGCGGCGATCCTGAAAGAGCGCACGCTTCGCCTGAAGTAGACGGTCATCGTCCCGACTCCCCTCACGATCGGGGGAGAGTTGCGCGCGCTACTCGCCTATGTTGATCTCTGATGAATGTAATTGGCCGAATCGCGTAATGCCAGCACCCGTACGACTGACTTCTAGGGAGAAGGAGCGCTGGCCGAGACGGGGGATACGTCCATGGCACGAGTTTTGAACGTCGTCGCACACCACGACGACGACCTGCTGTTCCTCAGCCCGGACCTCATAAAGGACCTGCGCGACGGCAACACCGTCCGCACGGTGTTCCTCGTGGCGTCCGACTACCACACGTACCCGGCCTACATGCAGGCCCGGGAGCTGGGAGTGAGAGAGGCCTACGCCTCCGCGGCCGGCCTGACAGCTCTGACGTGGCGGTCCTTCGCGTACTCGGCGGGCACCCTGCCGGCGACGCTCTGGACGCTCGGCAGCCGCGTCTCGATCCTGGAGAACCGGCTGCCGGACACGTCCACGTCGCCGGAGAACCGCCTGTGGAACCTCTACGCGCGCAACGCGTCGCTCACCGGCCGGCCGCTCGACTTCGCCGCCGCGACGACGGCCGACCGCGGCACCATGGTCGCGTTCCTGCGCGCGGCGATCGCGGACTTCCAGCCGGACGTCATCAGGACCACCGACCCGACCGCCGATCTGCAACTGCAGAACACGCCCTCGCAGGGGCTCGAGATGCTCTACTTCCACCGCGACCACGTCGCCGCCGCGCGGCTGGTGCAGACCGCGATGCTGAACGTGTTCCCGGTCCCGCAGGTCGTCTACTACCGCGACTACACGATCCGGGACGAGGCAGGGAACCAGACCGCTGCGGACACGACGTTCAAGCGGGACACGTTCCGCACCTACGCGGTCCACGACGTCGACATCTGCCCGAACGGCGGGGTGAACTGCCCTCCGTCGGGAGGGTTCTACGACGGGCTGATGAACAAGCAGTACCTCGCGGACGCGACGTGGATGGGAGACCGCGCCATCCCGCTGTCCGAGGACGACCCCACCAAACCGTGGCCCGTGATCGGTCAGCACTTCAACGTCCGCAACCGCGGCACGAACCTCGAGCTGGCCGTGAACAACGCCTCGACCGCCGACCTGGAGCCCATCATCGGCTGGCCGCACAGCGGCAGCGCGAACCAGCGGTGGCGCTTCGAGGCCAACCCGCAGGGCTGGGAGCTCGTCGCGAGCCACTCCGGCAAGGCGTTCGACGTGCCGGACTCGAGCCAGAACGGCGGGGTGCAGCTGATCCAGTTCAGCCGCACCGGTGCGATCAACCAGACGGTGCGGCTGCGCGGAAGCACGGCGTCGGGCTGGCGGTTGCTGTTCGCCCACTCAGGACTCGCGGTCGCGGTGCAGGGCAGCGGGAACGGGGCTCCGATCGTGCAGCAGGCGTTCACCGGTGCGGCGAACCAGCTCTGGGATCTCGTTCCGGCCTAGCCCAGTGCGTTGGTGTGTCAGAGTTTGCGCGTGCTCGAGATCGTGGTGAAGACGGAGAACGGGGAACGGCACGTCCGCGTGTCGGCTGAGGAGCTCGACGGGCTGGTCCGGCGGATCGGTGGGGAGGGTGACCGGTTCCTGGTGCTGCAACGGGTCCCGGACCTGCCCGACGTCTTCGTCCAGACCTGGCACGAGGACGGTGGCGACTACGCGGTGGAGCACCGCGACGCCGGCGGGTACTTCGAGGCGGCGGCCGACGAGCCCGGGACCGTGGTCTCGGCGCTCGTCGGCTGGGCTCGTCAGGAGTCCGGGTGGGACAGTCGGCTGACCTGGTCGCCGCTGGACGCCGGTCCTCCGCGTGAGGTGCCGCCGCTCGACCTCGGCGACCACGAGGTCGAAGTGCTGGAGGACCGCGTCCGCGAGGTGCTGGCCGGGGGCTACGCGTCCCGTGCCCAGCTGGCCGAGGTCGCCGAGGAGCACCTGGTGACCGGGGACCGGCGGCCGGTGTCGCGCAAGCAGGCGCGGGCGCTGGCCGACCGGTTGTGGCTGGAGCGGGTCGCGGAGCAGGCGTCGTGGCAGGGCGAGACCGATCCCGAGCGCCTCACCCGCGCGTTCGCGGCGCTGGACGCCGCCGGGATCATCGCCCGCGAGAACTTCACCTGCTGCCGCACCTGCGGTCACGCCGAGATCGGCGACGAGGCCGGGCCCGGCACCCGCGGGTTCGTCTACTTCCACAGCCAGTGCACGGAGGCCGCCGTGGCCGGGCGCGGGCTGACGCTGCTCTACGGCGGCTTCGACGACTCGGAAGAGACGACCGCGGCCGTCGGCGCGGAGGTCGTGGCGGCTCTCGAAGCGGCAGGGCTGTCCGTGGTGTGGAACGGCGATCCCGGCCGGGCCATCACCGTGACGCCGCTGGACTGGCGCCGCCGCCTGATCGGCTAGGAACGCGGAAAGGGCCCCTGGGATCGCTCCCAAGGGCCCTTTCACACTGTGAAGAGTTAGTTCGCGACCAACGCCGACTTGATGTCGACCGGGGTCTTCGGCTTGCCGTCGCCCTGGCCGGGGGACTGCGAGATCGTGCCGGTCTTCGCGACCTCGTCGATCTTCTTCAGCGAGTCCTGGTCGATCGTGCCGAAGATCGTGTACTTCGCCTGCAGGTTCGAGCCGTCGCCGTAGACGACGAAGAACTGCGAGCCGTTGGTGTCGGGGCCCGAGTTCGCCATGGCGAGCACGCCGCGGCCGTAGGTGAGCTCCGGGTAGACCTCGTCCTTGAACGAGTAGCCGGGGCCGCCCATGCCGTTGCCGCCGGGGTCGCCGCACTGCAGGACCTGGATGCCCGTGACCACGAGGCGGTGGCACGTCGTGTTGTCGAAGTACTTCTGCTTCGCCAGGCTCACGAAGTTGTTCACGGTGCACGGCGCGAGCGAGCGGTCCAGGTTGAGCTTCAGGTCGCCGATCGAGGTGCCGAGCGTGACGCCGACGGTGCCGGTGGCGGGCTGCTCGCCGTTCGCGGGCGGCGTGTTCTCCTTCGCCGCCGGCTCCTGGCCCTTCGTGTACTCGCAGTTCACCTTCTCCGGCAACGCCTGCGGGCGCTTCGGGATCTGGTGCATCTCGCTGGGGATGTTCTCCGCCTTGTCGACCGCCTCCTGCTGAGGGGTCTCCGACGCGGCGGCGTCACCGTTGCCGAAGTCGTGAGTCGCGAGGAACCACACGCCACCTCCGACGAGGGCGACAACGACGACCGTCGAGACGACGGCGAGGATACGACGCTTCTTGGCCCGCTCATGGCGGTACACCATTTGACGCTCAAGCTTGCGCTTGGCTGCCGCGCGTCGCTGCTCGTTGGTCGGCACGTGCTCCCTCCCCAGGGACTCATGCGAATAGGGCGGTCGGCTCGGGAGTCTAGGGCCTGGGCATATGAGCTTTGTGTGGTGGCTAGGCTGTGGTTGAACAGGGAGGTCATTTTCGTGCTCGTGATCGGGTTCCCGACTGGCGCCCTCCAGGCGAACTGCTTCGTCCTGGCGGCCGGTGCCGGCGAGCCCTGCGTGATCGTCGACCCCGGTCAGGACGCGGTCGAGCCGATCGAGCAGGCGCTGCGCGAGCACCGCCTCGCGCCGGTCGCCGTGCTGCTCACCCACGGGCACTTCGACCACACGTTCTCCGTCACCCCCGTCTGCGACGGCAACGACGTCCCCGCGTACATCCACCCGGACGACGTGGAGATGCTGTCCGACCCGTTGAAGGGCATCAGCGCCGAGTCCGCCGCGTTCTTCGGGGGCAACCTGGAGATGCGGGAGCCGTCCGAGGTCCGGTCGCTGACCGACGGCCTCGAGCTGGACCTCGCCGGGCTGCGGATCACCGTCGACCACACGCCGGGCCATACCGGCGGGTCGGTGATGTTCCGCTCCGGCACGCAGGAAGGCGGTCGCCTGGTGATCTCGGGTGACACGCTCTTCGCCGGTTCCATCGGACGCACCGACCTGCCGGGCGGTGACCACCCGAGCATGCTGTCGTCCCTGCAGAACAAGGTCATGACCTTGCCCGACGACACGGTGGTGCTGCCTGGCCACGGCCCGACGACGACCATTGGCCGCGAGCGTGCGACGAACCCCTACCTGCTCCAGCTGCGGGACGCGGTTCAGCCGGACGACGCGCAGGCCGCCCCGCACCGAGGACTTTGAGAGACGTGTTTTCCGCACCCAAAGGCGTTCCCGACTACATCCCGCCGACGTCCGCCGCTTTCACGCACGTCCGGTCGACGCTGACCCGTGCCGCCGAGCTCGCGGGCTACGGCTACGTCGAGCTGCCGGTCTTCGAGGACACGGCGCTCTTCTCGCGCGGCGTCGGCGAGTCGACCGACGTCGTGACGAAGGAGATGTACACCTTCCTCGACCGCGGCGACCGCTCCATCACGCTGCGCCCCGAGGGCACCGCGGGCGTGATGCGGGCCGTGATCGAGCACAGCCTCGACCGCGGCTCGTTGCCGGTGAAGCTCTACTACGCGGGCCAGTTCTTCCGCGCGGAGGCGCCGCAGGCCGGCCGGTACCGCCAGTTCCACCAGGTGGGCATCGAGGCGATCGGCGTCGACGACCCGGCACTGGACGCCGAGGTGATCGCCGTCGGCGACGCGGGGTTCCGCGCGCTGGGGCTCACCGGGTACCGGCTGGAGCTGACGTCCCTGGGCGACGCGAACTGCCGCCCGGCGTACCGGTCGCTGCTGCAGGCGTTCCTCGCGGAGCTGCCGCTCGACGAGCCGACCCGGCAGCGCGCCGAGCTGAACCCGTTGCGCGTGCTCGACGACAAGCGCCCCGAGGTGCGCGCGCTCGTCGCCGAGGCGCCGCTGATGGTGGACCACCTGTGCGACGCGTGCCGTGAGCACTACGAGCTCGTCAAGGGGTACCTGACCGAGCTGGGCGTGAAGTTCGTCGAGAACCCGCGCATGGTCCGCGGCCTCGACTACTACACGAAGACGACGTTCGAGTTCGTGCACGACGGTCTCGGCGCGCAGTCGGGCATCGGCGGCGGCGGTCGCTACGACGGCCTGATGGAGCAGCTCGGCGGCCAGTCGCTGTCCGGCGTGGGCTTCGGTCTCGGCGTCGACCGGGCGCTGCTCGCGGCGCAGGCCGAGGGCGTGCTGCCGGAGTTCTCGCGCGTCGACGTGATCGGCGTGCCGCTGGGCGAGGCCGCGCGTGCCCGGATGGTCGCCGTGGCCGGCGCGTTGCGCGCGGCCGGTGTCCGCACGGACCTGGTGTACGGCGGGCGGTCGATGAAGGCGGGCTTCAAGGCCGCCGACAAGTCCGGCGCGAAGCTGGCCCTGGTGCTCGGCGAGCGCGACCTGGAAGCCGGCACCGTGGGGATGAAGACCCTCGCGACCGGCGAGCAGGTCACCGTTCCGCTGGCCGACGTGGTCTCGTCCGTGCGGAACGCGCTGACGCCTCCGGACATCGCGGACGTGGTGCCGGGCGGCGTCGAGGCGCTGGCGTCGGACGTGACGGAGACAAGGTGAGCGACGACGAGTCCGCAGGCGGCGACAAGCTCGTCCTCGACCTGCTGGACAAGGCGACGGTCCGCAAGCGTGCGCGCATGGTGGCGATCGGCGGCATCATGGTCGCCCTCGCCTTCGGCGCGATCGTGGGCCTGATCGGCGGCCGCTGGCCCGGCGTCATCGCCGGGGCGATCGTGGCGGTGCCGGTGATCCTGCTGGCGCTGTCCGAGGCCCGCCGCACGGTGTGGCTGGAGGGCACGACCGTCCACGTCCGCGCGTTCGGCACCCGCACGGTGGACCTCGCCGTCGCCGACGACCTCGACCTGCTGGTCACCGACCTGCGCGGGGCCAGGACCGTCGGCCTGCTCGTGCGCGGCGGCAAGAAGGCGATCAACATCGCGCTGTCGATGTACGCGGGCACCGGCGGCCGCGAGCTGGGCATCTACCAGCTCCGCCGGCTCGCCGACGCCCTCGCGGCGCGCGGCGACACACCAGGCCTGGTGTTCTCGGAGCTGCTCGTGGCCCAGCTGAGGGCCGAGGCCCGCGGGCTGGCGGCGGCGGAACGGCCGCTGTACCGGCTGGGGTCGCTGGCGCCCGCGGGACGGATGGCGCAGAAGCTCCACCCGGACGCGGTGTCGAAGTTCGTGACGTCGCTGGACTGAGCTCAGGTTTCCCCGGAACTCAGGTCCCCCAGAGGCCGGACGGCGGCGCGGGGGACAGGGTGGCGGTCGCGTCGGTGGTCACCGGCGCGCCGCCGATGAACTTCGTCAGCCCCGTGCCGTGTTCGAGGCGGCCGGGGAACGGGTCGCCGGCCGTGGCGCGGGTCAGCTGCTGCAGCGGTAAACCGTTGTGCGAGGCCATGATCACGAAGTTGCCGAAGCGGCGGCCGCGGAACACGCCCGGCTCGGCCAGCACGCAGACGTGCTCGAACACCGCGCGCACGGTCGCGCATTGGGACCGTGCGAACTGCAGGCCGTTGCCGTCGCCGATGTTCGCCGCGTAGATGCCGTCGCCGGCCAGTGCGGCCGATGCCTGGCGCACGTACTCCACCGACGTCAGGTGCGCGGGGGTGCGGGCGCCGGCGAAGCAGTCCGAGACGATCAGGTCGAACGAGCCGGGACGCATCCGCGCCAGCACCGCGCGGGCGTCGCCTGTGGTGATCTTCACTCGCGGGGGCGGCGGGAGCTCGCGGCGCAGGAAGGAGATCAGGCCCGCGTCGATCTCCGCCACCTGTTGAGACGCACGAGGCAACAGGTTCGCCACGTAGCGAGCTAGCGTGAGGGCGCCACCGCCCAGGTGGAGAACACGCGAAGGCGCGGTGAGATCGACGAGGTGGCCCAGGCGCCGGACGTACTCGAACTCCAGGTAGGACGGGTCGTCCAGGTCCACATGCGACTGCGGGGTCCCGTTGACCCGCAACGTCCACGAGTCGCGACCACCGAGGTCGGGAACCAGTTCGGCGACACCGGAGTCGATCGACTCGGTGATCGCCTCTGTGCCGGGCCGCTGTCTTCCCACTGCTCTATTGTCTCACCGCGTGTGTCAGCTTTGAGGAGGAACCCGAGTTGCAGGTCATCGCAGGCGTTCTGCTCGCCCTGGTGGCGTTGATCCACATCTACATCGTCGTGCTCGAGATGTTCCTGTGGACCACGCCGCGCTCGCAGAAGGCGTTCGGCATCACGGCCGAGTTCGCGCAGGAGTCCAAGGCGCTCGCCGCGAACCAGGGCCTCTACAACGGCTTCCTCGCCGCCGGCCTGATCTACGCGTTGGTCCGCCAGGACTTCGGCGCCTCCGTGCTCTTCACGGTGTTCGTGATCGTCGCCGGCGTCTACGGCACGTTCACGGCGAGCCGGAAGATCTTCTTCGTGCAGGTGGTGCCGGGCGTGCTGGCGCTGCTCTTCGTGCTCTTGGCTCGCTAGGGCGTTCCCACGGCCCCTTGTCGGGGTCGTAGCCGGTGAAGAGGTCGCCCTCGAAGCGCGTGGGCCGGGGCTTGGCGGGCCTCGCGCGCTTCACGGTCTTCGGCTCGGGTGTCGAAGGTTCGGGTTCCGAGGGCTGGGGAGAGGCGGGGGCGACCTCCTGGCGCACGGCGACGAGCGCGGCCAGCGCCGTCGTCACCGGGATCGCCGCCACCAGGCCGATGCTGCCGACCAGCGTCCGCACGATCTCCTGCGCGATCTGCTGCGCTGTCAGGATCTCGCCCATCGACCGCCCGGCCAGCGAGATCGCCAGCAGCAACGGCAGCGCGGCGCCCGCGTAGGCCATCACGAGCGTGTTCACCACGGACGACATGTGGTCGCGGCCGATGCGCGACCCGGCCGCGAACAGCTCGCGCCACGTCAGCTCGTCGTTGGCCCGCCGCAGCTCCCAGACGGCGCTGGTCTGCGTCACCGTCACGTCGTCGAGCACGCCCAGCGCGCCGATCAGGGTGCCCGCGAGCAGCAGCCCGCGCGTGTCGATGCCGGTGCCGAGCACGGTGACGAGGTTGATCGTGTCCTCGTCGAGGCCGGTCAGCCTCGACAGCGCCGAGAACAGCGCGCCCAGCACGCCGATCAGCGCGAGGCTGACCAACGTTCCCAGCACGGCGGTGGACGTGCGCGCGGAGATCCCGTGCGTCAGGTAGAGCACCACGAACATGATCAGGCCGGCGCCGGCCACCGCGACCATCAGCGGGTTCTGGCCCGCGAGGATCGACGGCATGATGAACAGCACCAGCACCACGAAGCTCAGCAGCAACGCGCCCAGCGCCGCGAGGCCCTGCCACCGCCCGAGCAGCAGCACGGCGGCCGCGAAGAGCAGCGCGAGCACGACGAGCGACCAGCCGCGCTGGAAGTCGACGATCTGGTACGACTCGGCGGCCTGCGGCTGGCTGCCCGAGTAGGACAGCACGACCTCGTCGCCGACCTGGAACCGCGGCGCGCCGGGACCGTCGACGCTCGGGATCGTGACGCTCTGCCCGCTCGCGTCGCCGTCGGTCATCTTCACGGTCACCGCGACGCACTTCTCGCCGCAGTTGGCCTGCACACCGGTGACGACGGCCTCGACCGGTTTCTGGTGCAGCCCGATGTCCGCCCCGGTCTTCTGCTCGTGCCCGAACGGGTAGAGCAGCGCCGCGCCCACGATCGTGGCCAGCGCCAACGGCACCAGCAGCCACATCAGCAACGTGCGAACGCGCTCCGACGCAGGCTCGTCGTTCAGCGCGTGGCTATGCCCGTGACCGTGACCCACGCGCGACATCCTGCCGCATGAGGTGTTCGACCGCCGTGATGGCCGTCGTGACCCGGTCCTCCGTGACTTTGAGCCACGGCACACCGCGCTGGGTGAGCTCGCGTTCGAACAGCCCGGTCATCCACTCGCGCAGGTGTTCGCCGTCCCGCCAGCCGTCCTGTTCGAACGGGACGCCGACGTGGTCGGTCAGCAGGTAGAGGTCCGGTTCGGTGCCCTGGAAGACCTCCGGGCGGAAGCCGAGGTAGCGCTCTCCCCAGACCGTCGCGGCGAACGCGTCGTTGTCGGCGATCGTCAGCGGTGCCGTCGAGTCCCGGATGCGGCGTTCCTGTTCGCGGGCCACGTCCTCGAAGTCGCCGAGCGTCCACACCAGACCGTCCACCGTGGCGTCCGGGTCGAACG
Organism: Lentzea sp.; assembly: GCF_035525475.1. Lineage (GTDB taxonomy): Bacteria > Actinomycetota > Actinomycetes > Mycobacteriales > Pseudonocardiaceae > Lentzea. Next base: position 13,138 of record NZ_DATLEC010000006.1, on the reverse strand, counting down.
CCCGTGCGGCGGCGAGCTTGTGCTCGGTGTGCTCACGGCCGTACTCGGCTATCCAGGGCGCCCCGAAGTGCGAGGCGAGCTGTGTGGACAGTGTCGTCGTACCCGTGCTCTCGGCGCCGACGACCACCACCTTCCAGCCGAGCCCGCGCTGGGTCGCGGGCGCCAGGTGGTGCCAGTTCGCGACGGGATCGGTCCGCACCGCCGTGCCGGAGACCGGGTGCGTGAAGCGGTCGAGGTCGACGAGCACGTGCTGCGCGCCGAGCCGCCGGGCCAGTTCGTCGCCGTACTTCTCGCTGGAGAACACGACGTCGACCGGGGCCTGCGACGGGTCGCCGTCCGCGATGGCGCGACGGGCGAGGACGGCGCGGGTCAGTGCGACGTGCAGGTCCCAGATCTCGTCGGAGTCGAAGTCCATCGGGTGGTCGTCGAGGTCGCCGACGATCCGCACGCCGGGTGCCGCCGCGTGCGTCTCGGTCAGCCAGCGCACGCGGTGGTCGAGCGGGAGGGTCTCGGAGGACGCCGCGAGCACGGTGACGGTGGTGCGTTCGCTCCGGGAGGCCGCCGTCTCGATGAGGTGGTGGTGCCCGTTGTGCGGCGGGTAGAACTTGCCGAGCACGAGAGCGTGGCCGAACTCCTTCACGCCGGCACCTCGTCGTTCTTCACGTCCTTCGTCCAACTGCGCAACCCGATCACGCACAGCACCATGAACCCCACGTACAACACTGCTGTCAAATAGAGCTCCTTGTACGCGTACAGCGGCACGTAGATGACGTCCGCCGCGATCCACAGCCACCAGCACTCGACCTTCTTGCGCGCCTGCCCCCAGGTCGCGAGCAGCGACAGCACCGTCGTGACGGCGTCCCAGAAGGGCACTGTGGACTCGGTGAACGACACGAGAACCCAGTGCAGCACACCGGTTCCGAGCACGCCCGCGACCGCGAGCCAGCGCCACTGCGGGGTCGTGGTGCGGCTGACGTGCAGCGTCGTGCGCCGTTCGCCGCCGCGGACCCACGCCCACCAGCCGTAGACCGCGAGCACCACGTACACGACCTGCAGCCCGGAGTCCGCGTACAGCCCGCTGGTCCAGAACAGCACGAGGAACGCGATGTTGTTGGCGATGCCGATGGGCCAGTTCCAGGGGTTTTGCCTGGCGACCAGCCATACGCACAGTGCTCCGGTGATGAAGCCTGCAACCTCAACGGGTGACACGGACGCTCCTTGACCACTCTTCGAACATGTGTTCGAATCGATGTCGTGCGATGGGACGGGCAAAAACTCGAGGCAGAGCCGCAGCAGGCGCTACCAGGACTGGTGCGCAGCGTACGAACTCCTGAGTTCGCGGACGTGGTGTTCCACGAGGTCCGCGCCAAATCCGTGCTCAACGGGGTGCCGGGGTCGTCGCTGCCCTTTTCGTGGACCGTGAACCCGTATCGGGGGTGCTCGCACGCCTGCACCTACTGTCTGGCCGGTGACACGCCGGTCCTCATGGGCAACGGTCGCACGAAACCGTTGTCCGAGCTGAGGGAGGGCGATGAGATCTACGGCACCGAGCTCGTCGGCAACTACCGGCGCTACAAGCTCACGACCGTTGTCGCGCACTGGGAGACGCGCAAGGACGCCTACCGGCTGACGCTGGAGGACGGCACGTCGGTGGTCGCGTCCGGTGACCACCGCTTCCTGACCGACCGCGGCTGGAAGCACGTGACGGGCGAGACCGCGGGAACGGGCCGGCGTCCACATCTGACGACCGGCAACAAGCTGATGGGCACGGGGGCTTTCGTCGAGCAGCCCGCCGTGACCGACGACTACCGCCGCGGGTACCTGCGCGGCATGGTCGACGACGAGAACGAGTTCCGGATCCCGTTGGCCGACATAGAGGCCATGGACCGCACACAGGAGTACCTCGACTACTTCGGTGTGCGAGAAGGGAGGGGATTTCTGCACCAGGTGCGCGAGCTCGCGCACTGGCAGATAGCCCCGAACCCCGACTGGCTCAAGGGATTCCTGGCCGGCGCGTTCGACTACCTCGGGACCTGCTCGCGCAGCATCCTCCGGTTGTCGTCGCGCAACGCCACCGTCATCGAGGCGATCGTGCTGGCGCTCAAGCACTTCCACTTCGACTTCGCGATCGAGGAGCTGCGCCGCCGTCGTGGAGTGCGGGTCGTGCGCCTGCGTGGCGGGCTGCGGGAGAACCTCCGCTTCTTCCACACCGTCGACCCGGCGATCACCCGCAAGCGCGACATCGACGGCGTGGCGATCAAGTCGCAGCAGCCGCTCGGCGTCGTGTCCGTCGAACCGCTGGGGGAGATGACGCTCTACGACATCTCGACCGGCACCGGGGACTTCATCGCGAACGGCGTGGTGTCGCACAACTGCTTCGCCCGCAAGACGCACTCGTACCTGGACCTCGACACCGGCGAGGACTTCGACACCCAGCTGATCGTCAAGGTCAACGCCGGGGAGGTGCTGTCGCGCCAGCTGCGGTCCTCGAAGTGGAAGCAGGAACACGTCGCGCTGGGCACCAACACCGATCCCTACCAGCGGGCGGAGGGGCGGTACGCCTTGATGCCGGGGATCATCGAGGCCCTCACCGCCTCCCGCACGCCCTTCTCGATCCTGACGAAGGGAACGCTGCTGGCGCGTGACCTGCCGTTGCTGTCGGCCGCGGCGGAGGTCGTGCCGGTCGGGATCGCCGTGTCGCTGGCGTTGATGGACCGGGACCTGCACAAGTCGCTGGAGCCCGGGACGCCGACGCCCGCCGCCCGGCTGGAGCTGGTGCGGAAGGTGCGGGACGCCGGGTTGCCGTGCGGGGTCTTCGTGGCCCCCGTGCTGCCCGAGCTGACGGATTCCGCCGAGCAGCTGGACTTCCTGCTGGAGCAGATCGCGGCCGCCGGTGCCACGGGCGTGACGGTGCTGCCGTTGCACCTGCGTCCGGGAGCGAAGGAGTGGTTCGCCGCGTGGTTGCGGCGGGAGCACCCCGACCTCGTGGAGACCTACCGGTACCTCTACGGCCGGGGGGCCTACGTGGACAGGCGGTACCGCGCGCGGCTGGCGGCGCGGGTCCTCCCGCTGATCGAGAAGCACGGCCTGGCACCGCGGGGGCGTCCGGCCGGCGCCGTCACCGGTGTGCCCGGTGACGACGACGGCGTGTGGCCCGACGGCAGCCTGCCGGTGGGTGTGCCGGCACCGCGGGTGGACCAGGAACAGCTCACCCTGCTGTGATCTCTCCGAGCTCCGGCTCGGAGAAGTGGAGGACCTCGTAGACACCCTCTTCCCCGGGGTGTTCCTCCCACAGTGCGAAGCGCACGACTTCCCACGTGCGCGGATCGACGCCGACGGCCGCCGAGTGCAGGCCGGGCGCCTTCTCCAGCTCGATCTTCCCCACGACGTCGATCGGGTTCGCCTCGGGTGCGAGCCTGGTGATCGTCCGTGTCGCGTACTTCGCCGTGGCCGCGTCGCCCCGCAGGAACGCCACCCCCGGCCAGTGCTGGACCACCGGCCGGCCGAAGTCGGCCAGGATGGCCTGGAAACCCCCGCCGCGGTACAGGAAGTTCGCCATCCCCGCCGACGTGTTCCACACGTAGAACGGCGCGTACTGCGTGCCGCGGACCAGGAACGCCTTGAACCCCAGGCCTTCGAAGGCATCCATCGCGTGACCGCGGGTGCGGACCCGGTCACGGATGATCTCCATGTCGTAGTTCGACGGCAGGGTGATCTCGTACTGCATTGCGATCATGCTTCAGTTGTACCTAAGCCCAGCCGCCCTGGGCCATCGTCTGGAACTTCCACTCGCCGCCGACCCTGGTGAGCAGGTCGCCGTAGCGGACCGTGATCCCGTTGATCGTGCCGTCGGTGATCACGAAGACCAGGTTGTCGTTGAGGAAGTGCGGTGTCCTGGTGGACTCCATCCGCACGTCGCCGCCGAGCTGCGCTCCCATCTCCCGCAGGAACGTCTCGCGGTCCCACGACGTCGCCGAGCCGTCGGTGACCGTGTTGACCGGGAACAGCGCCATGTCGGCCATCGCCTCGACGTCGCCCCGAACCGCGAGCGCGTCCCACTTCTCGAACCACTGCATGATCTCGTCGTACGCCATACCGTACATTGTACGGAAGTCAGGCGCCGCCGACCACCGCCGTGGTGTCGTCGCTGGTCACGAGCTTGGCGTCGAGTCCTGCGGCGGTGAAGGCGGCGAGTGCGGCGGGCGCCTGGCGTTCGCTGGTCTCGCTCATCAGGTGCCCGCCGGGGCGCAGCCAGGTCTTCGCCTGGGCCGCCACGCGCCGCATGACCTCCAGGCCGTCCGCGCCGCCGTCGAGGGCCACCCGTGCCTCGTGGTCGCGGGCTTCGGTGGGCATGAACCGGATGTCGTCGGTCGGCACGTACGGCACGTTGGCGACCACGACGTCGATGTGTCCCTTGAGGTGTGAGGGGAGCGCGTCGAACAGATCGCCCTCGAACACGTCGGTCAGATTCTTGCGGGCGCACTCGACGGCCGCCGGGTCGATGTCGGCCGCGTAGATCGCGGCGTCCGGCAACCTGTGCCGCAAAACCGCGCCCACCGCGCCGGAGCCGCAGCACATGTCGACGACGACGCCGGGCTTCAGTTCGGTCGCCAGGTCGACCAGCAGTTCGGTGCGGTGGCGCGGCACGAAGACGCCCCTGGTGACCACGATCCGCTGCCCGCAGAACATCGCCCAGCCCACGACGTGTTCCAGCGGCAGGCCGTCGACCCGTTGCCCGACCATCTCTTCGAGGTGCCGGTCGTCGGTGGCTGCTTCGTGCAGCAGTGCGGCCTCTTCCTCGGCGAACACGCAGCCGGCGGCCCTCAGTCTCTCCACTGTGCTCATCGGGGCGGACGGTACTCGCGACATTTACAAGCAGGCTTGACTGTTTGTTTGTGTGGCGGAACACTCGGGGTGTGGAGACGAGGCAGCGCCAGGCCGACCGCACCCGCGAGACCAAGCGGAAGCTCATGGAGGCGACGGTCGAGTGCCTGGTGGAACGCGGCTGGTCGGGCACCACGACGACCGAGGTGGCCGAACGGGCCGGGGTGTCGCGGGGTGCGCAGCTGCACCACTTCAGGACGCGCGGCGAGCTCGTCGCGGCCGCCGTGGAGCACGTGGGCGCGGAGAGCATCGAGGCGCTCAAGCGGCGCGCGGAGACCGCAGGGAAGAGCACGCAGGCCGTGGTCGAGCTGATTGCGGACTTCCACGCCAGCGACCTGTTCACCGCGGCGCTGGAGCTGTGGGTGGCCGCGCGGACGGACCCCGAGCTGCGCGAGCAGGTCGTGGAACTGCAGGCGCGCCTCGGCCGTGAGGTGTACGGCCTGGCCCTGGAGCTGCTCGACGTCGACGACACCAGGCCGGGTGTGAAGGACGCGGTGCAGGCAACCCTTGATCTCGTGCGCGGGCTGGCGCTCGCCAACCAGCTCGCCGATGACGCCAAGCGCCGGGCGCACGTCGTGCGCTACTGGGCGCGGATGCTGGAGGAACAGCTGTGATCACGGAACTGCTGGCCGACCTGGACGCCGAGTCGCGCGAGCTCGACGAGCTGGTGGCCGGCGCCGACTGGACGCTGCCCACGCCCGCGCGGGGCTGGACGATCGCGCACCAGATCGGTCATCTCATGTGGACGGACAAGGCGGCGGTCCTCGCGATCACCGACCCCGAGGCGTTCCAGGCCCAGCCGCTCGCGGGCGACATCGTGGACCGGACGGCGGCCGAGGCGGCGGCGATGCCGGACCTGCTGGAGATGTGGCGCGACAGCCGTGCGGCGCTTCAGGAGCACCTCGCCGCGGCGTCCGGGAAGATCCTGTGGTTCGGGCCGCCGATGAGCCCGGCGTCGATGGCGACCGCGCGGATCATGGAGACCTGGGCGCACGGGCAGGACGTCGCGGACGCCCTCGGCGTGGTGCGGGAGCCGACCGCGCGCCTGAAGCACGTCTGCCACCTCGGTGTGCGGACGATCGGGTTCGCCTTCCTGCTCAACGGCAAGGCGGTGCCGGACGTCCCCGTGCGGGTCGAGCTGACCGCGCCGGGCGGCGAGCTGTGGACGTGGGGGCCGCAGGACGCGGAGAACCGGATCTCCGGGCCCGCGCTGGACTTCGCGTGGCTCGTGACGCAGCGGCGCAACCGCGACGAGCTGGCGATCGAGGCCGGCGGGCCGGTGGCCCGGGAGTGGGTGCCGATCGCACAGGCCTTCGCCGGGCCTCCCGGCGGTGGCCGGTGATCCGGATCGGCAACGCCTCCGGGTTCTACGGCGACCGGTTGTCCGCGGTGCGCGAGCAGCTGGAAGGCGGTGATCTCGACGTCCTGACCGGTGACTACCTCGCCGAGCTGACCATGCTGATCCTCGGCCGCGACCGGATGAAGGACGCGTCGCTGGGCTACGCCAAGACGTTCCTGCGGCAGATGGAGGACTGCCTGGCGCTGGCGCTCGACAAGGGCGTCAGGATCGTCACCAACGCCGGCGGGCTGAACCCCGAGGGACTCGCGCGCAAGCTCGGGGCCAAGGTCGGGTACGTCACGGGCGACGACCTCAAGGCGCGGTTCCCGGAAGCGTTGACCGCCAACGCCTATCTCGGCGCGTGGGAGATCGCGGAGTGCCTGGGCCAGGGCGCCCAGGTCGTCGTCACCGGGCGGGTCACCGACGCGAGCCTCGTCGTGGGGCCGGCGGCGGCGCACTTCGGGTGGGCGCGCGACGACTGGGACCGGCTGGCCGGCGCCACGGTCGCGGGCCACGTGCTGGAGTGCGGGACGCAGGCCACGGGCGGGAACTACTCGTTCTTCACCGAGATCGACGCGACCAGGCCGGGGTTCCCGATCGCGGAGATCGACGAGGACGGGTCCTGCCTGGTCACCAAGCACGACGGGACGGGCGGCGCGGTCACCGTCGACACCGTCACGGCACAGCTGCTGTACGAGATCGGCGCGCCGGAGTACCTCGGGCCGGACGTCACGACGCACTTCGACACGATCCGGCTGGACGAGGACCCGAGGGGTGTGCGGATCAGCGGCACCAGGGGGAGCCCGCCGCCGGACACGCTCAAGGTGTGCCTGAACACGCTGGGCGGCTTCCGGAACTCCACGACGTTCGTCCTCACAGGACTCGACGTGGAGCAGAAGGCCGCGCTGGTGAAGCGGCAGCTGCACGACGCCATCGGTGACGAGGGTCTGACGTGGACGCTGGCGCGCACCGACCAGCCGGACGCGGCGACCGAGGAGCAGGCCAGCGCGTTGCTGCACGTGACGATCAAGACGGCGGACCCCCAGCGCGCCAAGGGGTTCAGCAGGGCCGCGATCGAGCTGGCGCTGGCGAGCTATCCCGGGTTCCACGTCACGGCGCCGCCGGGCGACGGGACGCCGTTCGGCGTGTACAGGGCGGCGTACGTGCACCGCGACGAGGTCAGTGCCGAGGCGGTGGTGCTGTGAAGCGGCCATTGGGGACGATCGCCGGTGCGCGCAGCGGCGACAAGGGCGGGGACGCGAACCTCGGCGTGTGGGTGCGCGGCGACGAGGCCTACGAGTGGCTCCACGGCTTTCTGACGGCCGACAGGCTCAAGGAGCTGCTGCCGGAGGCCGGCGAGGTCAGCCGGTACGAGCTGCCGAACCTCAGGGCGCTCAACTTCGTCCTGCACGGACTGCTGGGCGACGGGGTGGCGAGCAGCACGCGGTTCGACCCGCAGGCGAAGGCGCTCGGCGAGTGGGTGCGCGCCAGGGAAGTCGAGATCCCGGAGGAGCTCCTGTGATCACGAGGGATCTGTACGAGCGCAAGGAGCTGCGGGAGCTCGTCCGCGACTTCACCCTCAGGGAGGTCGTGCCGCACCTCGACCGGTGGGAACGCGACGGTGAGGTGCCGCGGGAGCTGCACCGCAAGGCGGCGGAGCTCGACCTGCTGGGCATCGGCTTCGAGCACGGCGACCTGCTCGACACGGTCGTGCTGACCGAGGAGGTCATCCAGAACGGTGGCTCGTCCGGGCTGATGGCGGCGTTGTTCACGCTCGGCATCGCCGTCCCGCACATCTGGCAGAGCGGCGACGAGGACCTGAAGGACCGGTTCGCGAGGCCCGCCATCCGCGGCGAGAAGATCGGCAGCCTGGCCGTCACCGAGCCCGGCGCCGGGTCGGACGTCGCGGCGATCAGGACCACCGCGGTCAGGGACGGCGACCACTACGTCGTCAACGGCACGAAGACGTTCATCACCTCCGGCTGCCGGGCCGACTTCGTCACGACGGCGGTCAGGACGGGGGAGCAGGGCTACCAGGGCATCTCGCTGCTCGTGGTCGAGGACGGGTTCACCCGCCGCAGGCTCGACAAGATGGGCTGGCACTGCAGCGACACCGCCGAGCTGCACTTCGACGACGTGCGGGTGCCCACGGAGAACCTGGTGGGCGAGGAGAACCAGGGCTTCGTGCAGATCATGCGGCAGTTCCAGGTCGAGCGGGTCACCATGGCCGTTCAGGCCTACGCGACGGCGCAACGGGCGCTGGACCTCACCGTCGAGTGGGTCCGCAACCGCGAGACGTTCGGCAAGCCCCTGGTCAAACGCCAGGTGGTGAGCCACCGGCTCGCCGGGATGGCGCAGCGGATCGACCTGGCGCGGACCTACACGCGGGAGGTCGCCGCACGGGTCGACCGCGGCGAGGACTGCGTCACCGAGGTCTGCTTCGCGAAGAACGCCGCCGTCGAGGCCTGTTCCGAGGTCGTCGACGCGGCGGTGCAGCTGCACGGCGGCATGGGCTACATGCGGGAGTCCGAAGTGGAGCGTCACTACCGGGACGCCCGCATCCTCGGCATCGGGGGCGGGGCGAGTGAAGTGATGACCGAGCTCGCGGCACGACGATTGGGGTTCGCCTGATGGGCAACAGGGAGGCGCTGCTCGCGAAGATCGCGCAGCTGGACGCCGAGCACGCCAAGGCTCTCGCGGGAGGCGGGCCGAAGTACGTCGAGCGGCACCACAGGCGCGGCAAGCTGCTGGCCCGCGAACGGGTCGAGCTGCTGGTCGACGAGGACAGCCCGTTCCTGGAGCTGTCGCCGCTGGCCGCGTGGGGCACGGACTTCCCGGTCGGCGCGTCCGTCGTCACGGGCATCGGGCGCGTCGAAGGCGTCGAGTGCGTGATCGTCGCGAACGACCCGACCGTGCGCGGTGGCTCGTCGAACCCGTACACGCTCCGCAAGTCCCTGCGCGCCAACGACATCGCGCTGCAGAACCGGCTGCCGCTGGTCAGCCTGGTCGAGTCCGGCGGAGCGGACCTGCCCACGCAGAGCGAGATCTTCATCCCCGGCGGCCGGGCGTTCCGCGATCTGACGCGACTCAGCGCAGCGGGCATCCCGACGGTCACGGCGGTGTTCGGCAACGCGACGGCCGGCGGTGCGTACGTGCCGGGCATGTCCGACTACGTGATCATGGTCAAGGACCGGTCGAAGGTGTTCCTCGGCGGTCCGCCGCTGGTCAAGATGGCGACCGGCGAGGAAGCGGACGACGAGTCGCTGGGCGGCGCGATGATGCACGGCGCCACGTCCGGGCTCGCGGACTTCGTGGCGGAGGACGAGACCGACGCGATCCGGCTGGCGCGCAGGGTCGTCGCGCGGCTGAACTGGCGCAAGCTCGGGCCCGATCCGACGCCGGTGGAGGAGCCGCTGTTCGACGCCGAGAGCATCCTGGACATCGTCTCCGAGGACCAGCGGGTGCCGTTCGACCCGCGTGACGTGATAGCGCGGCTCGTCGACGGTTCCGAGTTCGACGAGTTCAAACCGTTGTACGGCACCAGCCTCGTCACGGGGTGGGCGCGGATCCACGGCTATCCGGTCGGCATCCTCGCCAACGCGCGCGGCGTGCTGTTCAGCGAGGAGTCGCAGAAGGCCACGCAGTTCATCCAGCTGGCCAACCAGAGCGACACCCCGCTGGTCTTCCTGCAGAACACCACGGGGTACATGGTCGGCGCGCAGTACGAGCAGGGCGGCATCGTCAAGCACGGCTCGATGATGATCAACGCCGTGTCGAACAGCCGCGTGCCGCACCTGACGATCACGATGGGCGCGTCGTACGGCGCCGGCAACTACGGCATGTGCGGCAGGGCGTACGACCCGCGGTTCCTCTTCACCTGGCCCAACGCCAAGTCGGCCGTCATGGGACCCGCGCAGCTCGCCGGTGTGCTCTCGATCGTCGGACGACAGGCCGCGGCGGCGAAGGGGCAGGATTACAACGAGGAGCACGACGCTGCCATGCGCACGATGGTGGAGGCGCAGATCGAGGAGCAGTCGCTGGCGCCGTTCCTGTCGGGGAAGCTCTACGACGACGGCGTGATCGACCCGCGCGACACCAGGACCGTGCTCGCCCTCTGCCTCTCCGCTGTCCACAGCGGACCGATCAAGGGCGCCGACGGCTTCGGCGTCTTCCGGATGTGAGCGTCATGATCAAGACACTCCTGATCGCCAACCGCGGCGAGATCGCCCGCCGGATCATCCGCACCTGCCAGGACGACGGCATCCGCACGGTGGCCGTGTTCTCCGACCCCGACGCGGACTCGCCGCACGTCCGGGAGGCCGACTTCGCTGTCCGGCTGCCCGGTGCGTCGCCCGCCGAGACCTACCTGCGCGCCGACCTGCTCGTCGAGGCGGCGGTCAGGGCCGGTGCGGACGCCGTGCACCCCGGCTACGGCTTCCTGAGCGAGAACGCGGGCTTCGCCCGTGCCGTGGGCGCGGCGGGCCTCACGTGGGTCGGTCCCGCGCCGGAGGCGATCGAGGCGATGGGCTCGAAGGTCGCCGCGAAGAAGCGCATGGCGGCCGCGGGCGTGCCCACGCTGCCCGAGCTGGACCCGGAGACCGTCACCGAGTTCCCGGTGATGGTCAAGGCGTCGGCCGGCGGTGGCGGGCGCGGCATGCGGATCGTGCGGGAGAAGGGCGAGTTCGAACGGGAACTGGCCAGTGCGCGGCGCGAGGCCGAGTCGGCGTTCGGTGACCCGACGGTGTTCTGCGAGCCGTTGCTGGAGCAGGCGCGGCACGTCGAGGTGCAGATCCTCGCCGACGCGCACGGCACGGTCTGGGCGCTCGGCGAACGCGAGTGCTCGATCCAGCGCAGGCACCAGAAGATCGTCGAGGAGTCGCCGAGCCCGGCGGTCGACGACGAGGTCCGCGAGCGCCTGTTCGCCGCCGCCGTCGCCGCGGCCGAGTCGATCGGCTACGTCGGCGCCGGCACCGTCGAGTTCATGCTGAAGGGAGCGGACTTCCACTTCCTGGAGGTCAACACGCGCCTGCAGGTCGAGCACCCGGTCACCGAACTGGTGCACGGCGTGGACCTGGTCGAGTGGCAGCTGCGGATCGCCGAGGGCGCAAGGCTTCCGCGCGAGGTGCCGCAACCGCGGGGCCACGCGATCGAGGTCCGGCTCTACGCCGAGGACCCCGCGAACGACTGGCGGCCGGCGAGCGGCACGCTGCACCGGTTCCACGTGCCCGGTGACGTCCGGCTGGACAGCGGTGTCGAGGACGGGTCTGTCGTCTCGGTGCACTACGACCCCATGCTGGCCAAGGTGATCGCGTACGCGCCGACTCGCCGTGCCGCCGCGCGCAAGCTCGCGACGGCGCTGGAGAGTGCTCAGATCCACGGCCTGGTCACGAACCGCCGGTTGCTCGTGGGCGTCCTGCGCAACGACGCTTTCCTCGACGGCGACACGCACACCGGGTTCCTCGCCGAGCACGACCTCACCCGGACGATCGACCCGCACCCGTTCGCGCTCGCCGCGGCACTCGCCTCCGCCGCCACCCGCAAGGCCGGGAACCTGCCGCTGGGGTGGCGCAACGTGCGGTCGCAGCAGCCGAAGGCGAGGTTCCTGTTCGGCGAGGAGCCGATCGAGGTCGAGTACGACCCCGCGCAGGCCACTCCCGGCGTGGTCGTCCTGGACCTCGACGGGGTGCGCGTTCCGTTCCACGTCTCCCGGTACGGCGATCTGGTCGAGGTCGACTCGCCGCGCGGGTCCGTGTCGTTGAAGGTCGTGCCGCGGTTCCCCGAACCGGAGACCGGGCTCGCGCCGGGCGCGACCGTCGCCCCGATGCCCGGAACCGTGGTCAGGGTGGCGGTGCGGCAGGGCGATGTGGTCGAGGCCGGTGCCGAGTTGCTGGTGCTGGAAGCCATGAAGATGGAACACCGCGTGCTCGCGACCAGCGCGGGCACCGTCACCGAGCTCCTCGTCGAACGGGCGCAGCAGGTCGACGCCGGCGACGTGCTGGCCGTAGTGGAGGAATCGTGAGCTTCGTCGAGTCCGAAGAGCGGATCGCGCTGCGCAGGGCCGTCTCCGAGTTCGGCGCGAAGTACGGCACCGGGTACTTCACCGCCAAGGCCCGGTCGGGGGAGAAGACCACCGAGCTGTGGGAGGAAGCGGGCAAGCTCGGCTACCTCGGCGTGGCCGTGCCCGAGGAGTACGGCGGCGGTGGTGGTGGCATCGGCGATCTCGCGGCGGTGTGCGAGGAGCTGGCGGCGGCGGGATGCCCGTTGCTGCTCATGGTGGTCTCGCCGGCGATCTGCGCGACGGTGATCGCGCGGTTCGGCACGGACGAGCAGAAGTCGAAGTGGCTGCCCGGTTTCGCGGACGGCACGCTGAAGATGGCGTTCGCGATCACCGAGCCGGACGCGGGGTCCAACGCGCACAAGCTGAAGACGAGCGTCCGCCGCGACGGCGACGACTGGGTCCTCGAGGGCACCAAGACCTACATCTCCGGCGTCGACGAGGCCAGCCACGTGCTCGTGGTGGCCCGCACCGAGGACGCGAAGACCGGCAATCTCAAGCCGGCATTGTTCCTGGTGCCGACCGACGCGGAGGGCTTCACGTACAGCGAGATCGACATGGGGCTCCGGTCGCCGGAGAAGCAGTTCACGCTGTTCTTCGACGACGTGCGACTGCCGGCCGAGACGCTGATCGGCAGCGAGGACGCCGGGATCGACCAGCTCTTCGCCGGGCTCAACCCCGAGCGCATCATGGGCGCCGCGTTCGCGACCGGCACGGCCCGGCTGGCGCTGGCCAAGGCCACCGAGTACGCCAAGGAGCGTCAGGTCTGGAAGGCGCCCATCGGTTCGCACCAAGCCATTGCCCACCCACTGGCGCAGACCTACATCGAGATCGAGATGGCGCGGCTCATGACGCAGAAG
>NZ_DATLEC010000225.1:0-11695 GCF_035525475.1 Lentzea sp. | reverse complement strand
GGGAGCCTCGGCCGCCGGCGCGGGAGTCTCCTCCACGACGGTCTTCTCGACTGCCTGCACCTCGGTGAGCGTGTCCGACACGATCAGGTTTCCTCTCTGCGCAACGACGTGACCCCGAGCACATTCTAGAACACGTGTTCGATCAGACGTGAATGGGGTCGACGCAGAGCCTAGTCAGTACGGCGGGAGCTGTACGCGCCACTGCCGTTCGACGTCGAGCACGCCGGGGACCGCCTGGAGGTTCGGGATCGCTCTCACCTCCGCCGTTCCGGTGATGACGCCCAGGGCCTCCAGGACGGTGTCGATCACCAGGCCGGCCTCCCTCAGGTCGTCCAGGACCTTCGGGAGGCTGCCTTCCGTCACGGAGACCATCACCTGGTCCACCGATGCTGTCATGGCGCCTGGACTAGCCCGCCGCCGATGTCGGTGGACGGCAGCGGGAGCCGCAGGGCTGTCGAGGACAGGCGTGCCCACAGTTCGTGGCCCCTGGCGCCCGTCTTCTCGGCGATCAGGGCTGCCACGCCGGACACGTGCGGGGTCGCCATCGACGTGCCGCGCAGGCGGCGGTACTTGTCGGGCAGCTTGAACGACGAGTAGACGTCCACGCCGGGGGCGGCCAGGTCGATCTGGCCGATCTTGTCCACCGTGCCGGAGGAGAAGGAGGCGATCGCCCTGTTCACGTCGATGGCCGCCACCGCGATGATGCTGGGGCAGCGGGCCGGGTGGCCCACCGGCGCGACTCGTGCCGGGCGGGTGGAGGCGTTGCCCGCCGCCGCGATGATCAGCGTGCCCTTCGCCAGCGCTCGCTGGGCGACGGTCTCGTAGACCTGCGAGTACGGGGTTCCCGCCGGGACGTCGGCGCCCAGCGACATCGAGATGACCGCGCAGCCGTTGGCCACGGCCCAGTCGATGCCCGCCAGGATGCCGCCGTCCGAGCCCGAGCCCGCGTTCGACAGGACCTTGCCCGCGAAGATCTCCGCCTCGTGGGCCAGGCCGTAGCCGGGCAGCGTCGACGGCTTGCGCGGGCCGCAGGACGTGCCGATGCAGTGCGTGCCGTGGCCGTGGCCGTCACGGGCGTCCTCACCGGTGATGAACGACTTCGTGGTGATCGTGCGGCCCGCGAAGTCCGGGTGGTCCTGCTCCCAGCCGGTGTCCAGCACGGCGACCTTGACGCCCTTGCCGGTGGCCGTGCTGACGTCCGCGCCGACCGCCTGCAAGCCCCAGGTCAGCACCGACTCGTCGGCGGCCGGTTCCACCTCTTCCGCCGCCGGTGCCGCGAACACGTGCACGACGCGTTCCGGTTCGACGACCAGCACCGGGCCCGGGCGCTCGGCGGCGCCGTTCAGCTCGGCCAGCACGTTCGGGTCCGCGGTCACCACCGCGACGCCGAGCTCCGGGAAGACCTGCGTGGTCTCCGCGTCCAGGTCACCGCTGTTCGGGTCGAACCCGGCGATCGCGCCGAGCTCGGCCAGCCCCTCTTCGACGGCGTCTTCCTGCAGCAGTACCAGGAAACGGCCTGTGGTCTCCACTTCCGCGGGTTCGGTCATGACTTCGCCCCTACTCTCCGTCTGCTCTCACTAGAGAGTCGTCACGCGGAGGCGGTTGTTTCAGGCCATCTGCCTTCTGCGTTGGAAGAATTCACCGATTGGCTCAACGTACTTGGCCGCGATGGGCCCCAGGATCGCCATCAGCAGCACGTACGCGGTGGCCAGCGCCGCCAGCTTGTCGTCCACCTGACCGGACGCCACGGCCAGACCGGCGATGACGATGGAGAACTCCCCACGCGCCACAAGCGCCACACCCGCGCGCATGCGTCCCATCTTGCCGATGCCCTGCCGTCGCGCCGCCCACCACCCGGTGACGATCTTCGTGACGGTCGTGACGACCGCCAGCGCCACGGCGATCGCCAGGACGGGGGGAATCGAGCGCGGGTCGGTGTTGAGGCCGAACACGACGAAGAACATCGCGGCGAACAGGTCCCGCAACGGCTCCAGCAGCCGCGTCGCGTTCTCCGCCGTCGAGCCCGAGATCGCGATGCCGAGCAGGAACGCGCCGACCGCCGCCGACACCTGCAGCTGGGACGCGACACCGGCCACGAGCAACGCCGAGCCGAGCAGCTTCAGCAGGAACACCTCGTGGTCAGGACTGTCCACGATGGCCGAGATGAACCGGCCGTACTTCAACGCCACCACCAGCACGACGGTGATGGCGAGCAGCGAGATGCCGACCGACGTGAGGCCGCCGAGGAAGCTCACGCCCGACAGCACGGCCGTGAGCACCGGCAGGTACACAGCCATCGCCAGGTCCTCGAAGACCAGCACGGACAGCACGACCGGCGTCTCGCGGTTGCCCAGGCGGCCCAGGTCGCCGAGGACCTTCGCCACGATGCCGGACGACGAGATGTAGGTGACGCCCGCCATGGCCAGCGCGCCGACCGTGCCCCAGCCCAGCAGCAACGCCGCGATCGCGCCAGGAGCCGCGTTCAGGAGCAGGTCGAGCACGCCCGCCATCCACGAGCGCTTCAGACCGGTGGTGAGCTCGGCCGCCGAGTACTCGAGGCCGAGGAGCAAGAGGAGCAGCACCACGCCGATCTCGCTGGCGAGGTGGGTGAACTCGTCGATGCCGTGCAGCGGGACCAAGCCGCCCACGCCGAAGCAGAGGCCGCCGACGAGGTAGAGAGGGATCGGCGAGATGCCCACCCTCCTGGCGACGCGGCCGAGAAGTCCCAGACCGAAGAACACCGCGCCGAGCTGGATGATGGCGATGGTTGTCTCGTGCACTGTGCTTAACCGCCGTGGAGGATCTCGGCGGCGGCGTCGAGGCCCTCCGCGGTGCCGACGACGACCGCGAGGTCACCGTTCTCGAACAGGAACTCGGGGCCGGGCGACGGGTGGGCGTTGCCCGTGCGCACCACGGCCACGATGGACACACCGGTCCTCGTGCGCAGAGCGGTCTCGCCGAGCGTGCGGTTCGCGAACGCCGTCACCGGCAGCTGGCGGGTGGTGATGCCCTCGATGTCGCGGTGCTCCTCGCGCAGGTGGGCGACGAGCTGCGGTGCGCCGAGCAGGCCCGCGAGCGTGCTCGCCTCTTCCGGTGAGAGGGGTATCGAGGCCGAGCAGGAGTCGGGATCGCTCGCCTTGGAGACGATGAGCTCGAACTTGCCGTCCCGGTAGGTGATCACGCCGACGCGGCGTCCGGCACGGATCATGAAGTCCTGACGCGTGCCGATTCCCGGCAGGGGCGTGATCTCTACGTTCACACAGATCATGATACGGGGATGTTTCCGCCAGTACGCCCGGTGCGACGCGGGTGGGTGGTGCGCGACCGCGTGCCGGGACCCGACGTCGACGAGTTCGCCGAACCCGGCCAGGTGATCGGTGCGCTCGCGAGAGCCCCGCACGGCACGTTGCTGGCCGTTCAGCACCCCCACCGCACGCCTGACGCCCTGGCCGCGGGCACCGGGCTGCTCGACGCCCTGCCGCACGCCCGCGCCGAGCTCGCGGCGCTCATCAGGAAGGCGTACCGCGAGGTCGCGGACGTCGTCGCACCGTATCGGGTGGACGGACCGGACGGGACGGCGTGCGGGTTGCTGTGCCTGGTCGACCCGGACGCGATCTCCCACACCGAGGACGTCTACCCGGACGTGGTCGCGGAACGCGGCCAGGTGCTCGCGTCGCTGGGCATCGCGACGAGCGCGGCGATGCTGGTGCCGATCACCCCGCACGACCGGCTGACGTCGCTCGTGCTCGGGATGACCGACGAGCCGGCGGCGTCCGTTGTGGACTCCGGCGGGCGGCGGCACTGGGTGTGGCTGGTCGGGCCCGGTGGCCAGCAGGACGCGTTCCTCGAAGCGGCGGGCGCGCACCCGTTGCTCGTGGCGGACGGCAACCACCGGGTCGCCGCGGCGCGGTCCGCCGGCCTGTCCGGACTGCTGGCGCTCATCACGTCCGGGCCGGGGCTGCGGGTCGGGCCGATCCACCGCGCCATCGCCGGCACCGGCTTGGGCGCGTCCGATCTGGTGACGGCGTGGGAACGGGCCGGGCTGGCGGTGTCGTCGTCGCCGTACGTCGTCGACCCGACGCCCGGTGTCGTCGTGGTCCGGTGCCCCGGCGAGGTGCTGCGCGTCGAACTGCCCGCGGGGCGGGGGATCGACCACGCCGTGGTGGAGTCGTTGCTGTTGCACGAGGCGCTCGGACTGGACCCGGAGAGCCCGTTCGTGCGGCCGGTCGTCGACCCGTCCGTGGACGCCGAGGCGGTGTTGCTCATCGCGCCCGTGCCGTTGGAGGAGGTGCTGTCAGGTACGAAGATGCCGCGCAAGAGCACGTATTTCACACCAAAACCGCGCAGCGGGCTGCTGCTGGCCGATCTGACGTCGTAGTGCCCTGCCCGGCGGGTTCGTTCGGCCCTGGTCGACAACCGTTCGCGTGGCGAGACTCGGTGCATGCACCACGACGCTCCACCCTCGCTGCCGCCGCCTCAAGCCAAAGTGGGACTCGTGCACATCGGGCACCTCAGGGCGATGGCAGCGGCGTTGCGCGCGGTCGACTACCGCTATGGCGGAGGGTCGTGCCGCACTCAGGTGCAAGCTCTGTTGTCTTGGTGCGACAAGGCTTTCGCGCACTCGGCCAACGCCGCGATCCGTCGTGAGTTCCGCTGCGCCATCGCGGAACTGCACGCGCTCGCGGGGTGGACAGCCTTCGACGCCGGACTCGGCGGGTCCGCGCACCGTCACTTCCTCCTCGCCTTGGACTTCGCCCAGGACGAAGACCTCGTGGCGAACATCCGCTACCGGATGGGGCGGGTCCACCTGCACCACGGTGGACCCGCTGAGGCGCTCGGCATGTTCCGGTTCGCCGGTCTCGTGGCGAACACCCACCACACGAACGCGATCCTCGCCGCGAACCGGGCGTGGTGCCATGCCGAGATGGGCCAACGGGTGCCCGCGCTGGCGATGCTGGGGCGGGCGCACGACGAGTTCGCACGCTCGGACGTGGACGCCGCGGCACCGTGGGCGGCGTTCTTCGACGTGCACGACCTGGCGGGCATCACCGGTGCCGTCTACACCTCTCTCGCACGCACCGTCGACGCGAGCTTCGCGCGGCCGGCGATCACGTCGTTGCTCCAGGCCGTCACGGGGTATCGCGACGACATGGCGCGCAGCCGTTCGTTCGCGCTCATCGGGTTGTCGCTCAACCACCTGATGGAGGGCGATGCGGACGAAGCGGCGGCAGTCGCCGCGTTGGCCGTCACGCAATCCGGCGACATCGTGTCCGCCCGTACGCGCAAGAAACTCGAACCGTTGCACGCCGAGGCGGGCAGACGTTCTGCCACACAACTCCGAGAGCTGATCACACCGTTGCTCGCAGCTCCGTTCCTTGCGGCGTGATGAACGCGCGGACCCGGTGGTTCCCGGCTGTCCCGGGGTCGTTGCCCGAGATCCGGGCCTTCGCGCGCGATCTCGCCGGTGAGTCGGGCCTGGACGGCGACGACGCGCGGGACGTGCTGCTCGTGGTGGCCGAGGCGGCGGACAACGCGGTGCGGCGCGCGGGGGCGTCCGTCGTCGGGGTGACGTGGGAGCCGCGCGATCACGCGGTGTTGCTGACCATCGAGGACGACGGCGTGTTCGACCACGCCGCCGCCACCCGTCCGCTGGGCCTGCCGCTGCTGTTCGGCATCGCCGACGAGCTGCAGGTGCGTCCCGGCAGACCGACCTGGCCGGGAACGGTCGTGCGAGCGCTCGTGCGGGTCTGGTCGCGCGCGGGCGTCCCGGACCTGCCCGCGCCACCGGGACGCCCGCGCGTGCTGGTCGTGAACCCCGACCGGGTCTCCGGCCAGGCGCTGGCCGCGTTCCTGCAGGCAGATGGCTACGAGGCGACGCTCGTGACGACGATCGACCGCGCGGTCAGGGCCTTGGAGAGCCGTCCGGCCCTGGCGGTCGTGGACCTGACGGCGTCTCATGGCGGGGGAACGGGGTTCGCGGCGGTGGCGCGGACTTCCGGTGTACCGGTTGTAGCCGTTTCGGCGATCGAGCCGGCCGCTGGACTTGCCGATGTTCACTTACCGAAACCGGCGCATCCGCTGAGCGTGCTCACGGCGGTGCGCGACCTGCTGCACCCCCACCCGTGAGGCACCCGACATGGAATTCGAACCGGAAGTGCTGGAGGTGCGTCGTCGGGGCGCGTCCCTGGCCCTCGTGGGCGAGGTCGACATGAACACCAGCGACCTGCTGAGGACGGAGCTGGCCCTGGCCTGCGCCGTCGGAGAGGGCGACGTGGTGATCGACCTCACCGACCTGACGTTCATCGGGTCGAGCGGCCTGCACGTGCTGATCGAGACGGCGGCGTCGCTGCGGGAGCGCCGGCTCGTGCTGCTCGGCGACGGGTGGGCGGCCTACGTGGTGAACCTGCTCGGCCTCACCGTGCGGTACCCCAACATCGTCGTCGGCGGCGACGTCCACTGAGGACCCGCTAGGGTCGGTCGCATGGCGGTGCGAGCGATCAGGGGAGCCACGCAGATCGACGCGGACTCGCGGGACCTGCTGCTGGAGGCCACGGCCGAGCTGGTGCGGGAGGTCATGTCCCGCAACGACCTGACGACGGACGACCTGATCAGCGTCGTCCTCACCGCCACACCGGACCTGGTGTCCGAGTTCCCCGCCTACGCCGCACGCCTGGCGGGGCTCTCGGACGTGCCGCTGCTGTCCGCGACCGAGATCGCGGTCCCCGGCTCCCTGCCCCGCGTGATCCGCCTGCTGGCGCACGTCGAGACGGAGCTGCCGCGTTCGTCGGTCAAGCACGTCTACCTGCGCGGCGCGGCGGCGCTCAGGACCGATCTCAACCACTGAGCGCCGCACGGACCTCAGCGGGGGAACTCCTTGCCGGGCAGCCACCCGTTGGGGATGTCCGTGACGCGCCACCGAGGCACGGAGATCTTCACCGCGCGGATCGGCGTGGCGAGGAACGGCGCCACCTCGGGCACCTTGGCCGCGAGCTGCCGCCGCACGGCGTCGTCCTCGGCCCCGTCGACGACCACGGCCGTGCCCTGGGCCTGCAGGAACGGCTCCATCGGCGACCCGGCCGACACGACCAGCGCCACCTCGGGGTTCTCCCTGATCGCCTTGAGCGTCCGGCCGCGCTCCTCCAGCACGAGCACGAGCGTGTGCGGCCCGTCCTCGGCGAAGTAGACACCGCTCACCCACGAGCCGTCCGGTCCCGCGGTGGCGAGGAACATCGACTTGTGCGCGGCCAGCGTGCTGTGCAGCAACGCCTCGACGGCGTCGTCCTGTTCGATGGTGGTCACTGAGAGCCTTCCGTGCGTCCGGTGATGCGCACACCTGATCGGCTCACTGGCACGTCAGCTGTTGCGGATTCCACCGATCGATACCGCGACGCCGTGGGCGAGGAGGCACGGCAGTACCCCGAACGGCTGTCAGATCATGGCCAGTTCGTTGTCATCGCCGCTGTGGCGGACAGCCCGAGTCCTACTGTGCCGTGTGGCAGAGCAGGGTGAGTCCGGAGCAGAGGACGACGTGACAGCAGACTTCTTCGTGTCGTTCGCCAAGCACGACATCGACTGGGCGCGCTGGATCGCGGGTGTGCTGGAACTGGAGGGCCACGCCGTCGTCTTCCAGGAGCAGGACATGCTGCCGGGGCACAACGTCGTGAGGCAGATGCAGCTGGGTGCGGCGGCGACGCGCACCATCGCGGTCCTGAGCCCGACCTACGCGGACCGGCCCTACCCGCTGTCGGAGTGGGCCGCCGCGTACGTGCGGGACCCCGTCGGGGTGGAGCGCACGCTGATCCCGGTGCGGGTCAGGGAGTGCCGGCCGCCGGGGCTGCTCGCGGCGATCGTCTACGTCGACCTGGTCGGGACCGACAGGGACGAGGCGAAACGGCGACTGCTCAAGGGGATCGACATGGAACGGCCGAAGACCACAGAGGAACCACCTTTCCCCGGAGGGTGATCAGCGCGGGAACAACCGCGGCCGGTCCTCACGCGACCGGGTGCCGTCGATCCCGTCGAGCAGCCTCGCTGCCGCGAGCCGCTTGTCCAGCCCGACGAGGTCGATGCACCGGAGGTCTCTCAGCAGACCTTCCGGCCGGCACTCGGCGACGCGGACGGGGACCAGCGTGCGGCGGACGCCCGCGGGATCGGACTCCCACGCGGAGTGCCACTCGGAGGCGAGGGCCTCGTCCGCCAGGTAGGCGGGGGACAGCAGGACCAGGGTTCGCCGGGACGACCGCACTACCTCGTCGAGCCGGTGGACCCAGTTGTGCCCAGGAGCTCGGTCGCGCACTTCGACCCGGACGTGGTGGCCCGCCCGCTCCAGGTGGAACGCCACCCACTCCGCCCAGTCCCGATCAGATTCGGAACCGGACACGAAGAAATCCCAGAGCATGTATTCCACCCAGTCGCCGAAAAGTTCCACCGCGCGCACCCCGGGTGGCAGAATAGTCGGCCTTCACGAGACTTGGGGTGTAGATGACTGTCTACGGCATCGACCTCGGAACGACATATTCCTGCATCGCGCGAATCGACGAGGCGGGAAAGCCTCACGTTATCAGGAACGCCACCGGTGACGAGTCGACGCCGTCCGTGGTGTTCTTCGAAACCGCTTACAACGTGGTGGTCGGCAAGGACGCGAAGAACGCCGCGCTGAGCGATCCGGAACTCGTCGTCTCGCTCATCAAGCGGGACATGGGCAAGCCGGGCGTGTCGCTCGACTTCCACGGCGCCGAGTACACGCCCGAAAGCATTTCCGCGCTCATCCTGAAGGAGCTCGCGAAGTCGGCCGACGGCGCCGGTGAGGCGGTCCAGGACGTCGTCATCACCGTGCCCGCGTACTTCGGCGTGGCCGAGCGGGAGGCGACCAGGGCCGCGGGCGAGATCGCCGGGCTCACCGTCGTCAACGTGGTGCCGGAGCCCGTCGCGGCGGCGTTGTACTACGGCGTGCTCAACAGCGGCGCCAACCGGACCGTGCTGGTCTACGACCTCGGTGGCGGCACCTTCGACACGACCGTGATCGAGCTGGCCGGCGACGACGTGACCGTGGTCTGCACGGACGGCGACCACGAGCTGGGCGGCGCGGACTGGGACGACAAGCTGGCCGGGTTGCTCTGCGAGCGGTTCATGGCCGAGCACCCCGGCTCCCGCGCGACCGAGAGCGAGGGCTTCCTGCAGGACGTCGGACTGGTGGCGGAGGACCTGAAGAAGGTGCTGAGCACCAGGCAGAGCAGACGGCAGCTCGTCCAGTTCGAGGGTCGCAAGGCCATGATCGAGGTCAGCAGGCTCGACTTCGAGCAGGCCACGGCCGAGCTGCTGGAACGCACCATGGACATCACCGAGCGCACCCTGGCGCTGGCCGCGCGGCGCGGCGTCACGCGGTTCGACGAGGTTCTCCTGGTCGGGGGCTCGACGAGGATGTGCGCGGTCGCGGAGGCGTTGCGCTCCCGCTTCGGGTTCTCGCCGAAGATGCACGAGCCGGATCTCGCCGTGGCGAAGGGCGCGGCCCTGTTCGCGCTGGCCGAGTCGCTGAAGCTGGCCGGGACCGACGCCCAGCGGCTCGGCGTCTGCAGCGCCGCGGTGGAGGCTGCGGCCGCGCGCAAGGTCACGATCGTGACGCCGCGGGCGTTCGGGGTGGCCGTCGTGGACCCCGATCACCCGGACGACCACGACCGCTTCCTGGTGGCGCACCTGCTGGAGGCCAACACCCCGCTGCCCGCGCAGGAGACCGAGCAGTTCCGCACGTCGGGGCACGACCAGCGGGCCATCCACATCCAGATCTGGGAGCAGGCCGGCGCGATCGCCTCCGACCAGCCCGAGCACAACAAGCGCATCGGCGAGGCCCTCATCGACAGGCTTCCGCCGTTGCCGAAGAACTCGCCTGTGAACGTCACCTTCCGGATGGACGAGAACGGGATGCTGCACGTCACCGCCCAGGACCTGCGCACGAACAAGACGGCGGTGACCGAGATCAAGATCGGCGACCTCACCAGGCAGCAGATGGCGGCCGCCAAGGACGCCGTCGCGCGCCTGTCCTGACGCCTCAGACCGACGGCGTCACGACCGCGGGCACATTCGACACCCCGGACGGCAGTGGTGCCAGCTCACGCACCACGTCGTCGATCGACGGTCCGACACGGGCCACGAGCCGGTCGCCGGAGGAGATCTCGCCGTCGGACGCACGGCGGCGGCGCAGCCACAACAGCTCCGTGAACTCGGCGTCCGCCGCGGGGACGAGGGACGGGTCGCCGCTCAGCAACGCCTGAGCGGCGGCGAACGTGCCGGGTGACCGCAGCTCCTCGGCCAGCACCGCGGCCTCGGCCAGCTGGCGGCGGTCGCCCGCGGTGACCCCCCACGTCCACCGGACGTGCATGGCCATCAGGTGGTCTTTTTGCCGTTCGCTGACCGCGAGCGCCGCGGCGAACTCGCTCAGCGCCTCCTGCTCCTTCCCCTGGTGCGCGGTGACCAGCGCGAGGTGCAGCCGGCAGTCCGCCAGCAGGGAGTGCGCACCGGTGTCAATCGCCATCCGGCGGGCGTCGTGGTAGTGGTTCCACGCGGAGTCGAGGTCGTCCTCGACGCGGGCGCCGTCGCCCGCCAGCAGCAGACCGACCACCGCGGACGCGGACGGCGGCACGTCCTCGGCAATCCTGCCTGCGCCGCGCATCACCGCGGACGCGGACGGGCGGTTACTGGCCGACAGCACCCAGCTCAGGGACACGAGCGTGGTCAGCACGTCTGGGTAGCGGCCGCGATCGCCGAAGATCTCCTCCGCCGTCGCCAGCGCCTGCACGGCCGCCGTGGTCTCCCCCAGGTGGGCCAGGCACCTGCCGGTCTGGCGGAGCAGCTCGGCGTGCAGCTCCGGCACGCCGACGTCGGCGACGACCTCCGCGCACTCGTCGTAGAGCTCCATGGCCCCGTCCGCGTCACCCTGCTCGAACAGCAGGTCCGCCTTGCGGATGAGCCCCTCGGACACCAACCGGGGATCGTCCTCGGCGACCGCGACCGCCTCGTCGTACCAGTCCGCGGCTTCGTGCGGGTCGTGGCGGGACCGGGCGATGAGCCCCAGGGCCAGCATGCACACGGCTCCGCCGCGGCGGCTGTTGAGCGCCAGCGCGCGGTCGATGCCGCGCCGGAACAACGCCTCGGCACCCGCGATGTCCTCGAGCCGCAGGCGGACCAGCGCCAGCTGGATCACGAACCCCATCGCGAGCAGGTCGGCACTGACGGCGAGACCGCTCTCGAGCACCGCCGCGGCCTCCTCCAGCTGTCCCGCGCCCGCGAGCACCCCGCCGAGCACCAGCTGAGCGGTACCGGCGAGCAACGGGTCCATCGTGACCGACCGCCGCAACGACCCCCGTGCGGCGGCGAGGTCCCCCTGAGCCGCCCAGATGCGGCCGAGCTGCTGGTAGGCGACGGCCTGGCCACGACGGTCGTCGAGGCTCTCCGCCAGCTCGATGAAGTACTCGTAGGTCTCGCGCGCCTCGCTCAGCTTGCCCAGTTGCAGCAGCGCCTCGCCCTGCAGCTGGACGCAGACCGAGTGCAGCCCGACGTCCTTGACCGCCTCCGCGTGCTCGCTCGCCTCGGCGAGGTGGTCCTCCGCCTGGTCGAACATCTTCCGCACCACGCAGACCGCCCCGAGCTGCAGCAACGCCGCTGCGACCACGCGCCGCACGTCGACTCCGGCGGCGGCGAC
>NZ_DATLEC010000206.1:0-17695 GCF_035525475.1 Lentzea sp. | reverse complement strand
CGAATACCGCCGACGATTCGGGTGATGCCGGGAACGTGAATGCAGTCGGCGGTCCGAATGCTGTTGACGGGCTGGGCGCCGGTGGCTTGATCGAATCCGATGCCGTCCAGGGTCCGGGTGCGGACGCGGGTCCGGATTCCGTTGGTGGTTCGAGTACGGGCGGGTCGGTGGGTTCGGATACCGCTCGCGGTTCGGACACCTTCGGCGGTCCGGGCATCGGCGACGGTGTGGTTGCCGGCGAAGGATCGGGTATCAACGGATCCAACCCAGCAGGAGATCCAGACCCGGACAACCTCGTCTCAGCGACGCCATCGTCCTCTGTGGCACCGCAGTCGACATCCACACCGCCTCCGACACCGCTGACAGCGACCCCCACGACGTCGACCAGCGCACCGGCGACCCCCACCGCGTCGGGCAGCACAACGGTGTCGAGCACCGCGTCGGTGGACACGGCCGCGAACGTGTCGACGACTGCGGCTTTCGCCACCACACCCACCCTGGTCACGTTGTCAACTCATCAGAACAACGACCCGATGGCCACCTACTTCTCCACGAGCCAGAACACCGGACCGACCACGCAGGCGCCTTGGGAAGCCTTGTCGCCAACCGGTTCGGTCACGAACCAAGCCTCGCTGCCGCCTGGGTCAGAAGAACCTGAACTCACGCCTCAGAACAACAGCACCGCCTCGGCGGTCGTTCCTCCCGCTCCGGCGCCCCCACCCACAGCACCGACCTTCCTCAGCGCGACGAACACGACACCCAGCACCACGCCGTCGCCAGTGGCCGAGCACCGGATGTCACCCAAGGGAACGCGGCCACCCACGGAGGTGGCAGGGCCTGCGTGGGACACCGGGTCCAACTTCGTCACCGAACCGGCGGCGGCCGACACCGAGACAGGTGCACCCCCGAACGTCACAACCGGATCGGTTGCGTTCCCTGCGCCCGCTGAGAGCAAGGCGGGTGCAGACAACGAGGTGGCTGCCGTCGAGCTGTCTGTTCCGGACGCCATTCCTGCTGAGAGGTACGAAGCGACCGACACATTGGCGGGTGCAGGCACCGAGGATGCGTTGGCGCTACCTGGAAACTGCGGCGGTCCGCTCCAGTCGGGACATCCAGTCACCGACGTCGGTGTCGAGCTGGAAACCGAGACCGTCGAGAATTCCTCCGGCTCGTCGTCCGCGGGGACCGTCGAGGCGCCTCCCGCCGGACCGGACACGCCAACCGCGGCCATCGGCCCCGAGTTCGAGACGCACGTCGAGTTCCCAGATGAGACTTCGGCGACCACGGCCGAGGAGGACGGGCCAGCCTCCGAGGAGCGGTCCGGCCTGCCTGCCATCCGGGCTCCGCACGGTGTCGGACAGGGCCGCGGACGTGTGGAACTCGACTCCGCGGCGTTGACTCAGCTCACCGCAGAGGTCAAGCGGGCACTCGGCACCCGCGAGCGATCGCTGCACGCACGCCCCACCAAGCGCGCACGATGGGCGCGGCTGAAGGCGTCGTTCGAGCACGCCATGCCGTGGAGCTCGCGGGACGAACCCGTCCCGGCTCCCATCAAGGAATTCAACGACGCCGCGGTCGACCAGATCCTGGGCATCGCCACCGAAGACGGTCAACGCAGTGTCATCGAGCGAATCCTGGAGGGTGGCATCGAGGTGCCGGTCCGGGTGATGACGCCGGTTGGCGAGGTGGTGCAGAACGTCGTCGTGCACGGCACTCTCGGCGCGGGCGATCACCAGCGGTCCTCGGTGGGACCGGTCCCGGCCAGACCGGCCATACGGCCGAGCTTCTGGGATTCGCCGTTCCAGTACTTCAGCTCGTCAGGCCACCCGGACACCACCCCGGCCGTTCTGCCAGGTGGCCAGCCGACCGCCGCCCAACTCGGTGCGGCCGCTTCCGCGGCGCTGACCGGTGACACCGGCCCGGAGCGCAGCAGCGTCGTGGACCTCCACGACATCACCGTGGCCGAGTCGGACCCGGCCGCCTGGCCAGAGCGGAAGACCGGGGTCGATGTCCCTGCCCTGGACGGCGCGCCGGCCCCTCCGGCGATACCTTCCGGGCCTGGGACTCAGACCTCCCTGGCAACGGGGTCCCGCCAGCACCCGGCCGGCACCACGGCCGACGACCCCGCATCCCCGCTCGTGGACCACAGCACGACCACCGTCAGCCATCTCGGTGAGCAGCTCGCCTCGGGTCCGCCGGTCTCCCCTTCCGCTGTCTCACCACGCCTGCCGAAACTGAACCTCGGCAAGCCGTTCGTCGAGGAGCTCTTCGACCAGATCGATGCCAAGACGTCCACCGCACCGCGCCCGGTGGACCTGCGCGATTCGGTGCACTGGCGGACTCCCGACGACACCGGGCCCCTCACCCCGGACCGGCTCGAGCAGGAGTTCGGTGTCCCGAAGATCAACCAGGAGCGGTTCCAGAACTTCGTCGACAGGTTCAACGTCGTGCTGGACGTCCGTCCGATGAACCCGGAGTCCGTTCGCTGGCTCTACGACGGCGCGATGCCGAAGCCCAAGGACCTCAAGGCCAAGACCATCAACCAGACCGATGTGCTGCTCGGCGCCGACCCGAAGCACACCGGACTCGTCGGGTTCTTCCAGCCGAACCCTCCTGCGGAGCTCCCCGGCATCGACCCGGCGCTCCAGGAGAAGGTCGCCAAGCGCTTCGAGGAGCGGACCGCCGAGTTCGCCGAACTGATCGGCACGATGCAGGAGTACGAACAAGACGGGAAGTTCAAGGTCGTCGACGGTGTCGTCTACGGCGCGAACTCGCGGGGCGACTTCATCTGGGTGGCCGGCGACGCCGACATGTACGGCATGTACGACACCGACGGCAACAGGCTCGGCGCGGAAGACTACGAGAGCATGGTCTTCCTGTTGACCAACCGCAACGTGGGAGTCCAGCACGGCGCACACCTCTACTGGGATCCCGTCACCGACTTCGACCGGAAGATCTTCGACACCGTCGTCGCGAAGCACGTGTCCGACGAACCGCTGGTCCGGTTCAACCCGGGTCAGCCACCGGCTCTCGTGCTCGCCGAACCGATTCCCGCACGTGTCGGTGCGAACAGCGAGGCCACTCCGCCGGCGTCCGGGGCAACGCCCACGCCGGGTGATGTCCAGTCGCCGGACATCGACGCCGGGACGGAGATCGACGCCGCGGTGGTCGCCGAGATCAAGCCCCGGGTCGCCGACCTGACCGCCGACGCGGTGCGGAACGCCGGCGAGAAGGTGGGGGAAGTCGAGGCGGCGCTGGAGAACAACCCGGGCAAGTTCGTCGACCGCGAGCACTTCCTGCACGACCTCCACCTCACGATCAGCGTCAAGCCCGGCGACTGGCACTTCACCACGACGCTGCCCGGCGTGGTGGCGTCCGTGGTACCGCGCACCGAGACGTTCACCGACCAGCCGCCGATCGGTGCGGTCCTCAACCGCAAGCCGGGATCGCTGCGCCGCGAGCGGGAGCGGGACGGTGCGACCGAGCCGCAGGACGACACCACCATCACCGCACGCCCTTTCGCCGCCGTGGAGCTGCACAAGACCCTGGTGAAGCTGTTCCACCCCGTCGATCCACCCGGTCCGAACGGTAAAGCGCGCCCGTCCATGCGGAGGGCGGCCATCGAGCAGGTCGTGGCAGCAACCGATCGGGCGTCGTTGGAGCACCACCTCCCCGAAGCCATGTCCGCTGACGGTTACCGGATCAAGGTCCGGGGTGGGCCGGTGGCGGCAGTGACGATCAAGCTCGACCTGCACGACCGGGAGCTGCTCCGGACCACCGAGGGCGCCACCCCGGCCGAGCGTCGCCACCTCGTCCGCGCCAGGCCGTCCTGGGACGTCACGCCGACCTACCGCGGCAAGACCGACAACCGGATCTGGTCCTCGCCACTGCGCAGCGCGCACGACGGGCCGATCGTGCTCGAGGTCGATGACAACGGCCTCGCGGACCTCGGCCTCGGCTCGCGTCCCGCGCCCGTCGTGGTGCACGGCTCGGAGGCGACTCACACGCCCGGCGGTCTCGAAACCGTCGCAGAGCAGGACGAGAACGATCCGAGCCAAGAGCAGTCGACCGGAGGGGCGATCCAGCCGAAGCGCGGCGAACCGGGGCTGCCTGACGAGGTCCGCGAGAAACTGCCGGACTACCTGGTCGACAGTCTCGGCATGGGCGAGTCGCAGCAGCATTCGCAGGTCACGATCGACGAGTCCGCAGTGGACCGTGCCCTGGTCGACCTGCTCCCGGCAGCCCCCACGGTATTGGCACGCCGCCGGAGCCACCCTCACGGTGCCAGGATCCGCCGGCGCCGCCATGAGGTCCAAGGACTCGAGCGCGTCAAGCGGGAGATGAAGAGCAACGTCTCCGCCCTGCTCGCCGACGGCCGTCGCTTCCCGATCAAGTCCGGCGGCAGGTCCTACGAGCTGGTCGTGAAGGCCAAGCTGCACTGGGACGGTGACGCCGAGATCGCGAATGGCAAAGCACACTGGGCTTTCGCGCCGCCGACCAAGTACCGCCGCTACAGCAGCGCGCACGCGCACTCGGCGAGCGAACCTTCGTTCGTCCTTCCCGTCACGGTCTCCGCCGTGCCCGGGATGATCGTCAACGTCACGCCGTCGTTCACCACGAACGTCGCCGAGTCCCAGGACCGCGACGTCCGCGCGGAGTACAAGAGAGCGGCACTGGTCCCCGACTTCAACGCGCACAACATCAACGCCCACGTCTCGTACTCGTTCGAACTGCTCGACGCCGACGAGGATTCCGTTGGCAGGATCGACCACCACGAGCGGCCGGGACTGGACGGCGACTTCGTCCTCGGCAGGCCCGCCGGACCGCGGTCGAACGAGGGCCAGGGCATGCGTGACCTGGAGCAGGCGCCGCCGAAGAGCTTCGTGCTGGAAGAACTGGTCGTCGACACCCCGGAGAAGGCCTCCTTCTTCGAGCAGGTCGCCCGGCAGCTCCCGGAGCACCTGACCAAGGTCGGGTCGCACGGGCGCCGGGTGCTGACCGAGTTCCTGCACAGGTCCAACATCGGCAGCAATCTGCCCGGCATGATCGTGTTCCACCCGGACGAGAACCCCGACTCCGGGTGGAAGCGGTCCGAGCCACTCGTCGTCGGCCCGGTGACGAGCCCGATCGACCTGATCCGCAACGGCAACATGGTCGAGATGCGTGCGGTCGCCCGCCAGGTCGAAGTCGTCGAGACGTTCGACGGCATGTACTACCTCGACTGGGACAGCGCCACGGTCGCGCGCACCGACACGATGTCCGCCCGTCGTCGAGGTGGGATGGGCGGGTTGATCGCGGCCGCCCAGCGTGCGGGGGCCTTCGTACTGGCGCTGGGTGTGGTGTTCGACTTCAGCCACTCCCGCGAGCGCTCCAGCCGGTCCGCGCGCGAGACCGCGATCCGCAACGGGCACCTTTTCAACGGCAAGCTCGTGCGCTACAAGACGGTCTACGAACTCCAGGTCCGCACGCTCGGCCACCCGCCGATCACGCTGCAAGGTGACCTGACCGGTATCCAGTGGACTTCGCAGGAACGAGCGCTTGCCGCGGGGCTGTCGCCCACCGGTGACGAGACGGCTTTCGCACCGGCTTACCGGGAAGGCGGCGACCGCACGCACTTCGGTCCTGACCACCTGGAGTCCGGGCTGTCCGTCGCCGGTGCCAAAGTCGAGATGTTCTCGAATTCGGACCGTATCTACGCCGCCATCGCGGACACGCTGCGCAAGGTGCCGGGTCGCAGGTGGTACCACTTCAGCTCGCCGATGTTCATCAGGCACTTCGACGACCCGGCCATGGCAGCGGGGTTGGAGTCCCTGGTCAACGACGTCGCCAGGCGGCAGCACTCAGCGAAGAACCGGCTGTCGGACAAGCAGCTCATGCATCTCGTCGACCGGATGCTCGGGCCAGGCCTGGTGATTCCCCTGGTCAAGCAGGGCATCTTCCACGACTACGTGGTCACCGTGCGGATCAAAGCCACCATGACCGATCTCGCCGACGGCGACGTCCAACTCGACGTGGCCAAGTCCACGACGGAAACCAGGGTCAAGGACAAGAACGCCCACACGTACGGCACCGCCAAGTCGACGACGGTGTCGGCCGGCCTGCAAGGGCGCCTCACCGCGGGCCTCAAGTCGATGGCGAACGTGTTCATCCTGACGGCCAGGGCGGGGCGCACCTGGTCGAAGGCGAACAGCGTTGCCGCCGACTCCGGCAAGGTCACCGCGCGGAAGCACGGTCCGACGCTCACCGAGGCCGGTGCGCTGGGGAACCTGCCGATGCGGCACTTCAAGGCCGACCTGACCCTCACACCGACGGTCAAGACCTACAACCGGCTCAGCAAGCAAGTTCGCATGATCACCTTGGGCACACGCGGCAGGTCGGCACCCGCCATGACCCCGATCGTGCTGAACGGCGAGTGGAAGGGCCTCGGCGACGGTGCCAGCCAGAGCGTGCCCGTGCACCTGCTCGTGCCGGAGCACCTGGTCACCACCACCCCACCCGCACCCGTCGTGGTGGCGCCGACGACGCCGACAGCGCTGCCTGACGGCACACTGATCGAAACCCTGACGCCCGCGGACCGATTCCTCGAAGGTGCGGACGTGCTGTCCTTCGCCGGCACCGAGCACCTGGTGAAATCCGTACAGGACGTGCTGGTCCGCGTCGCGGAAGACCCGGTGTTCGCGGTCGACGACGGCGAGAACTCGGAGCTGATCTCCGAGCAGTTCTCCCCGGACAACCTCCGCAAAGATCCACGCCTGTTCGGCAAGCACTACGTCGAGGGCCTGCACTACAGCCGCCGCCGGGCCGACATCCACGGCCGGGTCGGTGTCTCGCTCACGCCGGTGAAGCCGACCCGCCTGGACCCCACCGAGTTCCAGCGCACCGAGAAGACCACCGTCGGCGGCACCGCGGTCGACCTGACCGGCGGTTCGGTCACGTCGGTCGACGTCACCGGCACCAACGTGATGCTCCCCAGCGGTCCGGTCACGTCCGAGACCGGGAACGTTCGGGGTTCGCCGTACGGCGTCGTCGGCACCTCGGTCTCGCCGTGGGGCGGCCGCTGGGGCAAGAAGCGCTCCCACCTGCTGCACGCCACCGAAAAGGGCTACTTCACCGGCAGCCCGGAGAGGAAGGTGCTGATCAAGGTCGGCGTCCAGGTCGAGGTCGTCGCCGAGACGCAGCTGCGCGGCAACATCGACTCGATGGAACTGCTCAAGCGCAAGCCGGTCCGGTCGGCGGGCGAGCGGTTCGTGCTTCCCGACGCCGTGATGATGTGGGTGACCGAGGAACAACTGGCCAGGCTGGAACAGCAGGACCGCGACCGCGAGGCGGCCAACCCGGCCAACCCGGCCGCCGTGGTCGAGGAGACCGCCGTCGCTGAGGAGACGGCGGCCACGCCCGGCGATCACGACCTGCCCGCGGCCGAGTCGCTCGACCCCGGCGCCACCACGTCGCTCGGCATCGGTGTGGTCGAC
Organism: Lentzea sp.; assembly: GCF_035525475.1. GTDB lineage: Bacteria > Actinomycetota > Actinomycetes > Mycobacteriales > Pseudonocardiaceae > Lentzea. Next base: position 10,223 of record NZ_DATLEC010000206.1, on the reverse strand, counting down.
GGTCCTGTCGACCTCAGCGATGTCATCGCCGACCTGCGTGCCGAGATCGCCGTGACCCTCGGTCACGACAAGGCCCTCGAACTGCTGCCGATGACCTCGTTCGAGGGAGGGCACGACAACACCAGGACCGTTGCCGACCACCTGGCCAACGTCGAGAGATCGTTCAACGCCCTGATGAACGGCGGCGTCAGCACTCCCATCCGGCTGGAACACCGGTTCAGCGGCGAAACCTACGTGCTGTCGGTGAGCGCCGAGTGGGAGAACGCACCGACCAAGGGGAGCGTCGAGGTCGTCCGCAAGCTCGCCACCCGCAGCGTGCTCTCCGGTTCACGGCTCACCGAGGACATGAACAGCCACACCGTCGGCACCTTCTCCGTCGCGGCGCGAGCCCATGGACACATGCGGGAGGTCACCGAGGCATCGTCGCAACCGAACGCCGGCTCGAAGCCGGCGAGCTCCGGCGCGCTCGGACTCGGCCTGCAAGGCCAGTTCACACCCTTGTCGCGCAGTCACGCCATCACCCACTCGGTGTCGGAGGACCACGAGTCGTACGCGGCCATCCGCGGTCCTGTCGGCTCCTACTCCGGCGATCTGCGCATCGTCGTGAAGGTCGAGCGGAAGCTGGGCTTCGACCCCGACACGAAACAGGAGACCGCGGGCACCGTCGTCGCGGAGCTGGAACGGGTGCGGCCGGTCAAGATCCGCAAGATGGCCGAGGAGACCCTGCTTCCCAGGTTCGACGGCGCCAAGGGGCTCGGCACGGAGCACGAAACCACGGCCAAACCGAAGTACGAGGGCAGCGGATCCAGGCTCGCGGCGTGGCGGACAGCCCTTACCGACGGGGTGAAGCTCCCGAACCCCGGCGACTACGAGATCGAGCACTACCTGGGCAAGGCCGCCAGCCTGCGACACGCCGCGGCACTGGCGCTGCACGAGTCCGGCGCGACTGTCGACACCGCGACCACGCTGGCACTGCGGGCCGCGATCACGCCGGCGGCGCTGAAGGCCGGTCTCCCCGCCATGGTCGAGGGCCAGTTCAGCATTCCGCTGCCGCCGGGACTGAACCGCGACCTCGAGATCCACGCCAGGCTGAAGCCACGACCACAGCTCGCCTCCGCCAGCGGGCGCGTCGAGATGGACAGCTCGACGTCGGAGACCGAGAAGGGATCCGTACTGGTCGTGTCCGGCAGCGGTTACCAGACCTCGCTGCTCGCGCCGGTCGTCAACGCGGGAACCGAGACCGCAGCCGGCCAGCAGCAGTTCGCCGCCGCCCAGGTCATGACGCTGCACGAGACGCCACTCACCAAGACCCGGCCGGACATGATGGTGAAGGCGTCGGCCGACCTGTTCGACAGCAGCGGCCGCGAACCGGGTGCGAGTCATCGCACCACGCATCCCGACCTGACCACCCGCGGCCTGCTGAACGATGTCGAGTTCAGGATCGTGGCGCGCAAGGCGACGGCCGATCCCGACTCCCCAGGCCGTTCCACAGGTGTCGTGGACTTCGCCGTCGACAACGGCTACCTGGTGCGAATGCGCGACGCGGCAGCGGAGAAGGTGGCGGGCAAGCTGCCCGAGCCGCTCCTCGAGGCCGTCACCGGCCTGGCCACCGCGAGCCAGACGTGGACCGACGCGGTCGGAGTGCTCGACGGAGCGATGGCGAACAATCCCGAGGCCGCGCTGTCCGAGGAGTTGCACGCCGTCCAGGAGGCCGAGGCCGCGTGGTGGGCCGCGCGACGCGAGTACCTCGACCAGTTGGCGCTCGCACAGGCGCTGGAGCGGATCACCGCCGAGGACCTGGCGAGGGCCCAGCCGTCACCCGAGGTGGAGCTGGGTGTGGTCCGCCCGGTCGCCGCACCCCCGTTCCTCGCGGATGTCGACCAGAACGCGCTCGACGCGGGCCAAGGCCTCGATCTGCTGCGGTCGCTCGACCTCACCGGTGCCACACCGGAAGCCCTCACCCCGACCGCTCAGCCGGGATCGGTCCTCACCGGGTCCGGCCGAGCGCTGCCGAAGGTGGTCCACGTGCCCTTGCTCGGCGGCCCGGTGACCGACGACGCGACGTGGGCCAACCTGGCCGCCACCGCCAAGACCGCGCTGGCCGAAGGCTGGACGCCGGTCCTGTGGACCGACGTGCCGCGCGACATGGTCGTAGCCGCCCGAGCCGGTGGGCGAGACCTCGACGGAGTGCGCCGGTTCGAGCAACTGGCGGTGCAGCACGGTTTCGTGGTCGTCAACGCCGACGAGGTGTTCAACCGCGAGGCCCCGATGGCCGAGCAGGACGTGTTCGCCGCAGCCATGGACAACGAGACCGACAGCACCCTCGACGTGGCCCGCGCGGTGCTCGGCGCCGAGCTCCTCACCCGGTTCGGCGGCGTGGTGGCGCCCGCCGAGTACGTCGTCGACAGCACCGCCGACTTCGGTTCCGTCCTCAGTGGTGAGCACGGCTTCGCGCTCGGCTCCGAGCCGACCTCCACCGCGCCGCCGGTGCTCGTCGCGCCCAAGGGCGCCGACTTCGCCTCCCGGTACGGGACAGCGCTGCGCCGGCACGTCGGCCGCGTCACCGCTGACAGCGCCCGCGGCGTCGGGGAGGTGGCCCACCGCACCGCGGGTGACAGCGGCCCCGCGGTGGCCGGCGTCCGGCACGACGCGCCGCCTGTTCCGGCGGCCGTCACGCCCGACGAGGTGGCGATGGCCGAGATCGTCGACCAGGTCACCGAAACACTCGTCCGCGGCCTGCGCTCGCGTGGCGATCTGGACTTCGCCGGAGTCGACCGGATACTGCGCGACCACCCGCGCGGCGAGGTCGTCCTGGAAGCGGCGGTAGCCGCCATCGCCGCCCGTCCTGCCTGGCGCGCGCTGCTGAAGACGATCACGCGGCCCGTGCTGGGCGAGGGCATGCGCAGCGTGTCAGCCGATGCCGAGAAGTGGCTGGCCGTCGGCACCGCGGGTGTTGTCGCCGACCGTGGTGTGCGTACCCCGGCCGCGTTCCACCCGGACCGTGCGCTGGACGGGCTCGTCCTGGACGCGCCCGCCGTCGAGAACGAGCCGAGCGTTGAAGACGCAGCCGCCGAGATCGCGTTGACGTTCCAGCAGAACCCGGACCTCACCAGGGAAACCACGGCTTCGCAGGGGCAGTCACTGCTCGACCGGCGCAGCCCGCCGCACGACTCGGACACCGTGTTCGCGCTCGTTCGCGAGGCCCTGTACGCACTGCGGCCCGGGCTGGCAAACGGCGTGCTGACGCTCGACCTCATCGCCGGCATCGCCGCCCGGCACCACACTCCCGCCATCGTGTGGCGTGCGGCGGTGCTGAGCATCGTCAGCGATCCCGCGTTGAACGGCACTCCGCTGTCCGTGGTTTTGCCTGGGCCGCTGACGGACATCGCCGTCGACGACCCGATCAACGCCGCGCTGGACCTCTTCGAGTTCGGCGACCACGAGGCTGATCGGAACGGCTATTCCGTGACGGTCGTCCGCGAGCTGGAGACCGCCCCGCAGGTACCCGGCACGCAGGTGTTCAAGGTGTTCGCGTTCGACGGCGACACGACCCGGCTGACCGCGGAGTCCCAGGAAGCGCTGGAGGACTGGGCGGCGTACCTGGCGCGGGCCGTGTTGGCGCGGCACGAACGCGGCGCGCGCATGCCGTCGGTGACAGTCGAGGGCGGCAAGGACCTCGGGCCCTCTCGCCGCGCCGCCGTGGCCGCGCTGCTGAGCGTGGCGCTGGACCGGCAGCTCGCACTGGCGCAGGCGGGTGTCGACCCGAGCCAGCGGATCGGTCGCGGTGACGTGGACCTGTCGATCGTCGCCACCCCGGACCACAAGACCCGCACATCGCGGGTGATCGTCACCGTCGACGGCACCGCACCGAGCGCACCCGTCGTCCCACCGGTCGTCCAGCACGACCCGGAACCCGGGGTCGTGCTGAACCGGGACCCGGCCCAGCCCGATCTCACCGCGCAGCGCCAAGGGTTCCCGGCCACGCCCCAAGCGGCGTGGGACGCCTACCAGGCCGCCCTCGCCGACTTGCGCGCTGCCTACGGGTTGGGCTTGCCGACAGGCATGACTCCGAGGCTGTCCGACGCCAAGCGGCGGTTCCAGCGGGCTGACGCCGAGAGCAGGCAGTGGGGCTTCCACGAGACAGACGCCGTCGACGTGCAGCAAAACGTCGAGACGGAGGCGATCGCCACTGGGGTGATCGACGTGCTGACGCCCGACGGCACTCGCCTGCTGATCACCGACATGGCCGCCGTGGCAGAGGACTACGACGCCGCACTGGACGTGCTGAACACGCTGGAAGACGACCGAGCGAGCGCTTTGGTGCGCGAAGCGGCCGAGATCGTCGACCGGACCCATCAGCCCCCGGTAGCCGACCAGGCCGTCGAGTCGCCGTCGGAAAGTGCTTACCGCCAGGTGCACGGCTGGATCGTGCACGCGGTGGCAGCGCGGCTGCACGCCGAGCAGCAGGGCGACCCGGACGTGCGAACTGCCGCCGTGCGCTACGCGGAGTCGATGGCACGACGGCTTGGCAACCAGCGGGGTGAAGCCGGCTCACCGCTGCCGGTGGCCGGCCCGGTCCCCCTGCCACAACACGCGCTGGTCGCCGCCAACGACTCCGCCGAGCAGGGGGTGCCGACCTCGGATCCGAGAGCGGCCGAGCTGACCGGGCACGCTTCGGAGAACGAGGTCCGGGCCAGCGCAAGGGGCGTGGTCGACCAGGCAGGTGTCGTGGAGGCGGTGCTGCTGCGCTCAGGCATCGCACCCACGGTCGCCGCACTGGTGTTGAACGACGTCGTGACGACCATCGACGGACAGGGCGTCGAGGCCGCCCGGAACACGGCGGCCGGACTCGTCGCTGTGATCGAGCTGGCTCACCTCTACGGCGTGCTGGAAGCCCTGCGGGGCGACGACCACGCCGAGGTGCGCGCAGGCGTGCTGTACGACGTGCTCGACGCACTGGCCCACGAGTCGATGGCGAACGGTTCTGATGCCGCAGCCGACCTGGCGAGCCGATTCGATCGCACGCTGGAGCTCCTCGCCCGGCGAGATGTCCTCGAGCGCGAGCTCGGCGCAGGTGACCGCGCGCACCTGACCGAGCTGGTGCTCGACATCGCTGAGCGGATCGACACCGACTCGCAGGGCGTGGAACAGAGGTTGTGAAGAGCCGTTCGGCGAGGAGGTCGCCAAACGGACCGGCGACGAACGGGAGGCCACGGTGGTGTTCCGGAAGCTGGGTGACCAGAGCCGAGAGTTCCCGTGGACGACGAGAACGGGAAGAGATGAGCGCACCGAACAAGACGGGGGACCAGTGAGCCTTGCTGGCCGATCCCGGCGCTCCTCCGTCCATCCGGCTTGTCGGCGGCGTGTTCGCCCGCAACGTCGAGGCCTCGCTCACCTGAGTTCTTCGTCTTCAGTCCGCGCCGGCATGGGAGTGCAGGACGTGCCGCGCGGCAGCAGGGAGCCCGTGACGACGTGGAGGGCGACCACCGCGACCGCGAAGGTCGCCGGTTCGTCCGGGCCACGTCCACAGCCCGCCAATTCGTCCGGCGAACAGAAGTGCGCCGTCTCAGCAGGACTGGGCAGCATGTCCGGGCACGACGACAGCCCGGCACATCACGTCTGCGACGGAGACGGGGCGGGCGGCACGGGCGGTGGCCGGGAGCTGTCGGAGGTGACGTTCTTCGGCTTGGCCGGGATCTCGGCTGTCGCGGGAACACGGATCCGGGGACAGGCATGGGTTCTCACCGGTGTCACGCGGCGAGGACCGGCTGCTAGGGATGGATGATCGCGACGCGCGCCGGGCCGGTGACGTCGGCGACCGTGGGGTGGACGCCGGTGAGCCTGCGGAGTAGTTCGAGGTCGTTGAGGAGGTTCCCGTATATGTCGGACGCCAACGGGTCGTCGATGCCCATCTCCGCGAGGGCCTCCGCGAGCACCTCGGCGGCCTCGCCTTCGGCCGGGCTGGGGGCCCGCTCCCCCAGTCCGGCGATCACCACGCCGTCGCGGCTGACGACGAAGTCGATGTCGGCGTCGCAGTCGGCGTTGCCGTACGACGAGACGGCGAAAGTGCCTGCGGACAGGTCCGGGCGGTCGACGCCCTTGTAGCCATGCTTCTCCACCAGCATGGTGTGCGGGCCGAAGGCGAACGCGGCCACGACGTGGTCGCCGTAGGGGACCTTCCCGCGCATTTCCGACCAAGTAGTGGTGCTGATCTCCGTCGCTCCGAAGCGGCGCAGCGCCTCGTCCGGGGTGACGTCGTGGATCACGGTGACGCAGTAGAAGTCGTTCATGCCGAGGCCCTTGGTCATCCACGGTTCGGGATCGTCGTCGTAGTCATCAGCGGGAGCGGGCTTCGAGGAGGGCTGGTAGCCCTCCTCCTCGGAAAAGGGCCGGTACCACTCCTCCGGGGAAGGCTGATAGCCCTCGGGGAAGAAACCCTTTTGTTCCACCCACACGACCACGTCCCGCTCGTCCACGAGCACGAGCCTCCAATCCGACCGACCACCGTCGGTGAGGAATCGCCACGTCAGCGAAGTGCCCGGCAGGTCGAGCGCGCGCGCTTCGTCCGCAAATATGTAAGCCGTCAGCCCTCCGCCGACTCCGAGCACGATGTCGTGGTCGAGGCCGCCGTCCGGGCGGCGGGTCACCGTGCGCTTCCCGTCATCCGACCTCAGGAAGAAGGCACCGTCGATCGCCGACACGGGAGCGCTGTCGCCCAACGACTCCACTGGATCAGACTCGCCATGCATGTTGAACCCCCGAAGGATCGTCCGAAATGATGCGCCGAACCTAGCGACCGGACCAGCGCGCGCGAAGACGCGCGGCGCAGGTGCGGCCGAACGGGAGGCCATTGTTGCCTTAAGAACTTCTAACGGAATGATTTTGAATGTGACTTGATCTTGTCGGATTGATGGTTGTCCGGCAGGAGGTTGGCGTGGCGCAGCGCAGGTCGTGGGAGGTCGAAGACGGGCTGTGGGAGCTGATCGAGCCTCTGTCGCCGACGCTCTCCACGCCGACCGCGCCTACGACTACGATCGCAAACTGGTTCGCGCCAAAGGCATTCAACGCAGTTCGCCCGCAGAGGCGTAGAGCACGGCTCCGGCCTGAGTGTCTACCGATGGGTCGTCGAACAAGCCTTCGCACTACTGCATTGGTTCCGACGATTGCGTGTCCGCTGGGAGGTCCGCGACGACATCCATGAAGCCTTCGTCAGCATCGCTTGCAGCATCACGTGCCGGCGCCGACTCAAGATCAATTCATTGTGCCAGGACTGCTAACGGCGGTCACCAGCGGCAGGCGGTCGTGGTTCACCACACTCACCCCGGCCACGTCCCCTGCCCGCACCATCGCGGAGCCGGCCAACGTGACTTCGCCGTCGTGCGCCCTCCACGAGCCGGCGGTGAACGTTCGTCCGTCCTTCGTGTGCACGACCAGCCAGCAGGCTTCCCCGTCCCGCATCCCGTCGACCGTCGCGACCAGCTTCAAGGCACCTTCGGCGTCGGTGACCTGTACGGCCAGGCGCGCACCCGTCGGCGAGGTCCCCTGCAGGAGCGCGTCGGCGTTCCCGGTGTCACCGACCCCCATGCCCTGACCCATCCAGACGCCCCCGGCGAGCACTCCGGCGACCGCAAGCGTCGACAACAGGGCCGTGATGCTCCGTCGGCGGCGCGCGGCCTGATGTCTCTCTTCACGGACCGTGCCCAGCGTGCGCTGGAGCAGGCGGTCCATGTCCGGTGGAGGCCCGTCGAGCGCGGCCTTCGGTGGCAGTTCTTCCATCAACATGTCGTCTCGTTCAACTCGTTGGCGCCCAGACCGTTCGGTGCCATGCGCTGGCGGACACGGCAATGGACACCGTCAGTGAGCGTCACCCGCGCACGGACCGACTCGGCAGGCTTGTCGTGGAGGCGTTGCTGCAGCGGGGTTTCACACCACGGGCCGGCCAGCTACTCGTCAGCTTCGAACCGAAGTGGACGGGCCTCGGAGACTTGGCGCTGCAGAAGCTCGGCGTGGAACTCGGCCGCTGTGAGGTCGCCACGTTCGACCGCGGCCATCAACTCGGTGGCTGCGGCGACCGCCGTCCTGAGTTCCAAAAGATCTTGCGCCGCTTGTGCTTCACCTGATCTGGCCAGATCTCGGCCCATTCTGTTCAACAGATCTTCGAGGTTTTTCGTCATCACAGTTCCGTTGGCGGTCGCTTGAGCAGCTTGATCGACGTCGAGTCACCACTCGGCGTCAGCTCGAGAGCGTTGCCACAGCCTCGACTCTGGCGATCTGCTCGGCGAGGTCGTGAAGCCAGTCGATGGTGGCCGCGCTGGGCTTGCCTTTGACGTTGCCGTCCTGATCGGCCACCACGACTATGGTGGTCAGAAAGCACCGAATCGAGCACGACCAGGCTGCGAGCTCGTGACGCGAGCGGAGTACGACAACACCGTCCGCAGTCGGTAAGGTGGAGCCCATCGTCCGCAAAGCCGCGGATACTTCGCGGAAGCACCGCTCCTCGCCAAAAGTGAGCACCCATTCCGGCTCGTGCTCGCCCAGCTCTGTCTGGAGGATCCTGATGATCCTGGCATCGTCGCTGCTGGCGACGGGCATGGGAACTGTGGCGCCGGCGACTGTCGTGACTGGTTCGTACGAGTCGGCTCGGCGGTCGAGAAGCGCGGCCAGTCCGGTGATGTAGCTGTTCAGCACGTCGATCTCGTGCCTGTTCAGCACAGCTACGTAGTCCGAGTCGCCGCAGCGGTCCCAGCCTATCATTCCATCCTCCCGCAAACGAACGCCCAGCTTGCCCTGAGCAAGTAGATCGCGTTGCGAAAAGATCTAGTGTGCCGCGGCTCCGGTTTGCCTTGAGTTCCGCAGACGTTGCCCTTTTGCCTCTGCCGGTGCTGTTCGCGCCGCAGGCGAAAGTGGTCAACGTCAGTGTAGGGGCGTTGCATTATCTGACGGCCGACTCGGTTGTGTGCGCCGTGCGAATGCGCAAGTGAGCGGGTTCGTGCGGCGCTCAGTGAATCAGCGAAGTCCGCGCGAACAGTCCACTATGGATGATGGGCCGTGCCGCACCGTCGTGTGCGGCATCGCGCCAGTGCAGCGGGAGACGAGGCGGATGGCGGTTCCCTCGTGGGCGAAGGGGCTTCCTGGCTCAATCGCGTTGAAGTGGTGTCGCCGAGCACCAGGTCCCGCGCCGTTCGGGCAGCCGGACCGTCCGAACGAACTTCCCCCACCGTCCAAGGAGACTGCACCTCCTACCATCCCTGGTCATGGCCAACGCCCTCGTGGTCGAAGACCACCCTGCGGTGCGGGGTGCGCTCGCACGCTCGCTGCTCAACCTCGGACACGCGGTGCGCGCCGTCAGCACAGCCGCCGCCGCGTCGTACGAACTACACGACAAGACCTTCGACCTCGTTCTGGTCGACCTGGGCCTGCCTGAGCGTCACTGCGTCTCCACACTCCGCCAAGTACGCGAAATCACCGACATCCCCATCCTTGTCGCCACCGCACGATCCGCCGAAGCTTGCGCCGTCTCCTCACTCAACGCGGGCGCCGACGACCATCTCGTCAAACCCATCTCCGACATCCACCTCGGCGCACGAGTCAACGCCCTGCTCCGACGGCACACCGGCACCACGCATCCGCCGCGCCCACCCGGCGAAGACATCGTCCAAATAGGAAAGCTCACAATCGACTTCGACCGACGACAAGCCACCGTCTCCGGTGCTCCCATCACCCTCACCCGTCGCGAGTACGACCTCCTCGCCTACCTTGCCCGCCACCTCGGCCGCGTCATCACCCGCCGCGAACTTCTCACCGGCGTCTGGGGTCACGACAGCGCCGACACCAGATCCCTCGACGTCCACTGCTCATGGCTACGACGCAAACTCGGCGAAACCGCGGCCAAGCCAGCCTACCTGCACACAATTCACGGAGTCGGCTACAAACTCACCGCACCGCCGCGCCAGTCGTAGTGGCTGGACTCCGAAACCTTCCGAGGAAGCGGGGGCCTCACCGAACGTCTCGCCGACGTCGACGGCTTGCGTTCACTTCGGCTTCCGTCCATTTCGGAGTGTGTGGGGCTTCGGTGTAGTGGCTGTGTCTGGGTGTGGGGGGTTTGTGGAGTGGCGGGTGCACACTTCGAGGCGGTAGCAAACTGCAGGAGGATGAGCAAGTGGACGTTCGGGTGGATTGCCCTCGGGTGGTCGTGTGTGCGACCGATTTGTTGACCCAGGGTG
>NZ_DATLEC010000189.1:0-16108 GCF_035525475.1 Lentzea sp. | reverse complement strand
TCCTGCTGAACTTCAACCGCGTGCCGACGGTCGTGGCGCTGGCGCTGGTCTGGCTGGTGCCGTTGGTGCTGCGCCAGGAGTTCCCACGGATCGCCGCGCTGGCAGGAGCGATCGGCGGTGTGGTGGCGTCCGCCGTCGTGGTGATCCTCGGAGCGCTGGAACCGCCCTTGGTCGCCACCGCCTGGCAGATCATCGGCGTGGTGGCCGTGCAGCTCGTGGTGGTGCTCGCGGCGGCTCGGCGGATGGACCGGGTGGGTGCGCTGTTCGCGGTGTGGCTCATCGGGCTGGCGGGCACCGCGGTGATCTGGTTGACCCGGCTCGACGGCACCCAGGTCGACAGCGTGCTGGCTACGCGACCGCTGCAGGTGTTGCCGGTCTTCGGCACGGTCGTGGCGCTGGCGGGCGGCTGGGTCACGGCGAATGCCGTGCGGAAGCCGTCGGCACCCCAGGGGTTGATCACGATCGCCGTGGTGTCCGTCGCCATGGCTTGGTGGTGGCCCGCGGCGGAGGAGGCGGCACCGCTACGGCCACCCGTCGCGGCGGGTGCCGTGATCAACACCGACGAAGCCGTCAACACGTGGATGTACGGCGGTGGATGGGACCGGTTCACGACCGTGGTGCAGACGAACGACAAGGTGTTCGCCGGTGTGCGGGCGAGCGATCCCGAGGCGATCTGGCGAGGCTGTGAAGCCCTGCTGCCGGTGCTGCGGCAGGACTTCCCGGCCCCACCAGACGCGAAGATCGCGACGGGGTGGCAGGAGGCCTTGCAGGCGCTGGAGAACGGCGCCACGGCGTGCGTGCCGGTGTTCCGCGACAACGGGCCGGACGACGGCACGATGGCACGGGAGTTCACGAAGGGCCTCGAACAGCTGAAGATCACGCAGACCGCGCTGCTCGAGGCCCAGGCCCGCGTTGTCAGCTGAGCACGTCGTGACGAACGATCGTCTGGTCACGGCCGGGGCCGACGCCGATCGCCGAGACGCGAGCGCCGATGATGCTCTCCAGGTACTCGACGTAGGCCTTGGCGTTGGCCGGCAGCTCGTCGAACTCGCGGCAGTGCGAGATGTCCTCGAACCAGCCCGGCAGCTCCTCGTAGACCGGCACGGCGTGGTGCACGTCGGTCTGCGTCATCGGCATCTCGTCGACGCGGCGACCGTCCACTTCGTACGCGACGCAGACCGGCACCTTCTCGAGGCCGGACAGCACGTCCAACTTGGTGAGGAAGTAGTCGGTGATGCCGTTGACGCGGGAGGCGTAACGGGCGATCACGGCGTCGAACCAGCCGGTGCGGCGCGAACGCCCGGTGGTGACACCGAACTCGCCGCCCTGCTTGCGCAGGTACTCGCCCATGTCGTCGTTGAGCTCGGTCGGGAACGGACCGGAGCCGACGCGGGTCGTGTAGGCCTTCAGGATGCCGATCACGGTGCTGATGCGGGTCGGGCCGACACCGGAGCCGACCGTCGCGCCACCGGACGTCGGGTTCGACGACGTGACGAACGGGTAGGTGCCGTGGTCGACGTCGAGCAGGGTGCCCTGCGAGCCCTCCAGCACCACGATCTCGCCGCGGTCGAGCGCCTGGTTGAGCAGCAGGCGGGTGTCCGCGATGCGGTGCACGAAGTGCTGGCCGCGCTCCAGCACCTGGTCGACGACCTGGTCGGGGTCGAGCGCCTTGCGGTTGTAGACCTTGACCAGCACCTGGTTCTTGAAGTCCAGGGCCGCCTCGACCTTCTGCCGCAGGATCTTCTCGTCCAGCAGGTCCTGCACGCGCACGCCGACGCGGGCGAGCTTGTCCTGGTAGGCGGGGCCGATGCCGCGACCGGTGGTGCCGATCTTGGCCTTGCCCAGGTAGCGCTCGGTCACCTTGTCGATGGCCACGTGGTACGGCATGATCAAGTGCGCGTCGGACGAGATCAGCAGGCCGCCGGTGTCGACGCCCTTCTCCTCCAGCCCCGCGAGCTCCTCGAGCAGCACGCCGGGGTCGACCACGACACCGTTGCCGATCACGTTCTTCACACCGGGTGTGAGGATGCCGGACGGGATGAGGTGGAGGGCGAACTTCTGACCGTCCGGGAGGACCACGGTGTGACCCGCGTTGTTGCCGCCCTGGTAGCGGACGATCCACTGGACACGCTCACCGAGGATGTCGGTGGCCTTGCCCTTGCCCTCATCGCCCCACTGGGCACCGATCAGCACGACGGCCGGCATGTGAAACTCCAAGCGCTTGGACTGGTTCGAGCGAACGCCGGTAAGCGAGGGTAGACCAGGAGATGACCGTGCACGGAATCGTGTTGGCCTGCGGAAACACGCAGTCGCCAATGATCACTCAACGTGACGACGTCCACGTCGTCCCTGCCCGCCCCGGCAAGGACCACGTCGACCCGCACCTGGACGCGGAACGGCTCGTCGTCGCGGGCACCGACGCCGACCTGGCCGCGGTCGCGGTCCGGTTGCTGCGCAAGGAGAAGCTCGGCTCGGTCGCACTGGGTTACGTGCCCACCGGGCAGTCGTCGTTCGCCGCGCTGTGGGGGCTTTCGACGAACCGGGAACGCGCGCTGGACATCGCCCTGAACGGTGACGTGGATCCCGTTCCTCTCGTGCGCGACGACGTCGGCGGTGTCCTCATGGGACTCGGCGTGCTCTCGCCCGTTCGTGGCGTTGGTTACAGCGACGCGGACAACGTGCTGCGCGGCCAGGCGTCCCGGATCGAGTGCACGCCCGACACCGAGGGCGGCCTGGGTCTCGTGATCAGGATCATCCACAAGCGCCTGATCGGGTCCAGGGTGAGGGAGAGCCGCCCCCGCGCGTTCCAGCTCGGCTGCCTGCCCACCACGGCCGTGCTCGACGGGCACAAGCACCCGCGCCCGGTCGACAAGTGGACCTGGTACCGGCACACCGAGGACTTGAGGCTCGTCCGGGGCGTGTAGGGCCTGTATCGAAGTCCGTGTTCGATAGCCGGTCCCTAGCCGTGTACTTGCCATTCGACTGAGTGTCACTCGAAGGCATTGCGCAATTCCAGACTGTGACCAAGGGTGGTCCCGATCACTTCCCACTAGGAAGGTCGGGACGATGTCACCAGTAAGCCGAACCATCGGTGTCCTGGTCGCCACCGCGGCCATCACCCTCGGTTTTGTTTCCCCTGCACTCGCGACACCGCCGAACATTCCCACCGCCGCCACCGCGAAGACGGAGCTGGCGGGGCTGACCGTGCGCGCCGACGGCTCCATGACGGGCTATTCGCGCGACAAGTTCCCCCACTGGATCACCCAGTCGGGGACCTGCAACACCCGTGAGGCCGTGCTGAAGCGCGACGGCACGAACGTGGTGACCGACTCGTCGTGCGCCGCCACGTCGGGCCGCTGGTTCTCGCCGTACGACGGCGCGACGTGGACCGCGGCCGCCGACGTGGACATCGACCACGTCGTGCCCCTGGCGGCCGCCTGGAGGTCGGGAGCGGCGTCCTGGACCACCGCGCAGCGCCAGTCGTTCGCCAACGACATGTCCGGCCCTCAGCTGATCGCCGTGACCGACAACGTGAACCAGGCGAAGGGCGACCAGACGCCGGCGACGTGGAAGCCTCCGCTGACGTCCTACTGGTGCACCTACGCGAAGATGTGGGTACACACCAAGTACCGCTGGAGCCTCAGCGTGAACTCGGCGGAGAAGACCGAACTGACGGGCATGCTCGGAAGGTGCTGATGGCGTCCCACTCCTCGCTCTTCGTGGCGGGCCCCGGTGGCGTGATGACCGACGAGGTCGGCGTCGTCACCGGTGACCTGGAGCTGTGCACCGAGCTCTCCGACGACGGGAAGCTGCGCGCGCTCGTCCGCTACGAGGGTGCGGAGGAGTGGTACGCCATCACGGGCGGCTCGTGCGCCCTGGCCGATCCTCAGGACCACGAGCAGGTGCACTCGCTTCTGCTGGGGATCCTGAACCGGCCGGAGGGCTGAGCGGCGGCAACGCCTCCATCGCCTCGCTCCTGCTGAGCCCTGTCGCCTGCAGCAGGTCCACCGCGATGCTGCGGATCTGCGCCAGCACGACCTTGGACGAGAACCCGTCCCCGCCGAGACGCCGCGCGGTGAGCTGCCGCGCGGCGTCCCGCACGGCCTGCCGCGTCCCGCTGGGCTCCTTGCCCTTCTCCAGCTCGCCCTTGAGGCAGTCGACGGCGTCCGCGTAGTCCTTCAGGACCTCGGGCACGCCGTCCGGGATCAGCTCGTCCGCCTTCAGCGCCGCCATGGTCCTGCGGGCCAGCACACGGGTGTTGCGGATCGCGTAGTCCACCGGCCCGGCGGCCGTCTGGAACCGGCTGAGCTCGTCCTTGGACCGCCACCGGATCGGCGCGATCCTCGCGATCTCGCTGCCGGTCTGCAGCGCCGACTTGTAGTCGTCGATCGCGGCCTGGCTGGTCCGCAGCTCGGCCAGCACCCCGGCGGCCTTCACCGAGTCCTTCTCGGTCAGGGCCTCCGCGAGGGTCCTCAACGCGCCGCTGAGCGTGTTCGTCAGCGCCTTGAGCTGCCGCTGCGCCACCGTGATGGGGTTGGCGGGGAGGAGCGCCGCGACGGCGAGCCCGACCAGGCCGCCGGTCAGCGCGTCGATCATCCGGTCGAGCCCGCCACCGGCGCTGGGCGGCAGCAGCGTGGCGACGAGGACGGCGCTGCTGCCGGCCTGCAACGCGATGACCGTGCCGCTGTCCAGCAGCACCGCCGCCGACATCGCCAGCGCGACGACCAGCGCGATCTGCCAGGGACCGCTGCCGATCCAGCCGATCAGCGCGTCGCCCACGCCGACACCGACCGACACGCCGACGACCAGCTCACCGACGCGCCGCAGCCGTTGCCCCAGGGAGATCCCGAGGCAGACGACGGCGGCGATCGGCGCGAAGAACGGGTGCGGGTGTCCGAACACGAGGGTCGCCACGATCCACGCGAGACCGGCGGACAGGGCGCAGTGGACGATCGGCAGCGCGGCCCCGCGCCACCGCGCCAGCCCACGCCCCACCGCGTCCCGGACGGCACCCACGCCGGATCAGACCAGGCCGAGCGCGGCGGGCGCCTTCGGGTCGGAGTCGGCCAGGAACGTGCTGCAGCGCTCCCACTCCTCGTCCTCACCGATCTCGCGAGCGGCACGGGCGAGTGCGGCCAGCGCGCGCAGGAAGCCCTGGTTCGGCCGGTGGTCCCACGGCACGGGTCCGAAGCCCTTCCAGCCGGACCGGCGCAGCTGGTCGAGGCCGCGGTGGTAGCCGGTGCGGGCGTAGGCGTAGGCGGCGACGGGGTCTCCGGAGTGCAGCGCGCGCTCGGCCAGCAGCGCCCAGGCCTCGGAGAAGTCGGGGTAGGCCCGCACGATCTTGCCGGGGTCGGTGCCGCCGTCCGCGGCGGCCTGCGCCTCGGGGCGGTCGGGGAGACGGGTCGGCTCGGGCCCGAGGAGGTTGTCAACCATGCGGCCCATCGTGCCGCACGACGCCCGCTTACGAGATGAAGACCCTCATGACCGTGGCCACAACAGCCAGGGCCAACGCGGTGACGACCACTGCTGCGACGATCTTTTTGCCCATGGCCGCGCATGGTGCCGCGCTGGACCGGTCAGATCAACGCCGTTCACCCGGTTGTGCACACAAATTAGAAACATCAGGGTAAAACCAGGGTGGATTCGGCTACCTGAACCCGGAACCTCAGCTCATGATGTGCGGATGATTCAGGGGGCAAGGCAGTTCCGGGACCAGTACTGGGAGCGGGGCGTTCCCGGCAGGGAGACACCGGCGGCGCTCACGAAGCAGCTCTACCGGCTGTGGCTCGCCGGACTGCTCCTCAAGCTGATCGGCTCGTCGTGGGACGTCTCGTGGCACTTCAAGTGGCTGCGCGACGACCTGGCGCCGCCGCATCTGATCAACACGGTCGGCACGGTCATCGTGGTGGCGCTGACGCTGTTCCACACGTTCACCGGGTACGGCGTCGACAAGCTGACGTTGCGGCTGATGCAGGCCGGGTGCGGGATCTTCCTCGTCGCACTGCCGATCGACATCATCAACCACCGCGTGAACGGGCTCGACATCACGTCGTGGAGTGGTTCGCACGCGCTGCTCTACCTCGGCACGGCCGTCATGCTGGTCGGCGTGATCCGCGGGTGGATGAAGTACTTCCCCGAGGGCAACGCACGGACGTTCGGGCTCGTCGCGCTGTGGTTCTTCTTCCTGGAGAACGTCTGGTTCCCCAACCAGCACCAGGAATACGGCGTGCGCGCGTTGCAGGCCTACGACAACGGCAAGGCCGAGGCCGAGCCGATCCTGCTGCAGTTCGCCGCCGACCAGCTCGGCGTCCCGGTCGGACGCGAGGCGGTCGTGCACTTCGCGCTGCCCATCGCCGACTGGGTCTACCCGGTGTGGGGTCTCGTCGCGGCGGCGATCGTCCTGGTCATCGCGCGGCGCACGATCAACAGGCCGTGGGCCGCGACCGTCGTCGTGGGCGGCTACGTCGCGTACCGGTGCCTGATCTGGCCGTTGCTCGCGGGCATCGACTTCCCGAAGTCCGCCGTGCCGCTGTTCCTGATCTTCGTCGGCCTCGCGATCGACGCGGCGCACGTGGTGAAGATGCCCACGCCGGCCGCGGCCGTGCTGGGGTCCGCGGCCGTCACGACCGTCGGTTACGTCGGCATCTGGTTCCAGCAGGAGTACCTGTGGGGGCCGCCGATCTCGTACTCGTCGGCGGCGGTCACGGCCGTGCTGCTGGCGGTGCTGTGGACGGCCGGGGACATGGTGATCCACCGGCCGGAGACGCAGATGATCGCGTCAAGGCTGAAGCTGAGCTGACAACCGGCTGGTGATCCGGCCGAACAGGTCGGTCAGCGGCTCTCCGACGTCCCGCCCGAACTCGGTCAGCCCGTAGGTGACCTGGGGCGGGGTCGTCGGCTCCACCCTGCGCCAGACCAGGCCGTCCTCGACGAGCCCGCGCAGGGTCTGGGAGAGCATCTTCTCGCTGATGCCGCGGATGCTCTCGCGCAGCTCGAAGAACCTGAGGTCGTTGGTCTGCAGGGAGATCAGCACCCAGATGCCCCACCGGCTGGTGACGTGGTCGACCATCTCGCGTGCGGGGCAGTCGGTGTGAAACACCTCATACCGCTCCGTCGTGCCGTTGCGCGTGAACTGAGCTCCGACCGCCATGTCCGGAGCTTACCTCCAGGTACGTCCTTACTAAATGTAAGCCCGGTTCCTAGCGTCGTGCCCACATCGACGAAGGAGCTGTTCATGATCGTGGTGACCGGGGCGACCGGGAACATCGGGCGAGTGCTGACGAAGGCGCTGGCCGAGGCGGGCGAGCAGGTGACGGCGGTGTCGCGGCACGCGGCGGAGGTGCCCGCCGGCGTCCGGCACGTGGTGGCCGACCTGAGTGCTCCGGCGAGCCTGGCGCCCGCGCTGGCCGGCGCGAAGGCGTTGTTCCTGCTGCTGTCCGGCGACCTGCACGCGGCCGAGGCCAACCCCGCCGACGTCGTCCGCCTGGCGACGGACAACGGCGTGCGCCGCGTGGTCCTGCTGTCCACTCTCGGCGTGGTGACCAGGCCGTTCGGGACGACGAGGATCGCCATGCGCGCACTGGAGGACGAGGTGCGGGGTTCCGGTGTGGACTGGGCGATCCTGCGGCCGGGCGGCTTCGCGTCCAACGCGCTGTGGTGGGCCGAGCCGGTCCGCGCGCAGCGGGTCGTCGCGGCGCCGTTCGGGGACATCGGGGTGCCCGTGGTCGACCCGGCGGACATCGCCGACGTCGCGGCCGCCTGCCTGCTGGACGACCGGCACAACGGCGGCGTGTACGAGCTGACCGGCCCGGAGGTGATCACGCCGCGCGAGCAGACCGCGGCCATCGCCGCGGCGCTGGGTTCGCCGGTGCGGTTCCACGAGCTGACGCGGGCCGAGGCCAGGGCGGGGATGGTGACGATGATGCCCGGCGAGCTCGCCGACGACACGCTGGACATCCTCGGTTCGCCGACCCCGGCCGAGGTGCGGGTGAGCCCGGACGTGCAGGCGGTGCTCGGGCGCGCGCCGCGCACGTTCGCCGACTGGGCCCTGCGCCACGTCGAAGCGTTCCGCTGACGCGAAAAGGGCCCCGGCTCGCGCCGGGGCCCTGTCGTCGTTCGCGCGTCAGCCCGCGATCATGCGGCCCGACGACTTGAGGTGCTCGCACGCCGAGGCGATGCGGGCGGCCATGGCCTGCTCAGCGGCCTTGAGGTAGCTGCGCGGGTCGTAGGCCTTCTTGTTGCCGACCTCGCCGTCGATCTTCAGCACGCCGTCGTAGTTCGCGAACATGTGCGCCGCGATCGGGCGGGTGAACGCGTACTGCGTGTCCGTGTCGATGTTCATCTTGATGACGCCGTACGACACGGCCTCGTGGATCTCCTCGAGCAGCGAGCCGGAGCCGCCGTGGAAGACCAGGTCGAACGGCTTCGAGCCGGCCGCGAGACCGAGCTTCTCCGCCACGACGTCCTGACCCTGCTTGAGGATCTCCGGGCGCAGCTTGACGTTGCCCGGCTTGTAGACGCCGTGCACGTTGCCGAAGGTCGCGGCGAGCAGGTAGCGGCCCTTCTCGCCGGCGCCGAGGACCTCGACGGTCTTCAGGTAGTCCTCCGGCGTCGTGTAGAGCTTGTCGTTGATCTCGTTGTCGACGCCGTCCTCCTCGCCACCGACGACGCCGACCTCGATCTCGAGGACGATCCTCGCCTTGGCCGCGAGGTCGAGCAGCTCGCTCGCGATCTCGAGGTTCTCGTCCATCGGCACGGCGGAGCCGTCCCACATGTGCGACTGGAAGAGCGGGTTGCCGCCCTTGTCCACCCGCTCCTGGCTGATCGCGATCAGCGGCCGCACGTACCCGTCGAGCTTGTCCTTCGGGCAGTGGTCCGTGTGCAGCGCGATGTTCACCGGGTACTTCGCGGCAACGACGTGCGCGAACTCGGCGAGCGCCACGGCGCCGGTCACCATGTCCTTGACCTTGGTGCCAGAGGCGAACTCGGCACCGCCGGTCGAAACCTGGATGATGCCGTCGCTCTCAGCCTCGGCGAAGCCGCGCAGAGCCGCGTTCAGCGTCTCCGACGACGTGACGTTGATGGCGGGGTAGGCGAACTCGTTCGCCTTGGCCCGGTCCAGCATCTCCGCGTAGACCTCGGGAGTTGCGATGGGCATCGGTGGTCCTCCTCAGGCGCCCTGACGGGTGTCGACCGCATCCTACGAGGCCGGGTCACAGACCCAACGCGGCGGCCAGCTCGGCATAGTGCCCGTTCAGGGACTGGACGGCCACGTGGTCGGCGCCCGCGTCCAGGTGGGCGCGCAGCTTCTCCGCCACCTGGCCGGGGTTACCGTGCGGTACGAGTGCATCGATCAAGTCGTCGGAGCCCCGGTTCGCGACGTCTTCCTCCGTGAAACCCCAGCGCAACCAGTTGCTCGTGTAGTTGGTGAGCTCGAAGTAGTACGCCAGCTGCTCGCGCGCGATCTTCCTGGCTTCGGCGGGGTCCTCCTCCACGACCACGGTCACCTCGGGCGCGAGGAGCTTGTCCCCGAGGATTCCGCGCGCGTGCTCGGTGTGCGCCTTGGGGACGAGGTACGGGTGCGCGCCCGCGGTCCGCTCGGCGGCGAGCTTGAGGACGCGCGGCCCGAGCGCGGCCAGCACGACCTTCTCCCGCGGGACGTCGAGCCGGTCGAGGTAGTTCGTGAGCTTCTCGTACGGTTTCTCGTAGGCCTGGTCGACCTGCCGGTGTCCGGCCCCGATGCCGAGCACGAGCCGTTCGTCCGCGATGCGGTCGAACGAGCGGGCCACGTCCTCCGGCTCGGTCTGCCAGACGTTGAGGATGCCGGTCGCGATGGTCATGGTCGTGGTGGCGCCGAGCAGCTGCTCCGGCAGCGCGAGGTCGGCCTCGGGCGACCCGCCCACCCAGAAGGTGCCGTAGCCCAGCCGTTCGAGCTCGGCGACCTCGTCCACGCGTCCTGCCCAGGCCTGATGAGGCCCCCACACACCGAACGTTCCGAAAGTCGTCACACTCCGAGCCTGGGGGCATAGTGGAGACATGGCAACCGCTCGGTGGAACGACAAGACCATTGCGTCGAGCGACGACACCGTCGTCGTCGAAGGCAACCACTACTTCCCGCTCGACTCCGTGGACCCGGACGTGCTGAAGCCGTCGGAGTACACGACGGTGTGCCCCTGGAAGGGGACCGCCAACTACTTCTCGCTGCAGGTGGACGGCGCCGAGAACCGCGACGCCGCCTGGTACTACGCCGAGCCCAAGGAGGCGGCGTCGGAGATCAAGGGCCGCGTGGCGTTCTGGAAGGGCGTCGAGATCACGGCCTGAGGCCGCCGCCTCGTCCGGACGTGGATGCCGGGCACCTGAACGCACGGCTGTCCACATCACGAGACACCCACAGCTCTCCCCGCGCCCCCACCGCGTGGCGCGGGGAACGGCGTCGAGATTCCCGCCGAGGACCGACTACCGTTCGAACATGGGGATCTTGAGCACCACCGACCTGACCGTGTCCCGCCTCTGCCTGGGCGGCAACGTGTTCGGCTGGACCGCCGACGAGGGGCAGTCGTTCGCCGTCCTCGACGCCTACGTCGCGGCGGGCGGGAACTTCGTCGACACCGCCGACTCCTACTCGGCCTGGGCGGAGGGCAACTCCGGCGGCGAGTCGGAGACGATCATCGGCAGGTGGCTGGCCAGGCGTGACGACCGCGACCAGCTCGTCGTCGCCACCAAGGTCGGCATGCTCGCCGGGTTCAAGAACCAGAAGCGCGACACCATCCTGAGCAGCGCCGACCGGTCGTTGAAACGGCTCGGTGTCGACCACATCGACCTCTACTACAACCACCTCGACGACCCCGGCACGCCGCTCGAGGAGACGCTGGCCGCCTACGACGAGCTGGTCAGGCAGGGCAAGGTCCGGTACGTCGCCGCGTCCAACTTCTCCGCCGAGCGGCTGGCCGAGGCGCTGGAGATCCAGGAGCGCGAGGGCTTCGCGAAGTTCGTGGCGTTGCAGCCCGAGTACAACCTGGTCAGCCGCGACGAGTTCGAGGGTGCGCTGCAGCAGACGGTCGCGGAGCACGGGCTGGCGACCGTGCCCTACTGGTCGCTCGCCAAGGGGTTCCTGACCGGCAAGTACCGGCCGGGGATCGCGGTGGAGAGCGCGAGGGCGAACGCCGCCTCGCAGTACCTCGACGAGCACGGGCTGCAGGTCCTGGAGGTGCTCGACGAGCTGGCCGAGACGCACGGGACGACGGTGGCCTCCGTCGCTCTCGCGTGGCTCGCCCAGCAGCCCACGGTCGCGGCGCCGATCGCGTCCGCGCGGACGTTGGAGCAGCTCAACGACCTCACGCCGGTCCTCGAGCTCGAGCTCTCCCAGGACGAGGTGGACCGGCTGAGCGCAATTTAACTTGCCAGTAGCTTACCGGGAGTAGGTTGCGTTACCGTGGCGGCATGGACGTCACGGGCAAGGTGGTACTGATCACCGGCGCGGCCAGGGGCATCGGCGCCGAGGTGGCGAGGCAGCTGGCCGCGCGCGGGGCTCGGCTCGCGCTCGTCGGGCTCGAGAAAGCCCAGCTCGACGAAGTCGCGCAGCAGACCGGTGGCAAGGCTTGGGAAGCCGATGTCACCGACTGGGACGTGCTCGACCGCGTCATGAACGAGGCGGCCGAGCACTTCGGGCGCATCGACGTCGTGGTGGCGAACGCGGGTATCGCGGCCACCGGGTTCGTGCGCTCGATGGACCCGAAGGCGTTCGAGCGGGTCATCGAGGTCAACCTGCTCGGTGTGTGGCGCACGGTCCGCACGGCGCTGCCGCACCTGATCAAGAGCCGCGGCTACTGCCTGGTCGTGTCATCGCTCGCGGCGATCGTCCACATCCCCGGCAACGCGGCCTACTCGGCGGCGAAGGCGGGCAGCGAGGCGTTCGCGGACAGCCTCCGCGCCGAGGTCAGGCACCTCGGCGTCGACGTCGGCACCGCGTACTTCTCGTGGATCGCCACGGACATGGTCAACAGCGCCGACGAGCACCCCGTCTTCGGCAGGCTGCGCCAGGGCATGCCGGGGCTCGCGAGCAAGAAGTACCCGGTCCGCAACGTCGGCAGGGCCGTCGTCAAGGGCATCGAGAAGCGCGCGAAGGCGGTCCACGTCCCCGGCTGGGTCGGCGCTCTGAAGTACTTCCGCGCGTTCACGCCGGTGGTCGTGGACCGCCAGTCGACCGAAGAGGTGGCCGAAGCCGACAGGCAGATGGCCGCGAACGACACCTCTGGCCTGGTCGGACCCGGTGGGCAGGCTGCTAGCCGGTGACCCAGGGGCCCATCAGCGGGGTCCACTCGCGGATGCGCCACTCCGCGACGTTCGCGGGCGTGTAGGGGTCGGCGGCGATGATCTCCTTCAGCGAGGCCTCGTCGTCGGCCTCGTAGATGATCAACGCGCCGGCGTCGTCCGCGTACGGGCCTGACGCGAGGATCACGCCCTTCTCGGCGAGGGAGGCGATGTACTCGCGGTGCTCGGGGCGCACCGCGAGGCGCTTCTCGCGATCCGGGCCGAACACCAATTCGACTGCAAAGCGGGCCATGCGTCCACCGTAGTGAACGTGACCGGTACCGTCCTACCCTGTGGTTGGCGACGAAACACCGCGCACCGTGCAGGACACCCTGACCAACCTGCGAATCAAGGACGGCGTCGCAGGACCCCCCGCAGGGCCGCTCACGCTCGAAGACCTGTACAAGCAGCACCGCATGCGCCTCGTCCGGCTCGCGCTGCTGCTCGTGGACGAGCCCGCGACAGCGGAGGACGTGGTGCAGGAGGCCTTCGCCGGTCTGCACCGCAACTGGAAGGGTCTGCGCGACGCGCAGGCCGCTGTCGGTTATCTCCGCACAGCCGTGGTCAACGGCTCACGCAGCGTGCTGCGCCGCCGCAAGACCGCCCGCGACTACACCCCGCCGCACGTGGCGAACGCGCGCTCGGCCGAGTCGCTCGCGATGCTGACCGCGGAGCACCAGGCCGTGGTCAAGGCGTTGCAGCAGCTGCCACCGCGCCAGCGCGAGGTGCTCGTGCTGCGCTACTACGGCGACCTGTCCGAGGCGGAGATCGCCGAGGCCACCGGCATCTCGAAGGGCACCGTGAAGTCGACGGCCTCCCGCGCTCTCGACGCCCTGCAGAAGATCATGGCGGGCTGACCGCCACAGGCAGCACACTTCACCATTTCCCCAGTTGAGGCCGTTTTGCCCGATGCGGGCGGTTTCAGCTCGTAAGACCGCGCGCCCAAATCGGTGCTTGGTATAGACCAATAGCCCTCCCATGCCGCAGGATCAGTTCCCGTGGCACGCAGACACGTGGTCGCCGTCGACATCGGTGGCACCGAAACCAAGGCGGCACTCGTCACCGGCACCTCGGACGCGGTGGCGGCGCGGAAGCACGCGCGCAGGGCGACTCCCGGCGAGCTGGAGCCCCTGCTCGACGTGATCGCCGAGCTCGTGGACGAGCTGAGCGGCGCCTCCGAGCACGAGATCGACGCCGTGGGAGTCGTGGCGCCGGGCATCGTGGACGAGGCCGCCGGCGTCGGCGTGTACACGGCCAACCTGCCGTGGAGCGGGTTCCCGTTCAGCACCGTCCTCACCGAACGGCTCGGTGTGCCCACGGCGTTCGGCCACGACGTGCGCGCCGCGGGTCTGGCCGAGTGCCGCATGGGTGCCGCCAAGGACCTGCGCAACGCCGTCATCATGCCCATCGGCACGGGGATCGCCGGTGCGCTGCTGCTCGACGGGAAGATCTTCAGCGCCGGCGGCTTCGCGGGCGAGATCGGACATGTGAACGTTGGCCACGGCGTGCCTTGCGCGTGTGGCCAGATCGGCTGCGTGGAGACAGTGGCGTCCTCCGCGGCGATCGCCCGCCGGTACACCGCACGTACCGGCATCCCCGTCAACGGCGCCGCTGAAGTCGCACGCAGGGTGAGGGACGGGGAGCAGGACGCCGTCGCCGTGTGGCACGAGGCCGTGGACGCGCTCGCCAGGGGGATCCTGGTGCTGGCGACGCTGCTCGGCCCCGAGGCCGTCGTGCTCGGTGGTGGGCTCGCACTGGCGGGAGACCTGCTGGTGGAGCCCCTGAGGGAACGGCTGGACGGCCTGATCGCCTTCCAGCGCCGACCGGAGCTGCGGCTCGCGGCGCTCGGCGACGAGGCGGGCTTCCTCGGCGCGGCGTTGCTGGCCATCGACACGCTGGAGGCGTGATGAGCACGTGGGGTGGACCTGTCGACGTGACCCTGACCGGTGGTCGGGTCGTCACGCCGGACGGGGTGCTCGAGAACGGGTGGGTCAGCGTCCGCGACGGCAGGATCGCCGCGGTCGGCGAGGGAGTCGCGCCAGAAGGCCCGACGACCGACGTCGGCGGGGGCACGATCGTGCCGGGGTTCGTCGACATCCACTGCCACGGCGGTGGCGGGGACGCGTTCACCAGCAGCGACCCGGTCAAGATCCGCAAGGCCGCCGCCGCGCACCGCAGGCACGGCACCACGACGATGCTGGCCTCGCTGGTCTCGCGCCCGGTCCCGGAGCTGGCCGACCAGGTGTCCGCGCTGGCCGAGCTGGTCCAGGAGGGCGTCGTCGCGGGCATCCACCTGGAGGGCCCGTTCCTGTCGGCCGCCCGCTGCGGCGCGCACGACCCGGCGATCCTGTGCCCGCCGGAGCACACCGCGGTGACGAAGCTGCTCGACGCCGGCAAGGGCACCGTCCGCATGATCACCGTCGCGCCCGAGCTGGAGGGCGCGGTCCAGGCCGTGCGGCAGCTCGTGGACAACGACGTCATCGCCGCCATCGGCCACACCGACGCGACGGAGGCGCAGGTCCGCCCGGCCGTCGACGCGGGCGCGTCCGTGGCGACGCACCTGTTCAACGGCATGCGGCCGCTGCACCACCGCGAGCCCGGCCCGATCGGCGCGCTGCTGGACGACGAACGCGTCACCGTCGAGCTCATCTGCGACCTGGTGCACCTGCACCCGACCTCGGTCCGCCTCGCCGCACGCCACGCCGGCCTCAAGCGCACGGTCCTGATCACCGACGCCATCGCGGCGGCCGGTGTCGGTGACGGCGTGTACGACGTCGGCGGGCTCGAAGTGCGCGTCGTCGACGGAGTGCCGACATTGGCAGGCGGCGCCGCGCTCGCCGGCAGCACGCTGACGATGGACATGGCGTTCCGCAACGCCGTCAACTCGTGCGGGCTGTCGCTCGTGGAGGCCGCGTACGCCACCTCGACCCGCGGCGCGGAGCTCCTCGGGCTCGACACGGGCAAGCTCCAGGCGGGCTGTGCGGCCGACCTCGTCGTGCTGGATGCAGAATTGAAGCCGAAGGACGTGTTGGTCAGGGGCGAGTGGCTCAAGGACTAGAAGGACCAGGTGCATGGCGGACGACCCGGAGCGGTTGGTGACCGACGCGCTGCGAGCGCAGGCGACCAGCACGAATGCCGGATTTGCCGCACATGTCCCGATTGCTGACGAGCGTCCGGCACCCATGTCCGTGTGGTGGGTGCTGGGCCTCGCGCTGCTGTTGGGCCTGGCAGCGGGCACGGTGGCAGCGGTGATCACGCTCAGCTGACCTGTACCGTTGTGGCTGTGACTGTTGCATTGGGCCCTGACTGGCTGGACCCCACCGTTCTGCTGAACGGGCTCGGCCCGTACATGCTCATCGGGCTGTGCCTCATCATCTTCGCGGAGTGCGGGCTGCTCGTCGGCTTCTTCCTGCCGGGCGACTCACTGCTGTTCACAGCGGGTCTCTTCGTCGCCGCCGGCACCATCGACACGCCGCTCTGGCTCGTCTGCGCGCTGCTGACGGTCTGCGCGTTCGCCGGCAACGTCGCCGGCTACTACATCGGCGCGAAAGCCGGTCCGGCGCTGTTCAGCAAGCCGGAGTCGAAGATCTTCAAGAAGGAGTACGTCGACAAGACGGAGCAGTTCTTCGACAAGTACGGCGCCCGCGCGATCGTCATGGCCCGGTTCGTGCCCATCGTGCGCACGTTCATCACCGCGATGGCCGGCGTGGGCCGGATGGACCGCCGCAAGTACTTCACGTACTCGATCATCGGCGGCGTCGGCTGGGCGTCGGGCATCACCGTCCTGGGCTACTTCCTC
>NZ_DATLEC010000182.1:0-12088 GCF_035525475.1 Lentzea sp. | reverse complement strand
GTGCAGAGCGAACGGTGAGTCGCCATCAGAGGGGCAGGGCGTTGACGTGGCCGTGGACATCTCGATCACCCCGCCCGAGACCGAGCCGAGTCCGGCGGCAATGCGGCGTGCCTTGCGCCGGGCAAACAACGGCTCGGTCCTGGACGTCACCGAGGCGGCGGTGCTGCTGCACGCGCGCGGCGACGACCTGGACGCCCTGCTGGAAGCGGCAGGCAGGGTGCGAGACGCTCACCTGTTGGCCGAGTGTCGCCCGGGGATGGTCACCTACAGCCGCAACGCGTTCATCCCGCTGACCCAGCTGTGTCGCGACCGCTGCCACTACTGCACGTTCGCGACCGTGCCGCACAAGCTGCCCGCGGCGTTCCTCGAGCGCGACGAGGTGCTGGAGATCGCCAGGAAGGGCGCGGCGGCCGGGTGCAAGGAGGCCCTCTTCACGCTCGGCGACCGGCCGGAGGACCGCTGGCCCGCAGCGAAGGAGTGGCTGGAGGCGCGCGGGTTCGAGTCCACTTTGGACTACGTGCGGGCCAGCGCCATCGCGGTGCTGGAGGAGACGGGGCTGCTGCCGCACCTCAACCCCGGCGTGCTGAGCTGGGAGGAGCTCACGCGGCTGCGTCCGGTCGCGTCGAGCATGGGCATGATGCTGGAGACCACGGCGGAACGGCTGTGGAGCGAGAAGGGCGGGCCGCACTACGGCAGCCCGGACAAGGACCCCGCCGTCCGCCTGCGGGTCCTGACCGACGCCGGGCGCGTGAACGTCCCGTTCACCACCGGCATCCTGATCGGCATCGGCGAGACCCTGGGTGAGCGCGCGGAGTCGTTGCTCGCGATGCGGCAGATCGCCAAGCAGTACGGGCACGTCCAGGAAGTGATCATCCAGAACTTCCGCGCCAAGCCGGACACGGCCATGCGCGGCATGCCCGACGCCGACCTGACCGAGCTCGCGGCGACGATCGCCGTCGCGCGCCTCGTGATGCCGTCGACCGTGAGCGTGCAGGCGCCGCCGAACCTGGTCGGCGGGGAGTTCGGCCTGATGCTGCGCGCGGGCGTCGACGACTGGGGCGGCGTCTCGCCGATCACGCCCGACCACGTGAACCCCGAGAAGCCCTGGCCCCAGGTCGACAAGCTCGCCGACATCACGCGCGAAGCCGGATTCTCCTTGCAGGAACGGCTGAACGTCTACCCGCGCTACGTCCGCGCGGCGGCGGGGCAGTGGATCGACACCCGGCTCACGGCCCACGTTTCCGCGCTGGCGCTGGAGAACGGCCTCGCGAACCCCGACGCGGACGTCGTCGGTCGCGAGTGGCAGGAACCCGACGGCGGCCTCGACACGTTCGGTCGCGCGGACCTCAACACCGCGATCGACACCGAAGGTCGCACGAGCGACCGGCGCGGTGACTTCGACGAGGTCTACGGCGACTGGGCCGAGCTCAAGGTTCCCGTTGCGCCGCAACGGCTCTCCGAGGACGTCCAACGTGGACTGAAGATCGCCGCGAACGACCCGGCGGCGTTGCTCGACGACACCGACGCCTCCATGGCCCTGCTCACCGCCGACGGCGACGCACTCGAAGTGATGACCAAGCTCGCCGACGACCTGCGGCGTGAGGTGGTCGGCGACGACGTCACGTACGTCGTCAACCGGAACATCAACTTCTCCAACGTCTGCTACGTCGGCTGCCGTTTCTGCGCCTTCGCCCAGCGCGAGCGGGACGCGGACGCGTTCCGGCTGAGCGCCGAGGAGGTCGCCGACCGGGCGCAGGAGGCGTGGGACGACGGCGCCACCGAGGTCTGCATGCAGGGCGGCATCGACCCCAAGCTGCCGGTGACCTACTACGCGGACGTCGTGCGCGCGATCAAGAAGCGCCTGCCGGACATGCACGTCCACGCGTTCAGCCCGATGGAGATCGTCTCCGCCGCGGCGAAGGCGGGCGTGAGCGTGCGCGAGTGGCTGACCGAGCTGAAGGAGGCCGGCCTCGACACGATCCCCGGCACGGCGGCCGAGATCCTCGACGACGACGTGCGGTGGGTCCTGACCAAGGGCAAGCTGCCGACCGCGACGTGGCTCGACGTCGTCGGAACGGCCCACGAGCTGGGCATCCGCTCGTCCAGCACGATGATGTACGGGCACGTGGACCACCCCGGCCACTGGCTCACCCA
Organism: Lentzea sp.; assembly: GCF_035525475.1. Lineage (GTDB taxonomy): Bacteria > Actinomycetota > Actinomycetes > Mycobacteriales > Pseudonocardiaceae > Lentzea. The sequence goes on along the minus strand of NZ_DATLEC010000182.1, from coordinate 9,934 downwards.
CTTCCGCGTGCTGGCGAAGCTGCAGGACCGCACCGGCGGGCTCACGGAGTTCGTCGCGCTGCCGTTCGTGCACCGCAACGCCCCGATCTACCTCGCGGGTGTCGCCCGCCCCGGTCCCAGCCGCCGCGACAACCGCGCCGTGCACGCGTTCGCGCGGCTGGCGTTGCACGGGCGGATCGACAACATCCAGTGCTCGTGGGTCAAGCTCGGTGACGAGGGCACCGCGGAGATCCTCAACGGCGGCGCGAACGACATCGGCGGCACCTTGATGGAGGAGACCATCAGCCGCATGGCCGGGTCCGAACACGGCTCGGCGCGCACTGTGCGTGAGCTGGAGACCCTGGCAACGCTCGCAGGGCGTAACGCCCGTCAGCGGACTACGACATATGGGCGAGTGCGAACCGGCCGCCAGTGGCCGATAGTCTGATTCGGCGCATCGACGCTACCGGCCATCGGTAGCTTGGCGGCCAATCAGTCAGCAAAGGTTCACCCTTCCGGGGTGGGTCTGTGCCTTGGGGAGGCTCGGCAAGTGCACGGCATGAGTCTGGTACTGAGCGCTGCGGTCGAGAGCAGCATGACCGGTACCGCCGCAGGTCCCGTGGGTCTGATCGCGGTCACCGCCGGCGTCGGCGGTCTGGTGTTCGGCCTGGTGAAGCGGCGCAAGCCGGTTCCGGTCACGGCCGCCAACCAGCGCATCGACCTCGTCCAGCAGGACACCGCGCAAACCTGATCCACCTGGTCTGAGAAGATTTCGTCCGTGTCCACGGAGAGCGCACCCGCAGAAAGCACCGCCGCAAGCACCACGGCGCCCGTCAAGCGCCCCCGCGTCCTGTCCGGCATCCAGCCGACGGCCGGGTCGTTCCACCTCGGCAACTACCTGGGTGCGGTGCGGCAGTGGGTGGCGCTGCAGGAGGCGCACGACGCGTTCTACTGCGTCGTCGACCTGCACGCGATCACCGTGGAGCAGAACCCGAAGGAGCTGCGGCAGAACACGCGCGTCTCGGCCGCTCAGCTGCTCGCGCTGGGCATCGACCCCGATCGCGCGACGCTGTTCGTCCAGTCGCACGTTCCCGAGCACGCCCAGCTCGGCTGGGTCATGCAGTGCATGACCGGCTTCGGCGAGGCGTCGCGGATGACGCAGTTCAAGGACAAGTCCGCACGCCAGGAGCAGTCCGTCGGCGTGGGCCTGTTCACGTACCCGATCCTGCAGGCCGCGGACATCCTGCTGTACCAGGCGCACTACGTGCCGGTCGGCGAGGACCAGCGCCAGCACCTGGAGCTGACCCGCGATCTCGCGACGCGGTTCAACTCGCGCTACGGCAAGACGTTCCGCCTGCCGGAGGCGTACATCGTCAAGGACACGGCCAAGATCTTCGACCTGCAGGACCCGACGTCGAAGATGAGCAAGTCGGTGCCCGGCGGTGTCGTGGAGCTGCTGGACGACCCGAAGCGCTCGGCCAAGAAGATCCGCTCCGCCGTCACCGACACGGGCCGCGAGGTCCTCTTCGACGTCGAGAACAAGCCGGGCGTGTCGAACCTGCTGACGATCTACTCGGCGCTGATGGGCCGTTCCGTCGAGTCGCTGGTCTCCGACTACGACGGCAAGGGCTACGGCGACCTGAAGAAGGACCTCGGCGAGGTCTTCACCGAGTGGGTCACGCCGGTGCAGGAACGCGTGCGCATGTACCTCGACGACGTGGCGTCGCTGGACAAGATCCTGGCCGCCGGTGCGGAACGCGCGCGTGAGGTCGCTGCCGGCACCTTGCGCCGTACGTACGACAAGATCGGCTTTGTTCTGCCGGAGTAGTGCGCTTGCACTAGCGTTCCCGGCGTGGACAAGTGGCGGCGGAAGTACGCGTGGCTCGACCACATCGTGCGTGCGTATGAGCGTTTCACCGAAAGTTACGGCACGCACTACGCCGCTGCGGTCACGTACTTCAGCGTGCTCTCGCTCGTCCCGATCCTGATGATCGGGTTCGCCGTCGCCGGTTTCGTGCTGCAGTCGCAGCCGGACCTGCTGGCGTCGTTGCGGGGGAGCATCGCCGAAGCCGTGCCGGACCAGCAGCTGCGCGACCAGATCAACGACGCCGTGAACACCGCCCTGGACTCCAAGGGCACCGTCGGCATCATCGGTCTGCTCGGTGCCGCCTACTCGGGCCTCGGCTGGATGAGCAACCTCCGCGACGCCCTGACGGCGCAGTGGGGGCACGCCAAGGAGAACCTGCCGTTCCTCGGCACGCTGTGGCGAGACCTGCTGTCGTTGGCCGGGCTCGGGCTCGCGATCGTGGTGTCGTTCGGCATCACCGCCGTGGGCACCGGGTTCGCCGAGCTCGTCCTGCGGTGGATGGGGCTCGAGAACGCCGGCTGGGCGCACGTGCTGCTGCGGATCGGCACGATCGTCCTGTCACTGCTCGCGAACTGGCTCGTGTTCCTGTGGGTGCTCTCGCGGCTGCCGCGCAAGCCCGTGGGGTGGCGCAGTGCACTGCGCGGGGCGTTCGCGGGAGCGATCGGGTTCGAGGTCCTGAAGCAGACGGCGACGCTCTTCCTGTCGTTCACGACCAGGTCGCCGACCTCGGCCGCGTTCGGGTCCGTCATCGGTGTGCTGGTGTTCGCGAACCTGGTGGCGCAGTTCGTGCTGTTCATCACGGCCTGGACGGCCACCGCGCGGGAGAACCGGGAGCCGGAGGTCGTGCAGGCGCCGCCACCGGCCGTGATCCAGCCCGTCGTCACCGTGAAGTCAGGGCCCTCGCCGTCGTTGATGCTCGGTGCCGGCGCGGTCGTCGGGGCCGTGCTCGGGCTCCGCTGGCGCAAGCGCTAGGAACGACGAATGCCCCCGGCCGCGAGCCGGGGGCATTCGTCAAGCGCTTCTCAGACGTTCTGAGCCGCCTGCGCGGCCTGCGCGGCCTGGCGGCGTGCCCGTGCCGCCTTGGCCCGCTTGTTGCGGACGAAGAGCAGCAGGCCGGCCAGCAGGCCGATGCCCGCCGCGGCCGTGATGGGCAGGCCGACGGTGCCGAACGCGGTCGGCTCCTGACGGCCGCGGTCGTCCGTGCCGGCCGCCACGTCGGCGGAGTTGTCGTTGCTGCTCTGCGTGGGGACGACGTTCGGCTTCGGCTGGGGCGCGCCGTCCACGAGCTTGCCGACGCCGCCCGGGCTCATCGCGAAGCCGTAGTCGAGCAGCTTCGCCGCCTGGGCGTCGATGCGCGTGGGCGTCTGCTGGCCGCGCAGCAGGACGACGACGAGACGGCGGCCGTTGCGCTCGGCGGCGCCCACGTACGTGTGCTGCGAGTCGTCGGTGAAGCCGGTCTTGCCGCCGATCGCACCCTCGTAGTTGCTGAGCATGCGGTTGTCGTTCGTCAGCATGATCGTGCCGCCGTTGCGGCCGGGGAACTGCGACTGCTTGAGCTTGATGGCGTTCGCGAACTCCTCGTACTTCATCGCGCCGCGGAAGATCAGGCCGACGTCGTAGGCGGAGGTGCTGGTGCCGGGGGCGTCCAGGCCGGACGGGGTGACGGCGCGGGTGTCGAGGGCGCCGAGCTCCTTGGCCATGGCGTTCATCTTGCGCAGGGCGTTCGGCACGCCGCCGAGCTGACGGGCGAGCGTGTGCGCCACGTCGTTGCCGGAGGTGAGCAGCAGACCGTGCAGCAGCTGCCGGACCGTGTACTGACCACCGTCGCGCAGGCCGACGCAGGTGCACTCCTGCTGCGTGTCCTCGGCGCTGGCGGTGACGACGAGGTCGCCGCGCAGCTCCTTGGCCACGACCATCGCGAGGAGCACCTTCATGATGCTCGCCGGGCGCTGGCGGCCGTGCGGGTCGTAGGCGGCGAGGACGGCGCCGCTGTCGATGTCCGCGAGCAGCCAGGAGGCCGCGGTGATGCCGCTCGGCGGCTGCGCCGAGTTCGGCGGCAGGATCAGCCCGCACTCGCCGAGCCGGTCACCGCCGATCGGCTTCTCGGGCACCTCGGGCGGGGGCGGGGCCTTCTGGCCCGGAGCCGGCTGCTCGGAGGTGTCCACCGGGGGCGGCGGGGTCTCGCGGTTGGCGCACTGTGCCGAGCCGGCGGCCTGCTGTGCGGTGCCGGTCGGTGCGGCGAACGCGGCGGTGGCCGTAGCTAGGACCAGGGCGACGATGAGCCGTTGGGTGAAGGGCACCCCTTCAGGCTATCCACCCCCGTTTAGTCGCCTGCACGCACCACGTCCGATACTGGTTCCCGTGAAGCTCTCGCGCCCGATGTCACTCTTCCTGGTGGCTTTCGGAGTGTGGTCGTGGGTGATCTGGCCCACGTTCCTGAAGAACATCTGGAACGACCCCCGTTCGTTCAGCGACGGACCGACCCCGTTCTTCACGGTGCACCTGGTGCTCGTGATCGCCTCGCTCGTGTTCGGCACCATCATCGGGGTGCTGGGCGTGCGGGGTTTCCTGGCCACTCGACGTCGATAGGAAACGCTGTGGAGTTCGTACGCCTGCTGCTGGTGTTCCTGCACCTGCTGGGCATGGGCATGCTCGTGGCGATGATCATGTTGCAGGCCAGGGCCGGGAAGGACGCGCCGGTCAACAAGGGCTGGCTGCACGGCGCCGCCCTGCAGCTGCTCACCGGCATCGCGCTCGTCGGCATCGACCCGCTGGTCGACTCGGTGGAGTACGACCACGTCAAGATCGGCGTCAAGCTGCTCGTCGTCGTGGCCATCGCGGCCGTCGTGGCGATCAACGTCACCAAGCCGAAGGCCCCGTCCTGGCTGCTGCCGACCGCCGCGTCCCTGGTCGTGCTGAACATCGGTGTGGCCGTCTTCTGGACCTGATCGGGCGATCTCTCGATCACTCGCGGGTGACGTGCGGCCGAATGGCGAGCGACGTGCCGTAGGTGGGCCAACGATCGCGACATGTCACGTATCGCCTATATCGGTGTGCTCACCGCCGGTGCGGTGTTGACGCTCGTCGCACTGCACGGTGCCGCCCCCGAGGCCCAGGCTTCGGGGGATGGCCGGGTGTGCGCCGCCGCGGGGTGCTCGGAAGACCGCCCGGGGTGGCGTGCTCCTCAGGGGAGAGGAGAGCCGACGACGACCACCTCCTCGTCGACGACCACTCCCTCGACGACCACGTCCACCACCACTACGACTCCGTGCACGACGACGACCGGCACGACCACTACCGACACGACTGGTACGACCACGACCGGCACGACGACAACCGACACGACCACGACTGGCACCACCACGACCGACACCACCACGACCGACAGCACCACCACGACGACGACCGACAGCACCACCACGACTGACAGCACGACCACGACGTCGCCTGTGTGGACCACGACCAAGCCCGTCGCGGCGCCGCCCCGCCACGACGACAACCGCCTGGCCAACACGGGCGCCTCGATCGGCTGGATGCTCCTGCTCGGCGTGCTGTTCGTCGCCGGCGGCGCGCTGATGCTGCTGATCGACCGCGGCAGGCGCGGCCTGCGCCGCTGACCGCATGCTTGATCGCTTGATCGCAGAAAACTGTCGGTGGTGCTCGTCACACTGATGACATGCGAATCGAACTCCTGCGCGAACGCAGCGATCTCGGTGTCATCAGTGCCGGCACCCTTCGGTCACCGGGCGTTCCGAACCCGTGGCTGAAATGCCGTCCAGGCGGGCCGTGGCAGCGCATGCACTCCGGTGTCGTGCTGCTGCACAACGGCCCGCCCACGCGTGACCAACACCTCACCGCCGCCTTGATGCGCGCGGGCCCCGGCGCGGTCGTCACCGGCGCCGAGGCCTGCCGCCGTCACGGCCTGCCCGCGCGCGGCACCGAGATCCACGTGCTGGTGCCGGGCTCGGTGCGCGGCAGCGGCTCCCTGATCGTCGAACGCGCTTCCCTGATGCCGCCCGCGTGTGACGTCGGCGGCTTCCCTGTGGTGTCCGCTGCCCGCGCCGTCGTCGACGCGTGCCGCCAGATGCGTTCGGCCGACGAGGCCACAGGCCTGGTGGCCGCCGCCATCCAACGGGGCCGCTGCACGCCTTCGAGCCTCGCCGCGGAGGCCCGCACCAACCGCTACGGCACGAAGCTGGTCCGCTCTGTGCTGAAGGAGCTGGGCCACGCGGAATCCGTCGCCGAACGGGACGCGCGCCGGCTCTCACGCCGGATCCGGCTCACCACACCGCACTGGAACGTCACGATCGCCGACGCCGACGGCGTGGTCATCGGCCGGCCGGACGCCTGGTACGACGACGTCGGTCTGGCGTGGGAGATCGACTCGCGGGCGTTCCACTACGGAGCACGCGACTACGAACGCACTCTCGCGCGCAACAGCCGGTACGCGGCAGCGGGAATCCTGGTGGTGCAGACGTTGCCGACGTGGTTGCGCGACACCCCGGACGCGGTGGGGCGGGAACTGAAGAAGGCGCACCAGGCGGCGGCCGCCCGGACGCGCCCGCCGGTGCGCATCGTGGAGGTGACATAGCCGAACCCTCGAAACGGCGAAGCGCCGCGCCCCCAGCGGGAACGCGGCGCCTCGAAACCCGGAAACGTCAGACGCGCTTGAACAGCAGCGCGCGCTTCACTTCCTGGATCGCCTTGGTGACCTGGATGCCACGCGGGCAGGCGTCGGTGCAGTTGAACGTCGTCCGGCAGCGCCACACGCCGTCGATGTCGTTGAGGATGTCGAGACGCTCCTCGGCACCCTCGTCGCGCGAGTCGAAGATGAACCGGTGCGCGTTCACGATCGCCGCCGGGCCGAAGTACGAGCCCTCGGTCCAGTAGACCGGGCAGGAGGTGGTGCAGGCGGCGCACAGGATGCACTTCGTCGTGTCGTCGAACCGCTCGCGGTCGGCGGCGGACTGGATGCGCTCGCGCGTCGGCTCGTTGCCGTAGGTCACGAGGTACGGCTTGACGGCGCGGTAGGCCTCGAAGAAGGGCTCCATGTCGACGAGCAGGTCCTTGTTCACCGGCAGGCCCTTGATGGGCTCGACGGTGATCGTGGTGTGCTTGTCGCCCTTTTCCAGCAGGTCCTTCAGCAGGACCTTGCACGCCAGGCGGTTCACGCCGTTGATGCGCATGGCGTCCGAGCCGCAGACGCCGTGGGCGCACGAGCGGCGGAACGTCAGCGTGCCGTCCACGTACCACTTGACGTAGTGGAGGAGGTTCAGCACGCGGTCCGACGGGAGGGCCGGGATGTCGAACGAGTCCCAGCGCGGTTCGTCGTCGAACTCCGGGTTGAACCGGCGGATCTTGACGGTGACCGTGACAGCGCCGTCCGGAACCGGCGGCTGGGAGCCGCGCGAGCCAGCAGTGGTTTCAGCGGTGGCGGTCATCAGTACTTGCGCTCCATCGGCTTGTACCGGGTAAAGGTGACGGGCTTGTAGTCCAGGCGGATCTCCGCCGACAGACCTTCGCCCTGCTTGTAGAACATGCTGTGGCGCATGAAGTTCGTGTCGTCGCGGTTCGGGTAGTCCTCGCGGGCGTGACCGCCGCGGGACTCCTTGCGCGCCAGCGCGCCGTGCACGAGGACCTCGGCCAGCTCCAGCAGGAAACCGAGCTCGACGGCCTCCAGCAGGTCCGTGTTGAAGCGCTTGCCCTTGTCCTGGACGGAGATGTGGGCGTAGCGCTCCTTCAGGGCCTGCACGTCGTGCAGTGCCGTCTTCAGCGTGTCCTCGGTGCGGTAGACGGACGCGTTGGCGTCCATCGTGGCCTGCAGCTCGGTGCGGATGTCCGCCACGCGCTCCTGGCCGTGCTCCGACAGCGCCAGCGCGACCTGGGCCTCGACGGCCGCGGCCGGGTTCTCCGGCAGGTCGACGTGCGCCTCGCGGGACAGGGCGTACTCCGCGGCGGCGATGCCCGCGCGGCGGCCGAAGACGTTGATGTCCAGCAACGAGTTCGTGCCCAGGCGGTTCGCGCCGTGCACGGACACGCAGGCGCACTCACCCGCGGCGTAGAGGCCGGGAACGACGTTGTCGTTGTCCCGCAGCACTTCGCCGTGGATGTTCGTCGGGATGCCGCCCATCGCGTAGTGCGCGGTCGGGTACACCGGGACGGGCTCGACGACCGGGTCGACCGCGAGGTACGTGCGGGCGAACTCGGTGATGTCCGGCAGCTTCGTCTCCAGCACCTCGGCGCCGAGGTGCGTGCAGTCGAGCAGCACGTAGTCCTTGTTCGGGCCGGCGCCGCGGCCTTCCAGCACCTCGAGGGCCATCGAGCGGGCCACGATGTCGCGCGGCGCCAGGTCCTTGATGGTCGGGGCGTAGCGCTCCATGAACCGCTCACCCGAGGCGTTGCGCAGGATCGCGCCCTCGCCTCGCGCGCCCTCGGTCAGCAGGATGCCGAGACCCGCGAGACCGGTCGGGTGGAACTGGTAGAACTCCATGTCCTCCAGGGGCAGGCCCTTGCGGAAGACGATGCCCATGCCGTCGCCGGTGAGCGTGTGGGCGTTCGACGTGGTCTTGAAGACCTTGCCGAAACCACCGGTCGCGAACACGACGGACTTGGCCTGGAAGACGTGGATCTCGCCGGTCGCGAGCTCGTAGGCGACGGCGCCGGTGCAGACCGGGCCGTTCTCCGTCTCGGTCAGGCAGATGTCGAGGACGTAGAACTCGTTGAAGAACTCGATGCCGTGCTTGACGCAGTTCTGGTACAGCGTCTGCAGGATCATGTGACCGGTGCGGTCCGCGGCGTAGCAGGCGCGGCGCACGGCGGCTTCACCGTGGTTGCGCGTGTGGCCGCCGAACCGGCGCTGGTCGATCTTGCCCTCGGGCGTGCGGTTGAACGGCAGGCCCATCTTCTCGAGGTCGAGAACGGCGTCGATGGCCTCCTTCGCCATGATCTCGGCGGCGTCCTGGTCGACCAGGTAGTCGCCGCCCTTGATCGTGTCGAAGGTGTGCCACTCCCAGTTGTCCTCCTCGACGTTGGCGAGGGCGGCGCACATGCCGCCCTGGGCCGCGCCGGTGTGGGAACGCGTGGGGTAGAGCTTCGTGAGCACCGCGGTGCGGGCGCGCTGGCCGGACTCGATCGCCGCGCGCATTCCGGCACCACCAGCGCCGATGATGACTACGTCGTACTTGTGGAACTGCATTGTGGTGGGCTCCCCGCGCGGGTCAGTTCGAGATGTTCGGGTCGAAGGTGAAGATCACGAACGTGCCGAGCGAGACGATCAGGACCATCGACACGTAGAGCAGCATCTTCAACCAGAACCGGGTGGAGTCCTTGCGCGCGTAGTCGTTGATGACGGTCCGCACGCCGTTGCCGCCGTGGATCTGCGCGAGCCAGAGCATCGCGAGGTCCCAGAACTGCCAGAACGGCGACGCCCAGCGGCCGGCCACGAAACCAAAGTTGATCTTGTGGACACCGCCGTCCAGGATGTTCATGATGAACAGGTGGCCCAGGACCAGGACCACGAGCAGGAGGCCGGAGAGGCGCATGAACAGCCAGCTGTAGAGCTCGCCGTTGCCGCGGCGCGCCGCGGGGCGGCGGGGGGAACGGGGCTTGTCGAGTGCGAGTGACATGGGTCAGTGACCCCCAACCAGGTCGGAGATCGTGCGTTCCATCATGAAGTAGAAGCCGGGGATCATGACGACCACCCAGACGGCCAGCACGGTCCAGAGCATGACCCGCTGGTACCTGGCGCCCTTCTCCCAGAAGTCGACCAGCATGACCCGGATGCCGTTGAGCGCGTGGTAGAGCACCGCGCCGACGAGGCCGACCTCGAAGAGGTTGACGACCGGGTTCTTGTAGGTCTCGATCACCGCGTCATAGGCGTTCGGGGACACCCGCACGAGAGCGGTGTCGAGCACGTGGGTGAAGAGGAAGAAGAACGTGAGGACACCGGTGATCCGGTGGGCGACCCAGGACCACATGCCCAGATCACCGCGGTAGAGCGTCCCACCCCCTCGGGTGGTGCCCGACCGCTCGGGTGCGCCTGCGCTGGTCATGCGCCGCGGCCTCCAACGTCAGTGGTGGTGGTCGGTG
>NZ_DATLEC010000162.1:0-24398 GCF_035525475.1 Lentzea sp. | reverse complement strand
GGCCACTGGTCATCTGGGCGTAGATCTGATGTCCGGAGAAGCCGTCAGCGCGCGTGTTGTCCTCAGTGAAACAGCTGGGCGCGGGCCGTGTCATTTCGCACCTGCCTTGATCGTGGTGATGGCGAGATCGGCGAACTCGGTGACCGCACCACACGGGTCCGCGAACTTGGGACTGCCTTGGTCGCTCTGGAAGGAGACGAGAACTGCCTTGGTGTCGGAGACTCCGACGAGAACCGAGCAGTTGCCGCCCTTGCGCTGGTCCGCGACGAGAGCGACGTACGCCGGATACCCCTGGATGCCCGGCTGCTCCTCGAACACCTGGTACTTGGTGTCCTTGCTCGGGAGGATGGTGGAGAGGTTCGTGCCGTCGGGAAGGATGCCGACCCCGGGAGACATCTTCGCCGGCGTGCTGGAGCCGAGCCAGGCGCAGGCGGATCCAGGAGCAGTGGTGTTGACCCGGCCGTTGACGCCGGCCAACCCGAACGCCTGCAGCTGAGCCGCGGTGACCGTGCTGCACGGGGCAGCCTCGAACGCCTTCACGTCCAGCGGGTTCTGAATCTTGGGCGCTGCACCGTCGCTGCTGGTGCTGGTCGGCTGGGTCTCAGTGGTCGGCGTACCGGTGGTACCGCCGCCGGTGCCACAGCCCGCCATCAGTGCGAGCGCGGCGGTACCGGCGACGATCGTTCGGATGCGCAACTGCTCAGTCCTTCGGCTTGAGGTTGGCCTGGTTGCCCTGTTCGGTCCGCTCGTACTGGGCGAGCGTGGCCTTCAGGTTCTCGATGCGAGTGGTCAGCGTGTCCTGGAGCTGCTTGTTGGACTGCTGATGTGCCAGACCCGCGGCACTCGCCCAGCTCGCGTAGACCTGGCTCGGCTTGTCCTTGCCCGCGCCCTCGACAGCGGTCAGGATCTCACCGGACTGGTGGGCCAGCAGCAACTCTTCCTTGATCGATTCGTACTCCTTGATCGCGGCGCGCAGTGTCTCCAGATCGACCTTGGTCCCGCTCATCCCCAGTACCCCTCCTTGCAGATTCGTGCGCCCAGCAGCATAGCGCCAGGCCACAGGGCCCGTCCCGGTTTCAAAGCACGATCGGGTGAACAAGACGAAGTGTCACCTTCGCATTGCGACGAGTGAGGGTACGAAGTGCGACATGCTTCGTTCTTCGGCACTTTTCGTCAGCGCCGCAATGCTCCTCACCGCCTGTTCTCCGGTGCATCCGAGGGCGGTCCCGGCGAAGATCAAGCCGTCGACTCCGGACGTCGGGCCGCAGCAGAACTGCGACGACGTTCTCACAGGAGATCCGGAGTCGTGCGTCGCGTGGACTCCGCCCGAGCCGTACGCCTTCTCCCTGGTGCTTCCGATCAACGCGGAGGAAGCAGGCACCGGCAAGGGTGCCCAGTGGGGTCCTTATTACTGGTGTGCTGTCATCACGGACGACGTGGCGGAGAAAGTCCTGGGCACGGAGGACGTCATCCGGGTGATCTCCAGCAAGTTTTATTGCCAGATTGCGCCACGTGATCAGAAGCAGTCCGGCTTCGACAACACGCTCAGCATTTATCTGTCGCCTTACGAGCCGGGAAATGCCTCCTTCGACTGGTTCGCGGAGCCGAACCAGCTCGGTCGGGTCACCCAGGTCAAAGGTCGCAAGGCGGTCCGCACCGAAACCGTGAGGGTCTCCACCTCCGACCGCGCCGCTTACACCATCGAGATCCCCGGCCACGGCTCGGTGTGGAACGTCGACCTCAGGCGCAGCGGAACCTCGTCCACAGCGGACAACGAGGAGGCGGACCGCAGGGTTCTGCTGGCAGTCGACGCGTTGATGGCCTACGACCAGGCCTGAGCTGTCTAGGGTGGCGGCGTGCGCGCACTCGCCTTCGGACTCGCCGCCGTCCTCGCCCTCCTGGCCCTGGCCACGACGATCCGCACCACCGACGTGCTGCTCGGCTCGCCCGACGCCGAGCAGGTCGGCACCGCCACCGTCACCGCCTGCAGCGAAGGCGGGCCGGTCAGCAGGTGGGGCATCGGCACCAGCTACGGCTGCACGGCGGAGGTGCGCTGGGACGACGGCAGCACCGAGCAGTTCCGGTTCCAGCCGGGGCAGCTGCGGCCGGGGCAGGAAGACGCCCCGGTCTTCCGGTCCACCAGGGCGCCGGGTCTCAACGACAGCGCGCGGTGGTTCCTCGCCGGGCCGCTCGCCGTGGTGGCGCTCGGGTTGCTGGCCCTGTGGATGGCCGGCGCCGCCGTGCTGTCCCTGGTTCCCGCCAAGAAGAGCGAGAAGACGGAAGAGAAGTGGGCGGTCGGCAAGGCGGACGTGAAGGCCACGCCTGTCACGCGGCGGGTGCGGCGGTTGCGGTTGTACGCGTGGCTCGGGCTTGCTACCGCCGCGGCGGAAGGGCTGGCGTCGATGCCGTACTTCGACGCGCCGCGCAGGCTCGGCCCGTTCGTGTCGCCGTGGCCTGAGGTGGAAGAAGCCTGGTTGGTCGACCTGCCGTCCGGGATGGTGGCCGGGTTCGCGGTGCTCGTCGCCGTCGTGATCGGGCTGGTCGCGGAGAGCGTGCACAAGGACGCGGCTCGGATCGTCCGGTATGGACAGTCTTACCTCGACACCAAGAAGCCGGTGCCGCACAACGTGAGTTGGGTGCCGGCCGCGGTGATGGCGGTGCTCGTCGCGGCGTCGATCGTCAAAGCGACGATCGCCCTTCCCGCGCACGCGCCGATAGCCGTCTGGCTTGCGGGCGGCAGGGATGCGTTCATCCTGACGGCTCTGCTGGTGATCACGGTGGCGACCCGGCAGTCCGCGAAGGACATGGTCGGCCAACTCGTCCGGAACTGACGGGAACCGGAGACGCCGTCCCGCAGTCTGAGCGTCCATGAGTTCTGCAGAACTGGGGGCTGGGCAGCAGCGGCTCGACGACTACCTGCGTCGTGTCACGGAGATCCAGCAGCGGGCCGAGGAGACCCAGGCCCAGCTCAAGGCGTTGCGGGCCGACGTGAGCAGTCCTGACCGCTCGGTCACGGTGACGATGGCGCCGGGTGGGCGGCTGGAGAAGCTGAGTCTGACGCCGTCGGCGATGAGGATGTCGCACGACCAGCTCGCCGCCATGATCACCGAGACCGTCAGCAGGGGGCAGGCGGCCGTCGCCCAGCAGATGGAAGCCACGATGCAGCCGTTGATCGGTGGCACGTCGGCGATGGACTTCCTGCGCGACCAGGTCACCGCGGCGCAGCAGCCGGAGGAGACCGAGGAGCCGCAGCAGCAACGGCCGAGGCAGCGGCCGGACGGCGACGAGCCGTTCGGCACCATCTACCGGTAAGGGGTCCCGGTGTCAGATTTCGCAATGGTGCCCGCCGACGTGGTCAGCCACGCGGGCGACGTGCAGTCGATGGGCATGGAGCTCACGCGGGCCGCCGGGCGCGGTCAGAGCGTCGACCTCGGCATCGACACGTACGGGATCATCGGGCAGGTCTTCAGCGTTCCCGTGCGCATCCACATCGCGGCTATCGCGAACTCGATCAACGAGCTGGCCGGCGCGCTGCCGGACGTCGCCGACGCCCTGCGCGACTGCGCGGACGCCACTCAGCAGACCGACGACGAGCACGCGAAGCTCTTCGCCAAGTTCAAGGGGTGATGATGGTTCTCGACGTCAGTGCGGACAACGCGACCGACGGTGCGCGGATCATCGACACCGTCTGGAAGTGCGCGGAAGACTTCAACAACCCCAGCGACTGGGCGTTCGACGGTGTCGCGCTCGGGCTCGACGTGCTCGGGTTCGTCGCGAACCCGCTCGGCACGCTGGTCGGTGCGGGCATCGGCTGGCTGATCGAGCACGTGTCGTTCCTCAAGGAGCCGCTCGACATGCTCGCCGGCGACCCCGGCGCGATCAACGTCGTCGCGGCCACCTGGGGTGAGGTCGCCAAGGCGTGCGCGAAGGTCGGCAACGACTACGCGCAGGCCGCCACCGGCCAGACCGGCACGTGGACCGGGCAGTCCGGCGACGGCTACCGCAAGGCGGCGGGCACGCTCGCCGAGCAGATCAAGGCGCTCGAAGGGGCCGCGAACGCCGTCGCGGGCGGCATCCGGGGCACCGGCATCCTGGTCGCGGCGGTGCGCGGCATCATCCGCGACATCGTGGCCGACGTGGTGGCGGAGTTCATCATCGCCGCGGTGACGGCGCTCGCGACGAGCTGGTGCAGCTTCGGCGCCTCGATCGCCGCGTTCACCGGCTGGGCCGTGGCACGGGCGGCGGCGACGGCGGGCAAGATCGCGGGCAAGGTCAGCAAGCTGCTGATGAAGCTCGCGCAGGCCGTCCGCAAGTTCGACAACCTCAAGGGCGTGTCCGACTCGCTCGCGAAGGCCGCCGTGAACATCGGCCGCAAGGCCAAGGACGTCGGCCGCGCGATCGGCAGGAACCACTCCTCGGTGCGGCAGATCGAGGACGGTTTCTCCAGCGCCAACAACGCGATCCGCGACAAGCTCACGTTCGGCAACGACGCCATGAAGAACGCGGCCAACCGGGTCGACGACGTCATGGCGCCCCGTGGCCGCGACGGGTTCGCGGACACGGTCAAACCCGTCGCGCTCGGCCGCACCGGCGCCTCCGAGGCGTTCAAGGAAGGCGCGAACTGGGACGAGAGCTACCAGCAGGGCCAGGAAGAGCTCAGGAAGTAGCGTCGTCCTGCTGCTGTCGTTGCTGCGCGGGGAGCCTGCCCTCGGCCATCCGCTTGAGCAGGTCCTTGCGCAGCCACAGCAGGTACGCCCACACGAGACCGAAGATCACGCCGATCACGCCCAACGCGGGCAGCAGGAACCACGTCGCGATCAGCAGCACGTGCAACGCGACGACGGCGGCGATCGCCCACGGCTTGCGGACGAACGCGCACATCGCGATGAACACCGCGATGAAGCCGAACGCGATCCAGCCGACCAGCGACGTGACGCCGCCGTGCAGCTTCGCGATCACCGGCAGCGCCAGGGCCACGACGATGACCTCGAGGATCAGCGTGCCGGCCATGATGCCCCGGAACGCCTTCATCGGGTCCTTCTTGAGCGGAGCGGGCGCCGGGGTGGTCATGCCGGCTCCTTTCCGAACAGCGCGCGGGCCTCGCCCGCGGTGACGACGGAGCCGGTGATGATGACGCCGCCACCGGACTGCTCGTCCTCGATGAGGTGGATGGCCTCCTCGACGGCGTCGACCAGGCGGGGACGGACCTCGTAGCGGTCCTCGCCGAAGATCGGGACGGCCAGGCCGGCCAGCACGTCCGGGTCCATCGCGCGCGGGGAGGAGTTGGTGGTGATCACCAGTTCCTGCACCACTGGCTCCAGTGCGGCGAGGATGCCCTCGGCGTCCTTGTCGGACATGACGGCGACGACGGCCACCAGCTTGCGGAAGCCGAACTCCGACTCCAGGGCCTTGGCCAGTGCCGCGGCGCCGTGCGGGTTGTGCGCGGCGTCGACGAACACGTTGGGCGCGGAACGCACGCGCTCCAGACGGCCGGGCGTGACGACCGAGGCGAAGCCCTCGCGGACCATCTCGATGTCGATCCTGCGCTCGGGACCCGCGCCGAAGAACGCCTCGACTGCGGCCAGCGCCAGTGCGGCGTTCTTCGCCTGGTGTTCGCCGTGCAGCGGCAGGAAGATGTCCTCGTAGACGCCGCCCAGGCCCTGCAGCGTGATCATCTGGCCGCCCACGGCGACGGCCCTGGACAGGACGCCGAACTCGCTGCCGAACCGGGCCACCATCGCGTCGACCTCGGCGACGCGTTCCAGGATCACCCGCATGACCTCAGGCGTCTGCTCGCCGACGATCGCGACGGCGCCCGGCTTGATGATGCCGGACTTCTCCACCGCGATGTCCTCGGGACGGTTGCCCAGGTACTCGGTGTGGTCGATGCCGATCGGGGTCAGCACGGCGACGCGGGTGTCCACGATGGACGTCGCGTCCCACGTGCCACCCATGCCGACCTCGACCACGGCGACGTCGGCCGGCGCCTCCGCGAAGGCGGCGTAGGCCATGCCGGTGAGCACCTCGAACTTGCTCATCCGGATCTCGGACCGGGCGTCCACCATCGCGACGTACGGCTCGATGTCGCGGTAGACCTCGACGTAGCGCTCCGGCGAGATCGGCTGGTTGTCGAGGCTGATCCGCTCGGTCGCGAGCTGCAGGTGCGGGCTGGTGAACCGGCCGGTGCGCAGGCCGATGCGCGTGAAGAGCGCATCGACCATGCGCGACGTCGACGTCTTGCCGTTCGTGCCCGTCAGCTGCACGACCGGGTAGGACGTCTGCGGGTCGCCCAGCACGTGGGCGAGCGCCTTGATCCGCTCCAGCGAGGGCTCGAGCTTGGTCTCGGGCCACCGCTGGTTGAGCTCGTTCTCGACGTCGAGGAACTCGTCGAGGTTGGTTTCCACTGTCTTACGCCTCCGGCAACGCCGCGAGGCGCTCGTTGATGCGGGCGATCTCGGACTCGGCGACGGCCTTGCGCTCCTCGATCTTGGCCTTGACGTCGGCGGGCGCCTTGGCGAGGAACGCCTCGTTGCCCAGCTTCTTCGTCGTGCCCTCGAGCTCCTTCCGCGCCGCGGCCAGGTCCTTCGCCAGGCGCTTGCGCTCGGCGGCGACGTCGATCGCGCCGGACAGGTCCAGCTCGACCTTCACCGCGCCCTTGGGCAGGCCGACCTCGAGCGTCGCCGAGACGGTGAACTCGTCACCGGGCTCGGTCAGCCGGGTCAGCGACCGCACGGACGGGACCTGGTCGGTCAGGCCGACGCAGCACGCGCCGCGGACCTTGCCCGCGACCTTCTGGCCCGGCTTGAGGCCCTGCTCGGAGCGGAACCGGCGGATCTCGGTCGCGAGCTTCTTCAGGCCCTCGATCTCCGCGGCGGCGTCCGCGTCCCGCTCGGCGCCCGAGGCGGACGGCCACGAGGCGATGACGAGCGACTCGCCGCCGGTCAGCGACGTCCACAGCGTCTCGGTGATGAACGGGATCGCCGGGTGCAGCAGGCGCAGCAGGACGTCGAGGACGTGGCCCAGGACGGACTGCGTGGCCTCGGCGCGGCCGTCCGCGATCTGGACCTTCGCGATCTCCAGGTACCAGTCGCAGAACTCGTCCCACGTGAAGCTGTACAACGCCTCGCAGGCGCGGGAGAACTGGAACGCCTCGAAGTTCGTGTCCACAGTGGACACGAGTGCGTCGAGCTCGTCGAGGATCCAGCGGTCAGCGGCCGTCAGCTCGGAGCGCTCCGGCAGCGGACGCGCGACCGTCGCACCGTTGGCCAGCGCGAAACGGGTGGCGTTCCACAGCTTCGTGGTGAAGTTGCGGGAACCGGCCGCCCACTCCTCGGCGACGGCCATGTCCGAACCGGGGTTCGTGCCGCGCAGCAACGTGAACCGGGTGGCGTCCGCGCCGTAGCGCTCCATCCAGTCCAGCGGGTCGATGCCGTTGCCCTTGGACTTCGACATCTTCTTGCCGTACTGGTCGCGGATCAGGCCGTGCAGGAAGACGTGGTCGAACGGCTGGACGTCGTCCATCGCGTACAGGCCGAACATCATCATCCGGACGACCCAGAAGAACAGGATGTCGTAGCCGGTCGAGAGAACGCTGGTCGGGTAGAACTTCTTCAAGTCCTCGGTGGAGTCCGGCCAGCCCAGCGTCGAGAACGGCCACAGGCCCGAGGAGAACCACGTGTCGAGGACGTCCTCGTCCTGGCGCCAGCCCTCACCCGTGGGGACCTCGTCGTCCGGTCCGACGCAGACGACCTCGCCGTTCGGGCCGTACCAGACGGGGATCCGGTGCCCCCACCACAGCTGGCGCGAGATGCACCAGTCGTGCAGGTTGTCGGTCCAGTCGAAGTAGCGCTTGTTCAGCTCGGCCGGGTGGATCTTGGTGCGGCCGTCTCGGACGGCGGCGGACGCCTTGGCCGCGATGGTCTCGACCTTGACCCACCACTGCAGCGACAGGCGCGGCTCGACGACCGTGTTGCACCGCGAGCAGTGCCCGACGGAGTGGACGTACGGCCGCTTCTCCGCGACGATCCGGCCCTCGGCGCGCAGTGCCGCGACGATCGCCGGACGCGCCTCGAACCTGTCCATCCCCTCGAACGGGCCGTGCGCGGTGATGATCGCGCGACCGTCCATGATCGTGAGGTTCGGCAGGCCGTGGCGCTGGCCGATCTCGAAGTCGTTCGGGTCGTGGGCGGGCGTCACCTTGACCGCGCCCGTGCCGAACTCCGGGTCGACGTGGGTGTCCGCGACGATCGGGATGCGGCGGCCGGTCAGCGGCAGCTCGACCTCGGTGCCGATGAGGTGCCGGTAGCGCTCGTCGTCCGGGTGGACGGCGACCGCGGTGTCGCCCAGCATCGTCTCGGCGCGCGTGGTCGCGACGACGATGGACGCGTCCCCGTCGCCGTAGCGGATCGAGACGAGCTCGCCCTCGTCGTCGGAGTGGTCGACCTCGATGTCCGACAACGCCGTCTGGCAGCGCGGGCACCAGTTGATGATCCGCTCGGCCTGGTAGATCAGGCCGTCGTCGTACATCTTCTTGAAGATCGTCTGGACGGCGCGCGACAGCCCCTCGTCCATGGTGAAGCGCTCGCGCGACCAGTCGATGCCGTCGCCGAGCCTCTTCATCTGGTCGAGGATCTTGCCGCCGTACTCCTCTTTCCACTCCCAGACGCGCTCGACGAACTTCTCGCGCCCGAGGTCCTGCCGCGACAGGCCCTGCTTCGCGAGGTCGCGCTCGACGGCGTTCTGCGTCGCGATGCCGGCGTGGTCCATGCCCGGCAGCCACAGGACCTCGTAGCCCTGCATGCGGCGGCGCCTGGTCAGCGCGTCCATCACGCTGTGGTTCATGGCGTGGCCCATGTGGAGGCTGCCGGTGACGTTGGGCGGGGGCAGCACGATGGTGAACGGCGGCTTGTCGCTCTTGACGTCGGCCTCGAAGTAGCGCCTGTCGACCCACCGCTGGTACAGCTCCGCCTCTACCTCCGCCGGAGTCCACGCGGCGGGGAGGTCAGGACGCTGGGTTGCGGTGTCGAGTTCAGTCACAGCTGTCAAGTCTACGGAGGCCGGGCTATCGACTTGAAACGAGATACCTGATAACGGCCCGGCGACGATTCGGCGGTGCCCGGCGGCGCCGTTCGCCCGGTGATCAATGATGTGCGCCGATCACTTGGGGGGAACGTGCGGTACGACCTGGAAGACCACCCGGACCTGAAGGACGCGGCCTGGATCCGCGCCGCGAACAGACGTGCCCGGCGGGAGGTCCGCGCGCAACGACTGCGGGCGCGCCTGCGCCGGCACAGCGGGAAGATCGTCTCCGCGGTCGCCCTCGTCGTCATCGGCGCGGTGCTGTCCGGCTTCTACCAGGCAGGCGAGTTCGGGAACGTCTCGCTGCCCGACCTGCCGGACGCGCAGCTGCCGTACTCGGGCGTGAACATGGAGGTCCCGTTCGCCGGCACGCCCGCCGAGCAGTGGCCGGAAGGTGACAAGGGCATCGTCGCGCCAGACGCCAATCCGGTGTTCGAGCAGGTCCGCCAGGCGCTCGTCGCGGCACGGCTGGACCCGGCGATGATCAGCGAGCACAAGCCGGACCGGTTCCTCGCGATGCTGGCGCCGGAGGCCAGGGAGCACGTCGCGAAGGACGTCGGGGGCTTGACCACCCGGCTCCAGCAGGGCACGAGGCTGGTGCCGGGTGGCATCAGGGTGTCCGGCACGATGACGCTCGGCGAGAAGGACGGCTATCCGGCCGTGACGGCGGACCACGTCTACGCGTACGCGTTCGAGCCGCCGGACCCGAAGAAGCTGTTCAACCAGATGGAGATGGTCGCGGCCGTCCGCTCGAAGATCACGTACGTGGTCACGCCGCAGGGCCTCTGGCCGGCGGACGGATCGGGCTTCTGGTACTCGATCGCGTGCAAGGCGTCGAAGGAGGGCTTCCTCGGCCCGCAGTTCATCGAGCCGCCGCAGCACGGGACCGGCGTCAACGACGACAAGCGGTACTTCTCCGCCACCGGGGAGATGCCCGCGGAGAACACCTGCGACTGATCACCCTTTCAGAGGTGCCGGGCAGGGGTGACGGCGATCACAATTGACCGTCACGGACCGTTCAACCCCTTGGGGCCCGTGACGGGCGGCGCCGCCGCGTTCTTCGGGGGCGCTGGCGGCGTCGACGTCGATCGGCGTTGAATGAAGCCATGAGCAGCAAGCCTCCGCAGCACGACGTCGACGAGTCCGCGCTCGAAGTCAGCACCCCCAAGACGTGGGCAGCGGGAATCCCCGGCGTGCTCGTGTCCCTCGACCGCGCGGTCGAGCAGATGGGTGTCGGGCGCACGGTCAAGACGTTGCGACTGCTCAACCAGCGCGAGGGGTTCGACTGCCCCGGCTGCGCGTGGCCGGAGCCGCAGGGCCACCGCAAGATGGCGGAGTTCTGCGAGAACGGCGCCAAGGCCGTCGCCGAGGAGGCGACCAAGCGGCGGATCGGGCCCGAGTTCTTCGCCGAGCACTCGATCGAGAGCCTGCGGACGAGGACGGACTACTGGCTCGGCCAGCAGGGCAGGCTCACCGGACCGATGGTGCTGCGTCCCGGTGCGACGCATTACACACCGATCGACTGGGACGAGGCGTTCACGCTCATCGCGGACGAGCTGACGGCGCTGTCGTCGCCGGACGAGGCGATCTTCTACACCTCCGGCCGCACCAGCAACGAGGCCGCGTTCCTCTATCAGCTGCTGGTCCGCTCGTTCGGCACGAACAACCTGCCGGACTGCTCGAACATGTGCCACGAGTCGTCCGGCTCGGCGCTGAACGAGACCATCGGCATCGGCAAGGGCTCGGTGTCGATCAAGGACTTCGACCTCGCCGACCTGATCGTCGTCATCGGCCAGAACCCCGGCACGAACCACCCGCGCATGCTCAGCGCGCTGGAGGAGGCCAAGAAGAACGGCGCGAAGATCATCGCCGTGAACCCGCTGCCGGAGGCGGGCCTGATGCGGTTCAAGAACCCGCAGAACGTCGCGGGCGTCGTCGGCCGCGGCACGGCGCTGTCCGACGAGTTCGTGCAGATCAAGGTCGGCGGCGACCAGGCGCTTTTCCAGGCCATCGGCCACCTGCTGCTGCAGTGGGACAAGCTCGACGAGGACTTCATCGGCGCGAAGACGCACGGCTTCGAGGCCTACGCCGAGAGCCTGCGCGAGCTCGACTGGGACCGCGTGCTCGCCGCGACCGGCCTGACCCGCGAGCAGATCACGCGCGTCGCCGGGATGTTCGTCGACTCGCAGCGCACGATCGCGTGCTGGGCGATGGGCCTGACGCAGCACAAGCACAGCGTGCCGACGATCCGAGAGATCGCGAACGTCATGTTCCTGCGCGGCATGATCGGCAAGCCGGGCGCGGGCCTGTGCCCGGTGCGCGGACACTCGAACGTCCAGGGCGACAGGACCATGGGCATCTACGAGAAGATGCCGGAGACGTTCCTGAAGGCGCTGGAGACCGAGTTCGGCATCGGCGTGCCGCGCAAGCACGGCTTCGACACCGTCGACGCGATCAACGCCATGCGCCACGGCCGCGGCAAGGTGTTCATCGCGATGGGCGGCAACTTCGTCAGCGCCACCCCGGACACCCCGGTGACCGAGAAGGCGCTGGAGCAGTGCTCGTTGACGGTGCACGTCTCCACGAAGCTCAACCGCTCGCACGTGGTCCACGGCCGCACCGCGCTCATCCTGCCCGCGCTGGGCCGCACGGAGAGCGACGTCCAGCACTCCGGCGAGCAGTTCGTGACGGTCGAGGACTCCATGTCGGTCGTGCACCGCTCGCGCGGCCGGCTCAAGCCCGCGTCCGACCAGCTGCTGTCCGAGATCTCGATCGTCTGCCGCCTCGCCCGCAAGGTGCTCGGCCGCTCCCACCCCGTGGCGTGGGAGGACTTCGAGAAGGACTACGACGTCATCCGCGAGCACATCGCACGCGTGGTGCCGGGATGCGCCGACTACAACACGCGCGTGCGCCAGCCCGACGGTTTCGTCCTGCCGCACCCGCCGCGCGACTCGCAGGAGTTCGCGACCAAGACGGGCAAGGCGAACTTCACGGCCAACGACCTGACGGTCATCGACGTGCCCGAGGGCCGGCTGCTGATGCAGACCCTGCGCAGCCACGACCAGTACAACACCACGATCTACGGCCTGGACGACCGCTATCGCGGCGTGAAGGACGGTCGGCGCGTGGTGTTCGTGAACCCCGACGACATCAAGGCGCTCGGGTTCACCGACGGCCAGATGGTCAACATCGTGTCGGAGTGGAAGGACGACCCGACGGGTGTCGTCGAGCGCCGCGCCGACGCGTTCCGGATCGTCTCCTACCCGACGGCGCACGGGTGCGTGGCGACGTACTTCCCCGAGGCGAACCCGTTGGTGCCGTTGGACTCCAAGGCGGACATCTCCGGGACGCCGACGTCGAAGTCGGTGATCGTGCGCCTCGAACCCGTGGCGTGACCAGGTTTTGTGGATCTTCACCTGAGGTGAGGGCCGGGCGAGCGGTCCGCGGCAGTAGGCTGGTCGTCCGGCCAGGACGAGGGGAGGCGGCGTGGACTACGGCGACAAGCTCTTCTGGCTCTCGGTCCTGATCCAGCGCAGGTACGCGCAGATCTGCGCCGGGTACGACCTGACCTCCTCGCAGGCCACGTTGCTGTGCGCGGTCAAGGACGAGCCGCGGCGGATGACGTATCTCGCCGCCTCGCTCGGCATGGCCAAGAACGCGCTGAGCCAGCTCGTCGACCGCACCGAGCGGCGAGACCTGGTCAGCCGGGTGACCTCGGAGCACGACCGGCGGGTCGTCATGCTCAGCGCGACGCCCACGGGGAAGGTGCTCGCCGAGGCCGTGTACGCCGAGATCACCCGGGGCCTGCCCGACATCGCGAGGAACCTCGACGCCGACGACCAGCGCGACTTCGAACGCGTCGCCACCGCCATCGTGGACGCGTCTGGCGTCTCGACCTCGTCCTGACCCCCCTCGCCGTGCCCTCGTGGTGCCCGCGGGCCTTACGGAGGTTCACGTCGTGAACTAAGTTGGTTCATGACATGAACCAACGAGGGGTGGACGGCATGGACACGCGAAAACCGGCACGATCGCGGTCTTCGGTGCGACCGGGATGCAGGGCGGGGCGGTCGTCGACGCGCTCCCGGCCAGAGGAGCGCGGGTGCGAGCCCTGGTTCGCACCCCCGAGTCCGACCGGGCGCGGGCACTGGCCGCCCGAGGCGTCGAACTGGCGGCCGTCCGGACCGACGACCCGGGGACACTGGTCGCCGCGCTGAAAGCGGCCGACGCGTTCCACTTCATGACACCCGACAGCCACAGCCCCGAGACGATCAGGGGCGAGATCCGGCTGGGCACGGCCCTCGTCGACGCGGCGGTCGCGGCGCGCGTACCGCACGTGGTGTTCAACTCGGTCAGCGGAGCGGAACGCGACTCGGGCGTGTCGCACTTCGAATCGAAGTACGAGGTCGAGAAGCACCTGGGGCGGTCAGGCCTGCGAGCCGCGGTGATCCGCCCGGTCGCCTTCGTGGAGAACTTCGCGACGCTGACGCCGAGCGCCGAGAACGGCGAGCTCGTGCTGAGGATGCCGCTGCCGGACGGCGTCCGCATCAAGCTGGTCGCGGTCAAGGACATCGGCATGGTCGCCGCCGCGATCCTGCTCGGCACCGCGGACGTGCCGGGCGGAGCCGTCGAGGTGGTGGGCGACGAGCTGACGGGCAGCCAGATCGCCACCGCGTTCGGCGCGCGCCGGGCTCCCGGCGCGCTACGAGGCCCTGCCCCTGAGCGTCCTCGGCGGCGACGCCGAGGAGGAGGCGATGTTCCGCTACTTCGCGGAAGCGTGGGCTGCCTACGACCCGGACCTCGCCGCGGTGAGGGCGATCGAGCCGGCCGTCTGGGACCTGGCCGAGTGGATCCGCTCCACCGGCTGCACGCTGCCCGCGGATGGTGTCCGCGGATGGTGTCCGTCCCTGAGCGCACCCCACGCGTTCCTTCCACAGGATCACCTGTCCTAGGCGTGCCGGACCCGGACGAACAGCCGTAACCGGCGTCGTTCGGGTTCGGTCCTGGACTCCTCGGGCTTCTTGACGAGCCGGCGCGCGGCCGCGTCGGCCTCGAAGTCCCGCTGACGGTACTTCGCGATAGCAAACGCGTCGTGGTGCGAGATCATGACAGTTCTCCTCCGGCCGGTTCTCTACTCGGGTGCGACGGTCACGGCCAGGAAGTACCTGACCGCCCGCGCGCCTTCCGGCCGCAGCGACTCGTCGAGCCTGCGGTCGTCGTACTTCTCCAGCAGTGCCTGCAGTTCCGCCTGGTACTCGGCGGCCTCCTCACTGGTGAGGAACTTGACCGCGCCCTGCGTACCGACCGACCTGCGCCACTCCTCCGGCAGGTGCTCGTGCTGCCGGATGCGTTCGCGCGTGCGCTCGAACTCCTGGTCCAGGTAGGCCATCGCGGCCGCCTCCGCCGCCATCACCGCCTCGCCCTCGAGCCCTTCCGTCGAGATGGACTGGCGGCCGCGGACGATCCGCCACGGCTTCTGCCGCCCCGGTCCCCCCACCTCTTCGACGAAGCCGTACTTGGCCAGCATGTTCAGGTGGTACGAGCAGCTCGCGACGCTCTCACCGAGTTTCTCCGAGCACTGCGTGGCCGTGTGCGGCCCCTGCTCGGTGAGCACCTGGAGCAGCTTCCACCGGAACGGGTGCGAGAGCGCCCGGAGAGCCTTCGGGCCGGTGATCGGACTGTCGGTCATGACACCACCGCGGTGCTGAGGCTGAGGCCTACAACGGTCAGCAGGGCGACATGTGGGACGCCCACGCCGACATGGTGCTGGCGGCGCTCGGCGCGCTCGTCACCAGTCCGGCGAGTTCCGCGCGACGGCGGTCACCAGCGGCAAAGACTCGATGATCGGCACGCGCAGCAGCTCGGCGGCCTCGTCGGGGTCGCGCACCGGTTCGACCAGCTCGCGCAGCAGGGCTCCCACCACGTCGTCGGCGGTCTGGTCGATCTCGTGCGCCAGGTCGCGCAGCTGGGCGGCGGCCTCGTTCAGCACGCGCGGGCGCTGGGGGTCCTCCAGCATCAGCGCCGCCAGCCTCAGCACGCGGCGGCACACCCTCAGCCTCAGGCTGCGGCTCGCCGACTCCGCGCCGCCCGCGAGACCCAGGCGGCCGCGGGTGCGTTCGATCCACGGCTCGACGGTCTCCTTGCGCCAGATCGGCCCGGACGCGAGCTCCGCGTCCGGCTCGGGGATGCCGTGCGAGCGGCGCTTGCGCCACACCGTGACGAGCTGGCGGCTGAGGCCCATGGCGTCAGCGATCTCGGCGATTCCGTAGAAGTCCCCCACGACCACAACTGTAACCAGAGATGACGAAGAATGTCATCCAGCATGTCGTCACCTCAGAGGCGTTCGAGCACCGCCCGCGCCGCGTTGTGGCCGCCGATGCCGCTCACCCCGCCACCACGCCGGGAGCCCGCGCCGCAGACGAGGACGTTGTCCACGTCGGTCTCCACGCCCCACCTGCCGACCTCGTCGCCGGTTTCGGCGAACGGCCAGTCGAGCTCTCCGTGGAAGATGTTGCCACCCGGCAGGCCGAGCTCCTCCTCCAGGTCCACTGGGGTGCGGGCCTCGACGCACGGCCGGCCCGCGGCATCCACGGCCAGGCAGTCCTGGATCGGCTCGACGAGGTGCGCGTTGAGCTGGTCGAGGTAGCGCTGCACGAGCTCGTCGCGCAGTTCGGCGTTGCGCCCCTCGAAGAGCGACGCCGGCAGGTGCAGGCCGAACAACGTCAGCGTCTCGTGGCCTTCGAGGCCGGGCCCGAGGATCGACGGGTCGGTCAGCGAGTGGCAGTACATCTCGCCGGGCAGCACCGACGGCACGTGGCCGGCGGCGCTCTCCAGGTACGCGGTCTCCAGCTGGTCGTAGGACTCGTCGAGGTGGAACGTGCCCGCGAACGCGAGCCGCGGGTCCACTCCGGACTTCAGCGCGGGCAACCGGCGCAGCAACATGTTGATCTTCAGCTGGCAGCCGGGTTCGTCGTGCACCTCCTTGCCCTGCAACCGTCCCAGCACCGAAGGCGCCACAGTGGACAGCACGAACCGGGCCTCGACGGTCTTCGAGCCGTACACGACGGCAGCGGTCCTTCCGTCCGACTCGATCGACGTCACCTCGGCGTCGCACACGATCCGCGCACCGGCCTCGCGCGCCGCCCGTTCCAGCTCGGCGGTGACCGCGCCCATGCCGCCGACGGGCACCTTCCACTCGCCGGTGCCGTTGCCGATCACGTGGTAGAGGAAGCACTTGTTGGCGCTCAACGAATGCAGCGACGCGTGCGTGCCGATCAACGCGTCGGTGGCGACGACGCCGCGCACCAGGTTGTCGTCGAACAGCTCCTGCAGCGTCGCGCCGATCGGGCGTTCGAAGACCTGCTCCCACACCCGCCCGCGCGCCACCGCGTCGACGCACGCGCGCAGGTCCTCGCGCGACACCAGCGGTTCCAGCAGCGTCGGCGCCAGCGCGGCGGCCATCAGCTCCAGGTCGGCGTACCAGCGCTGCCACCGCTCCCAGTCGTCGAGCGACCCGCAGACCGCCCGGAACGACTCCGCGGTCGCCTCGCCGGGCGTGCGTTCCACCAGGAGCCCGGTCTTGCCGTTCGGCGTGTAGGAGGACGCCGCGCGCGATCGCAGCGCGAGGTTCAGGCCGAGGTCCGACACGATCTGGTCGGGCAGCAGCGACACCAGGTAGGAGAAGCGGGAGAGCCGGGCGTCGACGCCTTCCCAGGGCGACGCGCTCACCGCCGCGCCGCCGGCGTGCGGCAGCTTCTCCAGCACCCTGACCGACTTCCCCGCCTGGGCGAGGTACGCGGCCGCCACGAGCCCGTTGTGGCCGCCTCCCACGATCACGACGTCGTCCATGCCCCGAGATCCCTCCCACGTAGCCTGGTCGGTGGGGAACATAGCGGTCCGAAGGAGATGTGCACATGGGCCGAGTGACGGTTCGCCGGGCGGTCGAACGGGTGTCGCCGAACGGCCGGCGGCGCAAGGTCGACGCGCTCGCCGCCGAGGAACCGCTGGAGCTGAGGGTCAACGGCAAGGCGTTGGCCGTCACGATGCGCACGCCGGGTCAGGACGTGGAGCTCGCGCACGGCTTCCTGCTCAGCGAGGGTGTCATCGGGTCGTCGCGGGACATCTCGATCGCCCGGTTCTGCGAGGGCACCGGCCCGGACGGGATGAACACCTACAACGTGCTGGACATCGCGCTGGCCGACGGTGTGCCGCCGCCGGACACCGGCGTGGAGCGGAACTTCTACACGACGTCGTCGTGCGGGGTGTGCGGGAAGGCCGCGCTCGACGCGGTGAAGCTCAAGACCCGCTACTCCCCCGCCGCCGACGAGATCACGGTCACACCGGAGGCGCTGACGGGCTTTCCGGACGCGTTGCGGGAACGGCAGAAGGTCTTCGAGAGCACCGGCGGCCTGCACGCGGCAGGGCTGTTCGTGAACGGCGAGCTGCTGGTCGTGCGCGAGGACGTGGGCAGGCACAACGCCGTCGACAAGGTCCTGGGCTGGGCGGTGCTGCAGAACCTGGTGCCGTTGCGCGGCGCGGTGCTGATGGTGTCCGGGCGGGCGTCGTTCGAGCTGGTGCAGAAGGCCGCGATGGCCGGGATCCCGGTGCTCGCCGCGGTGTCGGCGCCGTCGTCGCTCGCCGTCGAGCTGGCCGAGGAGCAGGGCATGACGCTCGTCGGGTTCCTGCGAGGCGACTCGATGAACGTCTACACCGGTGGGGAGCGGGTGCTTGAGACCGCTTGACGGCGTCGTGGTGGTGAGCCTGGAGCAGGCCGTCGCCGTGCCGTACGCGACGCGGCTGCTGGCCGACCTGGGCGCCCGCGTCATCAAGGTCGAAAGGCCGGGCACCGGCGACTTCGCCCGCCACTACGACTCGTCGTGCGGTGAGGTCTCGTCGTACTTCGCGTGGACGAACGTGGGCAAGGAGTCGGTGTCGCTCGACATCACCCACCCCGACGGCCGCGAGGTGCTGACCCGGCTCGTCGCACGCGCCGACGTGCTGCTGTGCAACCTCTCACCGCGCGTGTGGCGGCGGCTCGCGCTGGAGCTGCCGGAGAAGCTGATCGTCGGCGAGCTGTCCGGCTACGGCTGGGACGGCCCGTACGCGGACCGCAAGGCGTTCGACGCGCTGGTGCAGTCCGAGGCGGGGCTGGTGTCGCTGACCGGCGACGGCGACGTGATGGCCCGTGCCGGCATCTCCGTCGCGGACATCGCGGCCGGCGTCCAGCTGCAGGCGGCCGTGCTGGCGGCGTTGCTGCAGCGCTCCCGGACGGGCACCGGCGCGCGGTTGCGGCTGTCGCTGTTCGGGGCGATGGCCGAGTGGATGCACCAGCCGATGCTCTACGCCGCCGGCACGGGCGCGGCGGCCCCGCGGTCGGGCGCGCACCACCCCAGCATCGCGCCGTACGGCCCGGTGGCCTGCTTGGACGGCGCCGTGCACCTCGCCGTGCAGAACGACGGCCAGTGGCAGCGGCTGTGCGGGCTCATCGGGCTCGCGCCGCAGGAGAGGTTCGCCACAGTCGCCTCGCGCGTCGAGCACCGCGCGGAGCTGCAGGAACTGCTCGAACAGGCCTTTTCGGACCTCACCGCGGCCGAGCTGCTGACCGCTCTGGACACCGCCGACGTGCCCGCCGCCCTGACCCGCCCGATCACCGAACTGCCCACCCACCCGCAGCTCGGCACCTGGGTTGACGTGCGGGTTCCCGGCGGGACGGCCCGGATGCTGCCACCCCCGGTGGCGGGCTTCGAGTGGTCACCGGGTGCGGTCCCCGAACTCGGCGAGCACAATGACGACGTGCTGACCTGGCTGGGCTACTCGAGCGAGGAACAGTCCTCGTTGCGCGTGCGTTCCGTCCTCTGAGAGGGAAACGAGGAGCGGCGCTTGCGCGATGAGGTGAGCATGGGGGAACCGAGGTACAGCCGCCGCACCCTCCTCGCGGCCATCGGCGTGGTCGTCGCGACAGCCATCGGCGTCGCGACGTACGTGTCGTCGTCGTCCTCCGAGGCCTCCCAGCAGATCGCCACGGCTGACCGCGCGACCAACAAGCCGGACGCCAAGCCGACGATCCGCTTCGAGCGCGTCTACTCTGCCGCCCGCCACCGCGAGGTCACCCTCGCCTTCTACCTCCCGACCGGCACGAACCCCCGCGGCCTGCCGATGTCGATCCTGCTGCACGGCCTGCACGGCGACGCCCGGCACGCCGCCATCGGCAACATCGCCGACGTCCTGACCGCCGCCGTAGCGAAGGGCTCCGTCCCTGCGTTCGGCTTCGTCGCGGTCGACGGCGGCGACAACTACTGGCACGAGAACGTCCCCGGCGACGACCCGATGGCCATGCTGCTCGACGAGGTCCCCCGCTGGCTCAAGGAACGCGGCTACGGCGAGCCGTTCGCGGTGACGGGCGTGTCGATGGGCGGCTTCGGCTCACTGCTCTACGCCCGCCGCCGAGCCGAACGCGGCGACCCGATCGCGGCCGCCGCGGCCATCTCCCCCGGCCTCATCACGACGTGGCCGGAGATGGCCAAGCGCCGCGCGTTCAGGGACGAGGCCGAGTGGACTTCCCTGGACCCGCTGCGGCACGTGAAGGCGACCGGCCCGACCGCGCTGGGCGTGTGGATCGGTGACCGCGACAGGTTCATCGAGGGCACTCGCCGGTTCATGCGCGAGGTGCGGCCCGAGGTGAGCACGGTGAAGAGCGGCGGCCACGACGACGGCCTGTACCGCAAGGTGACGCCCGACGTCGTCCAGTTCCTCGCCAAGTACGCGAAGCGCGCCGTCTAGCCCCACCGGACGTCGACGGGGACTGGGACGCCCGGCGGGGAAGCCGGACACCGGGCCGAGTCGCTCACCGGGTCGCGGAACAGGCGGCCATCGGCGATCTGATGGCCCCGCAACGACGAAGGGCGCCCGGTTTCCCGGACGCCCTTCGTGTGGAACTTCGAATCTAGGCCGACTTCTCCCGCCGTTCGCGGCGCGAGGGCTGCCGGGCGACGATCGTCGGGTTCACGTTCTCCTTCACCGTCTGCTCGGTGATGACGACCTTGGCGACGTCCGTGCGGCTCGGGATGTCGTACATCACCGGGAGCAGGACCTCTTCCATGATCGCGCGCAGGCCGCGAGCACCGGTGCCGCGCAGGATCGCCTGGTCGGCGACCGCTTCCAGCGCGGTCTTGGTGAACTCGAGCTCGACGCCGTCCATCTCGAAGAGCTTCTGGTACTGCTTCACCAGGGCGTTCTTCGGCTCGGTGAGGATCGAGACCAGCGACGGCTTGTCGAGGTTCGTGACGGAGGCGACCATCGGCAGACGCCCGATGAACTCGGGGATCAGGCCGAACTTGATCAGGTCCTCCGGCATGGAGTCGGCGAAGAAGTCCGACGCCTCCACCTCGGCCTTGGAGCGAACCTCGGCGCCGAAGCCCAGGCCGCGCTTGCCGACGCGGTCCTGAATGATCTTCTCCAGGCCCGCGAAGGCACCGGCCACGATGAACAGCACGTTCGTCGTGTCGATCTGGATGAACTCCTGGTGCGGGTGCTTGCGGCCGCCCTGCGGGGGCACCGACGCCGTGGTGCCTTCCAGGATCTTGAGGAGGGCCTGCTGCACGCCCTCGCCGGATACATCGCGCGTGATCGACGGGTTTTCACTCTTTCGAGCGATTTTGTCGACCTCGTCGATGTAGATGATGCCCGTCTCGGCGCGCTTCACGTCGTAGTCGGCGGCCTGGATGAGCTTCAGGAGGATGTTCTCGACGTCCTCGCCGACGTAGCCGGCCTCCGTCAGCGCGGTCGCGTCGGCGATGGCGAACGGGACGTTCAGCATCTTCGCGAGCGTCTGCGCGAGGTAGGTCTTGCCGCAGCCCGTCGGTCCCAGCATCAGGATGTTGGACTTCGCGAGCTCCACACCGTCGTCACGACCCTCGCGTCCGCGGTCGCCCGCCTGGATGCGCTTGTAGTGGTTGTAGACGGCGACCGAGAGGGTCCGCTTCGCCTCGGACTGGCCGATGACGTACTGGTCGAGGAACTCGTGGATCTCGGCGGGCTTCGGCAGCTCGTCGAGCTTCACGTCACCGGCTTCCGCCAGCTCCTCCTCGATGATCTCGTTGCAGAGATCGATGCACTCATCGCAGATGTAGACGCCGGGGCCGGCGATGAGTTTCTTCACCTGCTTTTGACTCTTTCCGCAGAAAGAGCACTTCAGCAAGTCGCCGCCGTCACCGATACGCGCCATGACCGCTGACCTATGTCCCCTCCGGCGCACACCTGCTGTAGTGCGCCTGCTGACTTGCTGTGGCAGTCCCACTGGCTGTGGGTGCTGAGCCCGTTCTCCTGACGGTACCTGGCCCACCCCGTTTCAGGGGAGGACCCGCCGTCCTCCGACGCGCCGATCAGGCCGGACATGCGGTCTCATCGGCGTGTCGGCACCCAGGGGCCGGGTTCCAGCCCCTGGGACAGGACACGGGGTCTGGGGTGTCCCCCAGACGAACACCGGGCGGCGGGGCGAGGCGAGCGCTCTTCGCGAGCACTCCTCGCCCCTCCGCCACCCGTCAGGACTTGGCGGAAAGCTTGCGGTAGGGCAGCACCGCGTCGACGATGCCGTACTCCTTGGCCTCTTCGGCCGTGAGGATGCGGTCGCGCTCGATGCTCTCGCGAACCTCCTCCGCCGTCCGGTTGGTGTGCCGCGCGAGGGTGGACTCCATCAGGCGGCGCACGCGCTGGATCTCGTTCGACTGGATCTCCAGGTCGGACACCTGACCGTACGCGCCCTCCATGGAGGGCTGGTGGATCAGGATTCGCGCGTTCGGCAGCGCGTGGCGCTTGCCGGGCGTGCCGGCGGCCAGCAGCACCGCGGCGGCCGAGGCGGCCTGGCCGAGGCAGTACGTCTGGATGTCCGGGCGGACGAACTGCATGGTGTCGTAGATGGCCATCAGCGAGGTGAACGAGCCACCCGGCGAGTTGATGTACATCAGGATGTCGCGGTCGGGGTCCTCGGACTCGAGCACCAGCAGCTGCGCCATCACGTCGTTGGCCGAGGCGTCGTCAACCTGCACGCCGAGGAAGATGATGCGCTCCTCGAACAGCTTGTTGTACGGGTTCGACTCCTTCATGCCGTAGCTCGTGCGCTCGACGAACGACGGCAGCACGTACCGCGACTGAGGCATGTGGAACTGGCTCACTTGGGCTCTCCTAGCTGACGTCAGTTGTTCGAGTCGCCGACGGGCTGCGACCGCGTCACGACCTTGTCGACGAAGCCGTACTCCAGCGCTTCCTGCGCCGTGAACCAGCGGTCGCGGTCGGAGTCGGCGATGACGCGCTCGACCGGCTGGCCGGTGTGCTCGGCGATCAGCTCGGCCATCTCGCGCTTGGTGCGCGTCAGCATGTCCGCCTGGATCGCGATGTCCGCGGCCGTGCCGCCGACACCCGCCGACGGCTGGTGCATCAGGATCCGGGCGTGCGGGAGCGCCTGGCGCTTGCCGGGAGCGCCGGCGGAGAGCAGGAACTGCCCCATCGACGCCGCGAGGCCCATCGCGACGGTCGCCACGTCCGGCTCGATCAGCTGCATCGTGTCGTAGATGGCCATGCCCGCCGTGACGGAACCACCCGGCGAGTTGATGTAGAGGGTGATGTCCTTCTCGGGGTCCTCAGCGGCGAGGAGCAGCAGCTGGGCGGTGATCTGGTTGGCGATGCCCTCTTCGACCTGCGAACCCAGGACGATGATCCGCTCGCGGAGCAGCCGCTCGTACACCGAGTCGTTGAGGTTCATCCCGGCGGTGGCCGACCGCATCTCGGGGGTCGGGAAGGAGTGCTGCGTCACGTCTGCCTGCCTAACTCCAGGTGGAACGAATCTGATGCCTAAAACTCTCTGCGATCGACCTTAACGAAGACGGGCGGCGTCAGATGCCCGACACCGCCCGCGTTCGCTCAGGGCTGTATTTCCGGCGCTCGCCGCCCGTGCGGCGAGTGTCGTGAACTACTCCTGGCCGTCCTCTTCGGACTTGGTCTCGCCGAAGAGCTCGTCGAGGTCCAGCTCCTGGCCCGCCGTGTCGCTGACCGAAGCCTGGCGCACGACGCTCGCGAGCGCCTTGCCCCGGCGGACGTCGGCGAAGATCGCGCCGAGCTGGCCCGACTGCTGCGCGCGCTTGACGTACTCGTCGGGCGAGATGCCGAAGCGCTGCGCCTGGTAGATGATCCGCTCGGTCAGCTCGCCGTCGGACACCGTGACCTGCTCGGCGTCGGCGATCGAGTCGAGCACGAGCTGCGTCTTGACGGCCTGCTCGGCGGCGGTGCGGAGCTCGGTGTCGAACTCCTCCTCCGACTGGCCCTGCTCCTGCAGCCACTCGGCGAACTTCTCGTCGTCGTGGTCGAAGGCGTGCACGGCGTCGTGCTTGCGGGCGTCGATCTCGCCCTGGACGATGCCCTCGGGCAGCGGGACCTCGGTGGTCTCCAGCAGCGCCTCGAGGACCTTGTCGCGCGCCTGGACGCCCTGCTGCATCTTCTTGACGCGGGCGAGGCGGGTCCGCAGGTCGGCCTTGAGCTCGTCGAGCGTGTCGAACTCGCTGGCGAGCTGCGCGAACTCGTCGTCCAGCTCGGGCAGCTGGCGCTCCTTGACGGAGTTCAGCACGACGGAGACCTCGGCCTCGCGGCCGGAGTGCTCGCCGGCGACCAGCGTGGTGGTGAAGGTCTTGGTCTCGCCCTCGGAGGCGCCGACGAGCGCGTCGTCGATGCCCTCGACGAGCTGGCCGGAGCCGATCTCGTAGGACAGGCCGGCGGTGCGGGCCTCCTCGACCTCTTCACCGTCGACGGTGGCCGACAGGTCGACGCTCACGAAGTCGCCGGTCTGGGCCGGGCGCGACACACCGGTGAGGGTGCCGAAGCGGGCGCGGAGCTCGTCGAGCTGCGTGGCCACGTCCTCGTCCGTGACCTCCTGCTCGTCCACGGTCACGGAGAGCTCGCCGAAGGCGGGCACGGTGATCTCGGGGCGGACGTCGACCTCGGCGGTGAACTCGAGCGTCTGGCCGTCCTCGATCTTGGTGACCTCGAAGTCGGGGCGACCGAGCGTGCGCACCTCACCGGCGGACACGGCCTCCAGGTACTTGGCCGGGATGGCCTCCTGGATGACCTCGTCCAGGACCGGGGCGCGGCCGATGCGGTTCTCCAGAACCTTCGCGGGGGCCTTGCCCGGGCGGAAGCCGGGGATGCGGACCTGCTTCGCGAGCTTCCGGTACGCCTGGTCGAAGTTCGACTTGAGCTCGTCGAACGGCACCTCGACGTTGATCCGGACCCTCGTCGGGCTCAGGTGCTCGACGGTGCTCTTCAACGTGGACTCCTCG
>NZ_DATLEC010000132.1:0-26515 GCF_035525475.1 Lentzea sp. | reverse complement strand
GTTGGCCGCCTTGCTCCACGGCACGTTGATGGCCGACGGGATGTGGCCGGCCCGCTGCGCCTGCTCCTGCGGCAGGTGCGCCGGGGCCAGCAGCTTGCCGGAGAACTCGTCGGGGGACCGCACGTCGACCAGGTTCTTCGTGCCGATGGCCTCGACGACCTCGTCGCGGAACGCGCGGATCGACAGGTCCTGCTCCTTGGCCGAGTAGGTCGTCCCGGCGCGCTCGACGACCTCCTTGTCCAGCGGACGCCCGTCGAGCTCCCACTTCTTGCGACCGCCGTCGAGCAGCTTGACCGAGTCGTGGCCGTAGAGCTTGAAGTACCAGTACGCGTAGGCCGCGAACCAGTTGTTGTTGCCGCCGTAGAGGATCACGGTGTCGTCGTTGGAGATGCCCTTGGCCGAGAGCAGCTTCTCGAAGCCCTCGCGGTCTACGAAGTCGCGGCGCACCGGGTCCTGGAGGTCGTTCTTCCAGTCGATCTTGACGGCGCCCGGGATGTGCCCGCCGTCGTACGCGGTGGTGTCCTCGTCGACCTCCGCGAAGACGACGCCTGGCGTCTGGAGGTTCTCCTCGGACCAGGCGGCCGAGACCAGCACGTTCTCACGGCTCATGGGAAGTTGCTCCTGTAGTAGTGCGTGTCTTTATTGCGGACGGGCGATGGCGGGGGCGTAGCGGCGCAGCAGCAGGTACATCTCGCACCCGAGGCACAGGCCCAGCGCGGCGTTGAGCAGCGCTGCCACCAGTGCCATGCCGGTCGCGACCATGCCGAGCGTGGTGAGGCCCGTGGCGTAACCGAGGGTGCCGATCAGTGCGAAGACGAAACCGACGCCCTGCGCGAACCGCAGTGGGGCGGCTTCCTCGCGTTCGGTGGCCGGGGTGAGGCGGGGCTGGATCGCGAAGCGGTAGACGTGCCCCCACGGGTTGAGCTTCAGCGAGATGAACGCGCACATCGCGAACAGCACCGTCTGGGCGGCTAACAGCCGCCACCAGCCGGTGAGCAGCACGATCGCCAGGACGGCCGTGGTCATCCAGGCTGAGAAGCGCGGTCCGCGCGGGTCTACGGGGGAGTCCTTGGGCACAACGACCTCCGGGCATACGGACGAGTGCGTTCAGTCCGGCAGAGGTTGCTGATGGGCGTCAAGCGGCCCAATCAGCTCGTCGGGCGACACAGGCTGCTGCGCACGCGGCACAGGTCTACCGCGCGTCGCTTCGTGAGCAGCATGGTCATGCCAGCGAGGGTAGCTCCCCATCCCTCGGTGCGGGAGGTATGTCCATCAGGTGGAACAACGCAGGTTCACCCGACTGGATCAGGCCAGATGCGGGCGCAGGGCTTCCAGGAGCGAGTCGCGTTTCGGCACGCCGCCGACTCGCAGCAGCTCGGTCCCGTCGGACGCCAGTGCCAGCGTCGTCGGGGTGCGCATCACGCCGAGCTTCGCGGCCACGTCCGGGAGGTTCGTGACGTCGAGCTCGGCGTGGGTGAGGCCGTCGATGCGGTCGGCCAGGTCGCGCAGGACCACCTTCGCGTGCCGGCACGGCGCGCAGAACGTGGTGGAGAGCTGGACCAGCGTCACCCCCGGCACGAGCAGGTCGCGCACGGGAGCGGGCAGGTCGGCTGACGGCTTGGAGCGACGGGAGACGCGGCCCTCGCGGAGCTTGAGCAGCACCGCGATCGCGCCGGCCGCGGCCAGCGCGCCCAGGAGTGCCCACACACCGGTCATCGCTGGCTCAACGGTACATCCGCGATCTCGCCGCTGAGCTTGAACGAACCGCTCTCCACCTCGACGGCCGTGGGGGTCGCGTTGAACGGCAACGTGCCCGGGTCGATCTTGATGGCCAGCGCCTGGCGCAGCTGCGGGACGATCTGCTTCAGCGAGGCGTCGTTCAGCTCGATGTCGTCGATGTTGATCTGGATCGCGCCGCTGACCAGGGCGATCTGCCCGTACGCGGTGAGCGTGACGACCTTGCCCGCGACGTTGGTCTCGCCGGAGAGCTTGACCGCGGCGGTCGTCTTGGGCGCCTTGGGGTTCGCGGGGACGGGCGTGGCGACGCGGTTGTCCGGCTCGATCGAGAGCTTGTCGAACGGCGTCACCTGGTTCGCGAGCCGGTTCAGGTCGAGCGCCTTGATCCGCACGCTGCCCTTGACCGTGTCGATGGTCGCCTTGGAGACGTTGCCCGCCAGCAGGTCCGACAGCTCGACGCGGGTGTGCAGGAGGTCGGCCTCGATGTCGAGGTCGCGCAGGTCGACGCCCTGCTGCTCGTCCTTGATCGGCACGCCGTACGCGCGGATCTCCACGTGCTGGTAGTCGCCGCGCAGCGCCTGCAGGATGAACGGGAACCCGTTGATCCGCACCGACGGGTCCTCGTCGAGCTGCAGCTTCTCGCGCATCCGCTGGGCGATCTGGTACTCGCCGGCCGCCGCCAGCGCGAAGTCGGCCGCGACGAGCAGGACTCCCAGCACGATCACCGTGATGACGAGGAACTTGCCGCGCCGCGACTTCCTCCTCGGCCTGGCGCGGGCCGGGCTCTGGCCGGAAAACCCTGCAGTCATCCCTACGTCCTCCGGGTTCAGTGCTCGATCTTCGCGGCGGTCCACGCCGCCATCCGGTCTACCAGGTCGGGAGTCGAGGCCGATTCGGCGTGCCGCATGCCCTTCTCGATCCACAACTCCCCATGTCCCGAGGACGCGCGGTGCAGCGACATGGCGTGCTCCACCCCGAAATAGTGGTCCAGGTCACCGTGCACGATGAGCAGTGGGGTCGGCGTGATGCGCCCCACCACCTCCAGCGGGCTCTCCGGCGCCTGTACCCAGCCGCCGCCGAGCCGAACCCCCATCGCCCGCGCGGCCAGCTTGCCGTGCGGCTGCTCCAGCAACCAGTGCACCCGGCGCATGGGAGCGGTCTCACGCGACCACCAGCGGGCGGGGCCGCTCACCGACACGACGGCGTCCGGCCTGCTCTCGCCGAGCGCGGCGTGCCGCAGGACGATCGAGGCGCCCATCGAGAACCCGACGGTGGCGATCTTCGAGTACCCGAGCTCGCGGGCCTTGCGCACGGCCGCCTCGATGTCGTGGACCTCGTCCGCGCCGACCGTGGAACGCCCGCCCGACCGTCCGTGGCCGCGGAAGTCGAACGCGACGACGCCCCCGCGCCGGGCCAGCCGGGCGAGCACGCGCGCGACGTAGGGTTTGGTCACGTTGTTCGTGAACCCGTGTCCCACAACGAAAGCAAGGCCGCTGTCACCCTTCAGGTGGACACCGCGCAGGCGCACTCCATCGTGTGACATGGATGTAACAGGCGTGACGCTTGTGGAAACAACTGTGAGCACGGCTTCTTGACCTGGGACTTTCTCGGGGTGCACCGGTATCGTCTCCGTCATCCGCAGGCAACGGGGCCCGGTCACCGTACGCCGCTGGTCTGGTCCAGGTGACCGTCCACGGCCGATTTTGGAGGGCGCCGCGATGAGCATCGACGTGCTTCTGCTGACGACAGACCCCGACCCGGAGGCCGTGCTGCCGGCGCTGGCACTGCTCCCGCACGCCGTGCGTCCGCTGCGTCCCGAGGTCTCCGCACTGCTGGAGGCGGGTCCCCACGACATCGTGCTGGTCGACGCCCGCACCGACCTGGTCGGCGCCCGCTCGCTGTGCCGCCTGCTCGACTCGTCCGGCGTCGACGTGCCCGTGGTGGCCGTGGTCACCGAGGGTGGTCTGGTCGCCGTCAACTCCGACTGGTCGGTCGACGAGATCCTGCTGCCGAACTCCGGCCCCGCCGAGGTCGACGCCCGCCTGCGCCTGGTGCGCTCGCGCCGCGGCTCCACCCAGCCCGGTGGCGACGGCGCGCTCCAGCTCGGCGACCTGGTGATCGACGAGGCCACCTACACCGCGCGCCTCAAGGGCCGCCCGCTCGACCTCACCTACAAGGAGTTCGAGCTCCTCAAGTACCTCGCGCAGCACGCGGGCCGGGTGTTCACCCGCGCGCAGCTGCTGCAGGAGGTCTGGGGTTACGACTTCTTCGGCGGCACCCGCACCGTCGACGTCCACGTGCGACGGCTGCGCGCCAAGCTCGGCCCCGAGCACGAGGCGTTGATCGGCACCGTGCGCAACGTGGGCTACAAGTTCGTCCGCCCGCCGCGTCCCGGCTCCTCGCGCCGTCCGGCCGAGGTCGCCGAGATCGACGACGCCGTCCGAGTCCTGGATGATCGTTTGATCGCGCGGTAGGTTCGCCTGTGTGGCGCAACTGAGCTGGTACGACGAGCTGACGACCGAGCAGGCTGCCGAGGTCGGGCAGCTGCTGGAGGCCGCGGAGGACACCGACGGCGTGGCACCGGTCGGCGAGGCCGTGCGACTGCGGATGCGCCCCGGCGCCACCGGCAGCAGGCACCTCCTCGTGCACCTGGACGGCGAGCTCGCCGGGTACGCGCACGTCGACGTGCTCGGCGACGCGGACGGCAACAAGGTCGCCGAGCTCGCCGTGCACCCGGCGCACCGCCACCGGGGCGTGGGCGAGGCTCTCGTGACGGCGCTCCCGCAGGAGAAGCTGCGGATCTGGGCGCACGGCGGCCACCCGGACGCCGGGAAGCTCGCGGAGAAGCTCGGCCTGAGCAAGGTCCGCGAGCTGCTGCGCATGCGGCTGCGCCTGGAGAACGACCTCCCCGAGCCGAAGCTGCCAGAGGGCGTCACCATCCGGCCGTTCGTCCCCGGCAAGGACGAGGCCGCGGTCGTCTACGTGAACCACCGCGCGTTCGACTGGCACCCCGAGCAGGGCTCGATGTCCATCGAGGACGTTCGCGCGAAGGAAGAAGAGGCCTGGTTCGACCCCGAGGGCTTCCTGCTCGCGTTCGACGCCGACGGCAGGCTCGCGGGCTTCCACTGGACGAAGGTCCACACGCCCGAGCTGGGCGAGGTGTACGTCGTGGGCGTCGACCCGGACAGCCAGGGCGGCGGTCTCGGCAAGGCCCTCACCCTCGCCGGCCTGCACCACCTGCGCGGACGCGGCGTCGGTGAAGTGATGCTCTACGTCGAGGCGGACAACACGGTGGCGGTCAGGGTCTACACGAAGCTCGGCTTCACCCTGTGGGACGCCGACGTCCAGTACGCCCGGTAGTCAACGTACCGTCACAAAACGCATACGCCCTGGTCACGCGGTCACTCATTTGGCCGTGTGACCCGTCACTTCCCGTTCGGTGTTCACCTTCCGTTCACCTTGTCTAGGTGGGTTGTCCACTCTGGCTACCTACCGTCCGTGTCGAGCGGCGGCGTCCGTCGCGAACCGCTAATGCTTTTCGCAAGGTGGAGGACCAAGGTGAAGATCCAGCGGCACGGTGCCGTGCTCGGCCTCGTCGCGGCCAGCGCGCTGCTGCTCGGTGCGTGTGGCTCCGACAACAACACGGGCGGCACGGGTGGCACTTCCGCCACGTCGAACGCTTCCTCTGTTCCTGTCGAGTGCGGTGGCAAGACCAAGCTCAACGCCGAGGGTTCGTCCGCGCAGAAGAACGCGGTCGACGCGTTCGTGCAGGCCTACCAGGCCGCCTGCCCCGGTGTGGACCTCGCGTACAACCCGTCCGGCTCCGGCGCGGGCGTGAAGAACTTCAACGCCGGCCAGGTCGACTTCGGCGGTTCGGACTCAGCGCTCAAGGACGGCGCCGAGACCACCGACGCCGCGAAGCGCTGCAAGGAGAACCCGGCCTGGAACCTGCCGCTGGTCTTCGGCCCCGTCGCCGTCGGCTACAAGGTGTCCGGTGTGGACAGCCTCGTGCTGGACGCCAAGACGACCGCCGCGATCTTCTCCGGCACCGTCAAGAAGTGGAACGACCCGGCCATCAAGGCCCTGAACGGCTCCGCGACCCTGCCGGACAAGGACATCGCGGTCATCTACCGCTCGGACGAGTCGGGCACCACCGACAACTTCCAGAAGTACCTGAAGGTCGCCGGCGGCTGGACCAAGGGTGAGGGCAAGCAGTTCAAGGGTGGCGTCGGCGAGGGCAAGGAGAAGTCCGCCGGTGTCGCGCAGGCCGTCGGCTCCATCGACGGTGCGATCACCTACGTCGAGTGGTCCTTCGCGCAGGACAACAAGCTCTCGCTCGCCAAGATCGACTCCGGTGCCGGTGCCGTCGAGCTGAACGCCGAGACGGTCGGCAAGGCCATCGACGGCGCGAAGATCAAGGGTGAGGGCAACAACCTCGTCCTCGACCTCGACTCGATCTACGGCACCAAGGTCGCCGGTGCCTACCCGCTGCTGCTCGCGACCTACGAGATCGTCTGCTCCAAGGGTTACGACGCCGACACCGCCAAGGCCGTCAAGGCGTTCCTCACGGTTGCCGCCACCACCGGTCAGGCGCAGCTCGCCGACGCCGGCTACGTGCCGCTGCCCAAGGCGTTCCAGGACAAGATCCTGACCGCCGTGAAGGCGATCGCCTGAGGTTGATGCGAAACTTCGGCTGATACAGACGCGATGAACGATCCCGTCGTGGCCAAGCGCCCCGCCCGCTCCGGTGAACCCGGAGCGGAGCGGGGCGTCGCGGCTGCTCCCCACGCCCCGGAGGCTCCGATTCCCCCGACCCCGGAAGCTCCAGAAACCCCCAAGGCACCGCACGTTCGGCCTGGCGACCGCATCTTCCGCGGCCTGGCGACGGGGTCCGGTGTCTTCATCGTCGTCCTCATCGGCGCGATCGGCCTGTTCCTCGTCCTGCAGGCCATCCCGTCGCTCGGGCTGGACAACGTCAACTTCCTGACCAGTCGCGAGTGGAACACCACCGACCCGACGAACCTGCGGTTCGGCATCCTCGACCTGACGCTCGTCACGGTCGTCGTCGCGCTGGTGGCCCTGCTGATCGCCATGCCGATCGCGCTGGGCATCGCGCTGTTCCTCACGCAGTACGCGCCGCGCAACCTCGCCCGGCCGTTCGCCTACGTCATCGACCTTCTGGCGGCCGTGCCGTCGATCGTCTTCGGCCTCTGGGGACTGTTCGTGCTCGGCCCCGTGCTCTACCCGATCTCCGAGTGGCTGATCGGGAGCCTCGGCTGGATCCCGATCTTCGCCAAGGGCAACGTCAACGTGCAGCTCGGCGGCACCGTGTTCACCGCGGGCATCGTCGTCGCGGTGATGATCCTGCCGATCATCACGGCCGTCAGCCGCGAGGTCTTCGAGCGCACGCCCACGATGCACGTCGAGGGCGCGATCGCGCTCGGCGCGACCAAGTGGGAGGTCGTGCGCACGACCGTCCTGCCGTTCGGCAAGGCCGGCTACATCAGCGCCTCGATGCTCGGTCTCGGCCGCGCGCTCGGTGAGACCATCGCCGTCGCGATCATCCTGAGCACCGCGACCGCCTCGTTCGGCTGGTCGCTCTTCGACGGCGGTTCGACGTTCGCCTCGAAGATCGCGCTCGCCGCGCCCGAGTTCAACGACCCGCGCTCGGCAGGTGCCTACATCGCCGCCGGTCTGGTGCTGTTCGTGCTGACCTTCGTCGTGAACGCCATGGCGCGCTCGATCGTCGCCGGCCACAAGGAGTACGAGTGAGCACCAACCTCGCGGATCCCACGCGACTCGCGACGCCGCCGACGTTCCAGGCGGTCAGCGTCTCCCGCCGGATCAAGAACGGCCTCGCCACCGGCCTCGTCTGGGGCGCGTTCCTCGTCGCGGTCATCCCGCTGGTGTGGGTGCTCTACACCGTCATCCAGCGCGGCTTCCCGGTCATCCTCGACGGTGGCTGGTGGCAGAAGTCCATGTCGGGCCTGCTGGCCCGCCAGCAGGGCGGCGGCGCGTACCACGCGATCTACGGCACCCTGGTCCAGGGCCTGATCTGCGCGGTCGTCTCCGTGCCGATCGGCATCATGATCGCCATCTACCTCGTCGAGTACGGCGGCCGGTCGCGGCTGGCGAAGGCGACGACGTTCATGGTGGACATCCTCACCGGTGTCCCGTCGATCGTCGCGGCGCTGTTCGTCTACACGGTGTGGATCACGTACTTCGGCCTCGGCCGCAGCGCGGTCGCCGTGTCGCTCGCCCTGGTGCTGCTGATGGTGCCGGTCGTGGTGCGCACGACCGAGGAGATGCTCAAGATCGTCCCGGACGAGCTGCGCGAGGCCTCCTACGCGCTGGGCATCCCGAAGTGGAAGACGATCGTCAAGATCGTCATCCCGACCGCGCTGTCCGGCATCCTGACCGGCATCATGCTGGCCCTCGCCCGCGTCATGGGCGAGACCGCGCCGGTGCTGGTGCTCGCGGCCTACGCGCCGTTCATCAACTACAACCTGTTCGACGGCCCGATGGCCTCGCTGCCGTTGATGATGGTGAACGAGCGCAACAACCCGACGCAGGCGGGCTTCGAACGCATCTGGGGCGCGGCGATCACGCTCGTCCTTCTCATCACCCTGTTCAACCTCCTGGCGACCGTGATCTCGCGGGCGCTGGCGCCGAAGACGAAGTGAGCGGGCGGACATGGCCAAGCGACTCGACATCAAGGACCTGAACCTCTTCTACGGCAAGTTCCACGCCGTGGAGAACGTCTCGCTCGCGGTGCCGCCGAAGAACGTCACGGCGTTCATCGGCCCCTCCGGCTGCGGCAAGTCGACCGTGCTGCGGTCGCTCAACCGCATGCACGAGGTCGCGCCCGGCGCGCGCGTCGAGGGCAAGGTGCTGCTCGACGGCGAGGACATCTACGCGTCCACCGTGGACCCGGTCGAGGTGCGCCGCACCATCGGCATGGTGTTCCAGCGCCCCAACCCGTTCCCCACGATGTCCATCCGCGACAACGTGGTGGCGGGCCTGAAGCTCGCGGGCATGAAGAACAAGAAGGAGCTCGACGAGGTCGCCGAGCGCTCGCTGCGCGGCGCCAACCTCTGGAACGAGGTCAAGGACCGCCTCGACCGCCCCGGCGGTGGCCTCTCCGGTGGTCAGCAGCAGCGCCTGTGCATCGCGCGCGCCATCGCGGTGCAGCCCGACGTGCTGCTGATGGACGAGCCCTGCTCCGCCCTGGACCCGATCTCCACGCTGGCGATCGAGGACCTGATCACGGAGCTGAAGAAGGAGTACACGATCGTCATCGTGACCCACAACATGCAGCAGGCGGCGCGCGTGTCCGACCAGACCGCGTTCTTCAACCTGCTGGGTGTCGGTCAGCCGGGACAGCTGATCGAGGTGGACGACACGGAGAAGATCTTCTCCAACCCCGGTCAGAAGGCGACCGAGGACTACATCTCCGGCCGGTTCGGCTAAATTCCTGCGGGTGAGCCCGCAGAGCAAGTCCCGCAAGCGCAAGCAAGGCAAGGCACCCGGCCGCAGGCCCGAGCAGAAGTCCCCCTACGGGGCGCTGCTCGAGTCGGCGGCCGCGTTGCGTTCGGAGTCGTGGCTGCTCGCGGACGCCTGGGCGAGCGAGCTCTACGCCACGCTCTGGCTCGCCGGGTCCGGCACCGCGCCGATGGTCGACGCCCTGAAGGCGATGGACGACCCCGCGGCGCTCACGGCGTTGCGCGCGTTGTCGGGTGTGGGCTCCACCGAGGACAGGACCGCCGCCTCCACGGCCGCGGAGACCGTCGCGGCACGCGGTGCGCAGGACCCGTCCTGGTACGTCGCCGGCGCGGAGCTGGCGTTCCGCGACGCCTTCCTCGTCACGAACCTCCTGGGAGACGTGGAGGTCGTCGCGATCACCCAGGAACGCGCGGGCGCGGCGGAGACCGTGCTGTTCATGCGCCAGCCGGTGCTCGGCGCCACCGCCATCGAGCTCTTCTCGACGCCGGACGAGGGCACCGTGGCGCTGCTGGAGGACATGATCGCCTCGACACCCGACGCGTTCCGCGACGAGATCACGCCGTTGAGCGCCGGCGACGTCTACGACCGCGTGTGGCCGGACGTGGAGCAGTTCTGGGAGGACGGGCCCGACGAGGAGGCCGAGGAGGGCCTGATCGGGTCCGAGGACGTGCGGCACCCCGTCCAGCTGATCGCGCTCGCCGACGCGCGCGTGAGCGCGCTGGTGCCGGACGGGTACGAGATCCCCGCGATCAGTCCGGAGAGGACGGACGAGGTCGTCGAGGCGTTCCTGGCCTCGGACCACGGGATCGCCGACACCGAGGCCGCGCGGGCGTTCGCGCGCATCGTCGCTTCCTCTGCCGTGGAACAGAACCGCGATCCGGTGGTCTACGGGCCGGCGTCGCTCACCGCGGTGCTGATCCTGAACGTGGCCGCGAAGCTGCACGTGTCCGACGCCGATCTGGCTCTGCTGCCGGAGATCGTGCGCGCGTGGGCGTACTTCACCGCGGATGCGCGGGACCTGCCGCGCGACGAGGCGCGGGCGGCGTGGGACGAAGAACTGCCCACCGTGCTCGCCGAGTTCTCGGAGGCCTACGCCGATCCGGAGCTGGTGGCAGAGCGCGATGGGCAGTTCAGGTAACC
Organism: Lentzea sp.; assembly: GCF_035525475.1. GTDB lineage: Bacteria > Actinomycetota > Actinomycetes > Mycobacteriales > Pseudonocardiaceae > Lentzea. Next base: position 16,135 of record NZ_DATLEC010000132.1, on the reverse strand, counting down.
GAGGGGGTCAGAGTTCCTCGTCGCCACCGTAGCCGGGCATCCGGCCGGTGACGACGAAGACCGTGCGCTTGGCGACCGACACGGCGTGGTCGCCGTAGCGCTCGTAGAACCGGCCGAGCAGCGTGATGTCCACCGCGGCGGGAACGCCGTGCTTCCAGTCCTTGTCCATGGTCACCGTGAACAGGTGGCGGTGGATGTCGTCCATCGCGTCGTCCTCGTCCTCGAGGCTGCGCGCGCGGTCGACGTCCTTCTCTCGGATGATCTCCGCGGTCTCCCTCGCGAGCTTGACCGCGATCCGGCCCATCTCGGAGAAGTACGGCTGCACGTCCTCGGGGATCGCCGACGCCGGGTGGCGGCGCCGCGCGGCCTTCGCCACGTGCAGGGCGAGGTCGCCCATCCGCTCGACGCTCTCCGCGGCGTGGATCACCGCGAGCACCGTGCGCAGGTCGGTCGCGACCGGTGCCTGCAGAGCGAGCAGCGCGTACGACTGCTCCTCGATGCTGGAGCGGACGTCGTCGACCTTCTGGTCACCGCTGATGACCCGTTCCGCGAGGCCGAGGTCGGCCTGCAGAAGGGCAGCGGTCGCGTTCTCCATCGCCTCGGCGACCATGCCGGTCATGTCGGCCAGTCGTTCGGCGAGCTCTTGTAGCTGGTCGTGGTAGGCCTCGCGCATGGCGCTCAGCCTACGTCCCGACCATCGCGGCAGCGACATGCCAGGATGAACCCGAGGTGAACCCCAGGCGAATCACTTCGCGCAGGGGTCCTGTGCCGCGTTCACAATGGACAGATCCTTGCCCGGCTGTGCCTGGTTGTTGCCCTGCTGCGGGGTGCCGCCCTGCGGAGCCACGATCTTGTCGTCGAAGTTCGACCCGATCGTCAGCACGACCGCGCCGCCCATCTCCGGGGCCTCCACCAGCTCGGCGCTGGGGACCGCGGCCTTGAGCGTGGCCGCCTTGTTCTCGTTGCCCTTCGAGTACCTGATCGTGGTCTTCGCCGCGTTCTCCGAGGCGTTGCCGCGCGTGGCGACCTTGAACCCGTTCTGCTGCAACGCGTTCGCCGTGCGGTCGGCGGCGCCGCCGTTGTCGGGGTCGCCGTTGAACACCTGGATGGTGACTTCCTTCGGGTCGATCACCGTGCCGGGCTGCTGCTGCGCCGGAGGGGTGTTCTCGCCGGGCTTCGACTCGACGGGCTTCTCCTGCGGCAACGGCGTTCCGTCGATGATCGTCTGGAACAACGCCTTCACGTCGTCGTCCCTGAGGCGCTCGATGTTGTCGTCGTTCGACAACGTCGGGCCCTCGTCGGTCCAGTGCGGCATCGTCACGAACGAGACGCGGCCCGCGTCGAGGCTCTGCAACGAGTTCGCGAGCTCCAGCAGCGACGCGACGTCGATGTTGTCGCCGACCGTGGACTTCGTGAGCGCGTTGATGAAGTTGTTGAGCTTCGTCGGGCTCAGCAGCACCTCGTTCGACAGCGACTGGCGCAGCATCGCCGACAGGAACTGCTGCTGCCGCTTGATGCGGTCGAAGTCCGTGCCGCCGTCACCCGCGACCTTGCGGGCGCGGACGAACTGCAGCGCCTGGTCGCCCTTGAGCGTGATCTTGCCCGGCTTGTCGATGACGACACCCAGCTCGTCGTCGATGATGGGCCTCGGGGTGCAGATCTCCACGCCGCCGATCGCCGTCGACATCTCGCGGAAGCCGACGAAGTCGATGCTCACGAAGTGGTTGATCTTGAGGCCGGACAGCTGGGTCATCAGGTTGGCGACGCACTCGGGCCCGCCGTCGTTGAAGACGGAGTTCGCCATCACGGACTTCTCCGCCGCCAGCGGACCGGCGTACTGCCCCGTGTCCGGGTTGTAGGTGCGGCACGCGGGCCGGTCGACCCGCACGTCGCGCGGCAGCGACACGATGACCATGCGCTTCCGGTCGGCGGGGATGTGCGCGAGCATGATCACGTCCGACCGCGCACCGCCTTCCTGCGCCTGGGTGCCGACGTTGTCGCCCGGCTTCGCGCCCGCCCTGGTGTCCGAGCCGACCAGCAGGAAGTTCTCGTCGCCGAGCTGCTTCTCCGCCTGGTGCACGGCCTGCGAGTTGCCGCCGAGCGCGTCGATCTTCTGGAACTTGGAGTCGGCCCACTGCGTCGCGGCCCAGCTGATGCCGGTCGCGGCGAACACCGCGGCGGCCGCGGCGACCGCGGAGATCTTGGCGCCGCGCATCAGCCTGCGCTGCTGGGGCGTGCGGCCGGGGATCCGGGGCGCGCCGGTCCCGTCGGTGTCGACGACGACCGGGTCGGCGAACTGCGTCGCCTCCTCGAGCTCGTCCTCGTCCTCCTTGACCCACGGCATGAGCTTGGCGCGCCGTTCCTTGCGCAGGCGCTCCTGTTCGAGCAGCTCGTCGTGCACGGCGGAGAACCGCGCGAGGGTGTGGTCGACCTCGCGCCGCTTCTTCACGTCGTCGCCGATGGCCTCCATCTCGGTGGTGAGGCTCAGCGGGTCCATCTCTTCGCGCTTCTCGACCTTGGCCACACCCGCCGCCGACGCGATCTGGGTGGCCTCCGGTCCGGGACCCTCGGCCGCGGGCTCCTCCGGCGCGGGCGCGTCGGGCACGCCGAGCCGGTTGGAGATGCCGCCGCCACCCGCGCCGGGCATCGGGCGGGGACCGCTCGACTCCGCTCTCGGGGGCAGGGGCCGGGGACCGCTCGACTCCGCGCGCGGCGGCATCGGGTTCCTGCCCGGCATGTCCCCGTTCGGGGGCATGGGGCGGCGGCCCGTCGCGTCCGGCCCCTCGGCGGGTGCCGGGGGACGCGCGATGCTGTTCGACGACGGCGCGTCGCCCGGCAGCAGGCGCCGGGGTGCGGGGCCGTCGGCGGCGGGAGGCCGCTTGAGGACGCCGTGCGGCGGCTCGCCACCGGGTGCGGGCGGGCGCGGGATGTCGTTGGACGACGGTGCGTCGCCAGGGGCGAACCTGCGCGGCGGTGCACCACCGGCGTCGGGCCTGCGCACGGTGCCCGCCGGCATGCCGGAGGCCTCGGGCGCTCCACCGGGCGCGGGGCGCCGGGGGATGCCGTTCGCGGACGGGGCGTCGCCGGGGGGCATGCGCCGCGGGTCACCGGGTGCCGGTGGCCGCGGCATGCCGCTCGACGCCGGCTCGCCGGGTGCGGGCGGGCGCGGGATGCCGTTGGACGACGGTGGGTCGCCAGGAGCGGGCCTGCGCGGCGGTGCGCCGGCCGGGCCCATCTCGCCGGGCGCGGGACGCCGCCTCGTGCCGGTCGCGTCCGCCTCGGGACCCGCCGGGCGCCTGGGGGCGTTCGGGTCGGGGCGGCGCTGCATGCCCGTCCCGTCCGGTCGCGGCCGCGGTCCGGTCTGCTCACCGGGAGGCCGCACCGCGCTGTTCGGAGGCCCGGCGGGGGCGTCCGGCACGCGTCGCCTGCCGGTCTGCTCGCCGGTGAAGTTCTGCGGGGCCGCCGGGTCGGCCATCGGCGGCCGCGGGCGCGTACCCGTCTGCTCACCAGGCCGGTGAGCGGCGGGCGGCTGCTGCCGCGGTGCCTGGGGCTGTGGGGCCTGCGGTGGCTGCTGAGGTTGCTGAGGTTGCTGCTGAGGTTGCTGCGCCGGCGGGTCCGGCAGAGCACGCCTGCCCGTGGCAGGTGGGTCGGGCAGGGCACGCCTGCCTGTCGTGGGCGCATCGGGCGAGCCTGGCGGGACGGGTCGGGGGATGTTCGTCCTGCTGTGCTGCTCGATGAGGTCCGAGACGCTCAGGCCCCCAGAGCCTTCCATCGAGCGACGTCTACGGCCGGTCGGCTGGTCGTGCTGGGGATCCTGATCACCGCGGGAAGAGGGGCCGCCACGTCGGGGGTCGTCGGGCACCCAATCTCCCTTCTGGGTCAGAAGCAAAAGCGGATCGTCATTACGAAGTGACGACGACCGGGACACAAGGGTTGCATCACCGGCGTGTCAGTTGCGCCCGCGATACTACGGATGTAGCCGACTTCTGACGACCACTCCGGGTGATACAGCTGCGATCTGTACGCGATTCCGCGCAGTCTGCTTGCCCTGAACGGGTGAGCCAGCTCACTCAGTAGTAACCGAGGACACGTGATTCGGCGATGGCACGCCTGCCCGCGGCAGCGCCTGCGAGCCGGACCCGTCCGTCGGCACGGTACGCCACCGCGTTGCGACCTGACTGCTTGGCCGTGTACAGGAGGCTGTCGGCCCGCAGCAGCTGCTGCTCGGCGCTGACCGCCGGGCGCTCCGGCGCCTCGTCCGCGGGAGGCTCGTACGCGAGGCCCGCGCTGACCGTCACGCGCAGGCTCGGGGCGATCTCCTGCCAGGAGTGACGCTCGACACGTTCCCTGGCCGCCTCGGCGACCTCGACGGCCGTGGAGGCGTCGACCCTGGGCAGCACGAGCACGAACTCCTCGCCGCCGTAGCGGGCGCAGAAGGCGCCCTCGGGCAGCTCCTGCTGCAGCAGCCCCACGACGCGCTGGAGCACGCGGTCGCCGAGCAGGTGGCCGAACGTGTCGTTGACCTGCTTGAACCAGTCGAGGTCGATCAGCGCGATGGCGAGCCCGTGACGGCACGCGCCGTGCTCGGCCAGCAGGTCCATCAGCCGCTGGTCGAGGTAGCGGCGGTTGTAGGAGTCGGTGAGGCTGTCGCGCAGGCTCTGCTCGCGCGCCTCGGCGTGCTCCCTGCGCAACCGGTCGACCTCGCGGCGGAGCTGCTCGGGGACGTGCGGCTGCTCGACCTGGTCCGCCTGGACGAGGTCGAGGGCGGAGCGGAGGTGCTGGTAGGCCTGGCGCCACTGGCCGCGGGAGGCGAGCAGCGTCGCGATGGACTCGTGCAGGCCGACGAGCCCAGGACCCTGCCGGTCGTCGGCGGCGTCGTCCTGCTGTGTCAGCTCGATCTTCTGGGCGGTCTCGGGTCGCAGTGCGGTCATCGCGGTCACCTCCTCACTTGGCAGGTGTCGTCCCCCGTGGGTCGCCGCTTGAGCCAGGAAGACACGAGCGGGTGGGATTTCCCCCGTCCGGTTGACCGTCAGCTGCTCCGATCCAGTGAGCTTGGAAGATCGACAACCCGTTCAGCCACCAAGACAGGGCGCGAATCCGTACACCTCGTCGTCCAACAGCACCACGTGCAGGGAACCGATCTGGTTGCCGATCACCGCACCCTCCTGCCGCAGGGTGATCGTGACCGCCACGACGTAGACGTCGCCGCGGGGATGCGCCTTGTCACCGGGGGGTGCCCAGTCGGCGTCGACGCGAAGCGTGGACCAGGTCGGTTCGACCTTGATGGTGGCGCCGCGCAGGTCGCAGACCTTCTGCCGGAAGTCGGGGTGCTGCGTGTCCTTCAGCAGCTTCGACTGCTGGGACGCGCCCTCGTCGGCCGCGGAGTTCAGGCGCTCGTAGAACTCCTTGAACTTGGCCTTGTCACCGTCGCTGAGCTGGGCGGGACGCGCGGTGCCCGCGACGGGACCGGCGCAGCCCGCGAGGAGCGCGAGCGAGGCGAGGAGGACCGCGATGCGCTCAGCCACCGGAGTGCATCACGTCCGCGCCGGCGGGAACCGTCGCGTCCTCGGGGTCGTCGAGCCACCCCTCCGGCAGCACGACCTTCGCGGCGGAACCCTGCCTGCCGCGGGGCCCCTCGGCGTTCTCGGGGAACGGCACGCTCGGGTCGAGCTGCCCGAGGAGGTCGTCCAGCTGCTGCAGGCTCGACACCATCGCGAACGCCCGCCGCGTGTCGCCACCGACCGGGAAGCCGTGCCAGTACCAGGCCATGTGCTTGCGGAGGTCCCTCAGGCCCTTGTCCTCGCCGTAGTGGGCGGCGAGGAGCGTGGCGTGCGTGCGCAGGATGGCCGCGACCTCGCCGAGCTTCGGTCCCTCGGGGATCGGCTCGCCCCGGAACGCCGCCTGCAGGTCCCGGAACAGCCACGGCCTGCCGAGGCACCCACGCCCGACGACCACGCCGTCGCACCCGGTCGCGGCGACCATGTCGAGCGCGTCCTGGGCGCTGAAGATGTCGCCGTTGCCCAGCACCGGGATGCCCGTGACGGCCTCCTTGAGCCGCGCGATGGCGGTCCAGTCGGCCTTGCCCGAGTACCGCTGCGACGCCGTGCGCGCGTGCAACGCCACGGCCTGGGCACCCTCGTCCTGCGCGATGCGCCCCGCGTCGAGGTAGGTGAGGTGCTCGTCGTCGATGCCGATGCGGAACTTGACGGTGACCGGCATGTCACCCGCGTTGCGCACCGCGGCCCGCACGATCTGCCGGAACAGCTCGCGCTTGTACGGCAGCGCCGCCCCGCCACCCTTGCGCGTCACCTTGGGCACGGGACAGCCGAAGTTCATGTCCATGTGGTCGGCGAGGTTCTCGTCCACGATCATCTTCGTGGCCTCGCCGACGTTGCGGGGATCGACGCCGTAGAGCTGCATCGACCGCGGGTGCTCGTCCTCGTCGAACGTGATCATGTGCATGGTCGTCGCATCGCGCTCGACCAGAGCCCTGGCGGTGATCATCTCGCAGACGTAGAGGCCGGCCCCGTACTGACGGCACAGCTGCCGGAACGCCACGTTGGTGATGCCCGCCATGGGCGCCAGCACGACGGGCGGGTCGACGGCGAAAGGGCCGATCTTGAGGGCGGGGGCGACGGACACGCCCTCCAGGTTACGGCACTGACCTGCCGTGATCTTCGCCGAGCATGACCGCGATGTCGGCGCCCGCGGCCGCTTGGGCGCGCAGCCCGGGCACATCTTCGCCGTACTGGCGATGTGTTTCGACGTCGGGCCAGAACGTGGCGACGAGGTGGCGCCGCGCGGCCAGTCGTGCGAGGACCCCGCCCAGCACACCCGCAACCGCCATCGCCGGTGCCCAGACCTCGCGCTGGACAGCGACGAAATGCTCCTCCGCACCCGCGACGAGGTGGCAGTCTGCGACGCGCAGGAGCCCGCCACTCGCCGACGTCCTTCGGATCGACCGGTTCGCCAAGATGACGCCAGGTGAGATCAGGGCACTGACCTGCCGTGATCTTCGTCGAGCGCGTCCGAGAGCGCGTCGAAGGTCTCCCGGTCGAACGCCACCAGCCGGATCCGGTCGACGACGGGCGACGAGCGGACCGCCCGCACCGCGATCTTCGCGGCCGCGCGGGTGGGGAAGCCGTAGATCCCCGTCGCGATGGCCGGGAACGCGATGCTCTCCGCCCCCAGCTCCTCCGCCAGCCGCAGGGAGCTGAGGTAGCAGCTCTCGAGCACGTCCTCCTCGCCGTGCTCCCCGCCCTCCCGGACCGGTCCCACCGTGTGGATGACGTGCTTGACCGGCGCGAGCCCGAACGCGGGCGTCGCGACCGCCGTGCCCGGTTCGCACGGAGCCAGCCTCGCCCCCGCCCGCGCGAGCTCCGGCCCGGCCGCGCGGTGGATCGCGCCGTCGACACCGCCGCCGCCCATCAACGACTCGTTCGCCGCCGTCACGACGACGTCCACGTCCTCGGCCGTGATGTCGCCCAGCACCACCTCGATCGTTGCCATGCCCACCAGCCTGTCACCAGGCGTGTTGGGATTCCGGGCTCTTCAGCCAGCGCGAACACCCCTGGTACCCCGATCGGGTGTCAGAGGCTTCTGCCAACATGCCCTCAGGAGGTGGCCTACGCGTGAGGGCGGTTGAACTGATCAGGACCGGGTTCGAGCGGTTCTTCGTCGACGGGCCGGTCGGCAAGCCGACCGGAGGTGGCGAACAGCAGGTCGTCACGGTGCGGCAGGTCGGTGAGCTGGCCCTGCCGACGGGGAGGCTCGTCGCGGCGGACCCGTTCGCGCTGTGGCCGGAGGACGCCGAGGCGTTCACCGAGGAGGTCCCGCCCGGTTCGTACCCGGTGTCGGTCTCGCTGGTCTCGTGGGTGGACGGCGACGGCTTCCCGGACGTGCGGCAGGGCTACCGCGTCGCGGCCGCCAAGGTGACCGTGCGGGACGAGCCCGCCTACTCGTGGAGACCGGCCGTGGTGCCGGGTGAGCACGTGCCGATGCTGCCCGTGATGCCGGAGTTCGGCTACGAGGTGAAGTCGAGCACCGGCGCGTTCTTCGACCTCTCCGCCACCGACGCGCTGGACCGCCTGGCCAGCGACGACGAGGTGGGCAACTGCGACCTGATCGACGCGCTCGGCGCGGTGGGCGGCGGCCGCGGTCCCGCCAACGTCACCGACCCGCGGTCGGGACTGAACGTCGTGGCGTTCTCGACCGGCTGGGGCGACGGCGTCTACCCGACGTGGGTCGGCCGCAACACCGCCGGCGACGCGGTCGCGTTCGTGACCGACTTCTTCGTGATCAACCGTTAGAGCGAGTCCCGGCGTCCGGATCGGCGTTTCGACGCCCGGACGCCGGGTACGCGAATGCGGTGAGCGAAGCCGAGGAATCCCACCAAAGCAGACTCGCCCGCAACGTGAACGAGCTGCTCCAGGAACTGCGCGTGGCCCAGGCGGGCGTGCAGATCCTGTTCGGGTTCCTGCTCTCCATCGCCTTCACCGATAAGTACTCCTCCACCAGCGACCACATCCGCGTCACCCACCTGGTCACGGTGCTGTGCGCCGCTATCGCCGTCGCCTTCCTGACCGCTCCGGCGGCGTGGCACCGCGTCCTCTTCCGCCAGGGCCGCCGCGAGCACATCGTCCGCTCCGGCAACACCTTCGCCCTGATCGGCCTCGCCTTCCTGGCCCTGGCGATGACCGGCACCGTGTTCATGCTGGCCGAGGTGATCCTCGGAGGGTGGCCGTCCATGGTCGTCGGCGCCGTGGCGTTCCTCGTCTTCGCGGGACTCTGGTTCGCCTGGCCCTCATCCGAGCGTGCTCAGGACCGCGAGCGCTCCCAGTCCTAAGGCGACCGGCACCGCCGTCAGGACGTTCCGCCGCGTCGGCTTCGGCTGCTGACCGATCACGTGGATCCCCAAGGGCACCAACGCGATGCACAGCCCGACGGTCCCGACGATCGAGAGAACCTCGGTTCCCTTCAACACCCCGAGCGGCAGCGACCCCATGGTCGCCAGCGCCACCGCGCGAACTCTCCCGAGCACCCCGCTCAGGTAGGCCGCGATCGCGAGCACGAACCACCCGGACATGATCGTGAACGACAGGAAGCTGAACAGGTGCAGCTCTCCGTACCCTTTCGCAACCAGTTCCGTGGCTCCCCGGACACCCAGGTGCTCCACAGCGGTGAACGCCGCGTGGTCCACCCCGGCGTGGAACGTCCGCGCGAACAGCCCGATCGTCACCAGCACCCCTGCCCAAGCCGCCCACCTGGGCCTCCTCACTCCGATCCGCTGCACGAGACAGGCCACCGCGGCCCACATCACGACGTTCCCGGCCAGGAACGCCGTGTAGGCGGCCTTCATCAACGCCGGATGCTCAGCCACCGCCCGCAGCTGGTCGGGGAAGAAGAAGTGGAACGGCGACCGCAGCGCCGTGCCCACCAACAACAACACGGGCCCGGCCACCAAGGCCGCGCCGCCGACCCACCCGTTCGGGAACCTCATGTCCGGCAACGCTTCCACCGCCCGCGACGCACCGGATCGGACCACGGTCCGAAGTCGTCCCGAATTTTTCCGGGCCAGGTGTCGATTTCGGCGCCCGGCCGTTCGACGTCCGGGCAGAGGGACGAGAACCGGATCCGCCAACGGCGGAATTCGGGTGAGGACGGCCGGGCGATGAGGAACACTTCGGACACACCGATGAGTTCTGTCAGAGCTGCCGGTCTCCACCGGTGTCACGAAGAACGTCGACGCCGGCTGTCTCGGCCGCGAGACGACCGCGCCAGCAAACTAGTGAGGGCCTGACATGCCTGCTGCGACACAAGAACGACCGGCTACCGAGGCGGGCCGAACACCCCTCGTGGTGCGCCTGCTGGTGCTGGCCACGTTCGTCGTGATCCTCAACGAGACCCTGATGATCAACGCGATCCCGCGCCTGATGGAGTCGATGCACGTCACCGAGCAGGCGGCGCAGTGGGTCTCGACCGCGTTCATGCTCACCATGGCGGCCGTGATCCCGGTCACCGGCTGGTTCCTGCAGCGCGTCACCACCCGCCGCAGCTACGTGATCGCGATGGGCGTCTTCCTCGCGGGGACCGCCCTGTGCGCGGTCGCACCGACGTTCACCGTCCTGCTGCTGGGTCGCATCGTGCAGGCGGCGGGCACCGCGGTGATGATGCCGCTGCTGATGACCACGCTGATGACCGTCGTGCCGCAGCAGGACCGCGGCCGGGTGATGGGCAACGTGACCCTGGCGATCTCGGTGGCACCGGCACTGGGCCCGGCCATCTCCGGCCTGATCCTGCAGCTGGGCTCGTGGCGCCTGCTGTTCGTGGCCGTCCTGCCCATCGCGGGAGCCGTCACCTACTTCGGCCTCCGCCAGCTGACCAACATCGGTGAACCGAAGGTCAGCACCATCGACTGGGCGAGCGCCGCCATGGCGACGCTGGGCTTCGGCGGCCTGGTCTACGGCCTGAGCCTGTTCGGCGAACGCGAGAGCCACCTGGGTCCGAGCATCGGCATCGTGGTCGCCGGCGCGGTCACCATCGCGCTCTTCGTGCTGCGCCAGCTGAAGCTGCAGCGCACCGACGCCCCTCTGATGGACCTGCGGACCCTGAAGCACCGCACCTTCACCCTGTCGCTGATCCTGATGTGCGTCGCCTTCCTGGCGATGATGGGCTCGATGATCCTGCTGCCCCTCTACCTGCAGAACCTGCGAGGCCTGACCCCGCTCCAGACCGGCCTGCTGCTCATGCCGGGCGGCCTGGCCATGGGCCTGCTGGGCCCGAAGGTGGGACGCCTCTACGACCGCCTGGGCAGCCGCCCGCTGGTCCTGCCCGGCGCGATCGGCATCGTGCTCTCCCTGGCGGGCTTCACCCAGGTCTCGATGACGATGCCGTACTGGCAGGTCCTGGCCCTGCACGCCCTGCTGATGGTGAGCCTGGCCGCGACCTTCACCCCGATCTTCACCCTGGGGATGGGCGCCCTCCCGCCGTCCCTGTACCCGCACGGCAGCTCGATCCTCGGCACGCTGCAGCAGGTGGCCGCGGCTCTCGGCACCGCTCTGGTGGTGACCGTGATGTCGGTCCGCGCCACCCACCTGGTGGCCGACGGCGCCGCTGCCGCTTCGGCGCAGCTGAGCGGGATGAGGCTGGCGTTCGTGATCGCCACCGGTCTCGCCGTGGCGACGATCGTGGTGGCGGCCCTGCTGCCGAGCCGGACCAGCGGGTCGGCCGAGGTCGTTCCCCACTGATTCGATGATGACGAAACCCCAGGTCGACGACCTGGGGTTTCGTGCTTTCCGCAGGTTATCCGGTGCCCGCGGTCCCGGCCCGCCAGCCGAGCAGAACCGCCCGCAGCGCCTGCTCGGCGAGCCGCCGCGCCCGCTCGTTGCCGACGGTGCCGAGGTAACCGAGCGAGGCGATCCCGTACAGCGTTCCCCAGATGATCTCGCAGGCCTCGTCGAGATCGGTCAGCTCCACGTCGTGCTCGCGCGACCAGTCACCGAGCAGTTCTTTCAGCACGTCGATGGCGGGTTCCGCCGCACGCCGGCGTTCCTCCGCGTCCACCGCCGGGCTGTTCATGACCTGGTAGAGGTGCGGGTGCTCGCCGGCGAACCGGACGTACTCCGAAGCCAGCCGCAGCATGCGCCGGTCGATGTCGGGTTCCTCGAGGGCCCGCCGGAACTCGCTCATCATGAGCCGGTGGCCGTGCGCGACGAGCTCCAGCACGAGCGCGTCCTTGTTGGCGAAGTGCTGGTAGACGATCGGCGCGGTGTATTCGACGTCGGTCGCGATGCGCCGCACGGTCAGCGCGGCCGCCCCCTCCGACTCGAGGACCCTCAGCGCGGCTTCGATGATCCGTTCACGGATGTTCGCTCGTTCGCGAGCTCGTCTGGTGCTCGTCGCCATGTCCGTCACTCGGTTCCGGTGAAGTTCCCCCGACCCTAACCGCCGTCCTTGACGGCATCGCCGGACACCCATAGTCTAACGACGTTAAGAATTCTAACGTCGTTAGAAAACGAGGTGCGACATGATCTACCACATCAACAGGGCCATGGTGAAGGCCACGGCGACGCCCGCGCAGATCGAGGAAGTGCTGGAGTCCTGGCGCAACCAGGGCCGGTCGAACCCCGCCGTCAAGTCGTTCGTGGTCGGTCGCGACCACGGCGGCGACTTCGCCTACAGCGCGGTCTTCGTCCTCGAGGACCTCGACGGACTCTTCGAGTACCTGACACACCCGAGCACCTACGCGACCGACCGCATCGGGCTCGGCCTGGCCGAGCGCCTCGACATCTTCGACGTCAGCGACGACGACGATCCCGAGCTCGGCGCGAAGATCCAGGAACTGCACCGGCGCCGCAACGAACACAACCCCGAGGTCGCCGCCCAGCTCGCCGCCGTGCCCACCTACACCGGCGCCGGTCTGGACGACTGAGCCCGGCTCGTCGAAGGGAATTCCCGTCATGCCCGAACACGTCATCGTCGGCGCAGGCTCCATCGGGTCGAACGTCGCGCGCCTGCTGGCCGAACGAGGCGAGGCCTCCCGCATCATCACGCGCAGCGGCTCCGGCCCCGAACACGAGCTGGTCGAACGAGTAGCCGCGGACGCCTCGGACCCGGTCCGCCTGACCGAGCTGACCCGCGGCGCGAAAGCCGTCTACCACTGCGCCAACCCGCCGTCGTACACGACGTGGCAGCGCCTGCTGCCACCGTTGCAAACGGCGATGATCACCGCCGCGAAGGCGAACGACGCAGTCCTCGCCCTCACCGGCAGCCTCTACGCCTACGGCCCGCAACCAGACGGCAGGATGAACGAACAGACCCCCATGTCCGCCACCACGCGCAAAGGCCGCCTGCGCAGGCAGATGTGGGAACAGGCCCTGGCGGCCGACATCCGCGCGGTGGAGGTCCGCGGCTCCGACTACATCGGTAAGGACGCGGCCAGCCTCTACTCCATGCTCATCGAACCGGCCCTGAAGAAGGGCAGCGCCGCCTGGATCACCGGCCACCTCGACATGCCGCACACCTTCACCGTCAACGTGGACATGGCCAAAGCCCTGGTAACGCTGGCCACCGACGAACGCGCGTGGGGCAGGGCCTGGCACGTCCCGTCACCACCACCGGTGACCATCCGAGATCTGGCAAGGCGCTACGCCGCCGCGGCCGGCCGACCACCGGTGAAGCTGATCCAGTTGCCACGCTTCGTGATGCGCACACTGGGGCCGGTCGTGCCGATGGCCCGCGAGATGGCCGAGATGGACTACCAGTGGTACGCACCGTTCCACATGGACGCGACGGAGACGGCCACCACCTTCGGCCTGACCGCGACCGATCTGGACACCGCGATCCGGGACCAGGTGAGCGAACTCAGGGGCGAACCGGCTCGTCACGCGAAACAGCTTTGATCCGCCTGGCAGGTCGGTGTTCCCGTGCCTGCCGGAAGATCTCGGCAACCTCAGCCGTCATCCAGAAGCGAGCGGTTTCGCCCTTGGGGTAGTCCCACGCCCAGGGCCAGGTGCGTCCGAACTCCTTGCAGTACCGGCCAGGCCATCCGAGAACGCTCTTCAGGCTCTGCCTGCCGCCGGGAAGGCCGAGCTTTTGGGCGAGTTCGTCGCCGGTGAACTTCTCCTCGGGGTGGTCGATCAGCACGGAGAACAGGTCTTTGGCCGGTGCGCTGAGCTTTCTCCAGTACGTCTCGGCGAGGTTCCGGTCCGAGCCACTCCACCTGGGCAGCCTGCCGGTAGGCGAGTCGGCGGGCTCTTCCGGCATCTCGACCGTCGCGTCGATCATGACGACTCCTCATCTCCGGATCCTGTGGACAGTCAGCTCGTTCGTGAGGGTTCCAGATCGCGCCACCCGATCACGTCAGCGCACGGCCCCAGGGGCACTTCCGGCGCAACTACGAGCAACTGCTGTTGAGAGCCTCGTACGCCGCAGCGGCGATGTCGTGTTCCGGGTGATCGTGGGAGATGGCGGTCAACATCGCGACGCGGTCGGGGTGGTGGGCACTCGCGATCGCTTGCACCAAGCCAAGTTGGTCGTGGAGTGGATGTCCGGCCATCTGCTCGATCAGCATCCCGTGGTCGTGCATGGCAGCCATGTTCTCGGACAGCGCGAGCAGCATCTCCTGCTGCCCGGCGGCTTCCAGGGCCAGCTCGCCGCAGCCGACCAACCACTCGGTGGCCATCCCGCCCGCCACACCACCCTCGGAGCGCAACCGGCGAGCCTGGCCCACACCCGACACACCGGTGTCCGCCAGCGCGGACCACGCCAGCAGCCGCGCCGCAGGAGACGGCCCGTTCACGCAGAACGCCGCCAGCTCGGCCGCCGCGTCCTCGGCGTCCCTGGACGCGACCCATGTTCTGAGGACGGACTCGGCGATCTCGGGCGCACAGTGCCTCGCGGCTTCGCACACCTGCTCCAACGGGGCCTCTGCCAGCTCCTTCACGGACGGTGCATCGAATCCCTGCGCGCGCAACGCCCGGCGCGCACCCCACAGGCCGAGCGGAGTCAGCCGTGCGAGAGTGAGATCAGGATCGTCCCTGCCGGAAAGCTCGATGATCTTGTCACGTTCCCGCGGATCCGCGGCCACCGTCAGCTCGACCGCTCCCAACGTCTCCAAGGCCGCGAGCACAGCCGCGAAGTCCCGTCGCCACATCATGTCCCGGAGACCGGCCAGCACGCCGAACCGGACCGACATCACCTCGCGAACGCTCTCGGCCAGCAGCTCCACCGGCGCGGGTGCCCCACCGGCCGTGTAGAGACCCAGCCACAGATCCAGCGCCACCTCCGACAGCACCTGCCCGAGCAGAGAGGGAGCTTCGTAGCGGCTCGCGGGCGCACACGCCTCGGGACCCAGTTCACCGAACGCCTCGAAAGCCCGCCACCACAGGTCCAACGGCCGGTCCAGCAGGCCTCCCGCGCTCTTGACCGCCAGGAGTCTGCCCTTGACCACCCGCACAAGACGAGCGGCCCTGGCCCAAGCCACCAGCAGCGTCACCTCCGGCAGATCCGCGCTGCTGCGCGCCCGCTCCAGGTAGGGCGCATCCACTCCCAGCACCATCGCCAGCTCGCGGGCATCCGCCACACGCAAGCGCTTGGTCGTCGTCACCGCACGACCAGCACCCACCCACGCCACCAACGACCGCAACCGAGCCACCAAGCTGATGCGCTCCGCCAGCGACACCAGCTCCCCCTCGGGCGGAACGAGTGCCGGCGGCAACGGCCCCAGGTCGTGCTCGTCGAGTTCGGGGAGAACCAGATCAGCTTCACCGTCGAACGCACGACGGCGCATGATCTCGGCCAGCACGTCGCGGTCGTAGTCGATCTCGCCAACTTGAACCGCCCTGAGAAAGCCGTAGACGGCGTCCTCGTCCTCGAGGTCGACACCATGCTCGATCATCCGAGTCGTCCAGAACTTCGCCGGCCCGAAGTTGCGCTCATCGGTCATCCTCACCTGGAATTCCGGAGCGCTCCGGTCGATCACCGCATGCAGCCCACCGGCATCCCGCACGGCATCACCGCGAGTCGCGGCCAGGAAGTCGACCCAACGGTGCAGCGTGGTCAAAGCGCTCGGCCACTCCGAGCGCTCCAGAGTGACTTTCCGCGGGAACCAATCCAGCAGAAGTCCTTCCATGTCCGCCACGCCCCAGCGTGCGAGCACGCCATCACCCGTCACCCGCGAGTCCAACGCCGCCTCGATGACGAAAAGATCAACCTCGAGCCCCTGGCCAGCACCCCAGTCGTCGAACTCGGCCAACAGTTCACCGGACTGCTCTTCCCACTGCTCCGGAACACCACGAGTATCGCTCACAGCCACACGCTATCCAGCGTCGAGAACCCCTTCGCCAGCACACTCGCCCGGCCGGTGCAGGCCGCCGGACTACGAGTTCGCATTGCAGTTCAGCGAGGGTGAGGCGGCAGCCGCGATCCGTGGCCGTGCAAACCAAACCAAGGCCACGCCGTGCCAGCAGGTCGCTCACGACTTGAGTGCCGCCCAGCATTCCGCCGACTGAACTTCGCCAACGATGAAACTCTTGAGTTGCCACTGGCGATAGGCCACCAGTAGGGACCTGCCCTGCTCTGAAAGGCCCGCAATCATGAATCTTCGTCGTGCACGCGGCACGTGGTACTTCGTCAT
>NZ_DATLEC010000128.1:0-22972 GCF_035525475.1 Lentzea sp. | reverse complement strand
CGACGAGACCGTGCGCGTGGTCGAGATCGGCGGCCCGTGGTCGCGCGAGCTGTGCGGTGGCACGCACGTCGAGCACTCGTCGCAGATCGGCCCGATCACCGTCATCGGCGAGTCGTCGGTCGGCTCCGGTGTGCGCCGGCTGGAGGCTTACGTCGGCATCGAGGCGTTCCAGTACCTCGCCCGCGAGCGGGCCCTGGTGCAGAACGTGGCCGCCCTGCTGAAGGTCCCCGATGCCGAGGTGCCCGGCCGGGTCGAGGCCCTGGTCGAGCGGCTGCGGGTGGCCGAGAAGGAACTGGAGCGGGTCAAGGCCGCCCAGCTCGTGGCCGGTGCCGGGTCGCTGGCCGACCAGGCGCTGGACGTGCGCGGGGTGTCGTTCGTCGGCGTCGTGCTGCCGGAGGGCACCTCGGGCGCCGACGTGCGGACCATCGCCACCGAGGTGCGCAACCGGCTGGGCGAGCGGCCCGGCGTGGTCGGCCTGGTCGCCCCGGACGGCGACAAGGTGAGTTTCGTCGTCGCCACCACCTCCGCCGCCCGGGACCTGGGGCTGGCCGCCGGCAAGCTGGTGCCCGCCTTCGCCCCGGCCGTCGGCGGTCGCGGCGGCGGCAAGCCGGACCTGGCCCAGGGCGGCGGCACGAACCCCGGTGGCGTTCCCGAGGCCATCACGGCCCTCACGAACGAACTGGACAAGGTGCTTGAACAGCGCTGATGCGCCTGGAGTCGACGACCCGGGCCTCGGAAGGAGGCTCGGCGTCGACGTCGGATCGGTTCGCGTGGGAATTTCTCTCAGCGATCCAGGTGCTTTTCTGGCGACTCCGCTGGTTACCCTGCAGCGTGACGAGAAGCGCGGCTCGGACCTCACCGAGCTCGTACGTCTCGTGGCCGAGCATGACGTCGTCGAGGTCGTGGTCGGTCTGCCCAGGACACTGGCGAACCGGCACGGCCCGGCGGCGGAAGCGGCGACCGCGTACGCTGCCGCGCTGGCCGCACGGGTCGCACCCGTGCCGGTCCGGCTCACCGACGAACGGCTGACGACGGTCGTGGTGAGCCGTGTGCTGGCGCAACGCGGTGTGAAGGGCAAGAAGCAGCGTGCCGTGGTCGACCAGGCCGCCGCTGTGGAGATCTTGCAGTCTTGGCTGGACGCACGGGCACGGTTCGTGGCCGCCCGAAAGGACGAGTTGTGAGCGACGATCTCGGGTTGTTCACCGACCCCGACGTGGACGAACGACGTCCCCTCAACCGCGACCGCGGCCGCGGTCGCGAGCGCGACGACGCCCGTGCGAAGGCGAAGAAGCGCAAGAAGACGATCCTGTGGCTCGTCGTGGCGATGGTGCTCGCCGTCGGCATGGGCGGCGCCTACTACGGCTACAAGGAGCTGCGCGGGATCGGCTCCTTCGAGGACTACGCCGGCGGCGGTGAGGCCGACGCCATCGTCGAGGTCCAGGACGGCGACGTGGTCAGCCAGATCGCGTCGACCCTGTACGACAACGGCGTCATCGCCTCCGCGCGCGCTTTCATCGAGGCCAGCAAGACCGACGCCCGCGTGACGTCGATCCAGCCGGGCTTCTACCTGATGAAGACGAAGATGTCGGGTCAGGAAGCCGTCGCCCGCATGATCGAACCGAAGACGCGCGTCCCTGCCGTCCAGATCGTCGGCGGCCTGAAGCTCACCGACATCCAGGCCAACGGCAAGACCGTCCCCGGCATCTACTCCCAGCTCGCCGTCGCGAGCTGCACGGAGAAGGACGGCCAGAAGAAGTGCCTGTCCGTCGAGGAGATCAAGGCCGCCGCCGAGCAGACCGACCCGGTCGCCCTCGGCGTCCCCGACTGGGCGCTGGCCGACGTGAAGAAGGCCGAGCCCCAGTTCCGGCTCGAAGGCCTGATCATGCGCGGCGTCTACCAGGTCAAGCCGGGCGTCTCCGCCGTCGAGCTGATCCGCAGCGTGATCGTCTCCTCCGCCCAGAAGCTGCAGGGCGTCGGCATCCCCGGCGGCACGGTGAACACGGGCTTCCGCCCGTACGAGATCCTCGTCATGGCGTCCCTCATCGAGAAGGAAGCCATCGAGCCGGACTTCAGCAAGGTCTCCCAGGTCATCTACAACCGCATGAAGAAGCCCATGCCGTTGCAGTTCGACTCGACCATCAACTACAAGCTGAACCAGCCGCACATCCGCACCTCGGACGAGAACCGCGCCTCGGCCGGCCCGTACAACACCTACATCGAGCGGGGCCTGCCGCCGACGCCGATCGGCTCGCCCTCGCAGAAGGCGATCGAAGCGGCGCTCAAGCCCGAGGGCGGCGAGATCCTGTACTTCGTGAAGTGCCAGACGAACGGCACGTCGTGTTTCGCGAACACGTTCGAGGAGCACAACGCGAACGACCAGAAGGCCCAGAGGGACGGCGTCTACTAGTGCGCAAGGCCGCGGTGATCGGTTCGCCGGTCGGGCACTCCCTGTCTCCCGTGCTGCACAACGCCGCGTACGCCGCGCTGGGTCTCGACTGGGAGTACACCCGCCTGGAGTGCTCCGAGGCCGGCGTACCCGCCCTGGTCTCCTCACTGGGACCGGAGTGGGCAGGTCTGTCCTGCACGATGCCGACGAAGCGCGCGGCTCTGGCGGTCGCGTCGTCGGTGACGGAGCGGGCGTCGGCCGTGGGCGCCGCGAACACGTTGGTGCGCGGCGAGTCCGGCTGGCACGCCGACTGCACCGATGTGGACGGTGTCGTGGGAGCGTTGCGGGAGAAGGGTTTCTCCGGCGGGTCGAACGGCGTGGTGCTCGGCGCCGGAGGGACGGCGACGGCGGCGCTGGCCGCGTTCGCCGAGCTGGGCGTGAAGCTGGTCTCCCTGGTGGTGCGGGATCCTGCGCGCGCCGGTGAGGCCCTGGAGACCGCCTCACGGGTCGGGGTGTCGGTCGAGGTGCTGGACCTGTCCTCCGTGGACCTCGCGGTTCTCGCCGGGGCCTCGGACGTCCTGGTGTCGACGGTGCCGGCCGAGGCGACGGTGCCGCTGGCCTCCGCGCTGGCGCGGGCGCCGTACGTGCTGGACGTGATCTACCACCCGTGGCCCACCCCGGTGGCGGCCGCGGTGCAGGTGACCGGCGCGCGGCTCGCGACCGGGCTGGACATGTTGCTGCACCAGGCTTTCGGCCAGGTGGAGCAGTTCACCGGGATGCCGGCGCCGCAGGACGTCATGCGCGAGGCCCTGGCAGCGGAGCTCGCACTGCGTTCCTAGAATGGGCCGGGTGGAGATTCCCGGGCTGGGTCCTGTGACCGAGAGCGACTACGAGACGCTGGTCAGCGCTCCTGTTCCCGTGCCGCTGTTCGGCGGCGCGTCCGTGCCGTTCTCCCTGGAGGGGTACGAGGACGACGACGCGCCGGAGGACTTCCACGCCGCCATCCGGACCTTCCTCTCCCTGGACGTCTCGGCGCTCACCGCGGCGGCACCCGCGGCCTTCGCCTACTACCAGGAGATGCTGGAGGCCTTCGGCGAGGGACTCGACGACTTCCCCCGCATCGCGGGCCCCGAGGAGGTCTGGGACCACGTCACGTTCGACCGGCACGAGGTGACCGTGCAGCGCAACGGCGAGGGCACGCCGGTCTACGTCTCCGTCGAGTGCGAGTGCGCTTGGGAAGAGGAGCACGGGCTGCAACTCGTGCTCCGCGAAGGCGCGCGCGTGACAAGAGTCGGTCCGTACGACGGTCATCTCACCAACGCGTCGGCGTATGGGCGGCCCGAGCTGGAAGACGTGGTCTACGTCCGTTAAGGGCACTTGATGCCCGTGGTCGGCACGCCCTCCACCTTCGCCCGGCTCGCGACGGCCGTGCAGTAGAGCTGGAGCTGAGCCATCTTCGACAGCTTCAGCATGTCCTCGGGCAGCACGATGACGTTGGAGATCGCGTGGACCCGCGACGACGAGGCGGGCACCTCGGTCACCAGGCCGAGCTTGCGCTCCTCCTCGGTCGGCCCGGCGACGAGGAGGTTGATGGCGGTGGCCGTGTCGACGGCGCCGGAGTAGTTCCTGGTGCGGCGGACCAGGTCGGTGCCGTCGGCGGACACCAGGTAGACGGTCAGCTCGTGCGACGAGACGGTGGGGGCCTCGCCGCCGGTCAGGACCGGGGTCGGGCGCACGCCGCAGGCCGCGAGGGTCACCAGGGCAAGCGCAAGGTGAAGACCGCTCCGCCCGACGGCGCGTTGGCCGCCTCGATGGTGCCGCCGTGCAGGCGTGCGTTCTCCCATGCGATCGCCAATCCCAGCCCGCTGCCCTCGGAACGGGAGCGGGCCATGTCTGCCTTGTAGAAGCGGTCGAAGAGGTGGGGGAGGGCCTCGGCGGAGATGCCGGGGCCGTGGTCGGACACCTCGATGACGCCCGGCCGAACCTCGACGCGGACCGGGGCGCCGCCGTGCTTGAGCGCGTTGCCGACGAGGTTGGCCACGATCACGTCCAGGCGGCGCCGGTCCACTCTGCCGACGACGCCCTCCGGCAGCACCGCGTCGACCGACGTGGTCCAGCCGCGGGCGGCCAGGGTGTCGCGCACGGCCGTGCCGATGTCCCAGTCGTCGAGCTCGAGCAGGTTGCGGCCCTCGTCGAAGCGGGAGATCTCCATCAGGTCGTTGACCAGGCGGGTGAGCTTGCGGGTCTCGGCCGACACCAGGCGTGCCGCGACGGCCGTGTCGGGAGGCAGCGTGTCGGCGTCCTCGTCCAGGACGGCCGTCACGGCGTTCATCGCGGTCAGCGGGGTGCGCAGCTCGTGCGACACGTCGGCGACGAACCGGCGGGACGTGGCCTGGGAGGCCTCCAGCTGCTCCGCGGCGCGGTTGAACGTGCGGGCTAGATCGGACAGCTCGTCGGAGCCGCGTTCGTCCACGCGGGTGTCGAGCCGGCCCGAGCCCAGGGCGCGAGCGGCGGCACCGAGACTGCGGACGGGGCGCAGCACGCCGCGTGCGGTGAACAGGGCGAGGCCGAGTGCGAGGGGCAGGACCAGGCTGACGCCCACCCAGGCGGCGGTCGAGAAGCTGTTGATGGCGCTCTGCGTGCTGCCCAGGCCCGTCGCGGCCCACACCTCGACGCCGGTCCGGGTGCCGTCGGGACGCAGCAGGGGGATGCCGACGACGACGTACGGCTCTGCCATGTCGGTGCGGCGCTGCCAGAGGACCGTCGCGCTGGTCTTGAGCGCCGTGCGCATCTCCTCCGGGATGAACGCCGGGTCGGGGCCGCCGGGCGACCGCAGGCCCTCGTAGAGCACGACTCCCTTGCCTCGCAGTAACGACGCGAAATCGTCGAGGTCCTGCTGCGCGGGCGGGACGGTCAGCCGGGGCGCGTACTCGCGGACGTCGTCGACCAGCGGGTTCATGAAACCGTCCTGGGCGTCCTCCAGCAGCAACGTGCGGGCGGTCGCGTAGGAGGCGCCGGCCGCCGCCATGGCGCCCAGGAGGGTCAGGAGCAGGAAAGCGGCCATCAGCCTGGGTTTCAGGCCGCGGAACAACGACCTCATCGCGGCCCGAAGCGGTACCCGAAGCCGCGGACGGTGTGGACGTAGCGGGGTTCGGAGGGCACGTCCTCGATCTTGGCGCGCAGCCGCTGGACGCACGCGTCGACGAGGCGGGAGTCGCCCAGGTAGTCGTGCTCCCAGACGGCCTCGAGGATCTGCTGGCGGGTCAGCACGCGGCCGGGGGTGCGGGACAGTTCGAGCAGCAGCTTCAGCTCGGTGGGCGTCAGCGCGACCTTCACGTCGTTCTTCAGCACCTGCAGGCCCGCGCGGTCGATCAGCAGCGTGCCGTGGCGTTCGACGTTCGAGGGCTCGGAGACGGTCCGCCTCAGCACGGCGCGGATGCGGGCCTCCAGCACGCGCGGCTCGACGGGCTTGACCACGTAGTCGTCCGCGCCCGCCTCCAGGCCCGCGACCACGTCGAAGTCGTCGCCGCGCGCGGTCAGCATGATGATCGGCACCTCGGCCTGCATGCGCATCCTGCGGCACGTCTCGAAGCCGTCGATGCCGGGCAGCATGATGTCGAGGACGACGATGTCGGGACGGGACTCGCGCAGCCTGTCGACGCCTTCCTCGCCTGTTCCCGCGGCCCGGACGTCGTGTCCCTGGCGGCGCAGCGCCAACCCGAGTCCTTCACGCACCGAAGGGTCGTCCTCGACCAGCAAGACCATCGCCACGAGATCCATTATCGGGTGGTCACAGCGCCTGTGCCGGATCTGTAGCCGAACCATGACATGGCGTGGACGCTCCCGTTGAGCGGCGCGCGGAACCTCGATCGCATGGCCGGAAGCTTGCTGGGATTCCTCTTCACGTACTTCGCGCTGGTGTGGACGTCGTTCGGGCAGAAGGCGGAGAACGCCGCGTTGCCCGAGCTCTCGCTGCAACGGTCGTGGGCGTCCAACGTGGACATGGCGATTCTCTTCGCCGCTGTCCTCGTGGTGCTGTTCGCGCACAGGAAGTCGTTGGCGCCGTTGCTCGTGCTCGGAGGTTCGGTGCTGCTCGCGCAGGTCCTGAAGCTCTACGTGCTGGTGCGGCCGCCGCTCGACGACGACGCGGTGCTCGTGCACAACAGCTTCCCGAGCGGGCACACGACGGCCGCGGTGGCGTCGGTGGTCGCGGTGACGATGGCGGTGCCGCGGCGGTTCGCGCTGCTCGTGGCGGTGCCGGGAGCGATCGGCGCGGGAGCGGTGGCGGCGGAGACGGTGTCGCTGGGCTGGCACCGGTTCAGCGACACGCTCGGCGCGGCACTGCTGGTCTCGGCGCTCGCGTTCCTGGTGCTGCGCAGGTGGACCGCGGGACTGGTCGTGCCGCCCGCGCTCGCGGCCTGCGGTGTCTGGCTGGTGGTGACGTACCCCGGCACCACGCCGTCGATGCTCTCGGGCGTGGTGACCGCCGGGGTCGTCCTGCACTTCGGGGTGGTCGTGAGCGGCCTTGCCCATCGGGATGACAGCGTCGCGAAGGACAGGAACCGCCCACGACCGGGGCACGACTCAGGCGTCGTGGTCGGTGGCGATCAGCTCGGCGATGGCCTCCAGAGCGGCGTCCGCTCCGTCCCCGTCGGCGCTGAGCACCACCTCGTCACCGTGCATGGCGCCGAGGGTCATGAGACCCAGAACACTCGCCGCTTCCACGGCTTCGCCGTCGTCCTTGCGGATGGTGACCGTCACCGGCTGGTCGGCGGCGGCCTTCGCCAGCAAGGCGGCAGGCCGGGCGTGCAGTCCGACCTTGCTGGCCACGGTGACCCGTCGCTCGGCCATGATGATTCCTCCCGGTAGAGCTCGTGCTTACTTGTCGGTCCTCGGCTCGCGGACGTCGGTCCGCGTGGTGGCTGCCTCGTCCCGGCCGCCGCCGACGATGCTCTCGTCCGCCTCTGGCGACTCGTCGTCCTCGCGACCGGGGGTCTTCAGGTTCCACTTGGTGATGACGAAGCGGAACAGGAAGTAGTACACCACCGCGTAGATCAGGCCGAGGATGATGAGCAGCCACGGCTTCTGCGCGATGTTCCAGTTCAGCACGAAGTCGATCGCACCGGCCGAGAACGAGAAGCCGTCGTGGGCGCCCAGGGCGTTCGAGATCGCCAGCGACGTACCGGTCAGCACCGCGTGGATCAGGTACAGCGGCCACGCGACGAACATGAACGCGAACTCGAGCGGCTCCGTCACACCGGTGATGAACGCGGTGAGCGCGGCGGAGCCCATGATGCCGCCGATGATCTTGCGCTGGCTCGGCTTCGCGGTGTGCACGATCGCGAGAGCGGCGGCCGGCAGTGCGAACATCAGGATCGGGAAGAAGCCGGTCTGGAACGTTCCGGCCGTCGGGTCGCCCGCGAGGAAGCGCGGGATGTCACCGGTCTTGTCGTTGTAGTCGCCGAACTGGAACCACACGACGTTGTTGACGATGTGGTGCAGGCCGAGCGGGATCAGCAGGCGGTTGACGACGCCGTAGATGAACGCGCCGATGATCGTGCTGCCCGTGACCCACTCACCGATGGCGGTCAGGCCCGCGTCGAACCACGGGTAGACCAGGCCGAGCAGGACGCCGATGATCGTCATGACGGCGGCGACGATGATCGGGACGAAGCGGCGGCCACCGAAGAACGCCAGGTACGGGGGCAGCTTGATGCGGTGGTACTTCTGCCACAGCAAGGCGGTCAGGATGCCGACGACGATACCGCCGAGGACCCCGTAGTTGATCACCTCGGGCTTGGCCGCCGGGTCCGTCGGCTGGTCGAGTACCAGCGGCGACATCGCCTTGAAGACGCTCGTCAGCACGACGTAGCCGACGACGCCGGCGAGGGCGGTGGAGCCGTCACCGCGCCGGGCGAACCCGACGGCGATGCCGACCGCGAACAGCAGGGCGAGGTTGCTGAACAGCGCGTCGCCCGCGGCACCGATCACCGCGGCGACCTCGTTCCAGCCGAGACCGTCCTTGCCCAGCAGGTCGTCCTGACCGAAGCGGAGCAGAAGACCTGCCGCGGGCAGCACGGCGATCGGCAGCATGAGGCTGCGACCGAAGCGTTGCAACGTGGCGAGGCCCTTGATCTCACGACCACCGGTTGCGGCGTCCGTGCTCATCGGGTTCCTCCCTTGGCGGAGTTGTGGCCGGAACCCGGGACGGTCCGGTCCAGTTGCATGGTCACCTGGTAAAGATCGCCCCGGTACCAGGAAGTCACGTCTTCGCAGGGCCTGCCCTCGGAGCTGGCGACCCTCCTGAACACGAGCAATGGGCTGCCCTTGCGGACGTCGAGCGCCTTCGCGGTGTCCGCGTCGGCGGTCTCGGCCCACACGGTCTGCCGCGCGTGGTCGAGCTGGATCCCGTACTTGGCCGCGAACAGCTCGTAGAGCGACCCGGAGAGGTCGCACCGGTCGAGCTCGGGCAGCAGGTGCGGGCTGTACCAGCCGGTCTCGAGCGCCAACGGGGCGCCATCGGCCTTGCGCAGTCGCACGACGCGATAGGCGTACTCGTCGGGTTCGAGTCCCAGCGAGGCCTTCGAACCGGGGACCGCCTGGCCCGCGCTGATCACCTCGGTGCTCGGCTCGATCCCCCTGGCCTTCATGTCCGTGGTGAACGAGGCCAGGAGGTGCTGCAGGTCGTAGCGCCGCTGTGCGGTGAACGTCCCACGCCCCTTGGCCCGCATGAGCAGGCCTTCTGCGACCAGTTGGCCGACTGCGGCCCGCACGGTGATGCGCGAGACTCCGTACCGCTCCGCGAGGTCGCGCTCGGACGGGATCGGCGAGCCGGGTGCGAGGTCCTGCTCAGCGAGCCGGCGCAGGATCTCGCGCAGCTGCGCGTGCTTCGGCTTGGGCCCCTCCACGATCTCGTGCATTCGCTCACCTCCTCGCAGTGGTACTTTCCGGTCTAGACCAGTTGGTGCGGGAGAATGCTCCGCGCACTGAGCGGGTGTCAACCGCTGTTACGGGAACGAGAGGTACGAACGTGGCTGACGAGAAGGCGCAGAAGATCATCGCCGCCCTGGGTGGCGCCGACAACATCGTCGAGATCGAGCCCTGCATCACCCGCCTGAGGTGCGAGCTCGAGGACGGTTCCGTCGTCGATGAGAAGGCGCTGAAGGCGTTGGGGGCACACGGAGTCATGCGTTCCGGCAACGTCGTCCAGGTCGTCGTCGGTCCCGAGGCGGACACCATCGCCTCCGACATCGAGGACCTCCTGTGAGCGTCCGCGTGGGCAGCCCCGTCACCGGTCGCGTGGTCGCGCTCTCGGAAGTGCCGGACCCGGTCTTCTCGCAGGCGATGGTCGGCCCCGGTGTCGCGGTCGAGCCCGTCCGGTCGAAGTCCGACGTGGTCTCGCCGCTCGACGGCACGATCGTGACGCTGCACCCGCACGCGTTCGTGGTCGCCTCCGGTGAGGGCGCCGCGGTGCTGGTCCACCTGGGCATCGACACCGTGAAGCGCAAGGGCGAGGGCTTCGAGCTGCACGTGGTCAAGGGCGAAGAGGTCAGGGCCGGGCAGCGGATCGTGACGTGGGACCCGGCCGAGGTCGAGGCGGCCGGGTTCGCGCCGATCTGCCCGGTGATCGCGCTCGACGCGTCGGCGGACGTGCTGGGCGACCTGGCGCTGGACGTGGACGTGGCGGCGAACGACGCGCTGTTCGACTGGTCTCGCTGAGCTCCCGGGGCCTGTCGTGAACGGACCGTTCACGACAGGCCCGGATTTGGGCTGATGTCACACCGGGCAGGACCGTGGTGCCATGACCACGGTCCTGCTCGCGTTCTCCCTGGGGTCGCTGTGGACGGTCGCCTCCGTCCTCGACGCGCCGCCCTCGTCGTACCTGCTGGCGTGGTTCGGCCTCGTGCTCGCGATGGTCGACCTGCGGCACCACCGGCTGCCGGACGCGCTCACCCTCCCGCTGGCCGCCGCCCTGCTGCTCCTCGAGTTCCACAGGCTGGGAGCCGCCGTGCTCGGAGCGGTGGTCTTCGGCGGCGCTCATCTCGCGGTCCGGCGCCTCCGCCCGGCACTCATGGGCGGCGGCGACGTGAAGCTCGCGTTC
The DNA here is from genome assembly GCF_035525475.1 of Lentzea sp. Classification (GTDB taxonomy): domain Bacteria; phylum Actinomycetota; class Actinomycetes; order Mycobacteriales; family Pseudonocardiaceae; genus Lentzea. The sequence goes on along the minus strand of NZ_DATLEC010000128.1, from coordinate 12,485 downwards.
GGGCTCGGCGCGCCTCTCGCGCTGTCATCGCTCCTACCTGCGGCGATCCTGTCCAGCGCGGTCACGCTCGTCGTCGCGGCGCTCAGACGCACGCGCGGCGTTCCCCACGGTCCGGGCCTGCTGGCCGCCACCTGGGCGTTGACGACGCTGTGAAAGGATTGTGAACGTGCTGCGCTGGATCACCGCTGGAGAGTCACACGGCCCCGCCCTCGTCGCCGTCCTGGAGGGCATGCCCGCCGGTGTCGAGGTGACCACCGACGACCTCGTCGCCCAGCTCGGGCGCCGCAGGCTCGGGTTCGGTCGCTCGCCCCGGATGGGCTTCGAGCAGGACGACGTCGAGATCCTCGGCGGTGTGCGCCACGGCAAGACGCAGGGCGGCCCCATCGCCGTCACCATCGGCAACACCGAGTGGCCCAAGTGGCAGACGGTCATGTCGCCGGACCCGGTCGACCCGAGCCTGCTCAAGCCGACGGGCCGCAACGAGGCGCTGACGCGGCCGCGTCCCGGTCACGCCGACCTGCCCGGCATGCAGAAGTACGGCTTCGACGAGGCCCGCCCGGTGCTGGAGCGCGCGTCCGCCAGGGAGACCGCGGCCCGCACGGCGCTCGGCACGGTCGCCCGGCAGTTCCTGCAGCAGCTGCTGGGCGTGCAGATCCTCAGCCACGTGGTGTCCATCGGCAAGGCCGTGACGCCGCAGGACGCGGCGCTGCCCACGCCGGACGACCTGGCCGCGATCGACGAGTCGCCGACGCGGTGCTTCGACCCGCGCGGCACCGAGGCCATGGTCGCCGAGGTCGAGGCCGTGAAGGAGGCCGGTGACACGGTCGGCGGCGTCATCGAGGTGCTCGCCTACGGGTTGCCGCCGGGCCTCGGCTCCCACGTGCACTGGGACCGCCGCCTCGACGCGCGCCTGGCCGCAGCCCTGATGGGCGTGCAGGCCATGAAGGGCGTGGAGATCGGCGACGGCTTCACCTCCGCCCAGCGCTGGGGTTCGCAGGCGCACGACGAGATCGACCGCGGCAGCGGCCCGGTCGGCGTGACGCGCCGCTCGAACCGCGCCGGCGGTCTCGAGGGCGGCATCACCAACGGCGAGATCCTGCGGGCGCGCGTCGCGATGAAGCCCATCTCGACCGTCCCGCGCGCACTGTCCACCGTGGACGTCCGCACCGGCGAGGCCGCCGTCGCGATCCACCAGCGCTCCGACGTGTGCGCCGTGCCGCGCGCCGGTGTCGTGCTGGAGTCCGTGGTGGCGCTGGTGCTGGCCGAGGCCGCGCTGGAGAAGTTCGGCGGCGACTCGCTCGACGAGACGCGCCGCAACGCCCACGCGTACCTCAAGGCCCTGGAAGCCCGCTGGGAGGGCATGTGAGCCCCCGCTACGTCGTGGTCGGCCCGCCCGGCGCGGGCAAGACCACCGTCAGCGAGCTGCTGGCGGCCCGGCTCGGCCTGCCGTTCCGCGACGTCGACGCGGACGTCGTCGCGCTCGTGGGCAAGCCGATCTCGGACATCTTCACCGACGACGGCGAGGCCGTTTTCCGTGCCCTGGAAGAGGAAGCCGTCGCCAAGGCGCTCGTCGAGCACGAGGGCGTGCTGGCGCTGGGCGGGGGAGCGGTGCTGTCGGCGACGACCCGCGAACGCCTCCGCGGGCACACCGTGGTGTTCCTGAACGTGGGCATGGCCGAGGGGGTGCGCCGCACCGGGATGTCGTCCGCGCGGCCGCTGCTGTCCGGCCTCAACCCGCGCGCCACGTTCAAGGCGCTGCTGGACGCGCGCCTGCCGCTGTACCGCGAGGTCGCGACGATCGAGGTGCTCACCGACGCCCTCGATCCGGAACAGGTGACCGACGCGGTGATCAAGGGAGCAGAACAGTGACCGAGCCCGTGCGCATCCGGGTCGCCGCGGAGAAGCCCTACGACGTGGTGGTCGGCCGCGGCCTGCTCGGCGACATCGTCGAGTTCCTCAAGGGCACCGCCAAGATCGCGATCGTCCACCAGCCGACGCTCGCCGCGACCGCCGGGGTGCTGGTCGACGAGCTGAAGGCCGCCGGGGCGGACGCGCACCGCGTCGAGGTCCCCGACGCGGAGGACGGCAAGGACCTCGCGGTCGCCGGTTTCTGCTGGGACGTGCTCGGCAAGATCGGCCTGTCGCGCACCGACGTCGTCGTCGGCCTGGGCGGTGGCGCGGTCACCGACCTGGCGGGCTTCGTCGCGTCCACGTGGATGCGCGGCGTGCGCCTGGTGAACATCCCCACGACGCTGCTCGGCATGGTCGACGCCGCGGTCGGCGGGAAGACCGGCATCAACACCGACGCGGGCAAGAACCTCGTCGGCACGTTCTACGAGCCGGACGTCATCTTCGTCGACCTCGCGACGCTGGAGACGCTGCCGCGCAACGAGCTCGTCGCCGGCATGGCCGAGATCGTGAAGGGCGGCTTCATCGCCGACCCGGTCATCCTCGACCTGATCGAGGCCGACCCCCAGGCCGCGCTGGACCCGACCGGCGAGGTGCTGGCCGACCTGGTCCGCCGCAAGATCCAGATCAAGGCCGACGTCGTCACGAGCGACCTGCGCGAGTCGTCCCTGCGCGAGATCCTGAACTACGGCCACACCCTGGGCCACGCCATCGAACGCCGCGAGCGCTACCGCTGGCGCCACGGCGCCGCCATCAGCGTGGGCCTGGTCTTCGCCGCCGAGCTGGCCCGCCTGGCCGGCCGCCTCGACGACGAGACCGCCGACCGCCACAGGTCCGTCCTGCAGCTGCTCGGCCTGCCGACCTCCTACGACCCGGACGCCCTCCCGCAGCTGCTGGAAGGCATGAAGGTCGACAAGAAGAACAAGGCGGGCGTGCTGCGCTTCGTGGTCCTCGACGGCCTCGCGAAGCCGGGCCGCCTGGAGGGCCCCGACCCGTCCCTGATCGCCGCCGCGTACTCCGCGGTCGCCGCCGAGCCCACCTCCGGCACGGGGAAGGTCATGCTGTGAAGGTCCTCGTCCTGAACGGCCCCAACCTGAACCGCCTCGGCACCCGCGAACCGCTCGTCTACGGCAGCACCACCCACGCCGACCTCGTCGAGATGTGCGAGGCCGAGGGCCGCGAGCTCGGCTTCGAGGTCGAGGTCCGCCAGACCAACCACGAGGGCGAGATGGTCGAGTGGCTGCACGAGGCCGCTGACGCGTCGACCCCGGTCGTCCTGAACGGCGCCGCCTGGACGCACTACTCGATCGCCGTCCGCGACGCCTGCTCGCAGCTCACCGCGCCCCTGGTCGAGGTGCACATCTCGAACATCCACCAGCGCGAGGAGTTCCGGCACCACAGCGTCATCTCGGCGGTCGCGAACGGCGTGATCGTGGGCCTGGGCGTCGAGGGCTACCTGCTCGCACTGCGCTGGCTGTCGCTCAGGAAGTAGCCGCTCACGGCTGGTGCGCGAGGTTCAGCACCACCGCGCCGCCGTTGCGGGTCGGAACCAGGGTAGCCACGTAGGTCCCGCTCAGCAGGGAGAACTGCGGCAGCGGGCCGTCGTGAATCCCGTCGTCGCGGAAGAACGCGGTCATCGAGTAACCGGCGGTGACGCGTACGAGGCCGAACTCCTGGTCTGTCGCGATGTCCAGGTTGCCGGCCGGGTCGCCGTGCAGGTTCCACCGGACGTTGCGGTGGAAGGGCGCGCCCGTCGCGTGCGGGCAGCGCCCGTCCATCGGCGAGACTTCCTCGATCATGCACTCGGTGAACTTGAAGCGGATCGCCTCTCTGATCACCTCACGCGTGGGTTCGAGCCCACGCCCGTGCTCCAGCGCACCGGGACCACCGCTGATGATCGGTCCCACGTCCTCGACGGAGGTTTCCTGCCCGCGCCACCGCACGTTGGTGGTGAAGCGGACTGGGATGACCTCGAAGTCGTCACCGCCGTGGTACCACAGCGTCATGATCGCCGAGCCGCTCGCGATGACCCTGCCGTCGTGCCAGACGATCCGCATCCCGTCCCGGGGATCGCCGGCCAATCCCCACGCGACGGTGCCCCTGATCGGTGCGGTGTGGCGCTGCGGGCAGTTCACCGGAACCGGCACGGCCTCCTCCACGCACATGTTCAGCTTGTCCGCGACGAGCCGGGCGATCACGTCCTCGTCGATCCCGAACGGGCGGACGTTCTCGCCCGCCGGAACCGTGGTGTCGGCCGAGACGCTCAACGCGTACTGCTCCCCGCAGACCAGCAACGCCGCCATGATTGCCTGTGCCACCAGACGGACCCTTGTCGAGGTGATCCACCCGCGGCGCGGTGCCCCTTTGTGGAGCAGGATGTCGCCGTGCACCTGGTGGACCTGGACCACCGTGCCCCTGTCGCGGACCTCGCCGGAGATGTCATTGCCCATGCAGACGGCTTCGGCACGGCGCCGGGCCCGATCAACTGCCGGACAGCGGACACCTCGGGAGACGGTGGGATGATTCACCACATCGAGCTATGGGTGCCGGATCTGGCGAGGGCGGAGGCCACGTTCGGCTGGCTGTTCACGGAGCTCGGCTGGACCGGGTTCCAGCGCTGGGACGTCGGCGTGAGCTGGAAGCGCGGCGACACCTACGTGGTGGTCGAGCAGTCCCCGGCGATGACCGGTCCACATGATCGGATGAAAGCGGGCCTGAACCACCTGGCCCTCCACGCGGGCACCCGTGCCGAGGTCGACCGCCTCACCGAGGCCGCCCGGCACCACGGCTGGCGGCTCATGTTCGCCGACAGCCACCCGCACGCGGGGGGACCGGATCACTACGCCGCGTTCCTGGAGAACGAGGACGGCTTCGAAGTCGAGCTGGTAGCCGCCTGAGCGTGCGAGGACGCCGCTCGTACGAGACTGCGCGAGGGCGTGTGCAGGTGCGGAGATGCGGGCTTCGGACCTGGATTCCGTCGTTGCCGCCGGGCGAGCACGAGCCGCTGGTCCAGGGGAGTCCGGCTCGTTCGGCACGTCGGCGCGCTACCTGCTCACGATCAGCCTGCTCACGGTCAGCTCGGCGGACTGGCCTTCTGTGCCAGGAACCCGCCCAGCAGCATCCCGAGCCCCGCAGAGGCCAGCACCAGCAGCGCCGTGAACGCCGCCCCGCCCGTCAGCGCCACCCACAGCGCCTCCTGCCCGGTCTGGTCCACCAGCAGCGAGGACCCGATCACGCCCAGCGCCCCGGCGAACGGCCCGGCGATCAGCGCGGCGATGAACCACTGCATGCCGCGCCCCTCCAGGTCGCGCGCCGCGTCGACCGCGCCCCAGATCACGGCCGCGGCGACCAGCAGGGCCACGGCGATCGGGCGGACCGAGCTCGCCTCGGGGCTGCGGACGGCGACAGCGGACACGCCGGTCTGCACGGCCCCGTGCAGCAGCCCCATCCACAACGCACGGACGAACCAAGGACGCATGCGGACAGCTTAGGACTGGCCGTACGCTGCGGGACATGTCGTCCTACGCCGCACGCCGGACCGCACTGCGCCAAAAGCTCCAGGCCGCGAACCTCGACGCGTTGCTCGTCACGAACCTCCTGAACGTCCGGTACCTCACCGGGTTCACCGGGTCGAACGCCGCCGTGCTGATCGACGTGCGGGACGACGCCGCGTCGGTGTTCTGCACGGACGGTCGCTACCTCACGCAGTCGGCGAGGCAGGTGCCGGACCTGGAGCGGCTCATCGACCGGCCGTGCGACGTCGCGCTCGCGAAGCGGGCCGCGGGCCGGCTCGGGTTCGAGAGCCACCACGTCACGGTCGACGGCATGGAGAACCTCGGGCAGGCCGCGGAGAAGGCCGAGCTCACCAGGGCCGGCGGTCTGGTCGAGACGTTGCGGCTGGTCAAGGACGAGGTCGAGATCGAGGCGCTGCGGATGGCGTGCGCGGCGGCGGACCGGGCGCTGGCGGCGTTGATCGGGCACGGCGGCCTGCGGGCGGGCCGGACCGAGCGCGAGGTCGCGCGCGAGCTGGAGAGCCGCATGCTCGACCACGGCGCGGAGGGGCCGTCGTTCTCGTCGATCGTGGCGTTCGGCGCGAACTCGGCGGTGCCGCACCACTCGCCGACCGACGCGACGCTGCACGCGGGCGACTTCATCAAGCTCGACTTCGGCGCGCTCGTCGACGGCTACCACTCGGACATGACGCGCACGCTCGTCCTCGGCAAGCCCGCCGACTGGCAGCGCGACCTGTACGACCTGGTCGCGCGCTCGCAGGCGGCCGGGCGCGCCGCCCTGAAGCCGGGCGTGGCGGTCAGCGCCGTCGACCACGCGTCGCGCGAGGTGATCGAGAAGGCCGGGCACGGGAAGGAGTTCCTGCACGGCCTCGGTCACGGGGTCGGCCTGGAGATCCACGAGGCACCGGCGTTGTCGAAGGCGGGTGACGGTACACTTTCGGCCGGTATGGCGGTCACCGTCGAGCCCGGCGTCTACTTGTCGGGGCGGGGCGGGGTCCGCATCGAGGACACCCTCGTGGTCCGCGAGAGCGGGCCGGAGCTCCTCACCCTGACCACGAAGGAACTCGTGGTCGTCTGACATCCCCGTCCTACACAGGAGAAATCCCACCGTGGCCACCACGAACGACCTGAAGAACGGCCTGGTGCTGAACCTCGACGGCCAGCTGTGGACCGTCACCGCGTTCCAGCACGTCAAGCCCGGCAAGGGTGGCGCCTTCGTGCGCACGACCCTCAAGCACGTGCTGACCGGGAAGGTCGTCGACAAGACCTTCAACGCGGGCACCAAGGTCGAGACCGCCACCGTGGACAAGCGCGGCATGACCTACCTGTACAAGGAAGGCACCGACTTCATCTTCATGGACGGTGACACCTACGACCAGATCCCGGTTCCGGCCGAGACCGTCGGTGACGCCGCCAACTACATGCTGGAGAACCAGGAGGCGATGGTCGCCACGCACGAGGGCGTCCCGCTGTTCGTCGAGCTCCCGACCTCGGTCGAGCTCGTGATCCAGCACACCGACCCCGGCCTGCAGGGCGACCGCTCCACCGGCGGCACCAAGCCCGCGACGCTGGAGACCGGCGCCGAGATCCAGGTCCCGCTGTTCGTGACGACCGGCGAGAAGATCAAGGTCGACACCCGCGACGGTCGCTACCTCGGCCGGATCAGCGACAAGTCCTGATGGGTGCTCGGAGCAAGGCCCGCAAGCGCGCGGTCGACTTCCTCTACGAAGCCGACCTGCTGGGCACGGACCCGGTGACGCTGCTGGCCGAACGAGTCGGTTCGCCGGACGTCCCGCCGGTGAACGACTACACCGTCTCCCTGGTCGAGGGAGTCAACGCGCACCGCCCGCGCATCGACGACCTCATCTCGGAGCACGCCGAGGGCTGGACGCTGCAGCGCATGCCGGCGGTCGACCGCGCGATCCTGCGCCTCGGCCTGTACGAGCTGCTGTGGGCGGCCGACGTTCCGGACGCCGTGGCCATCGACGAGGCCGTGGAGCTCGCCAAGGGCCTGTCCACGGACGACTCGCCGCGGTTCGTCAACGGCGTGCTCGGCCGGATCGCGGTGATCGCGGACCAGCTGCGCGCTGTCCTGTAGTTCCTCTTCGCCGACGGCTGCTCTTCCCGGACGGGAGGGGCGGCCGTTTTCGTGTCAGAACTCATCAACGACGTTGATGAGTTCCTCGGCCTTTTGGCATTGGACGTCATGTCCCGGCTGCCCCAGGCTGGACGCATGACCAAGGTGACCTGCGATCTCTCGATCTCCCTCGACGGCTACGCGGCCGGGCACAACCAGGCCGAGGACCGCCCGTTCGGCGACGACGGCGGCGACGGCTGGGGCAGCACGCTGCACTCCTGGTACGACGACCCGGCCGAGCAGCGCCACCAGCTGGACCGGCTCGCCGAGACCAGGGCGTTCATCATGGGCCGCAACATGTTCGGCCCGGTCCGCGGCGACTGGGACCGCCCGTGGAACGGCTGGTGGGGCGACAACCCGCCCTACCACGGCCCTGTCTTCGTGCTCACCCACCACCCGCGCGACCCGCAGCCGATGGAGGGCGGCACGACGTTCCACTTCGTCACCGACGGCATCGGAGCGGCGTTCGAGCTCGCGACCGGGGTGCCCGGCGACGGCGCCATCTCCATCCACGGCGGCGCGACGACCGTCAACCAGTACCTGGCCGCGGGCCTGATAGACGAGCTGCGGCTGCGCATCGTGCCGGTCACGCTCGGCGCCGGCACGCGCCTGTTCGACGGCGTTCCCGGCCTGAAGCTGGAACAGCTGGAGTCCAGGTCCGGCAAAGGGTTCACGCACGTGACCTACCGGGTGGTGCGGTGATGGGGCTGCGGCAGTTCATCGACGAGGTGACGCCCGTCGTCGGCAGCACCGACGACCAGCACGAGATCACGAAGCTCGTCGCGGACCAGGTGCGGTCCCTGCTGGACAGCGGCTACCGGCTCCCCACCGGGCTCACCCGCCCGTCGCCCGACCACCACGTCAACTACCCGCTCCACATCGCGCCCGACGGCAGCTGGTCGTTGGCAGTCGTCGTGTGGGCCCCAGGACAACGCACGCCCGTGCACGGACACGAGACGTGGGGTGTCGTCGGCATCTACTCAGGCGCCGAACGTGAGCTCCGGTACGCCAAACCCACCGGTCCCGGCCCGCTCACGCCGCTCGGCGAGCAGGTCTTCCGGCGTGGCGAGGTCACCGTGTGCTGCACGACCGACGACGACGTGCACGCCGTGATGGCCGAGTCCGACGAACCGACCATCGGCATCCACGTCTACGGAGCCGACATCGGCACCATCGAACGCCGCGGGTACGACCCGGAAACCGGTGACGTGCGGTGGTTCGTCGGCGGCTGGCACACGTCTTAACGTGCCCAGCCGCGCCGTTCGCCTTCGTCGATGATGCGCTGAGCCGCGTCCCACAACGGCGTCGATGCATCGCCGATAACCGCCTTGCGCGTACGCACGTCGTTCGCCGTGACGCCAGGAGTGCGCCAGGTGCCGCCCTTGGCCATCCAGTTGAGCAGCAACGGCTGGAGCCGGTCCATCGCCTTGGCGAACCGCGCTTCCGGCGTCTTCCTCGCCTCGAACTCGTCGAACAGCGCCCGCATCTCACGACCCGAGTCCGCCGGTAGGAGCCCGAACAGCCTGTCCGCGGCCGCTTCCTCACGTTCCTGCTGGGTCACGCCCGCCTCGGTGTCGTAGAGCGGCGTGTCACCCGCGTAGATCTCGACGAGGTCGTGGACGACGACGAGCTTCATGGTGTGGCCGACGTCGATCGGTTCGTCGGCGTACTCGGCGAGGGTCATCACCATGAGCGCGAGGTGCCACGAGTGCTCCGCGTCGTTCTCACGCCGGTCCGCCGCGGCGAGAGGCGACTGGCGCAGCACCGTCTTCAGCTTGTCGACCTCGATCAGGAACGTGAGGTGGTCGCGCAGCCGGGAGTCCAGAACGGAGGGCAGCGGGTTCGAGTCGGCGAGGAGTCCCGCGTCGGAGGTGGTCACGTTGTCAGCACCTTACCGGCCGGCGGCAAGGAACTCCTCCCACGTGCGGGTGCCGCGCACGCCGTCCGGCGTCAGGTTGCGACCGGCCCGGTAGGCCTTCCCCGCCTTGCCCGGAAGCCGCAGCCCCACCGTGAGGCGGCGCTTGCCCGTGGTCGTCAGGTAGTCCCGGACCAGCTCCCTCATGTCGTAGTCGGCAGGCCCCGCGAGGTCCGCGACGCGCCCGGCGGGCTGACCGAGAGCCAGCTCGACCAGCCTGAGCGCCACGTCGCGGACGTCGACCGGCTGCAGCCGCATCCCCGGCACCGGCACGACCGGGAGCTTCGCGAGACCCCGGACCACCGTCAGCGTCAGGTCGTGGAACTGGGCCGCGCGCAGGACCGTGAACGGGATGCCCGACGCGGCGATCGCCTCCTCACAGGCGAGCTTGGTCCGCAGCCACGCCAGCGGGACGGTGTCGGCGCCGATCACCGAGACGAACACGAGGTGCCGGACGTCCCCGCAGGCCGCGAGCAGGTTCCTGGTCGCCACGTCGTCGCCCTTCTGGCCACCGGCGAGGTGCACGACGACGTCGGCGTCGATCCGCGGGACGTCGCCGGCCAGCAGGTCGCACGCGATGTCGCCGTGCCTGCTCAGGGTCGTGACCTCGGCGCCGGTCTCGCGCAGCAGCGCGACGACGTGCTTGCCGAGTGTTCCGGTGCCGCCCGTGACGATGATCCTCATGATTACCCTCCTGGTTGAGTCGTTGCCCGGTCGACCCGGCGGCGCCGGAGAACGTGACAGCGTGTGGGTCAGGTCACAGGGGGAAGCTTTGATCGCGCAGTTCGAACAGGAGCGCACGCGGTTGCGCGCCGTCGCCCACCGCATGCTCGGGTCGTTCGCCGAGGCGGACGACGCGCTGCAGGAGGCCTGGCTGCGCACCGACCGCGCCGACACGAGCGAGGTCGAGAACCCGGCGGCGTGGCTGACCACCGTCGTCGCCCGCGTGTGCCTGAACATGCTGCGCGACCGGCGTGAGCACGCCTTCGAGATGCCGGACCCGGTGATCGACACCGCCGAGGAGCCCGAGCAGCGGGCCGTCGCGTCCGACGAGGTCGGGCTCGCGATGCTGATCGTGCTCGACACGCTGAAGCCCGACGAACGGCTCGCGTTCGTGCTGCACGACATGTTCGCGGTGCCGTTCGACGACATCGCGCCGTTGATCGACAAGACGCCCGCCGCGGCCCGGCAGCTCGCGTCCCGTGCGCGCAAACGCGTGCAGGACCGACCGGCGCCGAACGTCGACCTGCCGAAGCAGCGGGAGGTGGTGCGGGCGTTCCTCAAGGCCTCCCAGGAAGGCGACCTGGAGGGGCTGGTGTCGGTGCTGCACCCCGACGTCGTGCTGCGCGCGGGTGCGCTCGAGGTCATCGGAGGCCGGGCCGTCGCCGGGCGCGCCAACCTGTTCCGCAGGTTCGCGTCGACGGCGGAGGTGCGTTTCGCGGTCATCGGGGGAGAGGCGGGCTTCGTGAGCCGGGTCGATGGCGTGCTGTTCTCGGCGATGTCGTTCACCGTCCGGGATGGACGGATCGCCGCGATCCACGTGATCCAGGACAGGGAGCAGCTGGCCGCGCTTATTCCGTGAGCATCACCACTGCGGTCGCTGGTCACGACTCCGGGCCGCCGAGTGTCTGTACCAAGTAGGCGCTCGGACGGAGGGGGACCACCACGTGGATCAGGAGAACCAGCTCGCCTACCGCATGCTCGGCCGTTTCACCGAGGCCGCGGACGCCGTGCGCGAGGCACGCCGCAAGATCGAGAAGACCGGCGAACCGGGCTGGCTGAGCACCGTGGTCGCACGGGTCAGCCTCACGATGCTGCGCGTGCGGGCCCGGCGCGGCTTCGAGATGCCGGACCCGGTGGTGAGCTCCGGCCCGAACGACGAGGTGGGCCTGGGCGTGCTGACCGCGCTCGACGCCCTGACGCCGGACGAACGCGTGGCCTACGTGCTGCACGACATGTTCGAGGAACCGTTCGAGCAGGTCGCGCCGCTGATCGGCAGGACACCGCTGGGCGCGCTGCAGGTCGAGGCGCGGGCGCGTCAGCGGGTGGAGGGCCGGCCGGTGTCCGATGTGGATCTCGACGGTCAGCGCGACGTCGTGGACGCGTTCGTGGCGGGGGCCGACGTGCTGGACGCCGACGTGACGCTGCGGTCCGAGGACGTCTGGCTGCGCGGCGCGGGCATGGTCGCGCCCAAGGCGAGGCTGCTGCAGGGGCCGTGGACGGTGCCGGCGGTGGTCGGCGGCGAGGCGGGGCTGATGTCGGTGGTCGACGACAAGCCGGTGGCGCTGGTGTCGTTCACGGTGCGCGAGCGGAAGATCGCGGCGATCCACGCGATCACGGACCGGGAGCACGTCCGGCGCGTCGTGCCGCAACCCGCGGAGTTCGCGCTCACCGGGTGAGACGCGGCGCGGTTGTGACGGGAAAGCGGCAATGGCTCCCCCGACGTCCTCAGGGCGACTGACAGGACGTCGGGGGAGCCACTGCTCCAGGAGAAAGCGCGGAAGCTCAGTCTTCCTTCGCGGGTCGCGCCTCGGGGGGCAGCACACCCCAGTCGATGAGCTGCTCGGTGAGCTCGCCCGGCGTCATGTCGTAGATGATCGCGAGCGAACGCAGGTCCTCGGTGCGGATGGAGAGCACCTTGCCGTTGTAGTCACCGCGCTGCGACTGGATGGTCGCGGCGTAGCGGGCCAGCGGCCCGACCTTCTCGACCGGCAGCTGCTGCAGCCGTTCGAGGTTGATCACGATCTTGGTGGCCGGCTCGGCGCCCGAGGGCACGCGGCCCTCCGGCAGGAGCTCGGCGACGGGAACCCCGTAGAAGTCGGCCAGCTCGGCCAGCTTCTGCACGGTCACCGCGCGGTCACCGCGCTCGTACGAGCCGACGACCACGGCCTTCCAGCGACCGCCGGACTTCTGCTCGACGCCGTGCAGGGACAGACCCTGCTGCTGGCGGATAGCGCGGAGCTTGGCCCCCAGCGCCTTGGCGTAGTCGCCCATGTGGCGGTTCTCCGTTCAT
>NZ_DATLEC010000123.1:0-4904 GCF_035525475.1 Lentzea sp. | reverse complement strand
GTGAGCGTCCGCACCAGGCACAATGAGCACCGTGGGCGTCTCGGAGGGAGCTGTGGTGGGCCAGGGGCAGTTGCGCGGCGTGGTGGCACTCGACGGACCGTCCGGCACCGGGAAGTCCACCGTCGCGAAGCGCCTCGCGATGGCGCTGGGCGCGCGCTACCTCGACACCGGCTCGATGTACCGGGCGATCACGGTGGCCGTGCTGCGCGCCGGCGTCGACCCCGCCGACGAGGTCAAGGTCGCCGAGGTCGCGGGCAACGCCGTGCTCGTCGTCGGCACCGACCCCGCGAGGCCGGGCATCACCCTGGACGGCGACGACGTCTCTGCCGAGATCCGCGGGCCCGAGGTGACGCTGGCGGTCTCGCCGGTGTCCGCCGCCGGGCACGTGCGGGAGCTGCTCGTGGCCCAGCAGCGCGCGATCATCGCGGACGCGCTGGACCACGTGGGCGGGATCGTCGTCGAAGGACGCGACATCGGCACCGTCGTGTCGCCCGACGCCCCGTTGAAGGTCTACCTGACGGCGTCGGCGGACGCGCGGGCCGCGCGCAGGACCAAGCAGGACAACGCCGCCGGCCGCAAGTCCACTGTGGACGCCGTGCTGGCCGACGTGCGGCGCCGCGACAACTACGACTCGTCGCGCGCGGTGTCGCCGTTGAAGGCGGCCGACGACGCGGTCGAGGTCGACACCACCGAGCTCGACCTCGCGGGCACCGTGGACGCGTTGCTGGACCTCGTCGAGCGCCGCGGGCTGCGGGTGACGGGGTGACCCTTCCCGCCGGGAGCCTGCCGTGGATGACCGACCTCGGCAGGTGGATCGCGCGAGTGCCGTACGCCTGGCAGTTCCGGATTCGGGTCCACGGCCGCGACCGCGTACCCTTGAACGGCGGCGTGGTCGTCGTCGCCAACCACAGCTCGATGGCTGACGGACCGATCCTGTTCGGTGTGCTGCCCCGGCGCGTGACGTTCCTGATCAAGCAGGAGATGTTCCAAGGCGTCGCCGGCTACCTCCTGGGCAAGATCGGTCAGATCCCCGTCAAGCGCGGTGAGGCCGACCGCACGGCGCTGACCAGCGCGTTGTCCGTGCTCAAGGCCGGTGGGGTGATCGGGGTGTTCCCCGAGGGCACCCGTGGAGAGGGCGACGTGGCGAACGCGCAGAACGGCGCGGCGTGGCTGGCCAAGACGTCGGACGCGATGGTGCTGCCGGTCGCCTGCCGCGGGACCTACCAGGCCAAGGGCTTCCGGCCCGAGGTCGACGTGCTGATCGGTGAGCCGTTCCACCTCCCCGCGGGGAAGGGACGAGCCGCCCTGGGCGTTGCCACCGAGCAGGTGCGCGACCGCCTGGCGACACTGGTCGCCGAACTGGATGGACATCGCAAGAGTGAGGGAAGACGATGACGGACCTGGACGGCACCTGGGAGGACGAGGCCGACTGGTCAGCCTTCGACGGCCTCGACTCCTCCGACGGCGAGGAAGGCGCACCCCCGCAGCCCGTGCTCGCGGTGGTCGGACGACCGAACGTCGGCAAGTCCACGCTGGTCAACCGCATCATCGGCCGCCGAGAGGCCGTGGTGCAGGACGTACCGGGCGTGACGCGTGACCGCGTGGCGTACGACGCGCTGTGGAACGGCCGCAAGTTCACCGTGGTCGACACGGGCGGCTGGGAGCCGGACGCGCAGGGCCTGCAGGCCTCCGTGGCCGCGCAGGCCGAGCTCGCGATGGCGACCGCCGACGTGATCCTCCTGGTCGTGGACGCCTCAGTGGGCGCGACGACGACCGAGGAGGCCGTCGCGAAGGTCCTGCGCCGCTCCAAGAAGCCGGTGATCCTCTGCGCGTCCAAGGTGGACGACGACCGCCTGACGGCGGACGTCGCGTCGCTGTGGTCGCTGGGCCTCGGCGAGCCGGTCCCGGTCTCCGGCCTGCACGGCCGAGGCTCCGGCGACCTGCTCGACGTGATCCTCGCGAAGCTGCCGGAGACCCCGCGCGACGACTTCGGCGCCGGCAACGGCGGCCCGCGCCGCGTCGCGCTCGTCGGCAAGCCGAACGTGGGCAAGTCGTCGCTGCTGAACCGCCTGACCGGCGAGAACCGCGCGGTCGTCGACTCGGTCGCGGGCACCACGGTCGACCCGGTCGACTCGCTCGTGGAGCTCGACGGCGAGGTCTGGCGCTTCGTCGACACCGCCGGCCTGCGCAAGCGCGTGAAGTTCGAGAGCGGCGCCGAGTACTACGCCTCGCTGCGCACCAAGTCCGCGATCGAGACCGCCGAGGTCGCGATCGTGCTGCTGGACGCCCACGAGCCGTTGTCCGAACAGGACCTCCGCGTGCTGACGATGGTGGTCGAGTCGGGCCGCGCGTGCGTGCTGGCGTTCAACAAGTGGGACCTCGTCGACGAGGACCGCCGCAACGAGATGGTCCGCGAGCTCGAACGCGGCCTGGTGCGCGTGCCGTGGGCCGACAAGGTCAACATCTCGGCCCTGACCGGCCGCTCGGTCCACAAGCTCGCCCCGGCCCTGCGCACGGCGCTGAACTCGTGGGACACCCGAGTCCCGACCGGCCGCCTGAACCAGTGGCTGACGGAGCTGATCTCCGCGACCCCGCCGCCCGTCCGCAGCGGCAAGCAGCCCAAGGTGCTGTTCGCGACCCAGGCCTCGACCCGCCCGCCGACGTTCGTGCTGTTCACGACCGGTTTCCTCGAGGCGGGCTACCGCCGCTTCATCGAGCGCAGGCTGCGCGAGGAGTTCGGCTTCGAGGGCAGCCCGGTCCGCATCTCCGTGCGCGTGCGCGAGAAGAAGAAGGCCGGCGCCGGCAAGAAGTAGTTCCCCAGGACCACCTGGGTGACCTATTTGCCCTTTGGCAGTGCGTGCGGTTGGTTGGGTTGGTGGCCGTACGCGTGGTGCTAGCCGACGACGAGGCCCTGCTGCGGCGGGGCCTCAAGGTCCTCCTGGAAGCCGACGGGCGGGTGGAGGTGGTCGGCGAGGCGTCCGACGGCGCCGAACTCGTGGAAGTGGCCCTGGCCCACCTCCCCGACGTCGCCCTGGTGGACGTGCAGATGCCCGGCGTGGACGGCCTGGAGGCAGTCCGCCGCCTGAGAACGTGGGCCACCCCGCCCGCCATCGCCGTGCTGACCACGTTCGACCTGGACGACTACGTGGCAACGGCCCTGGACCTCGGCGCCCAGGGTTTCCTGCTGAAAGACGCAGAACCGGAAACCCTGGTCCGCGCCGTGGTCGACCTGGCAGCGGGCGGAGCAGTCCTGGACCCGCGCATCACCGCCCGCCTGCTCCCGCGCCTGCGCGGTTTCCGGGCCAACCGCCAGCTCGACTCCCTCTCAGCACGCGAACGCCAAGTGCTGGAACTGGTCGCCAGCGGCCGCTCGAACCACGCGATAGCCGGAGAACTCTGCCTGTCCGAGGCGACGGTGAAGAGCTACGTCTCCACCGTCCTGACAAAACTGGGAGTGGAGAACCGGGTGCAGGCGGCTCTGGTCGCCCACCAGGTCGGTGTGTGGTGAAGACGCTCCTGCGCGAACTCCTCACCGTGCTGGTGACCGCGGGCGTGGTCCTCCTGACCGAGGACCGCCCTTTCCCGTGGTCACTGTGGACAGCCGTAGCCGCCTCCCTGCTCCTCCCCGTAGGCCTGCGCTGGCCCTGGCTGGCCACCCTGCTCTGCGTCCCGGCAGTGGCAGGAGGCCTGGGCTGGGCCCCGGCCCTGGTGGCCCAATACCGCCTGGGCCGCGAGGAGAAGTCGATCCCGATCCAGCTCTTCTGGGTAGCACTCCTGACAGCCGCCACAATCGCCCCGGCCCTGCTGACCGAGTCGATCCCCCTGGGCCCCCTGCTCCTGGCCGTCGCGTTCGCCTTCGGCCTGGCAGCAGCCCCCACAGCCCTCGGCGCACTGGTGACCACCCGCAAAGACCTCACCCAGTCGCTGTACGAAACCCGCCGAGCCCGAGCAGCAGAACTGGAAGCCCAGGAAACCTCCGCACGAGCCGCCGAACGAGCCCGGATAGCCCGCGAGATCCACGACTCGGTAGGCCACCACGCCACCCTGATAGCCGTGGAGTCAGCAGCCCTGGCCGCCACCGCAGCCGACCCGTCCGTAAGAGAAACCGCGCTGCGCTTACGTTCCCTGGCAAAGGAATCCCTGTCAGAGATGCGAGCAGCCCTGGGCTTGCTGAACTCCGACACCTCCTACCCGTCAGTGCAGGAACTGGTAGACCGAGCCCGAGTAGCCGGCGTCTCCGTGACGCTGTCGGAAACAGGCGACGCCGCCCTTTCACCGGCAATCTCCCGAGCCCTCTTCCGAGTGGTCCAGGAAGCCCTGACAAACGTGACGAAACACGCCCCGGGCGCCGCGGTGACGGTGACGGTGGACAGAGCCTCACCGGTACGGGTCTCAGTGGTGAACGGCCCAAGCGCCCTGCCACCGTCAGACGACAGAGGCGGCGCGGGCCTGCACGGCCTGTCCGAACGAGTCCGCCTGGCAGGTGGCACCCTGACCACGTCGTACAGGGCAGACGGCGGCTTCAGCGTCAGCGCGGTCCTACCGCCCGGTAAGTCGAAGGTTGACGGACAAGACTCGACTTTCGGAGGTGGTGTTGTGGGGCGGCCCCCCGCATAGTGGGAGTGTCGGTCGAGGATCGGGGGATCGGTCGGGCCGAGGGACGCGGGGACCCGAACTTCGGGTCCCCGCCGTATATCCGCAGGTCCGGCCCGGTGGTGGCCCCCGTTTTTGATCTCTGTCCACGGTGTTGTAGGATTCTTCCTGCACGCCGGGGAACCGGGAGTGTGGCCGGGACGTGGCGCAGTTTGGTAGCGCACTTGACTGGGGGTCAAGGGGTCGCAGGTTCAAATCCTGTCGTCCCGACGGTCTGAATCAGCCCGCTGATTCTGGGTGAAAGCCCAGGT